>NZ_JBNYXY010000011.1:0-299841 GCF_051380895.1 Janthinobacterium breve | reverse complement strand
TGCTGCCGTTCGACTTGCATGTGTAAGGCATGCCGCCAGCGTTCAATCTGAGCCAGGATCAAACTCTTCAGTTTAATCTCTGTTACTTTGCCCTTTTACAGGCACCATCATTGCTGATGGGTCGCTCACTCAAAAAACTGACAGGCCACTACTTTCGTAGCGCCTATTTCATTATTTCTTGTGAACATTTGATATTTTAAGTTAGACGCCAATCCGAAGATTGACGCTGCACTTACATCAAATGCCCACACTTATCGACTGTTAATTGTTAAAGAACGGTATTCGGTACTGCTTTCGCGCTATCGACAAAGCGTTGTGTTTGTCAGCTGCGAAGGAGGAAGAGTATGAAGCTTTTTCAGCATTTCGTCAACCTTCTTTTTTACTACCCAGCCCCTGAAGGCTGTCCCTTTTGTGCCGCAAACTAGTGCGTCTCATCGGGGAGGCGAACTATAGCAAAGCGCCCCGGTAGTAGCAAGGCTTTTCCAGGGCTTTTGCATCCAACTGCTACAATTTCGCCCCCTCAGCGCAAATCCGCGTCCATACATAGAAGATTCACCATGAAACAACAAGCTCAAGGATCAGGCCTGACCCTGAAACGAGCTGGCTTTACCACTGGCTTCGGCGTGCTCGCCGCCACCCTCGGTTCCGCAGTCGGTCTCGGCAATATCTGGAAGTTCCCCTACCTGACGGGCGCCAATGGCGGCGCTGGCTTCCTGCTCATCTATTTACTCGCCACCTTATTAGTAGGCCTGCCCGTGATGATCGCGGAAATCACCCTGGGGCGCCGCGCCAAGGTCAATCCCATCTCCACCATGGAACAACTGGCACCGAAGGGCAAGCCCTGGTGGCTGGTCGGCGTCATTGGCATGATCGCCGCCTTCCTGATCGTCGCGTTTTACTCGGAAGTGGTGGGCTGGGTGTTTGCGTATATCGCCAAGGCCATCGACGGTTCCATCCTCAGCAGCGACAAGCTGGTGACGGAAGCGGCCTTCGCCTCGCTGATCAGCAGTCCCCTGCAATCGCTATTCTGGCAATGGGGCGTGCTGCTGTTTATCGGTGGCATATTAATGCTGGGCGTGACCAAGGGCATCGAGGCGATCGCCAAGAAACTGATGCCGCTGCTGTTCCTGCTGCTACTCCTGCTCTGCGCGGTCAGCCTGTCGCTCGATAAAGCGGGCGAAGGCCTTGCCTTTCTGTTCCGCCCGGACTTCAGCAAGCTGACGGCTTCCGTCGTGCTGACGGCCATGGGCCTGGCCTTCTTCAAGTTGTCCGTCGGCATGGGTACGATGATGACCTACGGCAGCTATTTCCGCGACGACCAGAATATCCCCGTGACCACGCTGCGCGTCATGGCGGCCGACCTCGGTGTATCGATGCTGGCCGGCATCGCCATCTTCCCCGCCGTGTTCACGTTTGGCTTTGCCCCCAGTGCGGGACCGTCGCTGGTGTTCATCACCATCCCGGCCGTGTTTTCGCAAATTCCCATGGGACAAGGCCTGATGGTGGTGTTCTTCATCCTGGCCGCTGTGGCCGCCACAGGGGCGATGCTGTCGCTGATGGAAGTGCCCGTCGTGATTTTTCACGAACGCTTCGGCTGGACGCGCACCAAGGCCACGCTCGTGACCATGCTGCTGCTGGCCGTGCTCGGTTCCGTATGCGCGCTGAGTAACAGCACCCTGGCCAATTTCAAGCTGTTTAACTTGAATATGTTTGATCTGTTCGACTTCGTCTCGTCAAATATTTTCCTGCCCGTGGGTGGCATCGCGATTGCCTTGTTTACAGGCTGGGCCTGGGGCAAGCACCATTTCATCGAGGCAATCAGCAACCATGGCCAGCTGCAGAACAAGACGCTGGCGCATGTACTGCTGTTTCTGCTGCGCTTTGTCTCGCCCGTGCTGATCCTGATCGTGATGCTGAAAGGTTTGAAAGTCTTTTAACTAGAGTACTCGGGTGTAGGTCTGGCGCACCAGCACCCGGTCGCCGCAATCGAAATGCCACCATTCGCTGTTGATGCCGAAGAAGCCCGCCTGGAACATGGCGTCGCGCAACAATCGACGGTGCGCCACGTGCTCTCCCGTAATCTCTCCCTTTTCCAACAAGGACAGCTCCAGCGCCGGGTGTGAGCGTTCACTCAAGTCGTCAAAGCCCGTGCCCATGTCCAGTTCCTGCCCGTCGGGTCCCACGATGGTGATATCGAGCGCCATGCCGAACGAGTGGATGGAGCCGCGCGACGGCTCCGCGATGTAGCCGAGCAACTCTGTTCCCTGCAGCGCATCCCACAGTTGCTGCTGCACCCGCTGCGGGCGCAGGGCGTCGAGCACCAATAGATGATGATCGGGGCGATGCGCGCCCAGCCAGGCCACGGCCTTTTCCAGTGCCGCGGCGGCATCGCGGTGCAGCCAGGCGCAATCGATGGGGCTATATAAGTCGCGGCCGACGAAATTGTCGGGCGTGGCATAGCGCAAGTCGACAGTGATGCCGGCGATACTGCTCAAGTGGCGAAATTGCGGATCGCTGCCGACCGCTTCCAATTGCAAACTTGCAACAGACATCAGACTCCTCTTTCCAGGCAGTTGCGCGCCGCCACGCCAATACTGTCGGCCAGGCGCCGCGCGCCATGCGACAGCGGCGAGTGGCTGGCCGTCAATAAATACAGTTGGATGGGGATGGTCGGTGCCCAAGGACGACGCTGCAGGCGCTCGGGCGAGCCGGAGGCGGCCGTAAACGGGTCGACCACGGCCATGCCGGCGCCCGCTTCCACCAGCGAACGGGCGATTTGATAGGTTTGCACCACGGTACTAAAGACGGGGTGGATATCCTGCGCCTCGCAGGCGGCGACCACCAGTTCGCCCAGCGGATCGTTGTCGGCATGGCCGATCAGCTCACCGTTGAGGCCATGCGCCGTCAACGGCGTGCCGCAGTCGGCCGCATGCCAGGTGCCGGCCGGGGCGATCACCGTCATGACGCCGTGTGCAATCGGTTCGGCCACGATGCCCGGATGGCGCGGGTCTTGCAGCGATACGGCCAAGTCCGCTTCACCCAGGCGCAAGGTATTGACGATCTCGCCCGTGTGGTGGGTGGCCAGCTGGCAACGCGTGTGGGGAAAGTCGCGCCGCCACTCCGTCATGGCAAACGGCAAGACGCTGATGGCGAGCGTCGGCGTGGAGACCAGGCGGATGGTTTCCACCGCATGCCCCTTCAGACTGGCCGCCAGGCGGCGGATGCCCAATAAATCGCGGTTGAGCTTTTCCGTCTCGACAAACAGGCGGTGCGCCTCGGGTTTCGGGTACAGCTTGCCCCGCACGCGCTCGAACAGCGGCATGCCCAGTTGCAACTCACAATGCTGCAAGACCTTGGTCACGGCCGGTTGCGAGATATGCAACACCTGGGCAGCGCCGCTGATGGTGCCAACTTGCATGATGGCGTGAAACACTTCGATATGACGCAGCCGCATGAGCTATTCCTTTACCTTGCTTTGGCCACCTGGGCCGTCAACGTTCAGCATATAAGAAAAAGTCATGGGCTGGAACGGCCGTGCTACTTTGCTACAACAGCAGGTGTCGCAACCACTGGGGCCGGCGTCGTCAGCACTTCCAGCAGGGCCGCCGTTTCGCCATCGGGCGTGCCGTCAAACAATGTGTTGCGGTATTTCATCTGGAAGGCGATCAGCACATTGCGCGTCGCTTCATCGAAGACGCCCGTATTCGGCGTCGCATAGCCGTGCTGGGCCAGCTTTTTCTGGAACCAGACGGCGTCCGGCACTTGCTGCTCAAAAATGAGGCGCTGGGTAGCCACGCGGTTGGCGTCCGGCCAGACGATCAGGCCCGCAGCGGCCAGCTGGCGCCATGGGAACAGGGGGCCCGGGTCTTGCTTGCGCTGCGGCGCGATCTCGTTGTGGCCCAGGATATTTTCCGGCGCGATGTTGTAACGTGCCTGAATATCTTTCAGCAGCGGAATCAGCTCATCGATCTGCGCCTGCGGGAAGGGATACCAGAGGCGGCCTTCCGGCGTGTCCTTGTAGCCAGGATTGACGATTTCGATGCCGATCGAGCTGACATTCAACTGTGTATAAGTCTTCCAGTTACTCACACCCGCGTGATTGGCCTGGCGCGATTCGTCGACCAGCACGTAAAACTTCGGCTTGTCCGTGTCGGTCAGCAAATAATGGCTGCTGACCACTTGTTCCGTCAGGATCTTGATCGAGCGGGGCAGATCGCTGACCGTGTAATGGATGACGATGAATTTCACGCGCGGGCTCTGGCTGCGCGCCGTCAAACTGTGGTCGAGATGCGGCGCGGGCGTGGTACAGGCGGAGAGCAGGGCCACCAGCAGGGCGAGGGCGATTTTTTTCATGAAAGATCCATGTTCGGGTTAATAAAATAGTCAGTCTTTGCCGGCATACAAGCTGGCCGTCCTGGCTGCCAGCTTGGCCGCGGCCTCATGCGAACGGGCAACTTTTTGCTCCATCATCAACGATACAGGCAAAGCGGCGCGCATGGCTACCGCGATAGCCGGGTGCAATTGCGCCGCGCGACCCGCCAGCACCACGGGACGGGGGCCGTAGCGCGCCGTCAGTGCCAGCGCCAGGCGCGCCAGTTCCTGCCCCGCGCGCTGCAAGATGTCCAGCGCCAGCGGGTCGGCGTCTGCACTGGCAGCCACGGCCAGCGCCAGCCGGCCGATGGCGCCCCGGTCCTGGCCATACATGAAGGCGCGCGACAGCGACCAGTCGCTGCCACCCAGTTGCGCAAACACGGCCCCGGCCATGGGCGAGCTTTGCCAGCTGCCGGGCGCCTCGTCTTCGCGGCGCCAGATGTGGCGCAAGGCTTCGCGCGCGATCCAGTAACCGCCGCCGCCATCGTCAAGCAGCACGCCACGCCCGCCCGCGCGGTGAAACACGCCATCCGCGTCGATCCAGGCGGCGATCGAGCCCGTGCCAGCGTAGACCAGATAACCCTGACCCGGCTCAAAGCTGTCGCGATAGGCGATCTCGATATCGTTGCATAAACTGACGGCGGCGGCGTCCAGCGCCAGCAGGGTGGCCAGCGTTTGCGCCAGCACGACATCGTCGCCGCCAAAGCCCGTCAAGCCCGCCACCACGGCACGCGGCTGGCCGACAGCCAGCACGGCCTGGCACAGCCTGCTAAACGTGGCGTGCACGGCCGCGCGGCCCGCATCGCTGCTCATTTGCAAGGCAGACAAGCCTTCCACGGCGCCGTCGGCCACGATGACGCCGTCAACGGTGGCCAATGCCCAACGCGTCTGCGTGCCGCCCGCGTCGATACCCAGGCCCAGCACGGGCACCGCATGATGGTCTGTCGGGAAGGAAATCATGGCATGAGTGTAAAGCCAAGCTGGGCTTACAGGCATGAAAGCTTGCGCATGTTTCATGCCTGCAGGTTATGGACTACCGGAGATCCGGCAACAATTACTTGGCGGGGGCCGCAAACGGTTCGCGTACGGTGACGCGGGGGCTTTCATTGCCGAGGCGGTCCACGGCGCTGACGACCACCGCGTTGACTTTACCAGTGACATCATCCACCAGGGTCAGCTCGCCCTGCACGCCCGTGACCACGGTGAAGCGCCAGTCTTCACCGTAGCGCGCCCAAACGGCGTACTGGGCCACGGCTTTGCCGCCGCCCGCCGTCAGTTTCACGTTCAGGCTGGTGGAATCGCGGCGCAAGGCCAGCACGGGCGTACCGGGCGCTTCCTTCCCCAGCCACGGCGTGGCGGGAATCAGGGCAGGGCTCTGATACACGTTCGCCTTGAGTTGCTCGCTGACACCCTTGCGGTTCTGCATCAGGGGCGCCATGCTGAAATGCACCTGTCCATTCGCGCCGGGACGCGTGCGCGTCACTTCGATCTGCTTGATGATCTCTTGCGGCGTGAAGGACTTGGCGGAATTGTCGATCCGGCTCGTGTACAGGCCCGGCCACACGTGGCGGCCATACGGATTTTGCGCCAGCCAGTAGTCGAGCAGCACGCCAAATGCTTGCGGCGCCTGCGCCACGGGCCAGTACAGCTGCGGCGACAGATAGTCGAGCCAGCCCTTGGCCAGCCACAGTTCCGCATCCGCATACAATTTGTCGTACTGGCTGAAGCCGACGATGCCGGCAGGGCGACGGTCGGGACGGCCGATGCCGAACGGGCTGATGCCGAAGCGCACCCAACTTTTTTCGCGGTGGATGCCTGTGTATAACGCTTCGATCAGCTGGTTGACGTTCTGGCGGCGCCAGGAAGGGCGGTCCAGTTGGCCACCGGCCAGCAGATATTGCTGCCAGGAAGGCTCATCGGCAAACGGCAGTTCGCGCTTGGCGCCGCCATTGCCCGCGTCCAGAGCGGCCGTCTCGGCACCGGCGCCGGCGCCAGGCGCGTCGATCGGATACGGATAAAAGTAATCGTCGATGTGCACGCCATCGATATCGTAGCGGCGTACCACGTCCAGTACCACGTCCGTCGTGTGCTTGGAGGCGGCGGCGTCGCCCGGGTCCATCCACAGGTAGCGTCCGTATTGCTTGACGGATGCCGGGTTGGTGGAAGCGAAACTGTCGCGCGCCAGCGGCGACTTGGCCGTCGCGTGACGGGCCCGGTAAGGATTGAACCAGGCGTGCAATTCCAGGCCGCGCGCATGCGCCTGGGCTACCCAGAAGGCCAGCGGGTCATACAGGGGCAATGGCGGCTGGCCTTGCTTGCCGGTCAGGTATTCCGACCACGGCTCCAGCTGCGATGGGTAAATCGTGTCGGCGCTGGGCCGCACCTGTAACACAATCGCGTTCAGATTCAAGGACTTGGCGCGGTCGAGGATGGCAATGGCCTCGGCTTGTTGCTTGGCCACAGGTAAATTGCTGCGGCTGGGCCAATCGATATTGGCGACCGTCGAGACCCAGGCGGCGCGGAACTCGCGCGGCGCCGGCGGCGGCACTTCGCCCGTGATGTGCTGCACGGTCGGCACGGCCGGCAAACCCGCGTCGCCTGGCGTCACTGCGGAGGGCAGTTTGGTGCTGGTACAGCTGCTGAGCAATGTGGCGGTGGCCAGCGCGGCCAGCACGCCAGCCGTGGTGCCCAGGCGTTTTTTGAAAGTAGACAACAAAACAATTCCTTGCAGTGGTGGAGCGCAGGTGTATCGGTGCGGGCATTTTACTGTGCGCCCGCCATCCTTGCGGGCGCACGGTTCAAAAGAATCAGGCCTAGGCCTTCTTGCCGAATTCGGGATCGATCTTGACCAGCGCAGCCAGGATGAAAGCAGGAATGGTGGCGATACAGACCCAGATGAAAAAATGCTGGTAGCCAAGCATTTGCTGGATCCAGCCGCTGGCCATGCCCGGCAACATCATGCCCAGGGCCATGAAACCCGTGCAAATGGCGTAATGGGCCGTTTTATGCGCGCCATCGGACACCATGATCATGTACAACATATATGAAGCGAAACCGAAGCCATAGCCAAATTGCTCCAGGGCGATGCTCCCCGCGATCACATAGATGCTGCTGGGCAGGGCGCTGGCCAGGTAAACAAACACCAGGTCGGGCAAGTGGACGGACAGCACCATGATCCACAAACAGCGCTTCAAGCCGAAGCGGGAAATGATGAATCCGCCCAGCAAGCCACCAAGGGTCAGGGCGATCACGCCGATGGTGCCGTAGACGAGGCCCACCTGTTCCGTGCTGAGGCCCAGGCCGCCCTTGGCGACAGGGTCGAGCAGGAAGGGCGCAGCCAGTTTGAGCAATTGCGCTTCACCGAGGCGAAACAGCAGCAAAAATCCCAGGATGACGAGAATATCCTTCTTCTTGAAGAAGGCGGCAAAGGTGGCGATGAATTCCTGTAACGGGGAAACACCAGCGCCCTGGATGCTGGGACGGTCATCCTTGGGTGTCGGCAAGACAAAATAGTGATACAGGAAGAGGGCGATGAACAGGCCCGCCAAAATCGCAAACACGACCGACCAGGCCAGCTGCACATTGCCCGTCGCATGCGTCAAATAACCGGCAAGAAACACCAGGCCACCCTGGCCGGCGATCATCGCTAGGCGGTAAAACGTGCTGCGCACGCCGACGAAGGCCGCCTGCTGGTGCTCTTCCAGGCCCAGCATATAAAAGCCGTCGGCGGCAATGTCATGCGTGGCGGAACTGAAGGCCATCAACCAGAAGATGGCCAGGCTGATCTGGAAAAAGTGCGGCAAGGACGTCGTCAGGGCCACCAGCGCCAGCGCGGCGCCGATCACCAGCTGCAAGCCGACGATCCAGAAGCGCTTGGTGCGGTACATATCGATGAAGGGCGACCACAGGGGCTTGATGACCCACGGCAAGTACAGCCAGCTGGTATACAGCGCGATATCCGTATTGGAAAAACCATAGTTCTTGTACATGATCACGGACAAGGTCATGACCACTACATAGGGGATGCCCTGGCCGAAATACAGGGAAGGGATCCACAGCCACGGCTTATTGGCGCGCGCCGGGGCGGTCTGTTTCACTAGCTCCATACATCCTTCTTTGTCTCCCAGACAGAAGAATGCCGCGCCATCGGATCACGCCGCCAGTGCCGCCCGCACACTGCCGTCCGCGCCGGCCAACAATGCCTGTGCCTGGTTTGTGTTGATTTTTTTGATCAAGGCAACAATCGCCACCTTGACGTGAAATTGGCATTGCTCGAGCACGGTCCTGGCCTGCGCCTCGCTGGCGCCGGTGGCATGCATGGTCAGACGCACCGCCCGCCAGATCAGCTTGGCGTTGGTCGGCTTCAAGTCTACCATCAAGTTTCCGTAAGTTTTATGCAAACCCACCATCAGGGCGCTGGAAATCGTGTTCAGGGTGATTTTTTGCGCCGTGCCCGCCTTCAGGCGCGTGCTGCCGGAAATGACTTCCATGCCCGTATCGAGCACGATGCCGCATTGCGCCTCGTGTGCCACGGGGGCGCCCACATTGTTGGCAATGCCGATGGTCAGGGCGCCCGCCTTGCGCGCGGCCAGCAGCGCGCCCAGCACGTAGGGCGTGGCGCCGGAGGCGGCCAGCAGGATCACGACATCATTTTCTTGCGGCTGCAGGGCCAGCAAATCCTTCTCGCCTTGCGATAAATCATCTTCCGCCCCCTCGACGGCCACAAACATGGCGCCCGCGCCGCCGGCCAGGATGGCGACAGCCCGCTCGGGCGGCCAGGAAAACGTGGGGTTGAGTTCAACGCTGTCGAGTACGCCAAGGCGGCCCGACGTACCGGCGCCCACATACAGCAGGCGTCCGCCAGCGGCGATACGGGGCAGGGCAGCCGTGATGGCGGCCGCGATCTGCGGCGACGCCAGCCGCACGGCTTCGACAGCCCAGAACTGGTCATCGACCAGCGCCGCCACCAGTTGCTCCACCGGATACAGATCCAGATCCGGATGCCGCCGGCTCGGGGTTTCAGTTTTCAACATGATTTCAGAACATGGTTGAAGGTGAAACCAGTTTAATACCGATATGCAAGATCAGCCATGAAAGCTTGGCGGGCAGGCATAACGGGAGCTTATGGCTAGCGCAGGAAGGTGGTGTGCTACTTGTACTTCGATACGCTCCCGTTTGTGTCTATACTTCAGCTCGACGCCAACATCAACGACACGCCCCATGATCGCTCGCCAATTGCTGTTCCTGTTTAGCGCCCTTGGCGCCATCAACGGTATTTTCCTGGCCGTCTATTTTTTCAGCCGCCGGCCTCGCTGCCTCGCCGACTGCATGCTGGGTGCATTGCTGCTTGCCGTCGGGGTGCGCACCGCCAAATCCGCATTCCTCTTCTTCAACCCTGCGATCGCAATCGAATTCCGCCAGCTGGGCCTGTCGGCCTGCCTGCTGATTGGTCCCTTGACCTATCTCTATGTGCGCTCTTTCCTGGCCGGGCTCGCACAACTGCCTGCCGGCCAACAATGGCGTTGGCATCTCGGCTTGTCCTTCCTGCTGATAGGCATAGGCATTGCCTTCCCGTATTCCGCGTATCGTCCTGTGTGGGACCTGTCGAGCCATGCCATTCATGTGTTCTGGCTATGCTACCTGCTGGCAACTGCCAAGTTGCTCTGGCAAAGCCGCCATGCATGGTTGAACGACGGACATCGGATGGCCACCAGCAGCGTGCTCCTGCTGAGCGTCTTTGCAGGCAGCTGTGTCATGTTGGCGGCGTACGCGAGCACGCCGTTCACGTCCTATATTGTCGGCGCCTTGTCGTTCACCTTCTCGCTGCATGTCGCGGTCATGGTCTTTCTGCTGAGAAAGGAAACCTCGACGCCTTCCGACCCGAAGCAGAAGTACCAAAACAGCCGCCTGACGCACGAAGATGCGATTGCCGTGCTCGCTGCGCTGGAACAACAGATGAGCGGGCAGAAATCCTATCTGAATCCGAACCTCACCCTGGCCCAACTGGCCAAGCGGGCGGGATGCACGCAGGCGCAGGTATCGCAGGTGCTGAATGACAAGCTGAGCAAAAGCTTCAATACCTACGTCAACGAATACCGTATCGCCGAAGCGAAACAGGTATTGACTGACGAACCGCAACTGAACCTGGATATCGTTGCCGAGCGCTGCGGATTCAATTCCAGTTCCACCTTCTACTCGACCTTCAAGAAAGTTGCTGGGCAGACGCCCGCCAGCTTCCGGGCCCAATCTGGCCAGGCGGCCAGGGCCATTTCCGCGTAAAACCGCTCCGAAATCGCCATTCCGGAGTCTGAAATCATGTTTGGCGACATCCATTCCCCTGCATTTCGATAACTTATCGACCAGCAACGATCTGAAATAGTCGTTGCTCCGATAAACGCAGTTCTTCATTCAGGGTAAAGTCATGATTCAGTTTTTATTGCGCACGGTACTAGCCTGTTGCTTGCTCAGCAGCGCCGCCGTCGGCACCGCCGCAACCGCAGACCAGGACGAAAATGCCATCCGGGAGACCGTGGGCTTGTATTTGCATGGCACCAGCTTCAACGTACAGGACGAGATCAACCAAGCCTTCCATGCAACTTCCCGCCTTTACCTCGACGGCAAAAACGATGCGGAATGGGAGTTGAGCGGTCCGGAATACGCAAAACTCTTTTCCCAAGAGAAAATAGGGCAATTCAATGGACGCCACGGGCGGTTGATCAAGGTGGATGTGAGCGGCAAGGTGGCCACTGCCAAGGCCGAGATCCACCTTCCCCAGCAAGGGGTGCGCTATGTGGATGTATTCCTGTTGAAAAAGATCGCCGGCAACTGGAAAATCGTCAGCAAATCGGCCCATCGCGAACCTGCAGCCCCGCGCCAAGCACGCAAGGTGCTACTGGTTGTGTCGAATGTCCATCAATATCCCGGCACAAAAATTAACGCAGGCAATAATTTTCCCGAGCTTGCCTATACCTATGATGCATTTCGCAAAGCAGGGTACGCGGTCGATTTCGTCAGTCCAGAGGGTGGCGCCATTCCTTTGGAAATGATCGTCACGTCGGACGAGTTGCTCAAGAAGCATCTGTACGACAGCGATTTCATGTGGGCATTGGCCCATACCAAGCCCGTCTCCGAGGTCAAGGCAGACGAGTATGCGGGCATGGCGTTCGTCGGCGGCGGCGCGGCCATCGTCGGCATCCCGGAAAACAAGCCGCTCCAGGACATCGCCTTGCATATCTACGAACAACAAGGCGGGGTGATCGCGGCCATCTGCCATGGCACCGAGGGCATCAAGAATCTGAAGCTCAGTGACGGCACTTTCCTCATCCAGGGCAAGGTGCTCACCTCCTTCCCCGATGCGTTTCTCAACAAGGAATCGCCGGTCTACAAGGCCTATCCCTTTTCGGCAGAAGCCAGCATCAAGCGCCATGGCGGCATATTCAGGCACGGCACCAACGGCAAGAGTCACGTCGAGGTCGATGGCCGGCTGGTGACCGGCATGAGCTGGGAGTCGTCCGTCGGCGTGGCGGAATCCATGATCCGCCTGTTCCAGCAGTAGATTTATGGAGCGCGGCGCATTTCCGCCACAAAATCATAGTGATCGCTGCGGCAATACGAATGCGTGAGCTCCACCGCCTCGCCCGACTCCAGGTAGGCGATGCGCGTGATGAACAGCACGGCCTGGCCATCGGGGATGCCCAGTTGCTTGGCCAGCACGTCCGTCGCATTCATGGCGCGGATGTGCTGCAAGGCGCGCACGGGGGCCTTCTTGATGCTGCTCAAGTATTCATACAGCGAATCGCCCATGGCGGCCGGGTCCGGCACCACGCTGAAGGGCAGCACGCTCACTTCATACGCCATCACCACGTCGTCGGCCAGGCGCAGGCGCTCCAGGCGCGCCACTTTCGTATTCTGCGCCAGGCCCAGGCTCAGCTGTTCATCGCTGCTGGCGATGACGACTTCGCGCTTGAGCCAGCGCGAGCCGGGGCGATAGCCGCGCTGCTGCAGCTGCTCGGAAAAGCTCGACAGGTTCGACAACGGCTGCTCGATGCGTGGGGCAATATAGTTGCCCGAACCACGGCGGCGCACCACGAGGCCTTGCTCGACGAGCTGGTCGATGGCCTTGCGGGCAGTCACGCGCGATACGTCAAGCAGTTCGGACAGGGTACGTTCAGAGGGCAGGGCCTGGTCTACCTGGTAGCGGCCGTTGCGTACGTCATCGCTCAGCTTGCGGGCGATCTGCATATATAAAGGCGAATTGTCATTTAAATCGACCTTGAGTTCTACGCTGGTCTGGCTCATACAGTTCTCCTTGTCCTCCTAGTGTAATAGCGATGGCGCTTGCGCGTAGCCCGTCCGCCCATGAATAAATGGAAAATAGCTATAAATAACGGTTATACACTTAAAAAAACAATGTTTTACCGTGGGTATAGCTTTTCATTATAGATAAATAAGCAATTTTCATTAGCGTAGCAAACCATCGCACCCTATGCTGGCATGGCCTCCATCCACCATGACACAGGGAAAGCATGATCAACAAAATGACGGGTTTGCTGGGCTTACTGCTGCTGGGCACGACCTGGACCGCAATGGCCGCCCCGCCCGGCAGCGGTACTGAACAGCTCGCGCAACACGACCAGCAGCGCACGCTCGATGCGGAGCTGTCGGCCATCGTCGATGATACGGCTCACCCGCTGGCCAGCCTGTCCGTGCTGGCCATTCGCCAGGGCAAGGTGTCGTATCAGCAACAATTTGGCTACCGGCACATCGGCGTTACGCCAGCAGACAGCTTGCCCGTGACGCCAGCCACCCTGTTCCGCATCGCCTCCGTATCGAAGATGATGACCACTGTGGGCCTGATGCGGCTGGTCGAGCAGGGCAAGCTGAGCCTGGATCAAGACGTGGGCATCTATCTGGGCTTTTCCCTGCGCAACCCGCATTTCCCTCAGCAAGCAGTGACCTTGCGCAGCTTGCTCAGCCACACTTCCTCGCTGCGCGACGCGGGCGGCTACGCCTGGGGCCCCGAGCGCAGCTTGCGCGACGTGTTTACGGCCGGTGGCGATGCGATGTGGGATGCGGCTGCGGCGCCCGGCAGTTACTTTACATATTCCAACCTCAACTGGGGCGTGATCGGCACCGTGATGGAAAAGGTCATGGGCGAGCGCTTCGACTTGCTGATGCGGCGTTTGCTGCTCGATCCCCTCGATGTGCGCGGCGGCTACCACCCGGCTGCATTCTCCAAGGAAGAGCTGGCGAATACGGCCACCTTGTACCGCAAGCGCACGCTGGACACGGAAATCTGGCAACCGCAAGGGCCGTGGATCGCCCAGGCCGATGATTTTTACAAGCACCCACCTGCCGGCCTGGCCAGCTATGTGATCGGCAGCAACGCCACCGTCTTCAGTCCCACGGGCGGCTTGCGCATCTCCGCCGCAGGACTGGGCACCGTCATGCAGATGCTGCTCGACGGTGGCCGCCATCAGGGCAAGCAGCTATTGCAGCCGGCCAGCATCGCCTTGATGTTTGCCCGGCAATGGCAACTGGCGCCCGATGGAGACAATGGCAACAGCGAACAGGGCCTGTACCGCGCCTGGGGCCTGGGCAACCAGCAATTCGATGCGCTGGCGGGGCAGGGCAATGGCCTGGTCGAGGGCGCCAGTTTTCATGCGGTCGGCCACCTGGGCGACGCGTATGGCCTCGTCTCCGCCTTCGTGCTCGATTTCAAGAACAAGAATGGCATGGTGATGCTGGTGGGCGGCACGGGCGGCGACCCCGCGCAATATCCGGGCACGTATTCCGCCATGGGGCGCAGCGAGGAATTGATACTCACCACCTTATACCGTGGTGCGATTGGCAAGCATGAATAATGTGCACTGAAACAGTGCATTCCTGAAAGTTATGGCTGCACCATGATGTTTCATTGGCTCCCTGAACGGCCAGCCTCTAAGCTCTTCCCGAATGCTCCCGCACCATGGGAGCGCAACGCAGCGAGGCAACATGCAGCAACAAGTCATCATCATCGGCGGCGGTGTCGTCGGTCTGACATCGGCCTGGTGGCTGGCCGAGGCCGGCTACAAGGTCACCTTACTCGAACGCAATGAACAGGTGGCGATTGCCGCCAGCTACCGCAATGGCGGCCAGCTCAGCTATCGCTACGTGGCGCCGCTGGCGGACGCGGGCGTTCCCTTCAAAGCCCTGCAATGGCTGCTGCAGAAAGATGGCCCGCTGCGCTTCCGTCCCGAAGCGGACTGGCGCCAATGGCGCTGGATGGCCAGTTTCTTGCGCAATTGCAACAGCGCCAGCAATGCCCGCACGACGGCCAAGCTGCTGCAATTGGGAGAATGGAGCCGCGCCGGCATGGCGCAGCTGGAATTGACGGTGCCGCCCGAAGCGTATGCCTGGCGCGATGCGGGCAAGCTCATCGTCTATCGTTCACCGGCCATCTTTCAGCGGGCCGTGGCCCGGCCCGAGTCGGAAGAGGCGCGCATCGTCTTGTCTCCCACAGAAGCGGTGCAGCGCGAACCGGCGCTGGCCGCCTTGCAGGGTGCCCTGGCGGGCGGCATCTTCACGCAAGGCGAAGCGGTAGCCGATTGCCACGCTTTTTGCCTGGCGCTGGAAGCGCGCCTGCTGCAGCACCCGAATTGTTCACTGATATTAAAAGGCGAGGCGCGCCGCCTCGTCACGCGCAATGGCAAGATCGCGGGCGTCGACACCAGCCTGGGCTTGCTGGAAGCGGACCACTACGTGCTGGCGGCCGGCATCCAGAGCCGCGACCTGGCCGCCACGGCGGGCATCTACCTGCCCCTGTACCCCTTGAAAGGCTACAGCCTGACGGCGCCCATCCGCGCGCAAGACCGCGCGCCCGAGATCAGCATCACGGATTTCGAACGCAAGGTGCTGTATGCGCGCATCGGTGGCGACTTGCGCGTGGCGGCCATGGTCGACATGGTGGGCGCCGACAACAGCATCGATTGGAACCGCATCGCGGGCCTGACGCGGCTGGCGCGCGAAGCCATGCCGCACGGCGCCGATTACGACCAGGCCACGGCCTGGGCCGGCCTGCGCCCCGCCACGCCGAACAGCGCGCCGCTGGTGGGCGCCAGCAAGTACGCCAATCTGTGGCTCAACGTGGGCCATGGCCCGCTGGGCTTTACCTTCGCCGCCGGCACGGCGCGCATCCTGGCCGACCTCATGGCCGGCAAGGCGCCGCCGTTTGCGCTGGACTTCCTCAGTCCGCGAAAATAAGCGGACCAGCGGCGGCGGCGACCGGCGCCGCCGTTATGGCGGATAATTGCGGGACTTTCCTGTTCCCTGTCTGCCAGCGCATGCCCACACCCTCGACATCTGCCGCCTGCCCCTGTGGCGGCGCCTCCTACACCAGTTGCTGCGGCCCGTATATCGCGGGCGATGCCTTGCCGCCCACGGCCGAAGCCCTGATGCGCTCGCGCTACACGGCGTTTACCTTGCGCGATGAAGCGTATCTGCGCGCTACCTGGCACGCCAGCACCCGCCCCGGCGACGCCTTATTTGCGGAAGAAGAAAAAGTCCACTGGCTGGGACTTCAGGTAAAATCTGCTTTACGTTTACGTCAACGTAAAGCAGAATCAGCAGATCAAGCCGAAGAGATACACCGCGACAGCGTGGAATTCGTAGCCCGCTACAAGGTCAACGGCCGCGCGCACCGCCTGCATGAAGTGAGCCGCTTCGTGCGCGAGGCGCAAGAGGGCGGTGGTGCCCTGCGCTGGTTTTATCTCGACGGCAGTTTTCCCAAATAGCGCGACCCGAGAGACCGGGCGATCATAAAAAGGAACCGCAATGCCGCACATCGAAAGCAAACTCAATCCGCGCAGTGAAGATTTCAAGGCCAATGCCGCGGCCATGCAAGCCATCGTCGACGATTTGCGCGACAAGGTCGAGAAAATCGCGGCCGGCGGCGGCGAAGCGGCAGCGGCCAAGCACCTGGCGCGTGGAAAACTGCTGCCGCGCGACCGCGTACAGATGCTGCTCGATCCCGGCACGCCCTTCCTCGAGTTTTCCCAGATGGCGGCCTACGCCATGTACCAGGACGCCAAGGGCGTCGATGCAGCGCCTAGCGCCGGCATCATCACCGGCATCGGCCGCGTCTCGGGCCAGGAATGCGTCATCGTCTGCAACGACGCCACCGTCAAGGGCGGCACGTATTACCCGATGACGGTCAAAAAGCACTTGCGCGCCCAGGAAATCGCCGACCAGAACAAGCTGCCCTGCATCTACCTGGTCGATTCGGGCGGCGCCAACCTGCCGAACCAGGACGACGTCTTCCCGGACCGCGACCATTTCGGCCGCATCTTCTATAACCAGGCGAATTTGTCGGCCAAGGGCATCCCGCAAATCGCCGTGGTGATGGGTTCTTGCACGGCGGGCGGCGCCTACGTGCCGGCCATGAGCGACGAATCGATCATCGTCAAGGAGCAGGGCACGATTTTCCTCGGCGGCCCGCCACTGGTGAAAGCGGCGACGGGCGAAGTGGTGACGGCCGAAGACCTGGGCGGCGGCGACGTGCATACGCGTTTGTCCGGCGTGGTCGACCATCTGGCGCAGAACGACTTGCACGCGCTGTCGCTGGCGCGCACCATCGTCTCGAACCTGAACCGCACCAAGCCGCAGCAGATGGCCTTGCGTGAATCCGTTGAGCCGACATACCCGACGCAGGAACTGTATGGCGTGATCCCCGTCGACACGCGCAAGCCCTTCGATGTGAGGGAAGTCATTGCGCGCATCGTCGACGGCAGCGATTTCGACGAGTTCAAGGCCCGCTACGGCACCACCCTGATCTGCGGCTTCGCGCATATCTATGGCGTCAAAGTGGGCATCATCGCCAATAACGGCATCTTGTTCTCCGAATCGGCCTTGAAAGGCACGCATTTCATCGAATTGTGCTGCCAGCGCAAGATCCCGCTCATCTTCCTGCAAAACATCACCGGCTTCATGGTGGGCCGCAAATACGAAAACGAGGGCATCGCCCGCAATGGCGCCAAGATGGTGACCGCCGTGGCCACGGCGGCCGTGCCGAAGTTCACGGTGATCATCGGCGGCAGCTTCGGCGCCGGCAATTACGGCATGTGCGGCCGCGCGTTTTCGCCCCGTTTCATGTGGATGTGGCCGAATGCGCGTATTTCCGTCATGGGCGGCGACCAGGCGGCTTCCGTGCTGGCCACCGTCAAGCGCGACGGCATCGAAGGCAAGGGCGGCGCATGGAGCGCGGACGAGGAAGCCGCCTTCAAGCAGCCGATCAAGGAACAATACGAACACCAGGGTCACCCGTATTACGCCACCGCGCGCCTTTGGGACGACGGCGTGATCGACCCGGCCGACACCCGCATGGTGCTGGGCCTGGGCCTGTCGGCCGCCTTGAACGCGGAAATCCCGGACACGAAGTTCGGCGTGTTTCGTATGTAACCGGCAATAAGGGAGAAAATAATGGAATTTGAAACCTTAAAGCTGGTCATCGAGGGCAATGTCGCCACCGTGACCCTGAACCGCCCCGACGTGCGCAACGCCTTCAACGAGACGACGATCGCCGAACTGGCGCGCGCCTTCGAGGGCCTGGGACGCAGCGAGATGGTGTGCGCCATCGTGCTGGCGGCGAACGGCGCGGCCTTTTGCGCCGGCGCGGACTTGAACTGGATGAAGAAGATGGCCGGCTACACGCATGCCGAAAACCAGGCCGACGCGCTGCAACTGGCGCAGATGCTGCGCACGATTTACCTGTGTCCCAAGCCCGTGGTGGCAAAGGTCCAGGGCGACTGTTATGCGGGCGGCATGGGCCTGGTCGCCGCATGCGATATCATTCTGGCTGCGGAAGACGTGCATTTCTGCCTGAGCGAAGTGCGGCTGGGACTGATCCCGGCCACTATTTCACCGTATGTCATCAAGGCCATGGGCGAAAACGCGGCACGCCGCTATTTCCTGACCGCCGAGCGATTCTCTGCACAGGAAGCGCTACGCATCGGCTTTGCCCACGAGGTAGTCGCAGCAAGCGCACTGGACGCGAAAACCGCCGAGGTGCTGAAAGCGTTGACGGGCAACAGCCCGCACGCCGTGGCGCAAGCGAAAACGCTGGTGCGCGAGATCGCCGGCCAGCCGGTCGACGACGCGCTGCTGGCGGACACGGCCGAGCGTATCGCGCAGATCCGCGCCTCGGAGCAGGGACGCGAAGGCGTGCAATCGTTCCTCGACAAGCGCAAGCCGAGTTGGCTCATGGGCTAGCAATATCATTGGAGCAGTTTTGAAAGCAGAAAAACAATCGGGCTGGGTCGAACGCAGTCTGCGCAGCGTGTGGCACCCTTGCACGCAAATGCAGCATCATGAGACGGTTCCGCTCATCCCCGTCAGCCACGGCCGCGGCGCCTGGCTGTATGACCACGAAGGCCGACGCTACCTGGACGCCATCAGCTCCTGGTGGGTGAACCTGTTCGGCCATGCCAATCCGCGCATCAATGCGGAACTGAAGGACCAGCTGGACCGGCTGGAACACGCCATGCTGGCCGGGTTCACGCATGAACCGGTGGTCGAACTGTCGGAAAAGCTGTCGGCATTGACCGGCGGCGTGCTCGGTCACAGCTTCTATGCCTCCGATGGCGCCTCGGCCGTGGAAATCGCCCTGAAAATGAGCTTTCACGCCTGGCGCAACAGCGGCAAAAGTGAAAAGCAGGAATTCGTCTGCCTGAAAGGCAGCTACCACGGCGAAACCATCGGCGCGCTGGCCGTCACGGACGTGGCCCTGTTCAAGGATGCCTACGGCCCTTTATTACGCGCGTCGCAGACGGTGATGTCGCCCGACTTCCGCCAGGCAGTCGAAGGCGAATCGGCGCAGGACGTGGCGCGCCGCGCCGCCGCCGACGTGGAACTTTTGTTCCAGAAGAAGGCCGACAAGATCGCCGCCATCATCATCGAGCCGCTGGTCCAGTGCGCCACCGGCATGGCCATGCACGACCCCTTGTACCTGTCGCTGGTGCGCGCCCTGTGCGACCGCTACCAGGTACACCTGATCCTCGATGAAATCGCCGTCGGCTGCGGCCGCACGGGCACCTTCTTCGCCTGCGAACAGGCCGGCATCTGGCCCGACTTCGTCTGCCTGTCGAAAGGCATCAGCGGCGGCTACCTGCCTTTATCGCTGGTGATGACGCGCGAAGACATCTACCAGGCGTTCTACAGTACCGACGTGCGGCGCGGCTTTTTGCATTCGCACTCGTACACGGGCAACCCGCTGGCCTGCCGCGCGGCGCTGGCGACCCTGTCGATTTTCGAGGAAGACGATGTGCTGGTGGCCAACCGGGAGCGCGCCGCCAGGATCACGCGCGCCCTGGCGCCGCTGGCCCAGCATGAAAAAGTCACACACTTCCGCCAGCAGGGCATGATCTGGGCCTTTGACGCCATCGATGCGGCGCCCGATTTTTCGCGCCGCTTCTTCAGCACGGCGCTGGAGCATGAACTGTTGATGCGCCCCATCGGTTCCACCGTCTACCTGATGCCGCCGTACATCCTCGACGACGCAGAAATCGCGGGCCTGGGCGAGCAGACGCTGGCCGTCTTCAACAAAGTGATCGGAGCCTGAGATGGAACTGATCGCGCGATTACAACAGCAGTTGCAGGGGCTGGAAGAGCGCAGCCAGATCCGCCGCCGCCGCACCGTCGACACGCCGTGCGCGCCGCGCCTGACGGTGGACGGGCGCGACATGCTGGCCTTTTGCAGCAATGACTACCTGGGCCTGGCGTCGCATCCGCGCATCGTGGACGCGCTGAAAGAGGGCGCCGACCTGTATGGCGCCGGCAGCGGCGCTTCGCACCTGATCAGCGGCCATAGCCGCGCCCACGCGCAGCTGGAAGAACGCCTGGCCGCTTTCGTGGGCGCCAACCTGGAACAGGCGCGCGCGCTGTATTTCTGCACCGGCTACATGGCTAATTTAGCGGTGCTGACCGCCCTGGCCGCCGGTGATGCCGAAGCCGAGATCTTCTCGGAAGCGCTGAACCATGCCTCGCTGATCGACGGCACGCGCCTGGCCCGCGTCAAGACGCGCGTGTATCCGCACGCGGATCTCACCGCGCTGGCGTCCCTGCTGGCGGCAAGCAAAGCACAAACGAAGATTGTCGTCACCGACAGCATCTTCAGCATGGATGGCGACCTGGCGCCGCTGCCCGCGCTGCTGGCCCTGTGCGAACAGCACGGCGCCTGGCTGGTGGTCGACGACGCGCACGGCTTCGGTGCGCTGGGCGAGAACGGCCGCGGCGCACTAGAACACTTCGGCCTGCAGTCGCCGCACCTGGTGTATGTGGGCACCTTGGGCAAATCGGCCGGCGTGGGCGGCGCCTTTGTTTGCGCGCATGAGGCAGTGATCGAAACCCTGATCCAGAAGGCGCGTCCGTACATCTTCACCACGGCGGCGGCGCCGGCGCTGGCGCATGCGCTCTTGGCCAGCCTGGACATCATCGCCGGTGACGAAGGAAAACAACGTCGGGTGCACCTGGCGACGCTGGTGGCGCAATGGAACGAGGGCTTGCAGCTGCAACGCTGGCAAGCATTGCCTTCATTGAGCGCCATCCAGCCCGTCATCATCGGCGAAAACGCGGAAATGATGGGCATCGCCGCCCAGCTGTACCAGCAGGGGTTGTGGGTCGGTGCGATCCGCCCGCCTACCGTACCTGCGGGGTCGGCGCGCCTGCGCGTGACCCTGTCGGCCGGCCACACGGCGCAGGAAGTGGCGCAATTGATCAACGCAGTCAACACCTTGGAAAGGACTCGCCATGAGCCTTGATGATCCTGTCCTGGTAGAAGTGACAGCAGTACCGGCCGTGCGGCCGGCACCCGCTGCCACCGGCCTGCCATCGCGCTTTGCCTGTTTCGTCACCGGTACCGACACGGAAATCGGCAAGACCCTGACCTCGTCGGCCCTGCTGCACGCGCTGGTCGCGCGCGGCGTGCGCGCCTGCGGCATGAAGCCCGTGGCCGCCGGCGCCGAACTGCGCGACGGCGAGCTGCATAATGAAGACGCCGACAGCCTGATCGCCGCCGGCAACGTCACCATGCTGCGCAGCCTGACCACGCCCTATATGCTGAAGGAGCCGGCCGCGCCGCACATCGCCGCCGCTCTCGAAGGCGTGTGCATCGAATCGGTGCCGATTCTGGCCGCCTACCTGGAAATCGCCGCCGCCTCGGACGCCGTCGTGGTCGAAGGCGTGGGCGGTTTCCGCGTGCCGCTGTCGGTCGGTTTCGACTCGGCCGACCTGGCGCAGCAGCTCGATTTGCCCGTGATCCTGGTGGTCGGCATGCGCCTCGGTTGCATCAGCCAGGCCTTGCTGACGTTGGAAGCCATCGAAGCGCGTGGCCTGACGGTGATCGGCTGGGTCGCCAACACCCTGGAAGTGGAGATGCGCTTCCTCGACGAGAATATCGATGCACTGATCGAGCGCATCCCGGCGCCGCTGCTGGGCAAGGTGCCGCGCCTGGCGCAGCCCGGCGCTGAAGCGGCGGCGGCGTATCTCGATTTCACCGGCTTGCCCAACTGGCCGGCGCAACATCCGCACAATTAAACCGAACAATTAAACGTATTCAAAAATAGAAACGAAGGAATCACATGTCTCACGTCCAAGAAGCAGCAAAAACCGTCGAACTGCACCGCCCTGCGGCGCGCATCACCGTGCCGGAAGCGGCCACCTGGCCCGTCGCCGATGTATTGGCCCTGTTCGACCTGCCTTTCAATGACCTGATGTTCAAGGCCCAGCAAACGCACCGCATCAACTTCCCCGATGGTGACGTGGAACTGGCGACCCTGTTGTCGATCAAGACAGGCGGCTGCGAGGAAGACTGCGGCTACTGCCCGCAGGCGGCCCGCTACGACACGGGCGTGGAAGCGAAAAAAATCCTCGACATCGACACAGTGCTCGACGCGGCCCGCCAGGCGAAAGCCAACGGCGCCACGCGCTTCTGCATGGGCGCCGCCTGGCGCAGCCCGAAAGAGCGCGACATGGAAAAAGTCGAAGAGATGGTAACCAAGGTCAAGGCTCTGGGCCTGGAAACATGCGCTACTTTGGGCATGCTGGAAGAAGGCCAGGCAGACCGCCTGAAAAACGCGGGCCTGGACTTCTACAACCATAACCTCGATACGGCACCCGAGTTCTACGACAACGTCATCTCCACGCGCGAATACCAGGATCGCCTCGATACCCTGGGCCGCGTACGCGAAGCCGGCTTGAAAGTGTGCTGTGGCGGCATAGTCGGCATGGGCGAGACGCGTCTGCAGCGCGCGGGCCTGATCGCCCAGCTGGCCAATTTGAATCCATACCCGGAATCGGTACCCGTCAACCACCTGGTGCAGGTGGAAGGCACGCCTTTGTATGGCCTGGAAGCGCTCGACCCGTTTGAATTCGTGCGCACGATTGCCGTGGCCCGCATCACCATGCCGAAGGCGCGCGTGCGTTTGTCGGCGGGCCGGCGCCAGATGGGCGAAGCCGTGCAAGCCATGTGCTTCCTGGCTGGCGCCAATTCCATCTTCTACGGCGATAAGCTGCTCACCACCGACAACCCGGAAGCGGAAGACGACCGCACCCTGCTGAACAAGCTGGGGCTGCAGACGCGCGGCGCCATGCTGGACTCGGTACAGAAAGAGAAGTGCGGCTGCTGATGCAACAATAGCCGCAGCTTACACAAAAGAAGGCTGGGGTCTGACCCGTCGGGTCAGGCCCCCAAAAAAAACTTCCAGCCACGAGCTGCAAAGAGAGAGACCATGTTCACTAAAATCCTGATCGCCAACCGCGGCGAAATCGCTTGCCGTGTCGCCGCTACCGCGCGCCGCATGGGCATCCAGACCGTCGCCGTGTATTCGGAAGCGGACGCCAACGCCAAGCACGTTGCCGTGTGCGACGAAGCCGTCTTGATCGGCCCCGCGCCGGCCAAGGAAAGCTATCTGTGCGGCGACAAGATCATCGCCGTGGCGCTGGCGACAGGTGCGCAGGCGATCCACCCCGGCTATGGCTTCCTGTCCGAGAACGCCGATTTCGCCGACGCCTGCCAGGCAGCAGGCCTGGTCTTCATCGGCCCGCCGGCATCCGCCATGCGCGCCATGGGTTCCAAGTCGGCAGCCAAGTCGCTGATGGAAAAAGCCAACGTGCCGCTGGTACCCGGCTACCACGGCGAAGAGCAGGATGCGGACTTTTTGCACACGCAAGCCGACAAGATCGGCTACCCCGTCCTGCTGAAGGCCTCGGCCGGCGGCGGCGGCAAGGGCATGCGCGTTATCGACAACAGCGCCGACTTCAAGGCCGCGCTGGCCTCGTGCAAGCGCGAAGCGATCAGCTCTTTCGGCGACGACAAGGTGCTGGCCGAAAAATACCTGTCGCGTCCGCGGCATATCGAAATCCAGGTGTTTGCCGACACGCTCGGCAACTGCATCTACCTTTTCGAGCGCGATTGCTCGGTGCAGCGCCGTCACCAGAAGGTGCTGGAAGAAGCGCCGGCGCCGGGCATGCCAGCCGAACGCCGTGCCGCCATGGGCGAGGCGGCCGTCGCCGCCGCCAAGGCCGTCGGCTATGTAGGTGCGGGCACGGTGGAATTCATCGCCAACCAGGATGGCTCGTTCTACTTCATGGAGATGAACACGCGTCTGCAGGTGGAGCATCCGGTGACGGAAATGATCACCGGCACCGACCTGGTGGAGTGGCAGTTGCGCGTCGCCTTTGGCGAGCCGCTGCCGAAAAAACAGAGCGAATTGACGATCCATGGCCACGCCATCGAAGCGCGCATCTATGCGGAAAATCCGGAAAAGGGTTTCCTGCCGTCGATTGGCACGTTGCGCCACATGCAGTCGCCTTCCGCCGTGACGTTCGAGCTGGGTGGCACGGTGGTTCCGGCATCCGTGCGCATCGATTCGGGCGTGCGCGAAGGCGATGCGATTTCGCCATTCTACGACCCGATG
Source organism: Janthinobacterium breve (assembly GCF_051380895.1). Taxonomy (NCBI): domain Bacteria; kingdom Pseudomonadati; phylum Pseudomonadota; class Betaproteobacteria; order Burkholderiales; family Oxalobacteraceae; genus Janthinobacterium; species Janthinobacterium breve. The sequence goes on along the minus strand of NZ_JBNYXY010000011.1, from coordinate 275,524 downwards.
ATCGCCAAGCTGATCGTCTGGGGCGCGGACCGCCGCGAAGCGCTGGCGCGCATGGCGCAGGCGCTGGCCGAGTACCAGATCGTGGGCCTGGCCAGCAATATCGCCTTTTTGAAACGCTTGGTCGAAGGCCAGGCGTTTTCCAGCGCCGACCTCGATACGGGTTTGATCGAGCGCAATCACGACACGCTGTTCCCCGCCCTGCAGGCGGCGCCCGACACGGCCCTGGCGCTGGCGTCCGTCGCATTGCTGCTGGAAGAGAAAAAGGCCGCCGAGGCGCAATCGGCCAATCGCGCCGACCCGTGGGGCAATGCCCTGGGCTGGCGCTTGAACAGCACCCTGGGACGCAGCCTGTCGTTCACCGATGAATTCGCGCTGGCCGGCGACAGCAAGGCCTATGCCGCGCGCATCGCCTACAAGTCGGATGGATGGCTGTTCAACGGCCAGCCCCTGACCTTGACGGCGCGCAAAGGCAACGAGCTGCACATCAAGCTCGGCGAGCGTGCCGTGCACGGCACGGTGCTGCGCGATGGCGAGAAGTTCCACGTGTTCACCCATGGCTTGCACACCACCTTGCATTACAGCGACCCGATGGCGCATGCGGGCGAAGTGGAAGCGGAAGGCGGGCGCCTGACGGCGCCGATGCCGGGCAAGGTCGTCGCCGTGCTGGTGAACAAGGGCCAGGATGTCAAGAAAGGCGAGCCCCTGGTCATCATGGAAGCGATGAAGATGGAGCACACCATCGCCGCGCCGCACGACGGCCTGGTGGAAGACGTGCTGTACGCGGTCGGCGACCAGGTGGCCGATGGCGCGCCGCTGCTGGCCTTCAAGGCCGCCGCATAGAGGCTGCCACGATGCGCATCCTTTTACAGCGTTCGGACGGCAAGGAAGCGGCGTGGATCGCCGATTTCAAGGACTTGCTGCCCGAAGCGGAGATTGCCTTCTGGCGCGAAGGCGACACCTTCGCGCCATGCGACTACGCCGTCGTGTGGCAGCCGCCAGCGGCCATGCTGCCGGCATTGCGAGAAGTCAAAGCGATCTTCAACACGGGCGCGGGCGTCGACGCGCTCTTGAAATTTGGCGAGGCGCTGCCCGTCCACGTGCCGCTGGTGCGCCTGGACGACGCGGGCATGGGCGTGCAGATGGCCGAATATGTGAGCCACGCCGTGCTGCGCCACTTCCGCCGTTTCGACGAATACGAGGCGCAAGGCCGCGCCGGCATCTGGCAGCCGCTGCCCGCGTTCAACAAGGTGGATTTCCCCGTCGGCGTGCTGGGCATGGGCGTGCTGGGAGCCCGCGTGCTGCAAGTGCTGGCGCAGTTCGAATTTCCCTTGCGCGGCTGGAGCCGCAGCCAGAAACACCTCGATGGCGTGCAGTGCTTTGCCGGCGAGGAAGGTCTTGAGGAATTTTTGCGCGGCACGCGCGTGCTGGTGTGCATGCTGCCGCTCACGCCGGAGACGCACAACCTGCTCGACCGCACGCGCCTGTCGATGCTGTTACCGGGCGCGTACGTCATCAACGTGGCGCGCGGCGCGCATCTCGCCGAACCGGATTTGCTGACCCTGATCCGCTCCGGGCATATCGCCGGGGCGACACTCGACGTATTCCGCAACGAGCCGCTGCCGCAGCAGCACCCGTTCTGGCAAGAACCGCGCATCACCATCACGCCGCATATTTCGGCCACCACCCTGCGCCGCGAAAGCGTGGCGCAAATCGCCGCCAAGATGCGCCGCCTGCACGCCGGAGACTCTGTCGCCGGCATCGTCAACCGTTTGCAAGGATATTGAAATGAACGCTCAAGCTAGTTTGCCCAAGCAAGTGAAGATCGTCGAAGTGGGTCCGCGCGACGGCCTGCAAAACGAAAAGGAAACCATCAGCGCCGCCGTCAAGATCGAACTGGTCGACCGGCTGACGCAGGCGGGCTTCGCCAATATCGAGGCGGCGTCCTTCGTCTCGCCGAAATGGGTGCCGCAAATGGCCACCAGCGCGGAAGTGATGGAAAAAATCGCGCGCCGCGCCGGCACCCTGTATTCGGCGCTGACGCCAAACATGCAGGGTTTCGATGCCGCGCTGGCGGCGAAGGCCGATGAAGTGGTGATTTTCGGCTCCGCCTCCGAGGCGTTCTCGCAAAAGAACATCAACTGCTCCATCGCCGAATCGATCGCCCGCTTCGAAGGCGTGGCCAAGGCGGCCAAGGAACACGGCCTGCGCCTGCGCGGCAGCATCAGCTGCGCCTTCGGCTGTCCCTACCAGGGCGACGTGCCGCTGGACGCCGTGGCGGACGTAGTGGGCCGCATGCGCGACCTGGGCTGCGACGAGATCGACATCGCCGACACCATCGGCGTGGCCACGCCGCGCAAAACGCAGGCGGTGATGCAGCGCGCCATCGCAGCTTTCCACGTGGGCGGCCTGTCCGGCCACTTCCACGACACCTATGGACAGGCACTGGCAAATATTTACGCCAGCCTGGAAACGGGTATCGCGATCTATCACTCGTCCGTGTCCGGCCTGGGCGGCTGCCCCTACGCCAAGGGTGCCACCGGCAACGTGGCCACCGAGGACGTGCTGTACATGATGCAAGGGTTGGGCATCGCCACCGGCATCGACCTGGACCTGGTGGTCGATGCGGGCCAGTTCATCTCGCAGCAGTTGGGGCGCAAGGGATTTAGCCGCGCCGGCAATGCCATCGCGGCGAAACGCCTGGGGTAAATGAAAAGGGGCCGATGGCCCCTTTTTGCTGCAGGCGCTACAGACGAAAAAAAACCCAAGAGCCGAAACTCTTGGGTTTTTTTCTACAAATTTGGTCGGAGTACAAGGATTCGAACCTTGGACCCCCTGGTCCCAAACCAGGTGCGCTACCGGGCTGCGCCACACTCCGAAGACCAAGATAATACAGGCCGTATCGACTTCGGTCAAGGGTCAGGTGAAACTCTGTGTAAATTATTTACGCGCGGCACTGCAACCCCTGTATTTTTCAGCATGCATGAAATATGCGACACTTACTACGCAAGTTTTCCCGATCAGACATGAAGGCGACGACGGCAATGGATTTCAGTATTGAAAGAAACGGCGGAAGCGACGGTGGCCGGCCCTTGCCGAAGGGCCGCGGCATCGTGCTGGGCGTCGGCGTATCCTTGCTGCTGCATGGCGCCTTGATCTATCTGTGGCGCCATGTGCAGCCGACCGCACGGATAGACACGGCCCCGCGCGTGGAATCGATCGCCGTATGGATACGTCCGCTGGCCGCCAAGCCGCCCCCGCCACCTGTCGAAGTCGTCAAGCCGAAGCGCGAACCCAAACCCATCAGCAAGCCGAGACTCGCCACTGCCCGGGAAACGCCGGCGACCGCCACCGCACCAGCATCCAGCTCGCAAGCCATCACGGTCGTGCCCGCCTCACCAGCCACGCCGGCGGCCAGTTCCGATACCTTCACGCAGGAGACGCCAAAGTTCGATATGGAAGCGGCCAGGAAGACGGCGCGCAAGGTGGCGGGCGAGCGCGATCCGTCCAAGGTGGGCACGGCCGTGGGACAAATCCCCGACAAGCCGCTGCAAACGGAAACCCAGCTGGCACGCGATATCGCGCAAGGCAAGCGCGGCGATTGCCGCAGCGCCTATTCAGGGGCAGGCTTGCTGGCGCCCGTGCTGATGTTGCTGGACAAGAAGGACAGCGGCTGCAAATGGTAATAATTTAACAATAGCCCCAGTTGGGCATGTGGATAGTTATTCCTGCCCCTTCAACTGCAACGCCCGCTCATACAGGGCATTTTTCTTGCGGCCCGTGATTTGCGCCGTCAGATTCGCCGCCTGCTTGACGCTGCATTCGGCCAATAGAATGTTCAGGATGCGTTCCGCTTCCACGTCTTCCGCGTCCTGCGCCTCCGTGGCGCCTTCCAGCAGCACGACAAATTCTCCCTTTTCGCGGTGCGCGTCGGCACGTATCCAGCTTTCCGCTTCGGACAGGGGGCAGCGGTGGATTTCCTCGAACATTTTCGTCAGTTCGCGCGCAAACACCACCTGGCGCGTGGGCTCGAACGCTTCCAACAGGGCCGTGGCGCAATCGAGGATGCGGTGCGGCGCTTCATAAAAGACCATGGTGGCCGTCACGCCGCGCAGGCTGTGCAGCATGTTTTCGCGCTGCTTGGCCTTGGCCGGCAGGAAGCCGACGAAGTAAAACTGGTCATTCAATAGCCCGCTGGCGGAAATGGCGGTAATCGCCGCCGATGGGCCGGGCAAAGGCAGCACGCGCAAGCCGGCCGCGCGCACGGCGTCGACGATGCGCGCGCCCGGGTCGGAGACGGCGGGCGTGCCCGCATCCGAAACGAGGGCGATGCGCTCGCCGGCGTGCAGGCGGGCAATCAGGGTTTGCGCCACTTCGCGCTCATTATGTTGATGCGCAGCAATCAATGGCTTGTTCAGGCCAAAGCGCGTCAGCAGGTGCGCCGTGTTGCGCGTATCTTCACAGGCGACGGCGTCGGCAAGGCTCAGCAAATGCAGCGCGCGCAGGCTGATATCGGTCACATTGCCGATCGGCGTGGCCACTATATACAATGTTGCGATAGGATAGACCTGGTGCGCCGCCTCTGTCATGATGGGCAGGCTGGCAATGGAACTGATTTCTTGTACGGTCATTTTGGAGGTTAAATGCTTGCTAATAGTGTGAAGTTACTGCTTGTTTGTGCCGCGACCGGCATGCTGAGCGCTTGCAGCACGCCTTGCGACGCGCCCGGGCAATTGTGCGCGCCTATTGAATCTAACACAAGGGCGCTGCCGCCACCGAAGCCACTGCCACCACCCGTGCCGCCCAAGCCGCAACCGCCCGAACCGGTGACGTTTGCCGTGGCCGTGCCCGATATTACCGCGTATGACGGCAATGGTGCCCCGCTGGCGCCCATCACCACCAAGCCGGCGACCGGCACGCTGCTCGACATGCCGGCGGCCACGGCGCCGGCGCCCGCCGATGGCAAGGTCCACCACATCGGCCTGCTGCTGCCGCTGCGCTCGGCTTCCCTGGGCCCGGCCGCCGAATTGCTGCGCGCCGGCTTCATGGCCGCGTATGAGCGCGACCGCAGCGGCTTTGAAGTGACGGTGATCGACACGGGCGATGGCAGCAGCGACGTCCTGAACAAGTTTGCGCAAGCGCAAGAGGAACAGGACGTCGTCGTCGGTCCTTTGTCGCGCTCGGCCGTCACGGCCGTGGCAAATAGCGATCTGGTACGCAAGCCGACGATCGCCCTGAACCACCCGGACAACCGCGGCGAGGCGCGCCTGCCAGCCAAGCTGCTGGTGATGGGACTGTCGATCGAGGCGGAAGCACGCCAGGTCGCCGCCTGGGCCGCCAGCGAACAGCCTGGCGCCAGCGCGCTGATCCTGTCGGCCGGTTCACCCTCGCAGCGCCGCATCAGCGCCGCCTTCAAGCAGGAATGGCTGCGCCAGGGCGGCAAGATCGAGACGATGGACTTGACGGCCACGAATGGCTACCTGAGCGATGCCGAGCTGGTGCAGCTGCGCGCGCGCCTGGCCGCGACGCCGCCGGGCCTGCTGTTTGCCGCGCTCGACGCCGACCAGGCGCGCCAGCTGCGCGTGGCCATCGGCAGCGATCTGCCCCTGTATGGCACGTCGTCATTGAATCCCGGCGCCGGGCGCGGCGCCAGCGGCCCTGAGCTCGACGGCGCGCGCCTGCTGGACCTGCCTTGGCAAGTGCAGCGCGACCACCCGCAAGTGATGGTGTATCCCCAGCCGCCGCAGCCAGGCGACGTCCGCCTGACGGCGGATATGCAACGCCTGTACGCGCTGGGCATCGATGCCTTCCGCGTGGCGCGCGAAGTGGCGCTGCGCCCGAACGCGCCGTTCACGCTCGATGGCGTGACGGGCCGCCTGGCCGTGCGCTTCGAGAATGATCAAAGCGTATTCGAACGCACGGAACAGGCCGCCAGCTACCAGCAAGGCGTGCTGGGCACCTGGCCACCGGCCGCGGCAGCAACGCCAGCCGCCTTGCCGCAGGCCCAATAAGGACACGCCATGCCGCCCCTGCCTTTCCAGAATAAGCAGGCACGGGGGCGGCAGGGGGAAGACGATGCGCTCGCGTATCTGTTGCTGCAAGGCTTGGTGCTGTTGCAACGCAACTATCTGTGCAAGGGCGGCGAGCTGGACCTGATCATGCGCGATGGCGCGTCGGTCGTCTTCGTGGAAGTGCGGCTACGCAGCAGTGCAGCCTTCGGCGGCGCCCTGGCCAGCATCACGCCAGCCAAACAGCGGCGCATGGCGGTGGCTGCGCAAACCTGGCTGCTGGCACAAAAAACCGTGCCGCCCTGCCGCTTCGACGCACTCGCCATCGATGGCGGGCGCATCAGCTGGCTGAAGAACATCCTCGATATGTAAGCATTTTTAACAGTGCTTGTCCGCCACGCCGCGCGCCTGCACTATAATCGGCAGACTATGAATAATCAACGCATCCTCTCGCACTTCCACGAAAGTGCCGAACTCAAGATCCAGGCCGCTACCGTACTGGCGCATCCCATTGCGCAGGCGATCGACCTGATGTTTTATGCATTGTCCAACGGCAACAAGATCCTGGCGTGCGGCAACGGCGGTTCCGCCGCCGACTGCCAGCATTTCGCAGCCGAGCTGGTGGGACGCTTCGAACGCGAGCGCTTTCCGCTGCCGGCCCTGGCGCTGACGACGGATACCTCGATCCTGACGGCCGTGGCCAACGACTACAGCTACCGCGAGATTTTCTCGAAGCAGGTGCAGGCCTTCGGCCAGGCCGGCGACATCCTGCTGGCCATCTCCACGTCGGGCAATTCAGCCAACGTGATGGCCGCCGTGGAAGCGGCGCTCGAGCGCGAAATGCGCGTCGTGGCGCTGACGGGCAAGGACGGCGGCGCCATCGGCAAGATGCTGACGGACGCCGACGTGCATATCTGCGTGCCAGCCGAGCGCACGGCGCGCATCCAGGAAGTCCACCTGACCACCATACATTGCATCTGCGACGGCATCGATGTCGCGCTATTCGGAGGAGACGTGAATGACTAAATTCGGTACTGGCCCAGGCTGGAAACGCGTACAACGCCCGCTGGCAACTGCACTTTTGTGCGGCGCCATGCTCACCTCGCTCACCGGCTGCATCGAATTGATGGTCGGCGGCGCAGTGATGGGCGGCGTCGCTGCGGCAGACCGCCGCACCCTGGGCGCCCAGACCGAAGACAAGTCGATCGCCCTCAAAGGCGAGTCGCGCATCCCCTCCATCGTCGGCGATGCGGGCCATGTGAATGTCACCAGCTTCAACCGCCGCGTCCTGCTGACGGGCGAAGTGCGCGATGACGCGATGAAAAATGCCGTCGAACGCGAAGTGCGCAATATCGAGGGCGTGGAATCGGTGGCCAATGAACTGATCATCGCCGGCCCGGCCAGCTACACTTCGCGCTCGAACGATGCGCTGATCACCACCAAGGTCAAGGCCAGCTTGGTGGACATGAAAACCATCTCGGCCGCTTCGTTCAAGGTCGTCACGGAAAACGCCACCGTCTTCCTGATGGGCCGAGTCACCCAGCGCGAAGGCACGGTGGCGGCCGACGTGGCGCGCGGCGTGGGCGGCGTGCAGAAAGTGGTCAAGCTGTTCGACTACATTTCGGAAGCGGAACTGAAGCAATTGCAACCCGATCCGCCGCAGCCGCGCACCACGAGCACGGTCAGCGATACGGTACAGCAGTAAGCGCCTCCGCCATCCGACCTAGGGCACGGCGACGATGCGGCAGCTATAATAGTCACATCGTGGCCGCATTGCCGCGCTTTTCAAATAAAAACCATGTCAACTTCGCCCTCCGCAAGCAAGTCCTGGATCAAGCCAGCCCTGATCGCCGTCTTCGTGGCGGGCGTGGCAGCGGCCGGCTATTTGTCGCTGAATGACAAGCAAAGCGCGCCGGAGGTGACCTTTCATGGCATCCATGGCGAGAAAATCACTTCGGCCAGCCTGCGCGGCAAGGTGGTGATGGTCAATTTCTGGGCCACCTCGTGCACCACCTGCGTGGCGGAAATGCCGGAGATGGTCGACACCTACAACAAGTACAAGGGGCAGGGCCTGGAATTCGTCGCCGTGGCCATGAAATACGATCCGGCCAACTACGTGCTGAACTTTGCCGAAACGCGCCAGCTGCCGTTCAAGGTGGCGCTCGACGTGACGGGCGAGGCGGCCAAGGCCTATGGCGACGTGGCCCTCACGCCCACCACCTTCGTGCTCGACAAGCAGGGCAAGATCCTCAAGCGCTATGTGGGCAAGCCGGAGTTCGCCGAACTACACAAGTTGCTGGAAACAGCCATCGCCGGCTAAGAGACCGCACAAACTCGGTATAAAACCTTGTTGCCAGGTGTTGCCAATCTGTTATAACCTTCCCTTGCGTGATCCCATACACCTTGTGAAGGCCAGCCGTGTCCCTAGCCGCTCAATCGCTCGACCCGCAACAACTGAAAGCCTGGCTGCTTGCCGCCGGCAACAAGGACGCCACGGCGTTCCGCCAGCTATATATCTCCACCTCATCGAAACTGTTTGGCTTCGCGCTGCGTATATTGCATAAGCAAGAGCTCGCTGAAGAAGCCTTGCAAGAGGGTTTCGTCGCCATCTGGAACAACGCCGCCGCTTACCAGAGTCATCTGGCGGCGCCGATGACCTGGATGGCCACCATCGTGCGCAACAAGGCGTTCGATGTGCTGCGGCGCAGCGACGATACCGTGGAAATCGATGCCGAACAGTTTGATAGCGAAGTCATGAATGCACTCCGAGACCCCCAGGCCACGCCCATAGAATCGCTGCAAATGAGCGGTGATGCCAAGGCGCTGGCGTTTTGCATGTCGGCCCTGGAAGGGCTGCACCGGCAGGTGGTCGCCCTGGCGTTCTATCACGACCTGTCGCACAGCGAAGTGGCGCAGCAGATGTCGCTGCCGATCGGCACCGTGAAGACCTGGATACGCCGCAGCCTGGAACGGCTGCGCACGTGCCTGGCGAAACGGGAGGCTTCATGAATATCCGCGGCAATGACGTGCTGCGCCAGAAACTGGCGTCCGAATACGTGCTGGGTACCCTGAAAGGGGGCGCGCGGCGGCGTTTCGAAGGCTGGCTGCACAACGACGCCGACTTGCGCAATATCACGGCCGAATGGCGCCAGCGTCTGGAACCGATGGCGGAATTTGCCACGCCCGTGGCGCCGCCCAAGCGCGTCTGGCAGCAGATCGAGCAGCGCCTGCATTTGGCGCCGCAGGGCGGCTGGTCCTTGTTCCGCGATTCGCTGTCGTTCTGGCGTTCGCTGGGCATGGCCTCGAGCGCCATCGCCGCACTGCTGGTGATCGTCGTGGCCACGCGCGTGATGGACGCGCCGCAGATCAGCTATGTGGCCAGCCTGACGGACGAGAAAGCGCAAACGGCCCTGCTGCTGACGGCCGACAGCCGCCATGGCGCACTCGAGGTGCGCATGGTGGGCAACGCGCCCGTGCCGAGCGATAAGGACCTGGAACTGTGGGCCGTGCCGAAGAGCGGCAACCCGCGCTCCTTGGGCTTGCTGGCCGACAAGGGCAACGTGAAACTGGCCCTGTCGCAGCGCGCCATCGGCAACGACGTGGCACTGCTGGCCGTCACCCTGGAACCGAAAGGCGGTTCGCCCAATCCCAACGGACCGACGGGACCGGTTTTGTATAAAGGTAACTGGGTAAAAATATAAGCCTATTTGGGATACAGGATCATCTGGGTGCAGCGAAACAGGGCAATCGTCTTGCCTGTTTCCTTGCTTTTCACCACGGCATCCCACACTTGCGTGTTGCGGCCCTTGTGCTCAACTTTCGCCGTGCAGGTGAGCGTGCCTTCGCGGACCGTGCCCAGGTGGTTCGATTTCAACTCGATGGTGGTGAAATTGTTCGCGCCCTCGGGCAGGTTGACGATGCATCCGTAGCCGGACGCCGTGTCGGCCAGGGTCACCACGCTGCCCGCGTGCAGATAGCCGTTCGGCGCCAGCAGGTGTGGCAGCACGGGCAATTCCGCCGTCAGCTGGCCGTCGCCCACGGCCGTGATGACGATGCCCAAGTGGCCGGGCAGGCGGCCTGTGCCGCGTTCATTCAACAGTGCTACGGTGATGTCGGGATTGCTCATGCGGGTCCTTGTGCGGGTGAATCCGGGCAGCGGATCTGCCGGAAAATACTATGATGATAGCAACTTTCCCCGCATCGGTTTGACGGCCGCTTATTTCCGGCCGCGCCGCCGTTTCCACCACACCAAACTGCCCGTCAGCAGGAACAGCAGCGGCATCAAGCCAAAGACGGTAATGAAGGCGCGCCCGGCCACGCCAAACGCCTGGCCCGAATGCAGGGGGAATTGCCAGCCCAGAAAGCGCTCGCCATACGGGGCCGTGAACGGATCGCGGATGCGCAGGGGCAAGCCGCTGCGCGCGTCCAGGGTCAGCCTCGTGGCTCCGTCGCCGTGGGCGATTTCGTCCGGCTGGCGCACGCGGATCTCGTACGGCTGGTCCTGTTTCGCCGGCAGCACGATGCGCGACACGCGCGCCTGCGGATACAGCAGCTGCGCGGCGGCCATGGCCTGGCCCGCATCGAGCAGGGCGCCATCCTGCGCCACATTTTTCAATTTTGCCGTGTCCGGCACCGTCGACACCAGGTCCACCAGCGGCACCACCAGTTGCGGCAAATTGAAATAGATACCGGAAAAGGCGAGCACGGCCAGCACGGGCGCGGCAAAGAAGCCGGCCGCCTTGTGCATCGTATAGTGAAAGCGCGGCCAGGAGCCGCTATGCGACACCGTCAATGCGCGCCGGATAGCCGTCCACTGCAGGCGCGGCCACCACAGGTAGATGCCGCTGAAGGCCATCAGCAGCAGGGCCACGCCCGAAATCCCCGTGATGGTCTTGCCTGCGTCGCCCGTCAGCAGATAGCGGTGCAAATGAAACATGCCCGACATCAGCAGCGGACGCGTGAGGCCGAAACGGCCCCAGTCGCGTTCGCCTTTGACTTGCAGGGTGTAGGGGTCGACCATCACTTGGCGCACGATGGCCTGGCGGAAGGGGGACGGCTTGGCTGGCTGGCGATACGAAGCCACGTACACGTCGCGCGCATCGGCGGGTGGATTGAGCTGGGCCGGCTTGCCGTAGGCGGGGTCGGCCGCAAGAGTGTCCACCACCGCCTGCAGCGTGCGCGGCGTGACCTGGAACACCTGGCCAGGCGCGGGCGTGCTCGCCTGCAATAAATTCGGATTCAGATACGCATCGAGCTCCGGCATCCAGGCGATGGCGGAACCGGTCAAGCCCAGCAGGACGAACAGAGCGCCGAACCACAGGCCCGCATACAGGTGCAGTTTGCTGATCAACCACTTGCTGGGGTATTGCGACATGGAAACTCTGGGAAATTTTGGGCTGCGAAACGATAGCATGAAAGCCCCGCAGTGAAAATCATGCGCATCAAGAAAGGGGCAAACCAGACAACACGCTCATGGGAACGTCGGCATCGGGCAAAAACGAGCGTTTCGGCACCATCAGCGAGCGCATCGGCATCGCGGGGTCATGTTGCACGGCATACACTTTCGCCTATACTTATCAAAAGGAAAACCATGCCCCCCTCCCACTTCCTCGTCGTCACGCTGAGCCTGCTTAGCCCACTGCTGCACCTGGGCGCCCACGCCGCCGATTTCACGGTATCGAGCACCGACATCGCCCCCGGCCAGACCTTGGCGCCCGCGCAAGTGTTTCAGGGCTTCGGCTGCACGGGCGGCAACCTGGCGCCGCAATTGTCGTGGCACGACGCGCCAGCCGGTACCAAAAGCTATGCCATCACCCTGTACGACCCGGACGCGCCCACGGGCAGCGGCTGGTGGCACTGGAGCGTCTTCAATGTGCCCATCAGGACCACCTCCTTGCCGACGGGAACAACGGCGGTTACTTTGCCAGCGGGCGCCGTGCAAGGACGCAACGATTACGGCGACAGCGCCTACGGCGGCGCCTGCCCGCCACCCGGCGACAAGGCCCATCGCTACCAGCTCACGGTGTGGGCCTTGAGCGTGGACAAACTGCCACTGGACCAGCACGCCAGCGGCGCCATGCTCGGCTACATGCTCAACGCCAACGCGCTGGGCAAGGCGCAGCTGACGGGACTGTATGGCAGATGAGATGGAAGCGGTTGCCCTGAGCGAACTGCGCATCGCCCACGGCACCATCGAGGCGCGCCGCGCGCAAACCCTGCGCCGCGTACCCGTCTTCCAGAGCGCCCTGTGCCGCGTGCGGCAAGGAACAAAACTGCTGGAATGGGGCGCTCGCCAGGCGCGCGCCGGCACGGGCGACGTGGTGCTGATGCCGGCGGGACAGGAACTGGGCGTGGCCAACCTGCCCGGCGCGCAAGGCTACCGGGCGGAAGTACTGAGTTTTTCACCGGCCCTGATCGCCCGTTTCCGTGCGCGCCATGGCGGCCTCGTCGATACCCAGCTGCACCAGGCGGCCACGGCCAGCCTGTGCGTGCCGCTCGATGTGCATGCGGCGCAGGCCTGGGACCAGCTGATGGCCAGCTTGGCCAATGGCGCACCGGCCGCTCTGCTGGCGCACCAGGCCGAAGGCTTGCTGCTGGCCCTGGCCTTGGGCGGCCATTGCGGCCCGCTGCTGCTGGACCGCCGCGATCCGCTGGCCGCGCGCGTGCAGCAAGTACTGTTGCTGGACCCGGGCGCCGACTGGAGCGTGGCCAAGGTAGCATCGAAACTGCATGTGGGCGCCTCCACCCTGCGCCGCCAGCTGGCCCTGGAACAGCGCCATTTCCGTACCATCCTGGAAGGCGTGCGCCTGGGACTGGCCTTGCAGGAGTTGCAATCTGGTAGTTTACCCATCGCCGACATCGCGGCCGCCTGCGGCTACGCCTCGCCGTCGCGCTTCGCGGCCCGCTTCCGCCAGCACTACGGCCTGTCGCCGCGCGACTTGCGCGCCACCCTGTAAGTTCGCTCTAGCGCAAATCAATTGCAACAAGCGCTGACAGCGAGGCGATTTTCTTGCTACTATGCGCCCATGTCTTCCCGCCAGCCCACCCGCAAGCTTGCTCATCACGGTGCCGCCGCCCTCGCGCGCACGCCGTGGCAGCTGTGCGTGGCCCTGTTCAGTGCGCTGGCCCTCGTGTTCCTGCTGTCGACGGCCGCCTCGCACCTGCACAAGACCACCCTCGACGCGGAAGAGTGCGCGCTGTGCGCCACGGTCATCGACAAGGTGGCCGATATCGCCGTGCCGCCGGCCATCATCGAGCCGCCCGCCCAATTACTGCCGTACCGCTTGCTGGCCGTCGCGCCCGCCACCCTGGCGCCTGTCGCCGCCCTCATCCTGCCGCCCGTGCGCGGCCCGCCTGCCGCCTCGTTGTAGTTCCCACGCTGTTTATCCATTTTTCGGGCTGCACCGCCGTGTTCTGACGCGCGCCGTGCCGCCTGGCGTTGACTATTTTTGAGGTTTACCATGCAACACACCCCCCGCCTGAGCGCGCTGTCGCTCGCCCTTGCCAGCCTGTTTACCGTTTCCGCCCATGCCGCCGAGCCTGCCGAGGGCAATACCGATGCTGCGCCACAAGACATGCAGAAGGTGGAAGTCACGTCCGCTCATTTGAAAAGCGCGCGCATCGAACTGTCGCCGAAAGTCGGCACCACCATCTACAGCATCGACAGCCACATGGTCGACATGCTGGGCCAGGGCGACAACACGCCATTCAATGAAGTGCTGCTGCGCCTGCCGGGTGTATCGCAGGATTCGAAAGGCTCGGGCGCCCTGCACGTGCGCGACGACCATGCCAACGTGCAATACCGCATCAATGGCGTGCAATTACCGGAAAGCATCAGCGGCTTCGGCCAGTCGATCGACACGCGCCTGATCGACAAGACGGATTTCATGACGGGCGCCTTGCCGGCCCAGTTCGGCCTGCGCACGGCGGGCATCGTCGATATTGAAACGAAGGAGGGCGGATTGAGCCCTGGCGGACGCATCGGCATCATGGTCGGCAGCCATGACCATGTGGAGCCGAGTGCCGAATTTTTCGGCAGCGTGGGCAAGTTCAATTACTACCTGTCCGGCAGCTACCTGGGCAATGCCCTGGGCGTGGAAAACCCGCAAGCCACGCGCAGCGCCTTGCACGACAAGACGCGGCAGAACAAATCGTTCGGCAGCCTGTCGTATTTCCTTGATGACAACACGCGTCTGGGCGCCATGTTCGGCACGTATAACGGCCGCTTCCAAATCCCGAACAACCCGAACCAGGCGCCCGCCTTTTCGCTCGATGGCCACAGCGATGCGCAGGCGGGCACATCTACCTTGCCGTCGTCGCAATTGAATGAAAACCAGCGCGAAGTGAACCGCTTCCTCGTGCTATCGCTGCAAAAGAGCCTGGGCGACGTCAATTACCAGGTGTCCGCCTTCCACCAGTACTCGGAACTGCATTTCACGCCCGATGCCATTGGCGACCTGATCTACAACGGCGTGGCGTCGGACTCGCGCCGCGCAAACAGCGCTTCGGGTGCCCAGTTCGATATCAGCTACAAGCTGCATCAGGACCACACCGTGCGCGCGGGCCTGGCCTACACGCGCCAGAAGACGAGCAGCGACAACACGGTGGCCGTCTTCCCCGCCATTGACGGCGCGCAAGCCTCCACCACGCCGATCAGCATTCTCGACAACAGCGGCAAGACAGGCACCCTGGCCAGTTTTTACCTGCAGGATGAATGGCATATCAGCAAGCCCCTGACCCTGAACTATGGCGCCCGCTTCGACAAAGTCTCGGCCTACACGAGCGAGCAGCAATGGAGCCCGCGCGTCAACCTGGCGTATCAGATCGCACCGGGCACGGCCCTGCACGCCGGCTATTCGCGCTACTTCACGCCACCACCGCAGGAACTGGCGGCGCAAGGCAGCATCGACCTGTATGCGAACACGACGAATGCGCCGGCAATCGGCCAGTCGGACAACGTCAAGGCCGAGCGCACGCATTACTACGACGTGGGCATCAGCCATCAGGTGAGCTCGAAACTGACCGTAACGGCCGATGTGTACTATAAAAAGATCAACAACCTGCTGGACGAAGGCCAGTTCGGCCAGGCGCTGATTTTGACGCCGTTCAACTATGCGGACGGCTACGCCAAGGGCCTGGAATTGTCGGCCATCTACAGCGAGAAAAACTGGGGCCTGTTCCTCAACGCCAGCACGCAAAAGGCGCAGGGCCGCAACATCAATTCGGGCCAGGCCCTGTTTGGCGCCGATGAGTTGAACTACATCAGCCAGCACTATGTCTACCTCGATCATGACCAGAAATACACGCTGTCGGGCGGCGGACATTATCACTTTGGCGATTCGCAAGTGAGCGCTGACTTCCTGTATGGCAGCGGCCTGCGCATGACTCCGGACGGCGGCGCGCCCAATTCCGGCCATCTGCCCAGTTACTTCACCGTCAACACGGCGCTCACGCACACGTGGAAAAACACGCCGGTCGGCAAGGTGGAAGGACGGTTGGCCCTGATCAACCTGTTCGATAAATCGTATCTGCTGCGCGACGGTTCCGGCGTGGGCGTGGGGGCGCCGCAGTACGGCGCCCGCCGCAGCTTCTACGCCGGCCTGTCTACCAGCTTTTAACCGTTACGCGCGAAGACAGCGGCAGGGAGCAACGCCTGCCGCTGTCGGTTGCCGTCATGCTTCAGCTATCGCCCCAGACGATGGGCGCCTGCCCGTGCGCTTGCAAATAGGCATTCGCCTGGCTGAACGGCTTGCTGCCAAAGAAACCTTTACTGGCAGACAAAGGCGAAGGGTGGGGCGCCGCCAGCACCAGGTGCTTGCCGGGATCGATCAGGCTGCGCTTGGCTTGCGCGTAGCCGCCCCACAGAATGAAGACGAGGTTGCTACGCTCGGCGGACAGGTGCCGAATCGCGCTGTCCGTCAGCTTTTCCCAGCCCTTGGCCGCGTGCGAGCCGGCCACCCCGGCGCGCACGGTCAACACGCTGTTGAGCAAAAACACCCCTTGCGCTGCCCAGTCCGACAAATCCGTGCGCGTGCGCGCCACGCCTATGTCCGTGGATAATTCCTTGAAGATGTTTTGCAGGCTCGGCTGCGCGGGATGGCCGTCCGGCACGGAAAAGCACAAGCCCATGGCCGCGCCGGGCGTGTGATACGGGTCTTGCCCCAGGATCACGACGTTGACTTGCCCGAACGGCGTCAGGTCGAACGCGCGAAAGATGGCCTTGCCCGGCGGAAAACACGGCCCCGCCGCATACTCTTCCTTCACGAAGGCCGCCAGGCGTTCCCAATACGGCTGGGCGAATTCCCCCTCCAACCGCGCCTTCCACGATGCGTCGATGCGTACGTCCATGCGTCACCTCATAGCTTATTCACCAACCATGCTTTTTCAGCATGCCAGTATAGAACGCTCGTCAGCTTGGCGCGCATACGATACGGGCAGACAAAAAAAAGCCACCGGCGTTAGCAGGTGGCTTTGATGTGGCGCAAGGTTACTTAGAAGTTCAGCGCCGATTCCACGCCGGCGCTGTGCGCCTGTTCATCCGCATGGTACGAGCTGCGCACCATGGCGCCCACGGCGGCGTGGGTAAAGCCCATTTTATAGGCTTCTTCTTCGAACATCTTGAACACGTCCGGGTGCACATAGCGGCGCACGGGCAAGTGGCTGTTCGATGGCGCCAGGTACTGGCCGATGGTCAGCATGTCGATGTCGTGCTCGCGCATGTCGCGCATGACTTGCAGGATTTCTTCATCCGTCTCGCCCAGGCCCACCATGATGCCGGACTTGGTTTTCACGTCCGGGTACATGGCCTTGAAATCCTTCAGCAGTTTCAAGGAATGCATGTAGTCGGAACCGGGACGCGCTTCCTTGTACAGGCGCGGCGCCGTTTCCAGGTTGTGGTTCATGACGTCAGGCAAGCCATCCTTGAACAACAGCAATGCTTTTTCCAGGCGGCCACGGAAGTCGGGCACCAGCACTTCGATGCGGGTGTTCGGCGACAGGGCGCGCGTTTGCTGGATGCACTCGACGAAATGGCCGGCGCCGCCGTCGCGCAAGTCATCGCGGTCGACGGAAGTGATGACGACGTAGTTCAGGCGCAGCTTGGCGATGGTTTTCGACAGGTTGGCTGGCTCTTCCTTGTCCAGCGGATCAGGACGGCCGTGGCCCACGTCGCAGAACGGGCAGCGGCGCGTGCACTTGTCACCCATGATCATGAAGGTGGCCGTGCCCTTGCCAAAGCATTCGCCGATGTTCGGGCAGCTGGCTTCTTCGCACACCGTGACGAGTTTGTTTTCGCGCAGGATGTCCTTGATTTCATAGAAGCGGGTCGATGCCGAGGCGGCCTTGACGCGGATCCAGTCCGGCTTTTTCAGGCGCTCGACTTGCTCGATCGGAATGATCTTGATCGGAATGCGCGACGTCTTGCTGGCGCCTTTTTGCTTTTCGCTCGGGTTGTACGCGGGAGCGGCAGTAGCGGCGGGGGCGGTGCTGGAAATGGTCTCAGAAGTCATGGCTGCAAGCCCTTGACGGGCGTGTTGGTTTGTTTGCTCAGGCATCTGCTGCCTGAGGCGCGCCTGCGGCGCTGTTTACTTCGCTTACATCGAGTAATACGGTCAATGCATGGGCCAGGGCCCGCTGCACCTCGGCCAGCGGCGCCACAACGCCCATGCTGCGCATGTCCACCGTCTTCAGGCCGGAATAACCGCAGGGGTTAATCCAGGAAAACGGCGCCAGGTCCATCGCCACGTTGAGCGATACGCCATGGTAGGTGCAGCCGTTGCCGCGCACTTTCAATCCCAGCGCGGCGATCTTCGCACCCTTGTCCGGCCCGCCGGCGATGTAGATGCCGGGCGCGCCATCGATGCGCTCGCCTGCAAGATTATACGCCGCCAGCACGTTGATGATGGCTTGCTCGATTTTATGCACGAACTGGCGCGCATACAACTTGCCGCCCGGCTTGTTGCGGCGTAAGTCCATCAGCAGGTAAATCACCACCTGGCCGGGGCCGTGGAACGTCACTTCACCGCCGCGGTCCGTCTGCACCACGGGCACATTCTCTGCGCCAGCCAGCAAATGGCCACGGTCGGCCGCCAGGCCCAGCGTGAACACAGGCGGATGCTCGACGATCCACAGTTCATCGCGCGTGTCCGTCGTGCGCGCATCGGTAAAGGCGCGCATGGCGGCAAAGGTCGGCTCGTAATCGACGCGGCCCAGCTCGCGGATCAGCGCCGCTTCGGTTCGGGTGGTGGTCATGACAGATTCTGTAATCAACTGCCGGCGCCTTGCGGGCGCTGCGGCGAAGCCGTGATTATAAGCCAGGCTGCCGTTTCATTCAGCCCCGGGCGCCGGCAACAACAGCAAAGTGCCCAATTTTTGTGCAGCGTGGCGCACCTGGGCAAGGCTCAGCGCCGTGTAGCCCAGCAGCACGGCCGGCGCCAGCCTGGCGCTATGGCAAAAATCACCGAGCGGCTGCAACGCCAGCCCCGCCTGCGCGGCGCGCGCGCAAAACGCCCGCTCGTCGCCATCCGGTGGCAGCCACAGCACGCAATGAAAGCCCGCCTGCTGGCCGGAAATCGTGTAACGGCCAGGGGCGATCTGTTCGAGGCA
Source organism: Janthinobacterium breve (assembly GCF_051380895.1). Lineage (NCBI taxonomy): Bacteria > Pseudomonadati > Pseudomonadota > Betaproteobacteria > Burkholderiales > Oxalobacteraceae > Janthinobacterium > Janthinobacterium breve. Next base: position 256,916 of record NZ_JBNYXY010000011.1, on the reverse strand, counting down.
GGCCAGCAGCAAGTCGCGCCGCTCCTTGTAGGCCAGGCGCGCCTGACGCAAATGGCGCACAAAAGCGCCTTCCTCCATCCAGGCGGCCAGCGCCAGCTGCTCCGTCACGCCCACGGAGCGGCCCGTCAACTGCACGATGCGCAGCAGTTGCGGGCGCAAGGCGGGCGGCAGCACCATGAAGCCCACGCGCAGGCCGGCAAACAGTGTCTTGTTAAAACTGCCACAGTAGATCACACGCTGGTACTGGTCCAGCGCCTTCAGGGCCGCCAACGGCGCGCTGTGGTAATTGAATTCGCTGTCGTAATCGTCTTCCACCACCCAGGCACCGCTGTCATTCGCCCACTCCAGCAAGGCCAGGCGGCGCGTGACGGACATGGTCACGCCCAGCGGCGACTGGTGCGCCGGCGTCACATACGCGAGGCAGGCGTCGGCGTGCGCGGCCAGGGCGGCGCAATCGATGCCCTCGGCGTCGACGGCAATGTCCACGGACACGGCGCCCGCCAGGGCGAACAGGGCGCGCGCGGCCGGATAGCCGGGCTCTTCCAGGCAAACCTTGTCGCCATCGCGCACGATGCTGCGCGCCAGCAAGTCGATCGCGTGGCGGATGCCGGTCGTAACAACGATATCTTGCGGATCGCAGCGGATGCCGCGGTATTTGGCGAGGAAGTCGGCGATCTGCTGGCGCAGCTGGGGCAGGCCGGCCGGATCGGCGCCGCACAACTGCTCCGGCGTGGCGGCCGCCAGCGCCCGCGTGGCGCACTTGGACCAGGCGGCCATGGGAAACAGGCTGGCGTCGGCGCGCCGCGCCACAAACGGCAAGCCGTCGCGCACGCCCGTGTCCGGGGCGGGCGCGGGTACGCTAGCCGGTGCGGCCGAGGTGGCATCGGCGAAGCCTGCCATCAAAAAGCGTTCCGGCACCACGGCGCACACGCGCGTGCCGGAGCCGGGCACGCGCGTCACATACGCTTCCGCGTGCAACCGGTCGAACACGGTTTCGATAGTGCCGCGCGACAACTCCCACCGTTCCGCCAGGGTGCGGCTGGACGGCAAACGGCTGCCCGCCGGCAGCATCTTCGTCAGGATGGCCGAGCGCAGCGCTTCATACGCGCCATCCTGCTTGTTGACGCCCGCCTTGTCGAGCCAGCTGGTGGGACGAGGCAAGTCCAGGGCGTGCGGTAATTTTCCTCGCGGCATAATGATCGTCCAAGTGGTCCAATGAATTTTCTGATGACTGGCACTTCGCATTACACCACAAACATTCTACTCTCACCGTTCCGGTGCGCCAGCGGGGCGCACGCATGAAGGGACACATGAGAGGATCGTATACAACAATGCAGAAACAAATCGCTGTATGGGCCTGGGGCGGCATCGTGCTGCTGCTGGTCTGCCTGTCGCGCATCAGCATCGACATCTATTTACCTTCGCTGCCGGCCATGGCCGATGCCCTGCATGCCAGCGATGCCCAGCTGCAACTGACCCTGAGCCTGTTCATGGCCGGCTCGGCCGCGTCAATGCTGGCTTGCGGGCCGCTGGCCGACCGTTACGGACGCCGTCCCGTGCTGCTGGCCGGCACGGGCATTTATGTGCTCGCCAGCATCGTCTGCAGCGTGACCTCCGATGTGCACGTACTGATCGCCGCGCGCGTGCTGCAGGCGTTCGGCGGCTGCAGCGGCACCATCATTGGGCGTGTCATGGTGCGCGACCGCTTCGACCCCGCCACGCAGGCGCGCATGCTGGGGAGAATATCGATGGTGATGGGCCTGTCGCCCATCGTGGCGCCGCTGGCCGGCAGCGTGCTCGATGCAGCGTTCGGCTGGCGCGCCGTGTTTGGCGTGCTGTGCCTGCTGGGCGCGCTGTCGCTGGGGTTGATCGCCGCTTACGTGCCGGAAACCAAGCCAGCCGACGCCGTGCCACAAGGCAATACCCTGGCGCTCTACCGCCGCCTGCTGGGCGACGCGTATTTTCTGCGCTATGCACTGGCCATCGGCTGTGTGTATTGCACGTATTTCCCGTTCATCGCGGAATCGTCCGTGTTGTTGCAAAGGGGGATGCATCTGTCGCCGCACGCGTATGCGCTGGTGTTCGCGCTGACGGTCAGCGGCTATGTGGCGGGATCGAGCCTGTTTCGCGCCCTGGGACCGCGCCTGGGCGCCAATTACCTGCTGGGTGTGGCGGTGCTGATCAATGTGGCGGGCGCGGCCAGCTTGTTGCTGGCAGGCAGCCTGGCGCCGCAGCACGTGGCATCGCTGGTGGCGCCCATGCTGCTGGTGATGGTCTCGGTGGGCATGGCCATCCCCGCCTGCCAGCTGGCGGTACTGCAGCCGTATGGCGCCCAGGCGGGCAGCGCCTCGGGCCTGTTCTTCTTCATCCAGATGCTCATCACGGCCGCCTGCGGTGCCGTGATCGCCGCCATCACCGACGGCAGCGAAAAGCCCCTGCTGTGGGTGACGGCGGCGGCCAGCGCGGCCTTTGCCCTGGTGTGGCGGCTGACGAAACGCCAGCCAGCCCGGGCAACAGCATGTCTTACATGACGATCTTGACCATCGGGTGGCCCGACAGTGCCATGTACAGGGCGTCGAGCTGCTCGCGGCTGATGGCGCGCACGGTGACGGTCAGGCCCGTGTAATTACCCTTGGGCGATGGGCGCTCTTCCATGCGGCCCACGTGAAAGGTCGGATCGTGGCTGATGACCAGTTCCAGCATGGTCGGCGCGAAGTCCACATGCGTCGGGCCCATGATCTTGATGGGGAAATCGCTCGGGTATTCGATCAGCGATTCGCTGGGGGGAATCGTGACTTCGGTGGGTGGGGTGGTTTGCATGGGGAATCCTATCAGTGCCGGTCAGAACAGGCGGCGCAGCATATATCGCGCGGCGACCGCGTAAAGACGTATTGTAGCCAACTTTCGGAGCGCATGCGCCCGTTGCCATGGCGCCAGGGGCGCAGAAAAAAAAAGCCAGCTTTGTCAGCTGGCGAAAACTATTTCGTTTGGACAAAATAGCCGGAAAAGTCGATGCTGTCACTTGGAGGATAAGCAGTGGTCGTACTGTAGACAAACCGAGGCGACTTTGCATCCAGCATGTGACGAACTGCGCATTTTGCGGCTTGAACGTCGATACGGCGCGACAGACGGCACGGCCGTCAGCGCTCCACTTCCTGCATCCGGCCATTGCGGCCGGGATTGCCGCGCTCATTGCCTCGGTCATTGCTCCGTTCACGGGGCGGCCCGCTGCGTTCGCCGCCACGCGCCTCCTGAGGCGGACGGGCGGCAGGGGCCGGCATCGGCGGCGGTGCGGGCCGCGGCTGAGCCACGGGTGGTGGGGAAGGCAAGGACGGCAGTGGCGCCGTCTGCAGTACTTCGCGACGGCCGCCACGTTCTCCACGGTCCGGACGGGGTGCATCAAAGGGACGCTCGACGCGGGACCGCTGCTCGCCACGCCACCCGGGGCGGGCCACCTGGTCTTGCACGGGTGGCAAGGCTGGCATCGCCGGCATCACGGGCTGGGCCGGTATCGGCGGCTGTTGCGGCTGGGCCGGCACGGGCGGGCGGTTCGGCTGCATGGGACGCGGCGCCAGATGCGTCTGGCCATCGTCCGTCTGCAAACGGCCGGGACGGTTGACCCATTCGCGCCGGAAACCGTTGTCGCCGCGCGGCGCTTCGGCAGGGCGCTGCCAGTTGCCCGCAGGCGCAGGCGCCGTGCTCAAGGGCAAGCTTTGCATCACGGGTGGCGGCATGGTGGTGCGGTCGCGGCGCGGCACGTCGACCGTGCGCTGCGCGCCAAAGCGCTCGCCCGGCAACATGCTCATGCCTACACGGCGTTCGCGTTCTCCCGCCACAGGCCGGCGCCCCTCGGCCACGCGGTTGATGCGGCGTTCATACTCTGCGCTGGCGCGGTAGCCGGGCACGTAGCGGTCATGTGGCGACAGGGGAAACCAGCCCACGCCAGGACGCGCACCTTGCTGCGGCCCGTGGCCACCCCCCACCCAGCCCACCAGGGCGGGCGCCCACGGCACGCGGCCGCGCTCGCGCCCCGGTGCCCAGCCCCAGCGGTGGCCCAGCAGCACCCAGCGACCGTAATGCGAGGGCGCATAGCCCCACGGCGCATTGTCGACCCAGGTCCAGCCCCACGGCGCGATCCACGTCCAGCGACCGTCGCTGTAGGGTGCCCAGCCGACCGGCACCGTGCTGGGCAGCCACAAGGGGCCATATTGCGCATCGTCCTGCCAGGCGCCGTAGCGGTCCAGCTCTTCATAGCCGGTAGTATCGTCCGTGACATATTGCAAGGCCGGCGTGGCGGCGGGCAAGGCTTCGGGCCAGTTGTCGAAGGCGATCCTGTGCAAGGCGCCCGTGCGCAATTCCTCGTCCGTCAGCTCGGCGCGCTTGCCGGCACGCAAGGTCACGCTGCCCGTCGCGCCATCCACGTCGGCCGCCCCTTCGAGCACGCTGACGACGCTGGTGCCGGGCTGGCGCCCCGCATCGATGCGTACCCAGCCCGGCTGAGTGAGAGTCACGCGCGCCTGGGCGGTGGTCAGTTCGAAGCCGCGCAGCGCATCGGGATTGCGCACGCGCACGCTGACTGTGCCATAGCTGAGGTGCAGTGTGAAATGGTCGTCATCGAGCTCGCTTACTTCCAGTTCGGAATCGCCGTCGAGGCGCACGGCGGCCGCGCCCAAGCGCAATTCCGCCAGCGCACCGCGCATGGTGCTGAGCCGGTTATCCGTCGTGACGGGCCAGTTCAGCAGGGCATTTTGCGCCTCGCCACCACCGGCGCGCACCAGCACCTGCCCTTCGACGGTGGAAATGCGGCCCACGCGAGCGGGCGGGTCCTGCGCCAAGGCGAAGGTGCACGCCGACGACAGCAGCACGGCGCACACGGTTTTCAAGAGGGGGAGAGAGAGGATCGGACGCATGATAGCGCTCCAGGCAGGACTTACAAGGACGATTGCTATCGATTACATCCGCATCGGGCGGGCATCGCAAGCGGGCTTACAAATGTTTGCATCTTGGTTTGCATGTTGCCTTGGCTCAGGATGCCGCCTGGCTGCCCCGTTTAACGAAGAACAAGGCGGCGCCGACGGCCATCAGCAGGCCGCCAAAGAAGCGGTTCTGCTTTTTCACGGCGCGCGCGTCACGGAAAAAGCGCTGCATCGACGAGGCCAGGAAAGCATAGCTGTGCATGACGATCTGATCGATCGTGCACATGGTGACGGCCAGGATCAGCAATTGCGGCAGCAACGGCGCCGTGGGGCTGATGAATTGCGGCAATACCGCCACCATAAAAATAATGCCTTTCGGATTCGTCACGTTGGTGAGAAAGCCCGTCAGCACGCGTCGGCCCATGGAAGGCACCACGGCGTCGGCATGCAGGTCGCCCGTGACCGCCACCCTGGCGCGCCACTGCGACAGGCCCAGGTAGATCAGGTACAGCGCGCCCACCGTCTTGACGATATTGAAGGCCACTTCGGAGGCCAGCAGCAAAGAGCCCACGCCGGCACCGGCGATGCCCAGCACCACCAGCAGCCCCAGCTGCAGGCCAAGGATGGTGGCGCTGGCCTTTTTCACCCCGTAGGACAGGCCGTGCGACATCGACAGCACGGCGCCCGAGCCGGGCGAGACGGCGATGATGGAGGCGGCGATGACAAAGGTGATCCAGGTGGCAAAGGGCATGCGGTTTCCAAAAAGGCTGACGAGGAGCAATTTTAACCCGGCCCGTGCGGCCCTGCCGGCCCTGCCTGAGGTAAGATCGCATGCATGCTTTAGCTACGCCTTCCCTTGCCGTACAACCAAGAATAACATCATGAAAAACAACACTTTCCTCGCTCCACAATTCCCTGCCACCACTGCGGGAGCGTGCTGAGATGGCCGGCTCCAGCCTGCTGGCCCTGCTCGACGATATCGCCAGCATCCTCGACGATGTTTCCCTGATGACCAAGGTAGCCGCCAAGAAGACGGCCGGCGTGCTCGGTGACGACCTGGCCCTGAACGCGCAGCAGGTTGCCGGCGTGCGTGCCGAGCGCGAACTGCCCGTCGTATGGGCCGTCGCCGTCGGTTCGCTGAAGAACAAGGCCATCCTCGTGCCGGCAGCGCTGGCCATCAGCGCGTTTGCGCCGTGGGCCATCACGCCGCTGCTGATGCTGGGTGGCGCCTACTTGTGCTTCGAGGGTTTCGAAAAGATCGCCCACAAATACCTGCACCCGGACGACAGCCACAAGGCCGAGCTGGCACAGGCGCTGCGCGACCCGCAGGTGGACCTGGTAGCGCTGGAAAAGGACAAGATCAAGGGCGCCATCCGCACCGACTTCATTTTGTCGGCGGAAATCATCGTCATCGCGCTGGGCACGGTGGCTGCGGCCACCTTCGCCGAGCAGGTGGCCGTCGTCGTCGGCATCGCCATCATCATGACGGTGGGCGTGTATGGCCTGGTGGCCGGCATCGTCAAGCTCGATGACGCGGGCTTTTATCTGGCGGCGCGCAAGGGCGCGGGCGCGCTGATGAATGGCGTGCGCGGCTTTGGCCGCATGCTCGTGTCGGCGGCGCCGAAACTGATGAAATTTCTCTCCGTGGTGGGCACGCTGGCCATGTTCATGGTGGGCGGCGGCATTTTGACGCACGGCTGGCCGTGGGCCAGCGCCATGTTGCACCACGCGGAAGAAGCCGTCGGCAGCGTGGCCGGCATCGGCCCCGTGCTGGCAGCCGTCACGCCCAGCCTGATCAACGCCGTCGCCGGCGTCATTGCCGGTGGCCTGGTGCTGGCCGGCGTCACCGCCGTGTCGGCTTTGTTGCGCATGCTCAAATCAAACAAATAAGCTTTCTGGTCTGATGGGGCGGCAGGCGCATCCGTGCCTGCCGCCCCGGCCATGCCGGCGGTGCCTGCCTGCCCATGGAGACCCTATGCAGCCTTCCCCCATCCAACGCCCCAGCAACGCCTTCATCGGCGCCTCCTGGGCGGCCCTGCTGATCGGCGCCATTACCTATTTGTCCGGCCTGTGGAACGCCACGATGGCCCTCAACGAGAAGGGCTATTACTTTACGCTCCTCATGTATGGCCTGTTCGCCGCCATCTCGCTGCAAAAGTCCGTGCGCGACCGCACGGAAGGCGTCGCCGTGACGGGCATGTATTTCGGCCTGTGCTGGATTTCCGTGCTGCTGGCCTTGCTGCTGCTCACCGTCGGCCTGTGGAATGCCACCCTGCAAAACAGCGAAAAGGGCTTTTATGCCATGGCATTCCTGCTCAGCCTGTTTGCCGCCGTGGCCGTGCAAAAGAATGTGCGCGACGTGGCGCGCGCCCCGGCCGTCACGCCAGCCGACGCGCCGGGAACTTAAGCACCAGCGGCGCATCTATTTCTATATCCATAGCGGGAGAGGACGATGAGCGACCAGCAGAAACGTTTACAAATGGCGCTGGAGGCGGCGCACATGGCGATATGGGATTCGCGCATCGTCGCTGGCCAGGTCATCGACGGCACGGTCATCTGGTCGGCCAGGGGCGCGGCCCTGCTAGGCCTGGAGGAGCGTGCCCTGACCCATTCCTTCCCCGCCTTCCTCGACTGCGTGCATGCCGATGACCGCGACAAGGTGATCGGCGTGCTGCAGGACGGCGTGCGGCGGCGCGGCGGCTACGCCCTGCAATACCGCGTCATCTGGCCCGACGGCAGCGAACACTGGCTGGCGGCCAAGGCGCAGGTCTTCATGGATGGCGGCGGCCATCCCGAGCGCACCCTTGGCGTCATCTGGGATGTCACCGAGCACATACTGCGCGAACTCATGATCGCCGAGCGCAAGGAACTGGCCGAAGTGACGCTCAGCTCCATCGGCGACGGCGTCATCACCACCGATCCGCAGGGCAAAACGCGCTACCTGAACCGCGTGGCCGAGCAACTCACGGGCTGGAGCAGCCAGTTGGCCGAGGGGATCGACATCCTGGAAACGCTGTGCCTGGTCAATGAGCACTCGAACCAGCCGCTCGAGCACGTCGCCATCAAGTGCCTGCGCCAGCGCCAGGCCATCGGTATCTCCACGCACACGCAACTGATCACGCGCGAAGGCCGGCGCATCGCCATCGAAAAGTCCGCCGCGCCCATCTGGTCGCGCGACGGTGAGATCCTCGGCGCCGTCGTCGTGTTTCGCGACGTCAGCCACGAACGCAAGCTGAGCCAGCAATTGTCGTGGCAAGCCACGCACGACGCCCTGACGGGCCTGATCAACCGGCGCGAATTCGAACACCTGGTGGCGGGCGCCCTGCATACGGCCAAAGAAAGCGGCCACGCGCATGCGCTGCTGTACCTCGACCTGGACCAGTTCAAGATCATCAACGACACTTGCGGCCATGGCGCCGGCGACGTGCTGCTGCAGTTGCTGGCCAAGATGCTGCAGGGACAGATGCGCGACAGCGACATCCTGGCGCGCCTCGGCGGCGACGAACTGGGCGTGCTGCTGCCCCACTGTCCGCTCGAGCATGCGCGCCTGATCGGCGAACAGCTGCGTCAGTCCGTGCGCGAATTCCCCTTCGCCTGGGACGAACACAGCTTCGAACTGGGCGTGAGCATCGGCATCGCGGAAATCAACCAGGACAGCAAGTCCATGAGCGAGCTGCTGAGCGCCGCCGACCAGGCTTGCTACCTGGCCAAGGAGCAGGGCCGCAACCGCCTGCACGTGTACCAGGAGTCCGACGTCATGCTGGCGCAACGGCATGGTGAAATGCTGTGGATTTCACGCCTGAACGAAGCGTTCGCACACGATTATTTCCGCCTGTACGCCATGCCCATCGTGCACCTGCGCGACAGCCCGGAACAACACGATGAAGTGCTGATCCGCATCCGTAACAGCCAGGGCGACCTGATACTGCCCGGCGCCTTCATTCCCGCCGCCGAACGCTACGACATGATGCTGTCCATCGACCGCTGGGTCATCCGCGCCGTGTGCCAGCATATCCAGAGCGTGCGCGACAGCCTGCCGCCTTTGGCAGCGCTGGCGGAAAGCCGGCGCCGCACACCGGCCCTGTATTCCGTCAACCTGTCGGGCATGTCGCTGGCCGACACGGGCCTGCAAGACTACATCACCGGGCAATTCGTGCAGTATGCCATTGCGCCTGAACAAATCTGCTTTGAAATCACGGAAACGGCCGTCATCGCCAACTTGCCAAAAGCGCAAATTTTCATGCGCCAGCTCAAGGCCATGGGCTGCCGCTTCTCGCTTGACGACTTTGGCAGCGGCTTTTCCTCGTTCGGCTACCTGAAAGCGCTGCCCGTCGACTACCTGAAAATCGACGGTGTCTTCGTGCGCGGCATCGCCACCAATGCCATCAACCGCGCCATGGTCAAGGCCATCAATGAAGTGGGCCACGTGATGGGCTTGAAAACGGTGGCCGAATACGTGGAAAACGCGGAAACCCTGACCATCATCCGCGAGCTGGGCATCGACTACGCGCAAGGCTACGCCGTGGGCAGCCCGCGGCCGCTGACGGCAGGCGTCGATTAGCCACCGCCGGCAACCAGTAAATTTAAAACAATGCCGCATTGCTATCCCTAAATGCGTGCGAGCACGACCAATCTGGAGGATTTTGATCTACATCAATAAATTTGCGCAGGCGACTCCTTACACTGATCTCCATTCTTGCAATCGTGCAAGTCTTACTCACCAATTAGCTCTTTAACTGATCAGGAAGCCGCAACCATGCGCCAAAATTTGCCAGTGACTAACCGTGAAGTCCTCGTCTTGGACGATCAGGCCATCGTGTCGAAAACGGATATGAACGGCAATATCGTGTATGTGAATCCGTACTTCAGCCAGGTCAGCGGCTTCAGCGAGGCAGAGCTGATCGGTTCGCCGCAAAACATTGTGCGCCACCCGGATATGCCGGCCGAAGCGTTTGCCGACCTGTGGGCTTCGATCCAGGCCGGCACGCCATGGACGGGCCTGGTCAAGAACCGCTGCAAGAACGGTGACTTTTACTGGGTGCGCGCCAACGTCACGCCCATCCGCGAAGCGGGCAAGACCATCGGCTACATGTCGGTGCGCGTGAAGGCCGACAAGGATCAGGTCAAGGTGACCGAGGAAGCCTACGCGGCCATCCGCAACAAGGAAGGTGGCAATATTGTCATCAAGAACGGGCAGATCGTGCGCCCGGGCCTGGCGCACCTGCTGCACAACCTGACGCACATGTCGCTCAACCTGCGCATCTGGGCCGCCACCTCCATCGTCAACTGCCTGCAGTTACTGGTGTGCGTCATCAGCCTGTTCGCCAGCGGCGGCAAGATCACCAATTACGCCATCTTCGGCGCCACCCTGTTCGGTTTCCTGATTAACGTTTTCCTCTGGTACACCTTGCGCATGTCCGTGCTCAAGCCGCTGGGCAAGGCCCTGAACGGCGCGCGGGCGATTGCCGCCGGCGACCTGTCGGGCAGTTTTGAAACGGACAGCACGGATGAAGTGGGGCAATTGCTGCGCGCGCTGCAACAGATGAATAGCAACCTGATCGCCACCATCCGCGACGTGCGCATCAACGTGGAAACCATGGCCGTGGCCACCAAGCAAATCGCCGCCGGCAATATGGACCTCTCGGGCCGCACGGAATCGCAGGCGGCCAGCCTGGAAGAGACGGCCTCGAGCATCGAGGAATTCTCGTCGACGGTAAAACAGAATGCGGACAACTCGGTGCAAGCGAACGAACTGGCCGTGGCCGCCTCGAAAGTGGCCGTCCAGGGCGGCGAAATCGTTGCCGAAGTGATCACCACCATGGACGAGATCAACACGTCGTCGAAGAAGATCGTCGACATCATCGCCCTGATCGAAGGCATTGCCTTCCAGACCAATATCCTGGCCCTGAACGCGGCCGTGGAAGCGGCCCGCGCCGGAGAACAGGGCAGGGGCTTCGCCGTGGTGGCGGGCGAAGTGCGCAACCTGGCGCAGCGCTCGTCCGTGGCCGCCAAGGACATCAAGCAGCTGATTGAAATTTCCGTCGGCAAGGTGGGCGCCGGCATGCTGCAGGTGAACCGCGCCGGCGCCACCATGGAACAGGTGGTCAGCTCCGTCAAGCAAGTGACGGCCATCATGCAGGAAATTTCCATCGCTTCGCGCGAACAGAGCATCGGCGTCGACCAGGTCAACCAGGCCATCGCCCACATGGACCAGGTGACGCAGCAGAACGCGGCCCTGGTGGAAGAAGCCGCCGCCGCCGCCACGCGCCTGGCGGAAGAAGCCGCCAGCCTGTCGCAAGCCGTGAGCCTGTTCAATTTCGGCAAGATGCCGCCACCGCGCCGCGTCGCCATGCCCGGCGGCAAGGGCGGCGCCGCGAACACCGGCAAACCCGCCGCGCTGAAACGCCTGGCCGCCTAACACCTTTCAAGACCTTACACACACCATGCCTACACTACTCAGCAGTGCTTCCGCCGACCTGGACGCCGTCGTCGAATTCGACCCGGTCATCATCGGCAAGATGAGCCAGTCCGGCCCCCGCTACACGTCCTATCCGACCGCCGACCGTTTCCATGCCGACTTCGGCTACGGCAATTTCCTCGAAGCGCTGGCCGCGCTGCGCATGCGCGGCGGCCGGCGTCCGCTGTCGCTGTACGTGCACGTGCCGTTCTGCGACACCCTGTGCTACTACTGCGCCTGCAACAAGATCATCACCAAAGACCGTAGCAAGGCCGCCACCTATCTCAGCTATCTGAAACAGGAAATCGCCATGCAGGGCAAGCTGTTTGCCGGCATGAACCAGATCGAGCAGCTGCATTTCGGCGGCGGCACGCCGACCTACCTGAGCGAAAAGCAGATGGAGGAGCTGATGCTGCATTTGCGCCAGCATTTCGAGTTCGCTTCCGATGAAGACGGCGAGTATTCGATCGAGATCGATCCGCGCACCGTGTCGCGCGAACGCGTGTTTTCCCTGCGCGCACAAGGTTTCAACCGCATCAGCCTGGGCGTGCAGGATTTCGACGCTGACGTGCAGAAGGCCGTCAACCGCATCCAGCCGGAAGCGGAAACGGTGGCCATCATGCAAGCGGCGCGCGACGCCGGTTTCCGCTCGATCAGCATTGACCTGATCTACGGTTTGCCCAAGCAAAACCTGGAAACGATGACGGAAACCCTGCGCAAGGTCATTTCCGCCAGCCCCGACCGCATCGCCCTGTACCACTACGCGCACATGCCGCACCTGTTCAAGCCGCAGCGCCGCATCCTCGACGCCGACATGCCCGACAGCGCCACCAAGCTGGCCATGCTGGGCCTGTGCATCGCGCGCCTGACGGCCGCCGGCTATGTCTACATCGGCATGGACCATTTCGCCAAGCCGACGGACGACCTGGCCGTGGCGCAGCGCCAGGGCCGCTTGCACCGCAACTTCCAGGGCTACTCGACGCGCGCGGAAGCGGACCTGATCGCCTGCGGCGTGTCGGCCATCAGTTCCGTCGGCGCCGTCTACAGCCAGAATGAAAAGACGCTGGACGCGTATTACGAAAAACTCGACGAAGGCGTGCTGCCGATCGCGCGCGGCATCAAGCTCGATACCGATGATTTATTGCGCCGTATCATCATCCAGATGCTGATGTGCAACTTCGAATTGTCGATCGCCACCATCGAGCAAGCCCACCCCGTGAAGTTCCGCAGCTATTTCGCCGTCGAGCTGGAAAAGCTGCGCGAACTGGCCCGTGACGGCTTGCTCGTCATCGAGGAAGACTGGCTGACGGTGACGCCGAAAGGGCGTTTGCTGATCCGCAATATCTGCATGGTCTTCGACCGCTACCTGACGATGGCCCGCGCCAACGCGGCGCCGGACGCGGTGCAGCCGCTGCGCTACTCGAAAACGGTGTAATACCGTCCGATGAATGCCCTGAGCCTCGTGCCCATGTTCATGGTCGGCCTGGCCGGCAGCGTGCACTGCATCGGCATGTGCGGCGGCATCGTCGGCGCCCTGTCGATCAGCGGCGGTGCACCGGCGGCGCCCACGCGTCCCGTAATCGCCATCGCCGTGGCGCGCCCCGCGCTGCAAACGAACGTGCTGCGCGTGCTGGCCTACAACGGCGGGCGCATAGTCAGCTACATGCTGGCCGGCGCCCTGGCCGGCAGCCTGGCCGGTGCGGGCATGCTGCACATGGCGTCACTGCAGGTGGCCGGCTACTGGCTGGCCAACCTGATGCTCGTCGCCCTGGGCCTGTACCTGATGGATGCCTGGCGCGGCCTGGCCCACCTGGAAGCGGCCGGCAATGTCGTCTGGCGCCGCGTGCGCCCCCTGTTGCATCCGTTGATGCCGATGGATACGCCATTCAAGGCGCTGGCCGTGGGCGGCCTGTGGGGCTGGGTGCCGTGCGGCATGGTCTACAGCGCCCTGCTGACGGCCATGCTGCAAGGTTCGGCCCTCGACGGCGCGGCCGCCATGGCCGCCTTCGGCCTGGGCACGCTGCCCATGCTGCTGGGCATGGGCTTGCTGGGCACGCGCCTGCGCGCGCAGATGCAGCGCCGTCCCGTGCGCATCGCCAGCGGCTTGCTGGTGCTGGGCTTTGGCTTGCTGGGCCTGCTGCGCGCCGCGAATGGCGTGTCGCTGGGCTGGCTCGACGCCCTGTGCGTCACGGGCCATCCATGAAAAGATGCATGAAACCAAACCTATGAATGCTGTTTTAAAACCCTCCGCCTGCTTCCATTGCGGCTTGCCGGTCCCCAGCGGCTCGAGCTGGAACGTCACGATCGACGAGCTGCCGCGCACCATGTGCTGCCCCGGCTGCGAAGCGGTGGCCCAAACCATCGTCGACATCGGCCAGAGCGCGTACTACCGCGACCGCGACGAATATGCCGTCAACGCGTTTGATGCCACCCTGATGCCGCCCGAACTGCGCCTGTACAGCAATGACGACTCGCAATTCGCGCGCGACGCCAGCAGCTGCGAAGCGACCCTGTCCGTCGAAGGCATCCGCTGCGCCGCCTGCGTCTGGCTGATCGAACGCCAGCTGACGCGCCTGCCCGGCGTACAGGCAGCCAGCCTGAACGTCGCCACGGAGCGTTTGTACGTGCGCTGGAGCCGCGCGCAGTGCGAGCCGGGCGACATCCTGCAAGCCGTGCGGCAAGTCGGCTACACGGCTTATCCGTATGACGCCGTGCGCCATGGCGAACGCCTGCAAAAGGCCAGCAAGACCCTGGGCCGCCAACTGTTCGTGGCGGGCCTGTCGATGATGCAGGTGATGATGTACGTGGCGCCCGCCTACCTGGCCGCCGAGGACGGCACCCTGGACGACAGTATGGCCAGCCTGATGCGCTGGGCCAGCCTGCTGCTCACGTTACCGGCCATCTGCTATTCGGCCATGCCCTTCTTCCAGGGCGCCTGGGCCAGCCTGCGCGCACGCACCCTGGGCATGGACGTGCCCGTGGCGCTGGGCATCCTGGCGGCCTTCTTCGGCAGCGTGGTGGCGACCTTTACGGGCCGCGGCGAGGTGTATTACGACTCGGCCACGATGTTCATCTTCCTGCTGCTGTGCAGCCGCTATTACGAGCTGCAGGCGCGCCGCAAGGCGGCCTCGGCGCTGGAACGACTGCAGCACGCCTTGCCCGCCTCGGCCTCGCTGATGGCGGGCTTTCCCGACAACCGCGCCACCACCCTGGTGCCAGCCGGCACGCTGGATGTGGGCGACATCATCCTCGTGAAACCGGGCGAAGCGATCGCCGCCGACAGCGTCATCATCGAGGGCACGAGCGCGCTCGATTTATCTCTGCTGACGGGCGAAAGCGCGGCCCAGCGACGCAAGACGGGCGAACAGGTGCCGGGCGGCGCCATCAACGCCAGTGCCGTCCTGACATTGCGCGTACTGAAACCGGCGCGTGAAAGCACCCTGTCGGACCTGTTAAAACTGATCGAGCGGGCCGGCAGCGGCAAGCCGCAGATCGCGCAGTGGGCCGACAAAGTGGCCGCCTGGTTCGTGCTGGGCCTGCTGCTGTTTGCCGTCGCCGTGTTCGCCTTCTGGAGCTGGCACGATGCGTCGCGGGCCTGGCCCGTGGCCATCGCCGCGCTGGTCGTGTCGTGCCCGTGTGCATTATCCCTGGCCACGCCGACGGCGCTGGCGGCCGCCACCGACAGCCTGCTGCGGCGCGGCGTGCTCATCGTCCAGCCGCATGTGCTGGAAACCCTGCACCGCGCCACCCATATCGTCTTCGACAAGACGGGGACATTGACCCTGGGCCGGCCTGTGCTGCAGCAAATCGAGGGCCTGGGCAACATGACGGAAGACGCTTGTTTGCAACTGGCCGCTGCACTGGAAGCGGGCAGCGCCCATCCGCTGGCGCAGGCGATCCTGGCTGCCGCCGGAGAACAAGCGCGCGCGCATGCGGAACAATTGCAGGAAGTGCAGGGCCAGGGACTCGAAGGCGTGATCAATGGCGTGCGCTACCGTCTGGGCAACGCGGCCTTTGTCGCCGCCATCGCCGGGCCGCCGCTGGGCGACACGGCCGTCGGCATGCAGGGCATGACGCCGCTGTACCTGGGCACGCAGGGGCACTGGCTCACGCGCTTTTTGCTCAGCGATGCGCTGCGCCCGGAAGCGCGCGAAGTGGTCGCATATTTCCACCGGCGCGGCAAGCAAGTCGTGTTGCTGAGCGGCGACCAGGAAGCCCTGACGCAAAGCGTGGCGGCGCAACTGGGCATCGCCACGGCCTGCGGCGAATGCCTGCCCGATGAAAAGCTCGATTTCGTGCAGCAATTGCAGGCGACGGGCGCCGTCGTGGCGATGGTCGGCGACGGCATCAACGACGCCGCCGTGCTGAGCGCGGCCGACGTCTCGTTCGCCATGGGTTCCGGCGCCGCACTGGCGCAGGCGCATGCGGACACGGTGCTGCTGTCGTCACAGCTGCGCTCCGTGCTCGATACGGCGCAAACGGCCGCGCGCAGCATGCGCATCATCCGCGAAAACCTGGGCTGGGCCACCCTGTACAATCTGACGGCCATCCCGGCGGCCGCGCTGGGTTTCCTGAACCCCTGGCTGTCCGGCGTCGGCATGGCTGCCAGCTCGGCGGTCGTCATCGCCAACGCCCTGCGCCTGCGGAAAGCCTGAACCATGGAAGCACTCTACCTCCTCATCCCCTTAAGCGTCGTGGTCGTCTTCATCGCCCTGTGGGTGTATTTCACGGCCTCGGACAGCGGCCAGTTCGACGACCTCGTCGGACCGGGCCTGCGCGTGCTGCAGGACGACGATACGGCCGTCAAACCAGCACCCGACGAACCGCACGCTTGACTTTTCCACACCCGGCACGATGGCCTCCAACCATCGTTGGCATACGCTTTTTGACACAGCTCAAGCACCACTTGCAGGGATCTTGCCCGGCTTTTTTTACCTAAATCACCATTTATTTCGATGCCACTTCGCTACCCTTATTTCATCCGGGGAATTTTGATCCACATCAAAGTTTTTTAGCGGTCAAACACTTACTCTCTGGCCACCATCATAAATAGTAATTCCAGGGAGAGTCTTTGTGGATCAATCGCTGAACTATAACTACAAGATCGTGAAGCAATTCGCGGTCGCTACTGTGGTATGGGGCATCATCGGCATGCTGGTTGGCGTTATCATCGCCGCTCAGTTGGCCTGGCCTGCCCTGAACCTCGACATACCATGGCTGACATACGGACGTTTGCGTCCGCTGCACACGAATGCGGTGATTTTCGCCTTCGGCATCTGCGGCCTGTTCGCCACCTCGTACTACGTTGTACAACGCACCTGCCAGGTGCGCCTGTTTTCCGACAAACTGGCCGCCTTCACGTTCTGGGGCTGGCAAGCGGTGATCCTGTCCGCCGTCGTCACCCTGCCCATGGGCATGACGCGCGGCAAGGAATACGCCGAACTGGAATGGCCTATCGCCATCCTCATCGCCGTCGTCTGGATCGCTTACGCCATCGTTTTCTTTGGCACCTTGATCAAGCGCAAGGTCAAGCACATCTACGTGGCCAACTGGTTCTTCGGCGCCTACATCCTGGCCGTGACGATTTTGCACGTGGTCAATGGCGCCGTCATGCCAGCCTCGTTCACCAAGTCGTATTCCGCCTATGCGGGCGTGCAGGACGCCATGATCCAGTGGTGGTACGGCCATAACGCGGTGGGTTTCATCCTGACCGCCGGCTACCTGGGCATGGTCTACTACTTCATCCCGAAACAGGCAGAGCGCCCCGTGTACTCGTACCGCCTGTCCATCGTCCACTTCTGGGCGCTGATCTTCACCTACATGTGGGCCGGCCCGCATCACCTGCACTACACGGCATTGCCTGACTGGACGCAATCGATCGGCATGGTCTTCTCGCTGGTCCTGCTGGCACCAAGCTGGGGCGGCATGATCAACGGCATCATGACCCTGTCGGGCGCCTGGCACAAGCTGCGCACCGATCCGATCCTGAAATTCATGATCGTCTCGCTGTCGTTCTACGGCATCGCCACCTTCGAAGGTCCGATGATGTCGATCAAGACCATCAACTCGCTGTCGCACTACACCGACTGGACCGTTGCCCACGTACATGCGGGCGCCCTGGGCTGGGTGGGCTTCATCACCATGGGTTCGATCTACTATCTGCTGCCACGCCTGGCGGGCCGCACGCAGATGCACAGCACGCGCCTGGTCGACGTGCACTTCTGGGTGGCCACCATCGGCATCGTGCTGTACATCGCGGCAATGTGGATCGCCGGCGTGATGCAGGGCCTGATGTGGCGCGCGGTCAATCCGGACGGCACACTGACCTACACCTTTGTCGAAAGCGTGAAAGCAACATATCCGTACTACGTGGTGCGCGTGGCCGGTGGCCTGCTGTACCTGTCGGGTATGTGCATCATGGGCTACAACACCTGGATGACCTTGCGCGGCAGCAAACTCCCCGTCGCCCGCATTCCGGAATTGAACGCGGCGCACGCCTGATAGGAGCAAAAGCAAATGAAATTTTCACATGCATGGATTGAGAGAAACCCCTGGCTGCTGATTGCCCTGGTCACGGTAGTGATCAGCATCGGCGGCGCCGTCGAGATCATTCCCCTGTTCTTCCAGAAGAGCACGACGGAACCGGTCGCTGGCCTGAAGCCGTATTCGCCGCTGCGCCTGGCGGGCCGCGACATTTACGTGCGCGAAGGCTGCTACAACTGCCACTCGCAGATGGTGCGTCCGCTGCGCGCGGAAACGGAACGCTATGGCCACTATTCGGTCGCTGGCGAGTTCGTGTATGACCGTCCGTTCCAGTGGGGTTCCAAGCGCACGGGGCCGGATCTGGCCCGCGTGGGCGCCCGCTACAGCGATGAATGGCACCGCACGCACTTGAACAACCCGCGCGACGTGGTGCCCGAGTCGAACATGCCGGCCTACCCATGGCTGGCGAAGACCAAGCTGGTGCCTGACGACATCATGCCGAAGATGCGCGCCCTGAAACGCCTGGGACAGCCGTACAGCGATGCGGAAATCACCGCCGGCCCGGCGCAGCTGCAGGACAAGACGGAAGAAGACGCCCTGGTCGCCTATCTGCAAGGCCTCGGTACATTAATCAAAACAAGGAATTAGCATGGCAATCGAAAACCTGTTTGACAGCGCCAGCAGCGTCATGACGGTGGTTTCCTTTACGACGTTCGTAGGCATCCTGTGGTGGACTTTCAGCCGCAGCAACAGCGACTTCGACGCGGCGGCGCGCCTGCCGTTCGACGACGAGGCGCTCGACTACGCGGCCGATGCCGCGCCGGCACAAGGGGAGCGCAACCATGGCTGACTTTACCAATGGCTTCTGGAATATCTACATCATCGTGCTGTCCCTGCTGGGCATCATCGGCTGCGGCGTGCTGCTGTACTCGCAGTCGAAAATCAAAGTGGTCGAGGGCGCACCTGCCGACGGCACCACGGGCCACGTCTGGGACGAGGACTTGAAGGAACTCAACACGCCAATGCCGCGCTGGTGGATGTGGTTGTTCTACATCACCATCGTCTTCGCTCTGGCGTATCTGTTCCTGTACCCGGGCCTGGGCAACTATGCCGGCAGCCTGGGCTGGAAATCGACGGGCCAGTACGAGGAAGAGCTGAAGAAGGCGGAAGCCGACTACGGCCCCCTGTTCAACAAGTACCTGAGCCAGGACTTGAAGACGGTGGCGGCCGATCCGCAGGCGCAAGCCATCGGCCAGCGTTTGTTCCTGACCTACTGCGCGCAATGCCACGGTTCGGATGCGCGCGGCAACAAGGGCTTCCCCAACCTGACCGACAAGGACTGGCTGTATGGCGGCGAACCTGACATCATCAAGACCACCATCATGCACGGTCGCAATGGCCAGATGCCACCGATGGGCGCCGCCCTGGGCTCCGAAAAGGATGTCGAGAACGTGGCCCATTATGTGCTGAGCCTGTCCGGTTCCACCTCGGACCCCGTCAAGTCGGTGCTGGGCAAGGCCAAGTTCGGCGCCTGCATGGCCTGTCATGGCGCCGATGCGAAGGGCAACCCGATGCTGGGTTCGCCGAACCTGACGGACAAGATCTGGCTGTACGGCGGCAGTGCTGATACCATCATGGAAACCATCCGCAAGGGACGCAACAACACCATGCCGGCTTTCAGCGATTTCCTCGGCGAGTCCAAGGTACATGTGTTGTCGGCCTATGTCTGGAGCCTGTCAAATCCCCAGACGCCCGTGAAATGACGTAATGGAACCTCAAGTCATCAAGATGTATGCGGCCCGCGAGCAAATCTACCCTCGCGAGGCCAAAGGACGCTACGCTACCTGGCGATGGGTATGCGTATGGCTTACCCAGCTGGCGTTCTACGGCTTGCCGTGGTTGACCTGGAATGGCAGGCAAGCCCTGCTGTTCGATTTGACCACGCGCAAGTTCTACATTTTCGGCGTCGTGCTTTGGCCCCAGGATTTCATCTATCTGGCGGCCCTGCTGATCATCTGTGCGTATTTGTTGTTCCTCGTCACGGCCATCGCCGGGCGGGTGTGGTGCGGGTTCTCTTGCCCGCAAACGGTATACACGGAAATCTTCCTGTGGGTCGAACGCCGCATCGAGGGCACGCGCAGCGCGCGCATGGCCCTCGACAAGCAGGGCCCCTCCGTGCGCAAGGCCTTCAAGAAGACGGCCAAGCACCTGGTGTGGGGCGCCATCGCCCTGTGGACGGGCTTTACCTTTGTCGGCTACTTCACGCCGATCAAGGACCTGGCGCAGGCGGTGACCACCCTCAATTTCGGTCCCTGGGAATGGTTCTGGGTCTTGTTCTACAGCCTGGCAACCTACGGCAACGCGGGCTGGCTGCGCGAGCAGGTGTGCAAATACATGTGCCCCTACGCGCGCTTCCAGAGCGCCATGTTCGACCAGGACACCCTGATCATCACCTACGATACCAAGCGCGGCGAACCGCGTGGCGCCATCAGTAAGAAGGCCGGCAACAACGACAAGCTGGGCGACTGCATCGACTGCACCCTGTGCGTGCAGGTGTGTCCGACCGGCATCGATATCCGCAACGGCCTTCAGTATGAATGCATCGGCTGCGCCGCCTGCGTCGATGCCTGCAACAGCGTGATGGACAAGGTCGAGCGGCCACGGGGACTGGTACGCTACAGTACCGACCATGCGATGGAAAACAACTTCAGTTCGAAGCAGATACGCCAGCGCGCCATGCGTCCGCGCGTGCTGATCTACACCTCCATCCTGGCCCTGATCATCATCGCCGTGTGTACTTCGCTGGCCCTGCGCACGCCCCTGAAAATGGACGTCATCCGCGACCGCGGTTCGATGGGACGCGAAGTGGAAGACGGCATGATCGAGAACGTTTACCGTCTGCAGATCATGAACACTTCGGAGCAAACCCAGCACTTCAAGATCAGCGCTTCCGGCTTGCCGGGTCTGACCTTGCTGACGCGCGAAGAGGTGACCTTGCAGCCAACGGAAACGCTGGGCTGGCCTATCCGCCTGCGCGTGCCGCACGGCGTCGGCGAGAAGGGCTCGAACAAGATTGCCATCGAATTGCACTCGCTGGACGACCCATCGCTGCATGTGCGTGAAAGCGCGGTATTCATCGTGCCGCGCTAACAAGGAAAGGCGGACGGGGACCGGGTGCCCTCGCCGCCGCCACGAAGTTGTAGGAAGGCCAGTCCCCGGATGGGGATTGGCCAATTAATCAGGAGAAATACCATGTCCGACAGTCTCAAGCTGCAAGCCCCCGTTGCACCGTGGTACAAGCATCGCTGGCCTTGGCTGCTGATGATCGGTCCCGGCCTGTCCGTGGTCGTCGGCAGCTGCATGGCGTATATCGCGTTTACGCAGCCCGATGCGCTGGTGGTGGGTGATTATTACAAGCAGGGCAAGGCGATCAACCAGGACTTGCGGCGCGATACGATCGCCAGCGACCTGGCGATGGATACCAGCCTGTCCTATGATGTGGCGTCAGCGCGCCTCAGCGGTTCCGTGCACAGCTTCGGCAAGGCTTACCAGGGTCCGCTGCAGCTGCACCTGGCGCATGCGACCTTGCCGGAAAAGGATATCAAGCTGCTGGTGCAGCCCGATGCGGCCGGCAACTTCTCGGTAGCGCTGCCGATGCTCGAGCGCAGCCGCTGGCAAGTGCTGGTGGAAAACGACAAACGCGAGTGGCGCCTGTCCGGCATCTGGACCTGGCCCCTGCAGCGCAGCATCGCGCTGCACGCCGATGAAGAGCTGTAAGACTTACTTGCAGACGTCCGTGCCGGCCGTAATGGCTTTCAACTTGGCCGGCTGCAAGATCTCGATCTCGCGGTTGGAGACGCGCAGCCAGCCTTCTTTCTTGAATTTCGACAATAAACGGCTGACGCTCTCGATGGTCAGCCCCAGGTAATTGCCGATTTCCTCGCGCGACATGCGCAGCTGAAATTTGCTGGCCGAATAGCCGCGCGCTTCATAGCGCGAGGCCAGGTTGACGATAAAGGCGGCAAAACGCTGCGTCGCCTGCATATTGCCCAGCAACAGCATCACGCTTTGCTCGCGCGTGATTTCCTGGCTCATCATGCGGTGGAAATGGCGCAGCAGGGTCGGCATATTGCCCAGCAATTGTTCCAGGCTGGAAAACGGAATTTCACACACTTCGCTGTCTTCCAGCGCCACCGCATTACAGTGGTGGCGATCGGCGCTGATGGCGTCCATGCCCAGCAGTTCGCCGGCCATCTGGAAACCCGTCACCTGCTCTTCGCCGCCCGGATTGATCTGGTACGTCTTGAAGTGCCCCAGGCGGATCGCGTACAGATTCTGGAACGAGTCGCCGATACGGAACAACGAAGCGCCGCGCACGATCTTGCGGCGGCGGCCGATGATCTGGTCCAGCCTGTCCATGTCGCCCACATCGAGGCCCATCGGCAGGCACAATTGATGCATGCTGCAGGTCGAGCATCGCGCACGCAACGCTTCCACGTTCACTGTGGGCAAGGTGGGAGTGAGTAGCGCTTCAGTCATGTCGTTACCTTTTAGAAAATGCAATAACGAGTTTACTGCATACACGGTTGCCGTGTGCCAATTTCACCGCAATTGCGCTGAATAAACGACGTTCTGACTTTAATTATCTGGCAACATCGTCAAAAGCCCATGCGGGGAGGGCAATTTGCGCGGCGCCGCTTGCCAAGTTGATGTATTGATAGGAAAATTCCTGACAGCATTATCTGCCGCCTGTGCCGCACGGTACTGAAAAGGAAATCATGAAGCCTCTCGGCATTAAAGCAAAAGTCGCGCTGGCCACCAGCCTGACCTCGATCGCCATGATCGCGCTGGTCACCATGATCCAGTTGCAGCACATGCGCGCCGACTTCACCAGAGTACTGCTGAGCCAGCAATCGTCCCTGATCACCCGCACCGCTGCCGAGCTCGACGACAAGCTGGGCATGCTGCTGCAGATCGTCACGCTGACGGCCAGGCAGCAGCCGCCGGAATTGATCGCCCAGCCCGCCCAATTGCGCGAATACTATGCGCGCCGCTCGATGCTGGTGCTGTTCGACGACGTGCTGGTGCTCGACGCGCAAGGCGCCGTCGTGGCCGACATGCCCCTCGTCACGGGACGCGCCGGCATCAACGTTGCCGAACGCGAATATTTCCAGACCGTCTTGCGCACGCGTCAACCCATGATCACCGAACCGATACTGGGCAAATCGAGCGGCATGCCCATCGTGCAGATGGTGGCGCCCGTGCTTGGCGCCAACGGCCAGGTGGTGGGCGTGGTGATCGGCGTGCTGCGCCTGTACAAGGATAACCTGCTGGGCCGCCTGCGCACGGAAAAGATCGGCAAGAGCGGCTATTACTTCATCATCACGCGCGACGCCGCGCCGCGCTACGTGCTGCACCCCGATACCAGCCGGCTGCTGCAGCCGCGCAAGCCGAACGCCAACCTGACGACCACACAGTTACTGAAGGAAGATGGTGAAGGCAGCATGGTCAGCACCAACAGCCGCGGCGTCACGGCCGTCAACAGCTTCAAGCGCCTGAAGTCCGTGAACTGGCTGCTGGCCGCCTCGCTGCCCGTCGAGGATGCCTTCGAACCGTTCGATGGTGTGCTGTACCGGCTGGTACTGTGGAGCATTCTCGCTTCGCTGCTGGCCGCTACCGTGCTGGGCTGGGTCACCGTGCGCCTGCTGTCGCCGCTGGTGCGCCTGCGCGACACCCTGCTCGCCCTGCGCACCAGCGGCAGCCGTTTCACCCCCGTACCGGTGCAGCAGCGCGACGAGATCGGCGAACTGACGGAAGCGTTCAACGGCCTGATGAGCGAACGCGACCGCCTGCAGCAGGAACTCGAATCGCGCGCGGCGGAGCTGGAACAGGAGCGCGACCGGGCCGAGGCGGCCAACCGCGCGAAGAGCGATTTCGTGGCCAACATGAGCCATGAAATCCGCACGCCCCTCAATGCCGTGCTGGGCATGGTGTATCTGCTGGGCAATACCAGGCTCGATACGGAACAGCGCAAGTATCTGACCATGGTGCGCGTGGCGGGCCAGTCGCTGCTGGGCATCCTCAACGACGTGCTCGACTATTCGAAGATCGAGGCGCGCCGCATGGAATTGTCGCCCGTCGAATTCGACCTCGATGAAGTGATGAATACCCTGGCCACGACGATGACCATGAATGCGGGCGAAAAGGAGCTGGAACTGGCCATCGCCGTCGAGCCCGACGTGCCGCGGCGCCTGGTGGGCGACGCCCAGCGCCTGCAGCAAGTCCTCGTCAACCTGGCCGGCAATGCCATCAAGTTCACCGAGAGCGGCGAAGTGGTAGTGGCCGTCAGCCTGGCCGAGAGCGGGCACGGGCGCGCCTGGCTGCGCTTCGAAGTGCGCGACACGGGCATCGGCATGACGGAATTGCAGCAACAGCAACTGTTTTCCGCATTTTCACAGGGCGACCAGAGCATCACGCGGCGCTTCGGCGGCACGGGCCTGGGCCTGGCCATCAGCAAGCAGCTGATCCACATGATGGGCGGCGACATCGCCGTCGCCAGCAGCGAAGGCAAGGGCAGCCGCTTCTGGTTCAGCGTGCCGTTCGACATGCTGGCGCAGCCGGCCGAAACGCGGCGCATGCCGGCCCTGGGCCAGTTGCGCCTGCTGGTGGCCGACGATAACCGCACCACGCGCGAACTGATCGTCAAGCTGATCGAGGCGTGGGGCTGGCTGGCCGATGAAGTGGACTCCGGCTTTGCCGCCATCGAACTGTACCGCGAACGCCTGGCGCAGCAGCAGCCCTACGACGTGGTGCTGGCCGACTGGCACATGCCCGTCATGGATGGCCTGGCCACGGCCAAGGCCATCCGCCAGGCGGCCACCGGCCAGCGCCAGCCCATCGTGGTGATGGTCAACGCCTTCGCCCGCAACCACCTGGAAGAAATCTCCAGCGCCGCCGAGGCCGATGTCGTGCTGATGAAGCCGATCACGGGATCGAGCCTGTTCGATGCCCTGCACCAGGCGCTGATCACCAAGAACGACCGCGGCGAGCAGCGCATGCTGCGCCAGCCGCTGGGCACGGAGCTGGCCGGCGTGCATTTCCTGCTGGTGGAAGACAATCATTTGAACCAGGCCGTGGCGCGCGGCATCCTCGAGCACATGGGCGCCACCCTGGACGTGGTGGGCGACGGCTGGCAGGCCGTGGAACGGCTGCGCACGGAAGCGCTGCGCTACGACATCGTGCTGATGGACATGCAGATGCCCGTCATGGACGGTTTCAGCGCCACCCATATCATCCGCACGGAACTGCGTCTGAGCCTGCCCGTGATCGCCATGACGGCCGGCGTGCTGGCGTCCGAGCGCGAGCGCTGCATGACGGCCGGCATCAGCGATTTCATCGCCAAGCCCGTGGTGGTGGAAGAGATGATGGAAGTCATCCTGCGCCACCTGCCCAAGCGCCCCCAAGTGCAGACGACCGAGCCGGCGCCTGTTGCCGATGAGGAAGTGTTTTCCATGGCGCCGCTGATGCGCGTGATGGGACGCGATGCGAAGGGGCGCGGCGTGCTGCGGCGCATGGTGGAAGACGCCCTGAACAAGGGCATGACGCCCGTGCGCGACGCCGAAACAGCGTTGCAAACGGGCCGCCACAGCGACGTGGCGCGCATCCTGCACGGCGTGCGCGGTTCCGTGGGTACCCTGGGCACCAAGCGCCTGATCCGCGCCGCGTTTGCCACCGAGGAAGCCATCGACGCGGGCCGCCTGGACGAGGTGCCGGCGCTGCTGGCGCACACGGCGC
Source organism: Janthinobacterium breve (assembly GCF_051380895.1). Taxonomy (NCBI): domain Bacteria; kingdom Pseudomonadati; phylum Pseudomonadota; class Betaproteobacteria; order Burkholderiales; family Oxalobacteraceae; genus Janthinobacterium; species Janthinobacterium breve. Next base: position 231,266 of record NZ_JBNYXY010000011.1, on the reverse strand, counting down.
AGGAACTCGGGCAGGCGCTGGCGGCGGCGGCCGATTGGTTGTCGAGGCTGAAGGATTAGGCCTGCAACGTAAAGCTGGGGTCTGACCCCTGAACTTAGTCCTTGCTTCGGGTTTAAGCCGGCACGCCCAGGATCACGCTGGACGCTTTGAAAATTGCCGTCACATTGCTGCCGATCTCGATACCCAGGTCGGTGCTGCTCTGGTTCGTGATGATGGCGGCAATCGTGCCGCCGCGCGGCAAGTCCAGCACCACTTCCGTGTTGACGGCGCCCGTCTGCACGCGCGTCACAAGCCCGGCCAATTGGTTGCGCGCGGAAAAGCGCGCCCCTTCGCTGTCCGCCACGAGGATGATGGACGAGGCCTTGATCAGCGCGAACGCTTCCGCGCCCGGCACCAGGCCCAGGCTTTCGCTGCTGTCGCGCGTGACGATGGCCACGATGTGCTGGCCGCCTGGCAATGCCAGCGTGACTTCGTCGTTGACGGCGCCCTGTTTCAGTTCGGTCACCTTGCCCAGGAATTGATTGCGTGCCGTGGTTTTCATGGCCATTCTCCGTATGAGTAAAAGATCGTCGGCGATGCCTTCCGCCTGGCTGCCCAGCTGGCGCAGGTAGCGGGCATGCTCACGCTCGATGATACGGAAATTGTCGACCAGCTGGCGCCCCCGTGGGGTCAACCGCGTGCCGCCGCCGCCCTTGCCACCCGTCAAGCGCTCGACCAGCGGCTCGCCAGCCAGGTTGTTCATGGCGTCGATGGCGTCCCAGGCCGCCTTGTAGCTCATCTTGACGAGTTTGGCCGCCTGCGTGATGGAGCCGCACTCGGCAATGGCGCCCAGCAATTCCACGCGGCCGACGCCGCCCAGGTGCTCGCCGCCCACCGTCATCCATACCGAGCCTTGCAGGCCGATTTCCGCTGCCGCTGATTTATCCAATGCGTTCACCTGATGCCCTATTTTCTTCCATGCTGTCAATTTGTCCGTCACGCAAGTACAACACATGTTCACCCAGGATGCGCGCATCTTCCGGATCATGTGTGATCAGGATCATGGGCACGTCCAGGCGCTGCTGCCACTGGCTCAGCTCCAGACGCATTTTGACACGCAGCGCCGGATCGAGGGCGGCAAACGGCTCGTCGAGCAGCAGCGCGTTTGGTTCGGCCACGAGCGCCCTCGCCAGCGCCACCCTTTGGCGCTGGCCACCGGACAACTCGTCAGGGAACTGATGCGCCAGTTCCTGCAAATGAAACGCGTCTAGCCAATGCTCGACTTTCTGCAATTTTTCGCGCGCGCGCGGATTGAACCAGCCGCGGCTCAGGCCAAAGCCCACGTTCTGGCGCACCGTCAGGTGCGGGAACAGCGCGTAATCCTGGAACAGGTAGGCCACGTTGCGCTGCTGCGGCGGCAAGTTGATGTCGGCGGCGGAATCGAACAGGGTACGGCCATTCAGGCGGATATGGCCGGCGTCCGGTGTAAACAGTCCGGCAATGGCTTTCAGGGTCATGCTCTTGCCGGCACCGGACGGCCCATACACGGCGATGCGCTGGCTGTTCGAGGTGCATTGCACGTGCATGTCGAAGCGGCGTTTGCCGGAGCGCAAGGTGGCGCGAATGTCGAGGTCGAGTTGCATAGGCGTCATTTGTGTACGATGCGCCCGGGCGCCAGACGGCCAGCCGACAGCAGCACCACGATGCACACGGCAGAGGTGATCAGCACCAGGGTGTTGGCGACGTCGTCCTGGCCCGCCTGCACGGCTTCATACACGGCCACCGACAAGGTTTGCGTCTTGCCGGGAATGCTGCCGGCCACCATCAGGGTGGCGCCAAACTCGCCCAGCGCGCGCACAAAACCCAACAGCACGCCGGCCAGGATGCCGCGCCAGGCCAGCGGTAACGTGACGCGGAAGAAAATCGCCATTTCCGAGATGCCCAGCACGCGGGCCGCCTGCTCCAGCTGGCCGTCGACCGCCTCGAAGGCAGCGCGCGCCGGCTTGAAAACGAGGGGAAAGGCGACCACCGTGGAGGCGATCACGGCGCCTTGCCAGGTAAAGATGAGGTTGATACCGAAGTTGTCTTGCAGCCAGATGCCCAAGGTGCCGCGCCGGCCCAGCAGCACCAGCAGGTAATAGCCGAGCACGGTGGGCGGCATCACCATCGGCAGGGTCAGGAGGGCGTCGAGCAGCTCGCGCCCGGGAAAACGCGTGCGCGCCAGCAGATAGCCCGTACCGATGCCGAGCAGCAAATTGAGCGCTGTGGCCCAGGCCGCTACTTTGAGCGACAGGGCCAGCGCGGTCCAGGCGATATCCATGCGGGCGCGTGCTTAAGTTATGGTTTCTTGAATCCGTACTTGGCGAAAATGGCTTGCGCCGGCGCCGTCTGCAGGTAGCTGACGAAGCGCTTCGCTTCGGCCGCATTGCTGCTGCCCTTGATGGTGGCGATCGGGTACAGCACGGGCGCATCCAGCGGCACCTCCAGCACGACGTTCACTTTATCCTTCATGATGGCCGCGTCGGTGGCGTAGACAAAGCCCGCATCGACTTCGCCGCGCGCCACATAGTCGAGCGACTGGCGCACGTTCTGCGTGCCGATGGCCTTAGTTTGTACGGCTTCCCACAAATTCGCCTTTTTCAGCGCGCCTTCCGAATAGCGGCCAACGGGCACGCTGGCCGGGTTGGCGATGGCCACGCGGGTCACGCCCTTGTGCGTCAGGTCGCTCAAGCTCTTGATGCCCAGCTTGCTATCGTGCGGCACGATCAGCACCAGGCTGTTGCTGACGAAATCCTGGCGGTCGGCCGGCAGCACCAGGCCCTGCTTTTGCGCCGCATCCATGGTTTCCTGGTCGGCCGAGGCAAACACGTCCACGGGCGCGCCCTTGACGATCTGCTGCAGCAGCACGCCCGAAGCGGCGAAGTTCAAGGACACCTTGCTGCCCGGATACTGCGCCTCGTAGCTTTGCGCCGCATCCTTGAACGCATTCGTCAGGCTGGCCGCGGCCGACACCACCACTTCGCCGGCAAAAGCGGACGAGGCGACAGTGACGAACAGGGCGGTGCTGAGGAGTTGGGCGAGGGAGGTGAGGCGCATGATCGTATCCTTGTAAAGTAAACGGTGAACAAGGACCGTAATATACACTTATATATAACGTTCTGCCATGGCGCAAGTCAAGATAGCACGCGGTCGATTCCCTGTTATACTGTATATAAACACAGTATATCGAGGCACCCCATGGAACTGACGGACAAGCTGGAAATCCTGGCCGATGCGGCCAAGTACGACGCGTCCTGCGCCAGCAGTGGGGCGCCCAAACGCGATTCCATCGGCAAGGACGGCTTTGGCGCCACCTCCGGCATGGGTATCTGCCACAGCTACACGCCGGACGGGCGCTGTGTCTCGCTACTGAAAGTACTGCTGACCAATTACTGCCTGTACGATTGCCAATACTGCGTCAACCGCCGCAGCTCGAACGTGCCGCGCGCGCGATTCACGGTGGCCGAAGTGGTCAAGCTGACGGCCGATTTTTACCTGCGCAACTATATCGACGGCCTGTTCCTCAGTTCCGGCATCATCCAGTCGGCCGACTACACGATGGAACAGCTGGTGCAAGTGGCGCGCGAGTTGCGCGAGGTGCATCAGTTCCGCGGCTATATCCATTTGAAAACCATCCCCGATGCCGATCCGGCCCTGATCGCGCAGGCGGGCCGCTATGCCGACCGGCTCAGCGTCAATATCGAACTGCCGACGCAAGACAGCGTGCAAAAGCTGGCGCCGGAAAAAAGCGTGCATACGATCAAGCTGGCGATGGGGGCGATCCGCCGCAAGCTCGATGAAAAGGCGGAAGAACCGCGCTCGCCGCGTTTCGCGCCGGCCGGGCAGAGCACGCAGATGATCGTCGGCGCCGACGCCAGCGACGACCAGCAGATCCTCTCCACGGCAGAGACCCTGTACGGCAGCTACAAGCTCAAGCGCGTGTACTACTCGGCCTTCAGCCCGATCCCCGACAGCCCGAACAGCGTGCCGCTGGCGCCGCCACCCATGCTGCGCGAACACCGCTTATATCAGGCTGACTTTTTGCTGCGCAGCTACGGTTTTCAGGCTAGCGAACTGCTGCCCGCCACGGGCGGCAACCTGGCGCTGGACATCGATCCCAAGCTGGCCTGGGCACTGGCGCACCGCGAACATTTTCCGCTGGACTTGAACCGCGCGGCGCAGCACATGATCGCCCGCGTGCCCGGCATCGGCTTGCGCAATGCGCAGCGCATCGTCGACCTGCGCCGTTTGCGGCAAGTGCGCTACGCCGATTTGTCGCGCCTGCGCTGCAGCATGAAAAAGATTGCGCCGTTCATCATTACGGCCGACTACTTTCCCGCGCGCGACACCACGGCCTCGGAACAGCTGCGGCGCGCCATGACGGAGGCGCCGCAGCAGATGAATTTATGGCCCGAACTGCAGGCGGCGTGAAAGATGTCAACGAGCGAGTCGTCCGGCTGGCGCAGTCGTTCGACGAGTGGCGCGCAGGCGCACGCGAACTGATCGCGCGCGGCGTGCCACCTGCCGACGTTGCCTGGCAGTCGCAACCCGGCGATGGCGACCTGTTTTCCTCCACGCCAGATGCAACAGATACCAGCGCGCCACTGCTGCGTCTGCCCCGTCCCTTGGTGGAGTTGCTGGAAAGCGCCGCCTGTTTCAGCGCCCCGGATCGCTGGGCCTTCCTGTACCAAGTGCTGTGGCGCTGGCAACTGGGCCAGCACGACGTGATGTCGCCTGCCGATACGGATGGCGCACGCCTGCACGCCATGGCCAAGGCCGTACGCCGCGAAGAACACGACATGCATGCTTATGTGCGCTTTCGCGAGCGGGCCGAAAGTGATGGCGCTCCCCGTTTTGTCGCCTGGTTCGAACCCACGCACGACGTGCTGCCGCAAGTGGCCCGCCACTTCGCCCGCCGCATGGGCGCCATCAGCTGGATGATCGCCACACCGACGGCCAGCATGTTGTGGGATGGTCAGACCTTGCATGCGGGACCGGCGCTGATGCGCGGCGCGGCCGATATCGACGATGCGAGCGAAGCCTTGTGGCTGACCTATTACCGCAGCATCTTCAACCCGGCACGGCTGAACGCCGGCCTGCTGCGCAGCCATATCCCTTCGCGCTTCTGGAAAAACCTGCCGGAAGGCGCCATCGTGCCCGCCATGGTCAGCGGCGCCGCGAATGGCGAACGGCGCACGGGGCAGACGGCTACCGTGGGCCAGCGCAACGGCGCCACTATGATCGCGATTTCCGCCGAGCGCGCCCAACCCGCGCGCGCGGCGGCCACCACCCTGGACCAGTGCCGCCGCTGCGAGCTATGGAAAAGCGCCACCCAGGCCGTGCCCGGCGTAGGGCCCGAACAGGCGCGCATCATGCTGGTCGGCGAACAACCGGGCGACCAGGAAGACCTGGCGGGCCTGCCGTTTGTCGGACCGGCCGGCGCGCTGCTGGAGCAGGCGATGCACGATGCGGGCATGGCGCGCGACAGCATCTATCTGACCAACGCCGTCAAGCATTTCAAGTGGGAAGCACGCGGCAAGCGCCGCCTGCACAAGACGCCCGCGCAGCGTGAAATCCTCGCCTGCCATGACTGGCTGGAAGAAGAGATACGACGCGTCCAACCGCAAGTGATCGTGGTACTGGGCAGCACGGCGTTAAAGTCCGTGCTGCAAGACGGCGCGGCCACCATGACGCCGCTGATCGGCACGCCCATCCAGCACAATGGGCGCTGGGTGATCGCCGTATATCACCCGTCGTATGTGCTGCGCGTGCCGGACGAAGCGAGCCGGCGGCAGGCGTATGCGGTGATTGTCGACGGCTTGTACCAGGCGATGCAGCTACTACAAGGCCAGGATCATAGCGTCGACGCTGGCACTTCCGCCCCCTCGTCACGCCGCGCATAGCGCTGCGCAATCACGGCACAGATCATCAGCTGAATCTGATGGAACAGCATCAGCGGCAAGATCACCATGCCCAGTGAACGGGTGGAAAACAGCACCTTGGCCATGGGCACGCCGCTGGCCAGGCTTTTCTTCGAGGCGCAAAAGACGATGGCGATTTCATCTTCCTTGTTAAAGCCCAGGCGGCGGCTGATGAAAGTGGAGATACCCAGCACCAGCGCCAGCAGCAAGAGGCTGATCAGGCCCAGCGCGACCAGGGTTTCCACCGAGATCGTATGCCACAGGCCTTCGCTGACGGCTTCGCTGAAGGCCGTGTAGACCACCAGCAAGATCGAACCCTGATCGACGTATTTCAAGGTGGCTTTGTGGCGGTCGACCCAGCGGCCGATCCAGCGGCGCAGGAACTGGCCGGCCAGGAAAGGCAACAGCAGCTGCATGACGATGGAGAGCACGGCATCGACCGAGGACTTGCTTTCCGCGCCCTTGGCCACCAGCAAGCCCACCAGGATGGGGGCGAGAAAAATGCCGATGAAATTTGAGGCCGAGGCGCTGCAGATGGCGGCCGGTACGTTACCGCGCGCCATGGCTGTCATGGCGATCGACGATTGCACGGTCGAGGGCAGGGCGCACAGGAACAAGATGCCCATGTACAGGTCCGGCGTGAGGAAGGTCAGCGCCAGCGGGCGCAGGGCCAGGCCCAGCAGCGGAAACAGGACAAAGGTGCTGGCCAGCACCAGCAAGTGCAACCGCCAGTGCATGGCGCCTGCCACCACGGCTTCGCGCGACAGCTTGGCGCCATGCAGGAAGAACAGGGCGCCGATGGCCACGGTGGTGATGTTGCCGAAGACCACGGCCGTCGTGCCCGTGCAAGGCAGGAACGTGGCCAGCGCCACGGTGACGAGCAGGGCGATGGTGAAATTATCGGGTTTCAGATTGCGCAACAGGGCAGCGGAAGAAAAAGAAGACATGCGGTAGCCTGGTAACGGCGCAGCCTTGCAACACTGTGCCGGGGATGACAAACAGCGCCGGGAGCGGCGCCAGTGCTGGCTATTCTACCGTTTAACTTGATTCCTCATTGCTAGAAATGATTCAGTGAGAATGAAAGGGGCTTTGCTATCGCATTATTTGCGCTTCCAGTGATTCATCTAAAAAGAAACAAAATTTCCACAATTAAAATATTTTCATAGATAAATAAACAATGCCAATTTACACTAGTTTGTTTTAAAAATTACAACTACATCTAGGGTCAATATGTATAAGTTATCTCTTGTCTTGGCATCACTGGCGTTGACTGGCTGCGCATCCGTCGCGGGCGAAAAATTTCAGCCTGTATCTATCCAAACCATCCATGAGAGCAAGGAAGTGGCCGGTATTGGTTGCAATCTCAGCAACGATGCAGGCAACTGGTTCGTTGTCAGCCCTGGTAGCGTTATGGTGCATAAGAGCACTGGCGACATGATCGTCGACTGCAAAAAGGGCAATCTGTCTGGAAGTTCGACTCTGGTATCGAAGTCGAATGGTGCCGTATGGGGCAATATTCTCTTGGGCGGCGGCATCGGCTACATTGTCGACCGGAGCACGGGGGCAGGCTTTGATTATCCCAATACGACAACAATCCAGATGCGGGACATCGTCACAGCCCCGGTGACACTGCCGCCCCCGCAAGCAGCTGCCGAAACTGTCAAGGCAAACTGAAATAGTCAAAAAAAATGCCCTGTCCGCAGACAGGGCAATCCGGAGTAAAGTACAGCGCGAGGGCGATTAACCGGCGGCTTTGACTTTCAGCTCGTTCTTGATTTCTTTCACGCCGCTCACGGAAGCGACGATCTGCACGACGCGGTCACCCGCTTCGGCGCTCGGCACGTCGCCCGACAGGACAACGACACCTTGCTGGGTTGCTACCTTGACTGGCAGGGCAGCGGCTTGCGCATCGGCGCTCAGGGCGGCCTTGGCCGAAGAAGTGATGGTTTCATCAGGGACGGCAGCGGCGGCGTTGGCGGCCAATACAGTCTTAGCAGGAGCTTGTGCTTTTGGTGCGGAGTCAGCTGCATGCGAAGCGGTGATCGAGGCGCCCGACAGTACGATAGTGGCGACCAGGGTATTGAACAGTTTCGATGTTTGCATGGTAGTTCCTCTCAATGAAGTTAAAAGCTTCTTACTTGGATAAAGCAACACTTTGAAGCGTCACATCTACCCATACAGCAAGCACCGTGCCAGCTTTTAAATTACATTAAAAATCAACGACTTAGCTTCGAACGCGATTTTTTCAGCGCGTTTCAGCCGGATCTGCCCCCAAAAACGGGGCTTTTTGTCGCCTGACAGCGACAGTTTGTGGCAAGACAATCAGTATCTTACGTAAGTCTTTGATTATCCACACTTTATTTTTGTCGCTAATCAGCGACAGGGTCGCCGTCAAGCCGGAACAGGGCCGGTGTCAGCTCGTATTTCTGTAGTAAACGGTAGAACTCCGTGCGGTTGCGGTCGGCCAGGCGGGCCGCGTCGGCCACGTTGCCGTCCGTCAGGCGCAGCAGTTGAATCAGGTAGTCGCGCTCGAAGCGCTGCTTGGCTTCGTTGTAACTGAGCGCTTCCAGCGACGGCACGCGCAAGGCCCGTTGCACCAGGCTCAGGGGCACCAGCGGCGCCGTGGCCAGCGCGCACACTTGCTCGACCACATTGACCAGCTGGCGCACGTTGCCGGGCCATGGCGCGGCCACCAGCGCCGTCAAAGCATCCGGGGCGAAGCCGTTCAGGGGTTTCTGGTACTTGGCCGCCAGTTTCTGCAGGAAATGGTTCGCCAGCAGCGCAATGTCTTCGCGGCGCTCGGCCAGCGGCGGCAAGGTCAGGGTCACCACGTTCAGGCGGTAATACAAGTCTTCACGGAACTGTCCTTCCGCCATGGCCACGTCCAGGTCGCGGTGCGTGGCGGACAAGAGCCGCACGTCGACCGGACGCGTCTGGTCGGCGCCGACGGGGCGCACGGCCCGCTCCTGCAGCACGCGCAGCAGTTTGACTTGCAACGGCAGCGGCATGTCGCCGATCTCATCTAAAAACAGGGTGCCGCCATCGGCCGCCAGGAACAGGCCTTCACGGTTGCCGACGGCGCCCGTAAACGAGCCCTTCACGTGACCAAACAGTTCCGATTCCAGCAGCTGCTCGGGGATGGCGCCGCAGTTGACGGCGATGAACGGCGCCTTGGCGCGGCGGCTGGCGTTGTGCAGGGCGCGCGCCAGCAACTCCTTGCCGGTGCCGCTGGGGCCACGGATCAAAATGCTGGCGTCGGAACCGGCCACCAGCTTGGCTTCGGCCAGCAGCTCGGCCATCTGCGCACTGCGGCTGATCAGTTCGGCGCGCCAGCTCTCATCGCCGGACGCTGGCGCCGGCATGACGGTAGACAGGTTGATGGCATACGCCACCTTTTCCATGAGCAGCTTGCCATCGAACGGCTTCGTCAGATACGCAAAGGCGCCGCGCGCCGTCGCCTCGACGGCGTCGGGGATGGTGCCGTGCGCCGTCAAGAGAATCACGGGCAGGGCCGCATGCTGGCGGCGGATTTCATCGAACAGGGCCAGGCCATCGCGGCCCGGCAATTGCACGTCAGTAATGACCAGGGCCGGCAATTCCACTGCCAGGCGGGCCAGCGCCGCTTCCGCGCTGCCCACGGCCGTGACCCGATAGTTGCCCGCTTTCAAGCGGATGGTCAGCAAGCGCAGCAGGTCGGGGTCGTCGTCGACCAATAAAATGTGGGCGTGCTCGCTCATTTCGGCGCTCCCGCGGCGGGGCGCACGGACAGGCTGCGCTCGATGTTTTTCAGCGCCTCGAGTTTTTCATTGAGCAAGTCGTTGCGGCGCTGGGCGTCGCGCAGCTGCGTGTTGAGCTTGTCGATACTCTCTTCCTGGCGGCGCAGCTCACCGTACTGGCTGCTGAGCAATTGCACCAGCGGCGCCAGCAGTTGCGCGTCCTTGCCCGTGGCCGTGGCCAGTGGTTCCAGCAAGGCTTGCGCGCGGGCCAGGTCGCCGGCACCGCGCAAGGCCGCTTGCAGCATGGCGCGGCGTATCATGTTGTGCGGCGCGTGGTCGGCCTTCGCCAGGTCCAGCTGCGCTTTCACCAGTTCCGACGGCGTCATCAGGCGCAAGGCGCTTTGATACGCCAGCAGTTCGGTCAGCTGGGGGTCCATCACCACCACCACGCGCGGCGGCGTTTGCACCAGCACGGGCGTCTGGGTGGGGGGCTTGGCGGCGCAAGCGCCCAATAGCAACGCACAGGCGGCCATGCCGGCCAGGGAAATTCTCGTCATCATAAGGGCAGTTCTATCCGAAAATGCGCGCCAGCCTGGCGCGGTAAAAGAGTGACGCTGCCATCGTGGGCAGCGATATATTCGCGCACGATGGACAGGCCGATGCCATTGCCGTTGCGCGCGCCGACCGCCTGGCGCACGCCCTGGTAAAACGGCTCGAAGATGCGCGCGGCATCCTCGGGCGCCACGCCGGCACCCTCGTCGATGCAATCGATGCACACGCGGCCGCCTTCGCTGGACAAGCTGAACCGCACGGTACCGCCTTCCGGGCTGAAGCGCACGGCATTCGACAACAGGTTTGCCAGGGCCGTCGCCAGCTTGTCGCGGTCGGCCTGCAGGATCAGCGACTCACCCTGCACCTCGACCGTCAAACGGCGCGCCAGCCATTGCAGGCGCTGCCCGGCCACCACATCTTGCAGCAAGACCAGCAAGTCGACCTTGCTGTGCGCCAGATGCTGGGCGTCAAAGGCGGCAGTATTGTAGCGCAGCAAGTCTTCGATCTGGGTTTGCAGGGAGGCCGTGTTTTGCTGCAGGATGCCGGCGATTTCGCGCTGGCCATCGCTGAGCTTGCCGGCCACCTCATCTTCCAGCAAGGCCACGCCTTCGCGCAGGGCCGCCAGCGGCGTCTTCAGTTCGTGCGAGATATGGCGCAGAAAGCGTTCCTTGTCCGCGTCGAGGTCTGCCAGGCGCTGGCGCAGCCAATCGAGCTGCTGGCCCAGGCGGCGCGTGTCGGCCGGGCCACCGACGACGATGCGCTGGTCATAGCGCTTCTCGCCCAGGCGCCCGATGGCCGTCTCGATGCGGCGCAGCGGGCGCGACAGCAAGAAGCCGAAGCAGGTGGCCAGCACGGCCGCCAGCAGCACGGCGCCGCCCACCAGCACGCCCAGCACGCGGCGCTGGCGTTCCAGCTCGGCCAGCAGGGCGTCGTTGCGGCTGCCGATTTCCGTCTTGCTTTCGCGCGCCAAGCTGTCATTGATCTGCGTCATGCGGGCGAACGCGCGGTACACGACGGCGTGGCCGTCACGCTTGCGACGTTTTCCCGCTTGCAACACTTCCCAGGCCGCTTGCGCTTGCACCGTCCACTCATCGGCCAGCTGGGGCGCGAACTCGGGCGTGGCGCGGTTCAGCACTTGCAGCGCCGCCGTCGCTTCGTCGCGGGCCGCCGCGTAGCGCTCGCGGAACACGGAATCATCGAGCACGAGAAACTGGCGCGCGCTGCGCTCCATGGCCAGGGTCCGCTCGGACAAACGCTGCGACTGTTCCGTCAGGGTAATCGCCTGCGCCGCCGTCTCGCGCCCCAGCCGCGCCAGGTGCTCCAGGGTCAGCAGGGCTTGCACGGAGGTGGCCGTCAAAATGCCCGTCGTCAAAATGAAGGCGGCAAATAACAGTTGGCGAAAGGACAGTCTGGACAAGGTAAGCGCCTTCGGTTCAGTCAGCAAGGGGAAAGGCGCATGGTACGCTAAGCCTCCATCCCGGGGCGCCACCTGTCCACAAATAGTCTATTTGGCAATATTGTTGCTTTTGCGTCCGACAAGCAAGCCTCGGCGGCGGCGCGCAGATACTCCTAGTACAATAGGGAAAAGCTTCAGACAGGCATCAAGCTGGCACCCGCCCTGGCGAGCCAGCCCTGGCATTGCACCGCTTTGCCCCCATATGTCATGCAGCCCCACCGACTATCCGTTTCACCTGCCGAAGAGATCCCATACCGCATGAGCACATTTGAAAAAGTCAGCAGCAACTTCATTCCAGTCTTGCAGGCAACCATCGAGCAATATGTCGAGCCAGCAACGGGCATGCGCCATATCCACATGCATACCGAGCAGGCTGAGATGGTGTTCCTGGTGGCCTTTCCCACTGTGCCTGAAGTGAGCGACGGGCGCGCCCACATCCTCGAGCATCTGGCCCTATGCGGCTCGTCGCGCTACCCGGTGCGCGACCCCTTCTTCTCGATGCTGCGCCGCTCGACGGCCACCTTCATGAATGCGATGACCTATCCGGACCGCACCGTGTACCCGTTCGCCAGCACCGACCGCAAGGATTTCTTCAACTTGCTCGACGTCTACCTGGACGCAGCTTTCTTCCCGAATCTCGATTACCTGAACTTCCGCCAGGAAGGCTGGCGCCATGCGTTCGAAGGCGACAAGCTGGTGTACCAGGGCATCGTCTTCAATGAAATGAAGGGCGCTTTCAACAGCCCCATGCGCGCGCTCGACAGCGGCATCGCCAGCGCCTTGCTCAAGGGCACGACGTATGAAGTGGAGTCGGGCGGCGATCCGCTGGTGATCCCGGAACTGACGCATGAAATGCTGAAAGAATTCCACGCCAGCCACTACCATCCTTCACAAGCCGTGATCATGACCGCCGGCAATATCGAAGCGTCGGCCGTGCAGGAACAAGTGGCCCAGCGCGTGCTGTCAAAACTCAGCGGTTTCTCCGAACGTCGCCTGCCGCAGCTGGCCCCCGCGTGGACCGCGCCGCAGGAAAACGTGGTGAAAATTCCGTCGCAGGAAGCGCGCGACGATGAATTCGGCCTGCAATTCGCCTGGCTGATGGGCGAGTCGAGCGACCCCATCGCCTACTACCACGCGCATCTGCTGTCGCACGGCTTGCTCGGTGAATCGTCGGCGCCCGTCATGCGCGCCATGGAATCGGCCGGCTATGGCCGCCCATCGGACATGAATGGCCGCGACGCGGGCATCCGCCAGATGGTATTCCACATCGGCATGGAAGGCTTGACCCAGGAACAGATCGCCGATGCGCACCAGCGCATCTGGACGGCCCTGGAAGAAACGGCGGAAGAGGGCATTCCCGCCGCCGTGCTGCACGCGGCCTTGCGCGATATCAAATACAGCCAGCGCGAAATCAGCAGCGGCCGCATGCCTTACGGCCTGGGCCGCTTGCTGCACGCCTTGCCGCTGGCCATGTATGGCGGCGATGTGATGGACGCCTTCGACAATGCGGCGATCCTGGAAACGCTGGAACAACAGATCGAAGATCCGGAATTCTTCAAGCAACTGGTGCGCGAGCTGATCGCCAATCCAACCCGTTTGACCACCAACGTGGTGCCCGACAGCGCCTACTTCACGGACCGTGCCGCCCAGGAAGACGCCAAGCTGGCGGCCCTGCAAGCGCAGCTGACGGATGCCGAGCGCGAACACATCGTGGCTGAATCGGCCGCGCTGGAAGCGCATCAGCAACTGCCATCGAACTCGGAAGTCTTGCCGCGCATCCGCCCGGGCGACGTCAGCGTCGCGCCGCGCCCGGCCCTGCCGATTCCCCCGGCGATCGATGGCGCCGTGGCGTTTTCCATCGCCTCGAACGGCATCAGCTATGCCAACGTGCTGTACGACGTGTCGAGCTTGCCGGAAGCGTCGTGGCCATGGCTACGCCTGTACACGGACCTGGCGCCGGAACTGGGCGTGGGCGACATGTCGTTCGACGACGCCAGCGCCTGGCGCCAGAGCATGGTGCCCTCGTTCCACATCGGCCTTGAAGCCATTCCCCGCCCGCAACAAGCGATGCGCGTGGAACTCTCGTTCTCGGCCAGCGGCTTGCGCGAAGAACACGCGGCGATTGCCGCCGTGCTGTCGGCCTGGATCGCCAAGCCCCGCTTCGATGAAGAAGAGCGTCTGGCTTTCCTGATCGAAAGCCTGGTGCAGGACAAATTGAGCAGCCTGGCCGAATCGGGCAACCGCTACGCCATGCTGGCCTCGGCAGCTCCCCTGTCGCCCACGCGCCGCTTCGACGACATCGTCGGCGGCCCGGCGGCATTGCCGTTCTACCGCCGTTTGCAGCAACTGAGCAAGACGTCGGCAGGCTTGCAGGAAATCGCGCGCGAGCTCGACACCCTGCACGCGCACATTATCGCCCAGGCGCCAACCGTGCTGTGCGCGGGCCTGGAGCAGGATGGCATCACCCTGGCCCGCTTGCTGGAGTTGCCAGCGGCCAGCACCGAGGCGGCTGCCCCTACTGCAACGGAAGTGCCAGCGTCGGCAGCATTGCCGCTGGCCAACACGGCCCTGCATGCGACGAGCCAGATCAACCATTGCTTCGTTTCCTGGGCCGTGCCCGGCGTGCACAATCCGGACGCATCCGCCCTGGCTGTCGCCGCTGAACTGATGACCAACCAGGTGCTGCATACGGCCCTGCGCGAAAAAGGCGGCGCGTATGGCGGCAGCGCCAGCTATGCGGCCGGCGCCGGCACGTTTACCCTGAGTTCCTACCGCGATCCGCGTCTGGCCGGCACGTTTGCCGACTTCGGCACGACCCTGGATCAAATCCTCGACGGTGATTTCTCGCAAGAGCAGGTGGAAGAAGCCATCATCTGCGTCATCAAGGGCCTCGACAAGCCGCATTCACCATACGCGGAAGCGCTGACGGCGTGGAACATGCAGCAGCGTGGCACGACGGAAGCCGTGCGCCAGCAATTCCGCACCGGCGTGCTGACCTGCACCCTGGCGCAGATCAAGGACGTCACGCGCACCTGGCTGAAAAACGGCCAGCAAAGCCGCGCCGCGTTTGCGGGCAACACGACGCAAGACCTGGCGGGCCTGGACGTGGTCGATTTATTGGCGCTGGCCAGCTAAGAGCACTGTACCGGATTCAATACCGTAACTATTGCGGTATTGAATTAGGTTCCATATACATCAGCTCCCACTGATGCCCATCGGGATCCTGGAAACTGTGGCCATACATGAAGCCGAAATCGATCGGCTCCTTGTAAATGCTGCCGCCCGCCTGGACGGCCTTCGCCACCAGGTCATCGACTTCGCCCCGGCTCTCGGCCGACAAACACACCAGCACTTCCGTCGCCACCTTGGTATCGCACAGCTGCTTGGGCGTGAATTGCTGGAATTTGTCGTGCGTCAACAACATCACGAAAATATCGTCGGCGACGATCATGCACGTCGCCGTTTCATCCGTGAAATGGGCATTGAAACTGAAGCCCAGCGCCGTGAAAAACGCCACGGAACGTTCGAGCGACTGCACGGGCAGATTGACAAAGATTTTGCGGGCCATCATGTCTCCTAGAGGTGAGATGAAAAATGCTGCCCGCCGATTCTACACCGCCTGTTCAGCCCTTCGCGCGCGCCACGGTCTTCGGCGCGTAGCCGAAATAGCGGCTGAACGCGGCACTGAAATTGGCCGGGTGGCGGTAGCCCGTTTGCCAGCCCGCTTGCGCCACCTGGCAACCATTTTCCAGCATTAACTTTGCCCGCTGCATGCGCAGCGCCAGCAGGGTGCGCTGGGGGCTGTCGCCATAGCGGTACTTCCACCCCTGCTTGAGTTTGAACAAACTCAACCCCACTTGCGCACACAGGTAATCGAGCGTGAGTGCCTGCGCCATCTGCTCCTGCATCAGCGCGTGGACACGCTCCAGTTTGACAATCTCAGCCTCGGACCAGCGCGGCACCAGCATGGACGCGGGCCGCAGTCCCCGCAACTGTTCCGCCAGCAGGCTGAGCACGCCAATATGCACGGCCAGCGGGTCCGTCGCGCGCAGCAGCGCCCGGGCGTGCAGGGTGGCGGCGGGTGTGGTGGCGGCATGCGCCAGCTGGCGCGCGCCACCGTTGGGCAGCAATGCAGTCAAGCCCTCCGGCCAGTAGCGCGCCAGCGCATCTTCGTCGACCAGCACGCGCAGTTGCGCCGCCCGCTGGCCAGCCTCGAAACGGCGTTCGCCGCTCGTATGGCGAAACACCGTCATGGTCGTATGGCCGCCCCGGAAACGCAATTGCTCACCATCGCGCGTGGTGTAAGCGGACGCGCCTTCCAGGCCGATGGTAATGACCAGGCCGCCCGCATCGTCATGCTTCGACTGCTCGACGAGCGCCAGCCGCGGACGGTAATCGGAATGCACAAGCAGCAAGCCCTGGTCGACCTGGCGCTGGTCGGCGCGGCACTCGCCCATCCCCGGGTCCAGCTGGCGCCGCGTCCAGCCTGCCGCTTCCCTGTCCTGTCCTGCCATCGCTCCTCCTGTCCCTGCGCACCGTCCCGCATACGAAATGCGCCGTATCGCATACAAATGCAAATGATAATTATTCTCATTGTTGCATAAAATGAGCGTCATGCCCACCTTTGCAGGAGCCTTGTCCCTATGCCGCCTTTTCTTCCCCGCTATCCCTTGCGACCCCATCACTTCCTGCCTGCCTTGCTGTTTTCGCTGGACTGCACCGTGCGGGCCGACGAGAGTGCCATGCCCATGGTGAGCGTGAGCGCCAGCAAGCTGGCGGATCGCCGCTACGACGCGGTGGGCTACCAGAACGGCATCGTCACCGTCGTCAGCCCGTCGCGCGAAGCGGGCCTGCGCCTGCGCTGGTCACGCTAATCCACCAGCATTTTTTGAAAGGAAATCGTATGGTATTCAACACCCCCCATGCACTGCAACCCTACTGGGACCTGGCTGTGGCGCCGGTCCAGGCGGACGCGCTGGCCGCCGCCCTGGAACTGGACATTTTCGATGCGCTGGCCACGCCGCACACGCCCACGCAGCTGGCCCGGAAATTGTCGCTGCATGCGCCGCATACGGCACTGCTGCTGGAACTGCTATGGAGCATGCATGTGCTCGAACGGGGCGTGGCCGCGAGCGCGGGCGACAGCGAATCGAGCTACCGCTGCACGGCGACGAGCTTGCAATATTTTTGCCGTGCCTCGCTGGCCTTTTGCGGCGATGCCTGGCTGTACCGGCTGCACGCGCTGCGCCATTTCGCCACTCAGCTGGGCACGCTCGTGCGCGATGGCGGCAAGGCCTCGCCTTCCCCCGGCAACATCGCCAATGGCGTCAACTGGGCCACCGCCGCGCAACAGCAAATCGGCCAGGAACAGCGCGCCGTCACCATGCGCGCCGCGCTGTCCGTGATGGACAGGGTTGCGCCGTTTGCGGGACGCGACACGGCGCTGCGCCTGCTGGACCTGGGCGGCGGCCCAGGCTGGGTTGCCATTGCGCTGGCGCAAGCCCATGCCGGCGTGCGGGGAACCGTCTTCGACTGGCCGGAAACCGTGGCCGTGGCCGCCGCCAATATCGCCCATGCAGGCCTGTCGGCGCGCCTCGACACCCTGGGCGGCGACCTGGCTACCGACGACATCGGTAGCGGCTACGACATGCTGTGGTGCTCGTCCGTGCTGCACTTCGTGCCGGACATGCCGGCGGCCCTGCGCAAGATGCATGCGGCCCTGCAAGCTGGCGGCGTGCTGGTGTGCGTACAGGCGGAAATCGCGCCGACGCCGGACGATGCGGCCAGGGTGCTGCCCTACTATTTGCCCATGCGCATGCTGGGTCGCGCCGTCACGCGGCAAGGGGAACTGGCACAGCACTTGCGCAGCGCCGGCTTTGCCCGCATCGAGCAATACCAGGCTAGCGACTTTCCGATGGTGCCCGTGCAAGTACTGATCGCCCGCAAGGATGGACTGTGACGCCAGCCCTGCGCATCACGCTGCTGCACGCGCTGTTCGGCTGGCTCAACCTTTCCCTGACGGCGCCCAGCATCTATCTGTGGCTGGGCTTGCCGTTGATCATGCGCCAACATGGCTGGTCCGGCATCGATATCGGCCTGTTCCAGCTGGCAGGCTTGCCGGCACTGTTCAAGTTCGCGCTGGCCTTGCCTGTCGAACGCATGCGCGGCACGGCCGATGCCAGCACGCAGCGCTACCGGCCATGGGCGATTGCGCTGTGCCTGTTGCTGGCGGCGCTGATGGCCTTGCTGGCCCTGGCGCTGGCCGTGGGCGTGGCGGCCAGCCTGGCATTCGGCCTGATGATGTATTTCGCGCGACCCGGCCATAGCGCCGCCGACTATGGCGTGCAGGCAAGCCTGTTCGCGGCGGGGCGCATGCTGGTGCCGCTGGCGGCCGGCGCCCTCCTCGACCAGGGCTGCTCGCGCTGGCCGTGGCGATGGCGGGCGTGACCGTGCTGGCCTTCGACAGCCGCGCACAGATCGCCCGGCAAGCGGCCCATTAAAGCTTCGACAGCGCGTCGCCCACGGCATCGAAGACGAGGCGCAGCCGCTGCGCCAGCGGCCCCCGCTGCGGGCGATAGATATAGATGTCCCATGGCGCCGGTTCCGCCACGCGCATGAGGGCTACCAGGCGGCCGGCGGCCAGGTGGCTGTCGACGAGAAAGCTGGGCAGCTGGCCAAACGCCAGTCCCGCCAGCACGGCGGCCAATTCCGCTTCCGCGTCATTGCACATGAAACGCGCGCCCGCCGGGTAGATGTGCTGGCCATCGGCAAACAGCCATGGCCAGGCGCGGCCCGTGTTGCGGTCATGCATGGCGGTGGTCGGCAAGCGGTTCAAGTCGTCGAAAACGTCCGGACTGCCGTGGCGCGCGATGCACTCGGGCGTGCCCACCACGTACAGCTGCGTCTTGGCCACTTTGCGCGCCACGAAACGGTTGTCGCGCAGCACGCCGATATCGATCTTTTCATTGACCACGTCGACCAGTTCATCGCTGAGGCGCAAGTCGAAATTAATCTTCGGATAGCGCAGGGCCAGGTCCGTCAGGGTCGGCAGGATCACGGCGCGCGCCAGCGAAGCGGGCGCCGTCAGGCGCACCAGCCCGGCTGGTTCATCGCCGCTGTCGATATCGTCGTGTTCGAACAGCTGGTCCACCTGCTGCACGGCTTGCTGCGCAAGCATTGCCAATTTCGCACCAAATGCGCTGAGCTGCACCTGCCGCGTATTGCGGTGAAACAGCAATTCGCCCTGCAAGCGTTCCAGTTCCTGCACCGCGCGCGTCACGGCCTGCGGTGAAATGATCAGGCGGATGGCTGCTTCCTTGAAACTGCCCAGTTCGGCAGCACAGCAAAAAATACGCAACATTTCCAGTCGATTCAACATCAGGCGGTCTCGCGATGCTTGCCAATTTTGGAATTTTTAAAGCTTAGCATTTCCACTGCTTGCAAGCATGACGGGCCCGCGACTGATGTCATCCACCGCAGCAGCGGCCGCACGGTGCAGGAGTGTCAATCCGCACCTTGCTGCAGCGACTCGATGATCAGGCCGGCCAGCCGCTCGACGGGCGGCCTGGACACGCTGGAGGCGCGCAGAAGTTCCAGCGACAGAGGGGGCAGGGCGGGCAAACCCGCCGCCACGTGATCGAGCGCACACACGGAAGAGGGTAAGCCCAGGCTGGTGCGCACCGTCACGCCCAGTCCGGCCGCGGCCGCCGCCCACAGCCCTGCCAGGCTGGGACTGGTAAACGCCGTGCGCCAGGCGATGCCGGCCCTATCGAGCGCCTGCGTGGCGCAGCGCTGGAACAGGCAATCGCGGTCGAACGTAATGAGTGGTAACGGTTCGCCCGATTCGGGGCGCCAGGCCAGGCTGGACGAAGCGATCCAGCGCATGGCCGGTTCGGCGATA
Source organism: Janthinobacterium breve (assembly GCF_051380895.1). Taxonomy (NCBI): domain Bacteria; kingdom Pseudomonadati; phylum Pseudomonadota; class Betaproteobacteria; order Burkholderiales; family Oxalobacteraceae; genus Janthinobacterium; species Janthinobacterium breve. The sequence goes on along the minus strand of NZ_JBNYXY010000011.1, from coordinate 211,703 downwards.
TGCTGGCGCTGCTGCGGCGGATACTCGGCCACATCGGCGATGCAGGCGCCGCCCCACAGCAGAGCCAGGTCCAGTTGGCCCATGGCCAGCCCTTGCATCAAGGCCGTGTTGCGCGCCACATGCGCCTCGATGCGCACTTTCGGGTGCGCGCGGGCAAAGCGCCCCAGTACGTCGGGCAGCAAGGCTTCGCCAAAATCCTCCTGCAGGCCGAGCCTGATCCAGCCTTCCAGTTCCGCGCCGCGCAAGGCGACGGCCGCCTCGTCATTGAGTTCCAGCAAGCGGCGCGCATAGCCGAGCAGGACTTCGCCGGCCGGCGTCAGCGCCAGTCCCCGGCCATCCTTGCGGAACAGGGGCATGCCCGCCTGCTCCTCGAGTTTTTTCAGCTGCGCGCTAACGGCCGAGGTGGAACGGCCCACCTTGTCGGCCGCGCGGGCAAAGCTGCCCAGCTCGATGCCAGCCACATAGCTGCGCAAGAAGGCGATGTCGAAATTAAGCAAACTCATGGCGTGACGATAATCGTCCTGTTTTATGGGATGGTATAGCGAAAATTATCTGATATTCAGAATGATCGTAGCGCGCAACACTGTCAGGGTCAACCACTTTCCTCACCATGCCATGACCACCAACTGCCCTGCCGTTTCTATCCCCATCACCGCGCCCTTGTTGGGCGCCTCGCATCGCTGGAAAGTGCTGGCCGTGGGCGTGGCGGCCAATGCCAGCTTTTCCGCCGCCGCCAACGGCATGCCCACCACGGCCATCTGGCTGCGCAGCGGCTATCACCTGAGCAATACAGAACTGGGGGTGGCGCTGGGCGCCATGGGCCTGGGCGTGGCCCTGACCGAATTACCATGGGGTATGGCCACCGACCGCTGGGGCGACCGCCCCGTGCTGCTGACCGGCTTGCTGGGCACCATGCTGGCTTTGCTGTCCCTGCTGCTGTGGATCACGCCGCAGGATGGCGCCGTGCCGCCCTTGTGGGCGCTGGCGGCGGGCTTGGCGCTGGTCGGCGTGCTGGGCGGCAGCGTGAATGGCGCCAGCGGCCGCGCCGTGATGCGCTGGTTCGGCCCGGGCGAACGGGGTTTCGCCATGAGCATCCGCCAGACGGCCGTGCCGCTCGGCGGCGGCCTCGGCGCCCTCATCCTGCCCAGCCTGGCATCGCGCTATGGCTTCATGCCCGTGTTTGGCGCCCTGGCCCTCGTATGCGGCCTTTCGGCGTTTTTTACGTGGCGCTGGATGCATGAACCCGATTTCTCTGCCGAGGCCGCCACGGCCCCGCAAAACGCGTCCACGGGCCTGATTGGGGTCAAGCCTGCGCCGCCCTTGCAAGGTCCACTCAAAAACCGCAAAGTCTGGCGCATGGTGGCCGCCATCGGCTTGCTGTGCGTGCCGCAATTTGCCGTGCTCAGCTTCGCCACCGTCTTCCTGCACGACCATGGCCATCTGGGCCTAGCGGCCATCACGGCCGTAATGGTAGCCCTACAGGCGGGCGCCATGGTGATGCGCATCTGGAGCGGACGCCACACGGACCGCCACGCCAACCGGCCCGCCTACCTGCGCGGCTCGGCCCTGGTGGCGCTGGCCTCGTTCGTCTTGCTGGGATGCATCGCCTGGCTGGACGCGCCCGGCTGGCTGTTGATGGCCGCCGTGGTGGCCGCCGGTATCGCCGTGTCCGCCTGGCATGGCGTGGCCTACACGGAGCTGGCCACGGAAGCGGGCGGCGCCAATGCGGGCACGGCCCTGGGCATGGCCAACACGGCGGTCTACGTGGGGCTGTTCCTCACGCCAATCGCCATCCCGCACCTGCTGGCGGCCAGCAGCTGGCCCGTCGTGTGGTGGCTGGCGGGGCTGGTGGCGCTAGGCATCTGGCCCCTGTTTCCCAAAGCTTAAGGAAGCGGCGAAATACGATAGACGCAGCGCATTGCATTGGCCAGCACATGCTGCTCGCGCACAATGCTGGCGCCTGGCCCCACCACTTCCTGGAACAGCTGCAATTCGGAGCGGCAAAAGCCCTGGCAGGTGCGTGCGGCGGCGCAGATGGGGCAGTGGTCTTCGATCAGCAGCCAGTCGTCGCCATCCGCTTCCACGCGCGCCATATAACCCTCTTCATCGCGCACGGCCGCCAGCTGCTGCAAACGCGTGGGCAAGTCCGGCGCCGAGCACGCCAAGGCATACGCGCTGCGGCTTTCCTCTTCGCGCTGGGTGATGAGTTTATCCAGCCCCGCTTCGCCGAACAGCTGGCGCACCGAGCCGATCAGCTTGATCGTCAGCTGCGCATGCGTGTCGGGGAAGCGCGCATTGCCCGCTTCCGTCAAGACCCAGTTCTGGCGCGGCCGTCCCGCGCCCGCCTGCGCTTCCTGGCGCCCTTCGATCAGGCCCGCCGCCACCAGCTTTTGCACTTGCTGGCGCGCGGCCTCGCCCGTCATGTCCAGGGTCTTGGCCAGGGTCGTCGTGGAGACGGGTCCCTTGGTCTTGATGAAATACAGGATGCGCTCCGTCGTCTGCGGCGCTTCGCCATTATCCAAACGTTTACTTGTGTAATTCATTTCGCTCAACTATCATGGGGCCAGTTAACCAACTAATTGCTTGCATAATAGGCCGGTAGCTTCCCGCTGTCGAGGAGTTTCCACGTCCGCATGCAGGCAAGACACCTTTTGGACTGGAATCCCATGCAGCTGCAGCACTCCATCTGGCTGTTTCACGCCATTCTCGCCACCGGCCTGGCCATTTGGCTCAGCCTGGCCGCCATCAACAATCTGCACGCCTTCCACGGCGCCGTCTGGGCCATCGGCAACACCATGCGCATGGACCCGCTGCGCCAGGATCCCACCATCCAGACGCCGCTGCTGCGCCGCGCCATCACCTCATTGACCCTGCACCGGCTATCGCTGGGCGTGGTGCTGGCGCTGCAACTGCTGGCCGCCATCGCCGCCTGGACGGGCGTGGCGCTGTTCTTTGGCGCGTCGCTGGCCGATGCGCTGCCGTGGCTGAACCTGGCCCTGTGCGCCATGGCCGCCTTTTTGCTGCTGATGCACCTGGGCGGCCTGTGGTTCGGCTACTGGATCGCCCAGGAAGGCTTGCAGACGACGCATCTGGTGCTGCTGCTGTGGACCCTGGGTTTGTTCTTTCTTTTCAACGCGCAGTGGACCTGACCAGCCTCCGCTGCGCATCTGTTACCTCCTCATGAAAGACTTCATCATGAATACGAAAATCGTCGGCGCTTCCGCGCTGGCCATCACCCTGGCCGTCGCGGGTGCCGCGCTGACTCCGCGCGCAGACTCGCATGCGGCCGATGCCGCCGCCACTCCCGCCACCAAGGTGGCGCTGGTTCCCGTCGTGCTGGACACGCAGGAACGCTACTTCGCCGGCGTGGGCGAACTGGAAGCGGCGCGCCAGGTGCAGGTAGCCGCCGAAACGGGCGGGCGTGTCACGCAGATCCGCTTCGAATCGGGCCAGACCGTGGCGGCCGGCACCGTGCTGGTGCAGCTGAATGACGCGCCGGAACAGGCGGCCCTGCTGCGCCAGCGCGCGCAGCTGAAAAACGCGGAAAGCAGCCATGCCCGCACGGCGCAGATGGTCAAAGAAAAGGCAGCCACGCAGGAGCAATTGGATAGCGCATTGGCCGCGCGCGACGCGGCCCTGGGCGACGTGCGCCAGACGGAGGCGCTGATCGCGCAAAAGACCATCCGCGCGCCGTTCGCCGGGCAGCTGGGCATCCGCAAAGTGCACGCGGGCCAGTACCTGAATGCGGCCGATACCGTGGCCAGCCTGATCGACACGAAGTCCTTGCTGGTGAACTTCGCCCTCGATGAACAGAGCAGCGCAAAGCTGGCGCCAGGCCAGGCCGTGCAAGTGCTGGTGGACGCCTATCCCGGCGACGTTTTTACGGCGAAAATCAACGCCATCGATCCGCTAGTCGCCCGTTCGCGCATGGTGCAGGTGCAGGCGGCGCTGACAAATCCACGCGGCGCTTTAAAAGCAGGCATGTACGCGAATGTGCGCGTGGCGCGCGAAGCAGGCCAGCAGCTGACGGTGCCGGAAACAGCCGTGACCTATAGCGCGTATGGCGACACGGTCTTCGTCGCGCAGCAACAGGGCAAACAGCCGCTCACCGTCAAGCGCGTGGGCGTGAAACTGGGCGAGCGGGCCGGGGGCAGGGTGGCCATCCTTGACGGCTTGCGTGAAGGCCAGCGCGTGGTCGCTTCGGGCCAGCTGAAACTGGCCGACGGCATGGCCGTGCAAGCGGTGGCCAATACCCTGGACGAGGCCAAGCGCGCCGCGCCCAAGGCTGGTTCGTAAAGGAAGACCACCACCATGAAATTTACCGATTTATTTGTACGCCGCCCCGTGCTGGCGCTGGTGATCAGCACCCTGATTCTGATGCTGGGCGTGATCGCCATCAAGCAGCTGCCGATCCGCCAATACCCGATGCTCGAATCATCCACCATCACGGTGAAAACCACATATCCGGGCGCCTCGGCGGAACTGATGCAGGGCTTTGTCACGCAGCCCATCGCCCAAGCCGTGTCGTCGGTGGAAGGCATCGATTACCTGACCTCGTCGTCCGTGCAGGGCAGCAGCACGGTCACCGTGCGCATGGAACTGAACCGCGATTCCACGCAAGCCTTGACGGAAGTCATGGCCAAGGTCAACCAGGTGCGCTACAAGCTGCCCGAAGGCGCCTTCGATCCCGTGATCGAGCGCGCGGCCGGCGATTCCTCGGCCGTCGCGTATGTGGGCTTTGCCAGCGAGAGCGTCTCTGCGCCCGCGCTGACGGACTACCTGGCGCGCGTGGTACAGCCCATGTTCGCCACCATCGATGGCGTGGCCAAGGTCGACGTGTATGGCGGCCAGCAGCTGGCCATGCGCCTGTGGATAGACCCGGCCAAGCTGGCGGCGCGGGGCTTGACGGCCGCCGACGTAGCCGATAGCGTGCGGCGCAATAACTACCAGGCGGCGCCCGGCAAGATGAAGGGACAATTCGTCGTCTCGAACATCAGCGTCAACACGGATCTGACCAGCGTGGCGGAGTTCCGCGACATGGTCATCCGCAAGGGCGGCGATGATAGCGCCGCCCTCGTACGTTTGAAGGACGTGGGCACGGTAGAGCTGGGCGCGGCCGCGACGGAAACAAGCGGCATCATGGACGGCGTGCCGGCCGTGTATCTGGGCCTGTCGCCCACGCCGGGCGGCAACCCGCTGGTGATCGTCGACGGCATCAAGAAGCTGCTGCCCGAGATCCAGAAAACCCTGCCGCCCGGCGTAAAAGTCGAACTGGCGTTCGAGACGGCGCGCTTCATCCAATCGTCCATCGACGAGGTGGCACACACCCTGCTCGAAGCGCTGCTCATTGTCGTCATCGTCATCTACCTGTGCATGGGTTCCTTGCGCTCAGTGCTGATTCCCGTCGTGACGATACCGCTGTCGATGCTGGGCGCGGCGGCGCTGATGCTGGCCTTCGGCTTCAGCATCAATTTACTGACCTTGCTGGCGATGGTGCTGGCCGTGGGCCTGGTGGTCGATGACGCCATCGTCGTGGTGGAAAACGTGCACCGGCATATCGAGGAAGGCAAGACGCCCGTGGCGGCCGCCCTGGTGGGCGCGCGCGAAGTGGCCGGCCCCGTGATCGCCATGACGATCACGCTGGCGGCCGTGTATGCGCCGATCGGCATGATGGGGGGTCTCACCGGCGCGCTGTTCAAGGAATTCGCGCTGACCCTGGCCGGCGCCGTGGTGGTGTCGGGCGTGGTGGCGCTGACCCTGTCTCCCGTGATGAGCTCCTTGCTGCTGCAGCCGAAGCAGGCGGAAGGGCGCATGGCGCGGGCCGCCGAGCACTTCTTCGAAGGCTTGACCACGCGCTATGCGCGCCTGCTGGACCGCTCCTTGCACCACCGCTGGCTGAGCGCCGGTTTCGCCGCGCTGGTGATGGTCAGTTTGCCCTCCCTGTACCTGCTGCCGCAGCGCGAACTGGCGCCGGCGGAAGACCAGGCCAGCGTCTTGACGGCGATCAAGGCGCCGCAGCACGCCAACCTCGATTACGTCGAGCGCTTCTCGTACAAGCTCGATGACATCTACAAGAATATCCCCGAAACGGCCTCGCGCTGGATCATCAATGGCGGCGAAGGCCCGGCATCGAGCATCGGCGGCATCAACCTGACGCCGTGGGCCAAACGCGCGCGCAATGCAGCTGTCATCCAGGCCGAATTGCAGCATGCCGTGGGCGACGTGGAAGGCACCAGCATCTTCGCCTTCCAGTTGGCGCCCTTGCCGGGATCGAGCGGTGGCTTGCCCGTGCAGCTGGTGCTGCGCAGCGCGCAGGATTACGCCACCCTGTTCCGCACCATGGAAGACGTCAAGCAGCGCGCGCGCGACAGCGGCCTGTTTGCAGTCGTCGACAGCGACCTCGATTACAACAACCCCGTGGTGAAAGTGCGCGTGGACCGTTCCAAGGCGAACAGCCTGGGTATCCAGATGCAGGACATCGGTGTATCGCTGGCCGTGCTGGTGGGCGAGAATTACCTGAACCGCTTCGGCATGGATGGCCGCGCGTATGACGTCATCGCGCAAAGCCCCCGTGAACAGCGGCTCACGGCGCAAGCCCTGACGCAGCAGTACGTGCGCGCCGACGATGGCAGCCTGCTGCCCCTGTCCGCCGTCGTGTCGGTGACGGAACAAATCGAGCCGAACATGCTGACGCAATTCAACCAGCAAAATGCGGCCACCTTCCAGGGCGTGCCGGCGCCGGGCGTGACCCTGGGCGACGCCGTGGCCTTCCTCGACGGCGTGGCCAAGACCCTGCCACCGGGTTTCAGCTACGACTGGCAATCGGATGCGCGCCAGTTCGCCACGGAAGGCAATGCCCTGCTGCTGGCTTTCCTGGCGGCCGTCGTCGTGATTTACCTGGTGCTGGCGGCCCAGTATGAAAGCCTGACGGACCCGCTGATCATCCTGATCACGGTGCCGCTGTCGATCTGCGGCGCCCTGATTCCGCTGGCGCTGGGCTACGCCACCGTCAACATCTACACGCAGATCGGCCTCGTTACCCTGATCGGCTTGATCAGCAAACACGGCATCTTGATGGTGGAGTTTGCCAATGAATTGCAGGTGCATGAACAGCTCGACCGCATCACGGCCATCCGCAAGGCGGCGCAAATTCGTTTGCGCCCGATTTTGATGACGACGGCGGCCATGGTGGTGGGCCTGGTGCCGCTGCTGTTTGCTTCCGGCGCGGGCGCCAACAGCCGTTTCGGCCTGGGCCTGGTGATCGTCTCGGGCATGTTGATCGGCACCTTCTTCACCCTGTTCGTGCTGCCCACCGTGTACACCTTTTTGGCCCGCCGCCATACGGCCGACCATGCCACGCCGCGTGCGCGCGACCTGTCGCAGGCGCTGAAGGAATCCCTATGAAAAATTACCGCTATCTTGTTTCCCTTTTCCCCCTGCTGGCCGGCTGCGCCGTCAGCCCCATCTATGTCACGCCGGGTACGCCCGACGTCCATCTGGCCAGTCCGCAGCAAGCGCAATTCGCGCCTGGCGCGAGCGCCGTCAGCGAAGCCGCCTGGTGGACGTTTTTTGACGACGCACGCCTGTCGCAGCTGATCGCCAGCGCGCTCGAACACAACCTCGATATCGCGCAGGCACAGGCGAACTTGCTGGCCGCGCGCGCCGTCTTCGACGAGCGCCGGCTCGACGAACTGCCTGCCGTCACCAGCGAGGCGGGATGGCAGCGCAAGGTGCAGCAAAACACAGCCGATAGCCGCGCCGCCAGCGCCAGCACGCGCGTGGGTTTCGATGCGCAATGGGAGATCGACCTGTTCGGCCGCCTGGCGCATATCAGCCGCTCGGCGCAGGCGCGCGCCGACGCGGCGCAGGCCGACTTGCGCCAGGTGCAGCTGACGATTGCCGCCGACGTGGCGCGCAATTACTACGAGGCGCTGGGCAACCAGCACAACCTGGCGCTGACACAGGCGCAGGTGCAAAGCTGGCGCGATACGGTGGCCCTGATCGACGCGCGCATCCGCGCCGGTAGCGGCTTGCCGGAAGAACGCCACAATGCGCTGGCCAACCTGGCGCGCAGCGAGGCGGCCATTCCTCCCTTGCAGGCGGGCTTGCGCCAGGCGCAGTACCGGCTCGATGTCTTGAGTGGGCAAGCGCCCGGCGCCATCGCGCTGGCCACCAAACCCCAGCAACAGGCGCCGCTGGCGGGCCAGCTGCCGCTCGGCGACGTCAACCAGTTGATCAAGCACCGTCCCGACGTGGTGCGCGCCGAGCGCCTGCTGGCCGCTTCCAGCGAAGATGTTGGGGCCGCCACGGCCGACCTGTATCCGCGCCTGAGTCTCGGTGGTTTCCTGGGCTTCTTCGCGCTGCGTGGCAGCGGCGTGTTCGACGGCGGCGCACGCGCCTTCGAAGTGGCGCCCTCCGTCAGCTATCCCGCCTTCCGCCTGGGCAGCGTGAAGGCACGCTTGCGCGGTACGCAAGCCGAGGCGCAGGGCGCGCTGGCGCGCTATGCACAGGCGATACTGGTGGCGCAGGAAGACGTGGAAAACGCCGTCACGCAGCTGGCGGAAAACCAGACGCGATTGGCCTCCCTGCTGCAGTCGGCGCGCCACGGCAACGCGGCCCTCGGCATCGCCACGACGCGCTATCAGGGCGGCGCCGGCAGCTATCAGGCAGTGCTGGAAAACCAGCGCGCGCTGTACGATATCCGGCGCGAAGCGCTGCAGGCGGAAACGGCGTCCTACATCGATGCGATTGCCCTGTACAAGGCGCTGGGATGGGGGCACACTATGTAACAATTTTTGGCTCGGAAAGGGGCACGATGTTCACACAAGGCAGCTGGCTGAATCAGCCGAAAACATGGTCCGCCGACGGCGCGCAATTGCGCGTGACGACGGATGCCAATACGGATTTCTGGCGCAAGACCTCGTATGGTTTTATCCGCGACAGCGGCCACTTTTTCGGCACTGACATCGACGGCGATTTCACGGCGCAGCTGCACGTGGCGGCGCAGTACTCAGCGCTGTACGACCAGGCCGGCATAATGGTGCGCATCGACGAACAAAACTGGATCAAGTGCGGCGTCGAATTTTCCGACGGCCAGCTCTTGTTGAGTACTGTATTGACGCTGGACAAATCGGATTGGGCCGTCAGCATCGCCCCCGCCATGCCCGATGGTTTCTGGCCGCGCGTGACGATTGAAAGGGGCGTGATCCGCGTGCAGTATTCCACCGATGGGCGGCGCTGGCCGCTGCTGCGCCTGGCGCCGTTTCCCGAGGCCGGCAGCTACCGCGTGGGACCCATGTTCTGCACGCCGGAACGCGGTGGGCTGGAGGTGGTTTTTTCCCAGTTTTCCATCGCTCCGGCGCAGCAAAAAGACTTGCATGACTTGAGTTAAATCAAGCGACCCACGTCTCGTGCAAATGGCGCCACAGCAGCGTTCCAGCCGGTGTTTTTTCATACACGACGGTCGACAGGCGTTCGGTGCTATCACCGCCCGGCAGCGACTGAAATTCGCGGTAAGTCACGCTGGCGCCGACGCTGCTTTCCTGGATCAATGTCAGGTCGGTGATGCGCATGGCGAGGCCCGGACGGCTGCCGCCGGCCCCCTGAAAAAATTTTGTCAAACCAGCGCCATCGAGCTGCTGGCCGCCGGGTGACACCATCGTGAAATCGGGCGAGAAACGCGCCAGCAATTGGGCGCAGTTTTCCGCTGCCGCCGCCTCGCCAGAAAGCCATGCGCGGATCAGCACATGCGTAGATAAAACGTCGTCAAAATAGGGATTCGTTGCATTCATTTTTTGCTTGCTCCATGGTGATGTAAAAGGTCGAGTACGGCGCGGTTGTCAATGCGCAGGCACAGCGCCAAAGGCAGCACGCACGAGGCGGCAGCCAGCGCAAAACACCAGTGAAACACGTGGGCCGCGCGCGCGTGCTGGGCAGGGTCGTCCAGGCTACCGATGCCCTGCGCCGCCAGCAGGATATTGAGCAGCACGCTGAGTAGCGCCACGCCCAGGCAAAAGCCCAACTGGCGGTTGATATTCCATACGGCGCTGGCCTGGCTCAATTGCGCGTCCGGCGTGCGCAAAAAGGCCGTGCTTTGCGCCGTGCTGCTGCACAAGCCGCCGCCAAAACCCATCACGGCATACGCGCCGGCCAGCCAGAACAGCTGACCCGCAGAGTCCACCCGCAGCAGCATCAGCATGCCCGCCGCCTGCAGCAGGGCGCCAGCGATGAACAAGGGTTGCGGACCCACGCGGCGATAGCTTTTACCCGTGAGCGAAATGGCCGCAAACGAGGCCAGCGCCCACGGCAGCATCAGCGCACCCGCCGTCGACGCCGACATGCCCAGCACGCCTTGCAGGTACAGCATGGCCAGCAGGCTCACGCCCATGAAGACGCCCGGCACCAGCAAATACATGAGCATGGAGATGCGCAACAGCGGTTCGGCGGCCAGGCGCAGCTTGAGCAGCGGCGTGGATTTGCGCAGCGCGCCGCGCACATAGCCCCAGGCGCAGACGGCGCCCAGCGCCAGCACGCCGGCACCGGCGGCCAGCTCGCCCGGCGTGCCCAGCATGGTCAAGCCCAGCAACAGCAGCAAAATCGCCGCGCTGCCCGCCAGCAGGCCGCTGACGTCGAGGCGGGGAACAGCCCCGCGCGGCGGGTCGGGACGCAGCCAGCAGGCGGCCAGCAGCAGCGCCAGCGCCGCAAATGGCACGTTCAGGTAGAAAATCCAGCGCCAGGAAAGACTATCGACGATGACGCCGCCCAGGGCGGGCGAGAGGGCGGGCGCCAGCAAGCCCACCAGCATGATGACGGAAGACAGGCCGGGGCGTTCGGCAGGCTGGTATAGCTGGTACGTCATGCTTTGCCCCAGCGGAATGAGCAAGCCGCCGCCCAGGCCCTGCACGCAGCGCCAGGCGATCAGCGCCTCGATCGATTGGGCCAGGCCGGCGCCGATGCTGGCGCATAAAAAAGTTAGCAACGATGCCATGAACACGGTTTTGCCGCCATAATAGGCAGCCAGCCAGGCGCTGGCCGGGATGACGATGGTCAGGCCGAGGATGTAGCCGGTGCTGATCCAGGCCAGCTGCGCCACCGAGGCGTGCAAGGCATGGCCGATGTCGGGATAGGCGACGCTGGTGATGAACATGTTGATCAGGTCGACGAAAAACCCCAGCAAATAGATGGCCGCGACCTTTTTGCGATAGTCCATGGTGCTCCGAATGGCAAACGCCTAGCTTAAGCGCCCATCGCCATTTGCGTAACGGGCCAGCCCCGATTACACTGTCAAACAAATTTTGACAAACCCCTGAAAACTGCATGCTTCCTCATTCTTGTTTATGATCAGTCTTGACCGCTTGGGTATTTTCATCGCCATCGTCGACGCCGGTTCGCTGACGGCCGCCGCCGCCGTGCTGGGCCAGAGCAAGGCCGTCGTCAGCTTCAACTTGAAACAGCTGGAGGCGGAGCTGGGCGTGTCGCTGCTCACGCGCAGCACGCGCAGCCTGGCGCTCACCGACGTGGGGCGGCGTTTTTACGAAGATTGTCAGCGCGTGCTGAGCGAAGCGCAGAGCGCCATCGAGACGGCGCGTCAGGGCCACCAGGGCTTGCGCGGCACCCTGCGCCTGACCACCACGGTCGAATACGGCAGCCGCACGGTGATTCCCGCGCTGATCGCCTTTGCCGCCGCCCATCCGCAGCTGCAGATCCAGCACTCCTCGTCGTCCTCGCATGAAGACCTGATCTCGGGCGGCTATGACCTGGCCATCCGCATGGGTTCCCTCAACGATTCGAGCTACCGCGCCGCGCTGATCGAGCCGTATGCGATCTGGCCCGTCGCCTCGCCCGCCTACCTGGCCAGCCTGCCCGGCAAGGACATCGCCACCTTGCCCGACTTGCAGCGCGCGCGCTGGCTGGCGCATAGCCGGCTCAGCACGCCCCTGCGCTGGGACGTGCAGACGCTGGACGGACCCGCCGCTTTCATCGTACAGGACGAGGCCGCCATCCATTCCGACTCCGCCTCGGCCCTGCTGGGCTTTTCCCTGGGAGGCTGCGGCGTGGCCCTGCTGCCGCAGTGGCAAGTAGAAGGAGAAGTGCGCGCGGGACGCTTGCGCCGCCTGCTGCCCGACGTCATCTTCCCGCAGCAGGGCGTGTATGCCGTGTATCCGAACACCCAGCATATTGCGGAAAAGGTGCGCGCCTTTATCGATTTTTTGCGCACTTTTGTGGGCACGCCAGACTGAGGTTGCACGTGGCGCCACGGTGCCCATATCACGTCGACAACACTTGTTGAATACAACGATTTCCAAGGGGCAAACGAGCGCCCCTTTCGTTTTGCACGGCCTACACTGACAGGACGTTGTTCACCGATTGGAGATCATCATGGCACACACATTGGCAGCAGTTTTCGTCCTGCGCGACATGGCCGAGCGCGCCCGGCACGACCTGATCACGGCGGGCCTGCCCGACGCCAGCATCCGCCTGCACGATGCGGGCAGTGACGATATTTCCGCCACGGAAAACATCCGCCGCGACGATAGCGACAGCCTGCTCGACAACATCAAGCATTTCTTTACGGACCTGTTCGGCGGCCACGCCGACCGCCACATCTATGCAGAAGCCGTGCGGCGCGGGCATGTCGTGCTGACACTGGAAGGGGCCAGCGACGCCGATATCCAGCGCGCCACCGACATCGTCGAGCGCTACGCGCCGCTGGACATCGATGCGCACGCCGATCACTGGCGCGCGGGCGGCTGGCAAGGCATGCCGCAAAACGACGGCGCGATGCGCCAGGGCGCCAGCATGCAGTCAAGCGCGCCATCGCAGCAGGACACGCCCAGCGGCAACCTGAACACGGCGGCAGCAGCGTCGCAGCAATTTGCGGGCGGCATGGCATCACCACCGTCCAACGCGGGCGCCAACGTGCGCCGCTATCCCAGCGCCGACAACCTGCCCGGCACCAGTTACGACGACGAGCAGTATTACCGCAACCACTGGAGCAGCCAGTATGCGTCCAGCGGCGGGCGCTTCGACGATTACGATCCCGCCTATCGCTATGGCCATTCGATGGCCGGCAGCGACAGCTACCGGGGACAAAGCTGGGAAGAAGTCGAGCTTGAACTACGCAGCACCTGGGAACACACGTATCCGCAATCGGCGTGGCACGACTTCAAGGCGGCCGTCAAACATGGCTGGGAACGCGTGACGTCCTGACACGTGACGAGAGGGGGAAAACGCCCCCTCAGCGTCCCTCGTGCGTGAGCTGCAGGAAGTGGTTCAGGATATGAAAGTGGTCTTCGAAGAATTGCTCTTCCATGGCCGGCAGCGACGCCACGGGCACCCACTCGGCCAGCGCCGCATCGTCGGCCGCCGTCACGGCAGGCAACTGGCGCGTCTTCAAGTCGAAATAATGCGCATGCGTGATGGTGCGCCCGCGCTGGCTGCGGTCCGGATGGTCGAACACGGCCACGCCGACCAGCGCCTCGACGAGGGTGGGCGCCAGTACGCCCAGCTGCGTCTCTTCCGCCAACTCGCGCAACGCTCCCTGCAGCAGACGTTCGCGCGGCTCCAGGAAGCCGCCGGGCAAGGCCCAGAGGCCCTTGCCCGGATAGCCACCACGGCGCACGAGTAAAACGTGGCCGCCCGTCTGCACCAGCGCGTCGACGGTGCAAAAGATGGGCGCATACGGCGCCGTGCGCCAGCGCGCCTTGTACGCCTCGATGGCGCGGTGTTCCTGCACCAGCGGCGCGTACCACGGCAATAAAGTCCACGCCTTCAGGTACTGGCCGATGGCCGCCGGCAGCAGCTGCGCCACGGCGCCCAGCGACACATCCACGTCTTCAGCTTCGAACAGTACGTTGCGAATCGCCGTCGCGCCGATGGGCGCGCCCGCGTCAATCTCCAGATTGAGTAACTGCCAATGCGGGAAGTGGTGCAGATAATAACTGGTGGCGTCCTTGAAGCAAGCCACCAGTGTCACGCGCTGCGCTGCCGGCACGGCGCCCGCCACGGCGCGCCGCACGGCATCGGCCCACAGGCCATCATCGTAGTAATCGCGCACGGCCACGTAATGCACGCGCGCGCGCTGCGCCTCGGGCAGGGTGGCGGCGATCATGGCAGCGCGCTCCTGCCACGTAAACGGATTCTTCGGGCTGCGCGCATGGAAGGCGGAACCGAGCACCACCACCACCTGGGCGGCGGTGGCCAGCGCCGTTTGCAGCAAACCGGCATGGCCATTGTGAAAAGGCTGGAAGCGGCCGATCAGGATGGCCGCGTCGGCGGGATAGGCGAGGGTCATGCGTCGTCTCCGGTGGGGTAGTGGGCGGCGATCGGCAATTGACGCCCGCTGCCAAAGGCGCGCGAACGCACGCGGATGATGGGCGCCGCCTGGCGCCGTTTGTATTCGTTGCGGGCGACCATGCCGAGGATGCGCGTCACCAGCGATCGCCCCTCGTCCGTCTCGCGCAGCTGGTCGACCAGGGTCAGCGCTTGCGCGCTTTCCTGCGCCGGCAAGCGGCGTCCCTCGATATGCCACTTCAAGATTTCATCGAGCACGGGATATGGCGGCAGGCTGTCCGTGTCGCGCTGGCCCGGCGCCAGTTCCGCCGACGGGGGTTTCTCCAGCACGGCGACAGGAATCAGTACGCGCCCGGCGCTGGCGTTGAGATGGCGCGACAGGGCGAACACCTCGGTCTTATACAGGTCGCCGATCAGCCCCAGTCCCCCGTTCGTGTCGCCGTACAGGGTGCAGTAGCCGACCGAGATTTCGCTCTTGTTGCCGGTGGTGAGCAGCAGGGCGCCAAACGCATTCGAGTATTCCATCAAAATCGTGCCGCGCACTCTGGCCTGCAGATTTTCCAGCGGCAGCCCCTGCAGCTTGCCGTCGAAGGCCCCCGCGTAGCCGGCTTCGTACTGCGCCACGATGTCGCGTATCGGATGCGTGTGCAGCGCGATGCCAAGATTGGCGCACAGGGCGACGGAATCGGTGACGGAGCCGGCACTGGAAAAGACAGACGGCATGGTGATGGCCACGACATTGTGCGCGCCGAGCGCCTCGACGGCCAAGGCCAGGGTCAGCGCCGAATCGATGCCGCCCGAGCAGCCGACCACCACTTTTTGAAAGCGGCAGCGGCGCGCATAGTCGCGCAAACCCAGCACGATCTGGCGCCGCGCAAACTCCACGGCGGGAATGCCGTCCGGGTCGGGCACGGGGAAAGGCTGGCCATCGGGCTGCGCGAAACGCCCATCGGCAAAGCGCAGCAGTTGAAAGTCTTCGACGAAGCGGGCCGCCTCGAATTGCACGCCGTCAGTCGGCGAGATGGCGAACGAAGCGCCGTCGAATACGAGTTGATCCTGGCCGCCCACCTGGTTGACGAACAGCAGGGGCAAGTTGACGCGCGCGCAGGCGGCGCCAAACACGGCGTGGCGCTGCGCGCGCTTGCCGATGTCGGACGGGCTGGCGTTGATGCTGACCACCAAGTCGGGCCGCGCCGCGTGCAGGGCCTCGAATGGGTTGACGGCGTAGGCGCGGCCGTCGTCGTTCCAGCCATCCTCGCAAATCATGAAGCCTACCTTGCAGCCAGCGATGGGCAAAATGCAGGCGCCGGGCGGACCAGGCTCGAAATGACGGCCCTCGTCGAAGATGCCGTACGTCGGCAGCAGCTGCTTGTGGTATTCGGCCACGATGCGCCCGTCGCGGATGGCCAGCAAGGCGTTATACAGAGGCTTGCCGACGCCGGGATTGGGCCGCGCCGTGCCGATGACGGTGACCAGCGCCGGCCAACGCGTGGACGCTTGCAGCAGGGTCTCGAGCGCCTGCTGCATGTCGCGCAGGAAGGCGGCATCCTCGAACAGGTCGCCGGGGTAATACGCGCACAGCGACAGTTCGGGGCACACGAGCAAGTCCGCGCCATCGCTGCTGGCGCGCTGCATGCGCGCAACGATGGCGGCGACATTGGCGTCGAAGTCGCCCACGGTGGGATTCATCTGGGCGAGGGCGATGGTCAGCATGGTGATCCTTCTTGTTTACGCTTGAAACCACTATCCTGCCTGAAAACGTTTCTGATGGTACTGATGCAATCGTGCAAGCCTGCCGCTCAGGGTGCTACAAGGTCTTGAGCCAGGCCCGCAAGCGCGTGCGCGCATTCGCATACGGCGACGAGGTGTTGAACTGGATCATGCGCCCCATCGTGTAATGCGTGTACCAGGGCTGGCCATACAGTTGCGCGTCGTCATGGGCTTCGATCAGCGCCAGCAGCTGGTCTTTCGCCTGCTGCAGGCGTTGCAACAATTCGTCCATGCTGAGTTCAGCATAGTCCGCATAGAAGCGCTGCGCCAGTGCACCCAGAGCGTTCCACGTGAAACCTTCGGCGGGAAAGGCGATTTCCTCGATGCGTTTGCCGTCGCGCAGCTGCGCGTGCCAGTGCAAGACCAGCTCGTTCCACCCCACCAGGTACGCGAGCAGATCGCACACGCTCATGCGCGTGCCCTTCACCTGGCCTTCCAGCACGGGATCGCGCGCAAAGGCCGGCGGCACGCGCGCCAGCTCCTGCGCCAGCTTGGCATACGTGGTGCTAATCGCCTCGACCAGTTCCTGCTTGCTGTTCGGGATCGCCATCACGCCGCCCGGCTCACGGGCAAGCCAGCCGCCTGCCAGTCGTCGTAGCCGCTGCCGAGACGGCGCGCATGCAAGCCGTGCTGGCGCAGGGCCGCCACCGCCTGCACGGACAACACGCAATACGGGCCGCGGCAGTAGGCGGCGATTTCCTGGTTAGCGGGCAGCTCGGCCAGGCGGCGCTGCAAGTCATCAAAAGGAATATTGATCGCACCGGGCAAGTGACCGGCGGCGAATTCCTGCGCTGGGCGCACGTCGAGCACGGTGATGCTGGCCTCGTGCATGCGTTCCAGCAACTCGTCGCCCGTGATCGCTTCCACGTGGTCGCCCCGGCTCAGCGCCTGCAACTCGCTGCGCTGATGCTGCGCATACAACTCCAGCGCGGCCAGCAGTTGCACGATGGGGCCGCTGCCGAGCCGGTACAGCATGCGCTTGCCGTCGCGGCGCGCCTGCACGAAGCCGGCGCGCCGCAACTGCTGCAAATGCTGGGAGGTATTCGCCACGGACAGGCCCGTCAACTCTACCAGTTGCTCCACCGCATACTCGCCCTGCGCGATTTGCTCGAGCAGGCGCAGACGGGGCGCGCTGCCCAAAATATGGGCAAACCCGGCGGAACCGGTGAGGGTATCGATTTCGGCATTTTTCATTGACACGATGCTAGCACCCTTATAACATTCAAGCAATCAATTGAATGTTAGGGGCGGTAATGCAAATACTCTGGCTTGATGCCCTGGCGATCGGCGTAGGCGCGACGGCGGTGATGGATGTGTGGGCGGTGGCCTTGAAACGCTTCTGGTGCATTCCCTCGCTGAACTTTGCGATGGTGGGGCGCTGGCTTGGCCATTTGCCGCGCGGCACGTTCACCCACGTCAACATCGGCCAGGCGGCGCCCGTGCGCGATGAAGCCATCCTGGGCTGGGCCGCCCATTACGTGATCGGCGTGCTGTTTGCGGCCGTGCTGCTGGCGCTGGTGGGACAAGAGTGGGTGCAGCAGCCGACGTTCGCGCCGGCGCTGCTGGCGGGCATCGTGAGCGTGGCCGCGCCGTTTTGCATCTTGCAGCCGGGCATGGGCGCCGGCCTGGCCGCCAGCAAGACGCCGCATCCGACCGCCGCCCGCCTGCGCAGCCTGATGGCCCACACGGCGTTCGGCATCGGCCTGTACCTGGCGGCGCTGCTGTGGTCGACGGTGCGTTAAGACGTCAGCGGCGGCACGGGTGCGGGCGCCACCGTCGGTGCAGGTACAGCCGCCGAGATGGCCGGCGTCTCCGGCTGTGCCGGCACGCTGCTCAGCACCATGGTGCTGGGCTTGGAAATCGGCATGTTCGCCGCGTGCAGGCGCTTGAGCAAGTCGAACAGCAGATTGCTGCGCACGCCATACGCCAGGCGCGGCGAACCCACATAGCCGGTGGCGTTGAACATCAGATAGCCATTGTCGATGCCGTCGAGCTGCACGCTGGGCGCCGGCGTGTCCAGCACCTCGTGATTGTCGACAAAGGCGGCCAGGATCAGCGCGCGCGCCTCGTCCGCATCGGTGGACAGGGGCAGCGGCAGTTTCAGCTGCACCAGGCCCAGGGGATTGGCGTGCGTGACGTTGCGCACCGTCTTGGTGATGAATTCCGAGTTCGGCACAATCACCGTGGAACGGTCGCCCAATTGAATTTCCGTGGCGCGCACGTTAATGCGGCGGATATCGCCTTCCACGCCGCCCAGCGAGACCCAATCGCCCACTTTGACGGGGCGCTCGGCCAATAAAATCAGGCCGGACACGAAGTTCTGCACCACCGCCTGCAAGCCAAAACCAATACCCACCGACAAGGCCGACGCCACCCACGCGATGCGTTCCAGGCCGATGCCCGCCGCCGACAGGGCCAGCGCCACGGCCAGCACCCCGCCGATGTAGCCAAACAGGGTGATGAATGACACTTGCATGCCGGAATCGAGATTGGTGGTCGGCAAATAACTGTTTTGCAGCCAGCGCTTGAACAGGCCCAGCGCAACAAAGCCCACCACCAGCACCAGCAGGGCCTGGATCAGCGCGGCAGGGCGGATCGCCACCTCGCCGATGGCCAGGCCATCCTGCAGCTTGCCGACCCGCTGGAACAGCTCGCCCGGACCTTCACCGAACGGCGCCAGCAGCAGCATCAGGGCCAGCAGCACGACGATGGCGCGGCCGATGCCCGACAGCAGAACGGCCGCCTGGTCGCGCGCCTTGGGCGTGGCCAGCACGGGGTTGACGGCGTCCGGCGGCGGCGGGGTCGAGGCCAGCAGCATGCAGATATCGTCGACCAGCACCGTCAGCAGATAGGTGCTGCCCAGCACCACGATGACCCAGGCAATTTGCTTGGCGATAAAACTGCCGAAGGCCACATAACCGACCAGCAAGCTGATGACGCTCGACGCCAGCGCCAGCCACAGCAGCACCGTGACGCAGCGCAGCCACAGGGGCGTGACCAGGGTGGCGGGATCGGCCTCGCGCAACAGGCGCCAGCAGCGCTCGGCACGCATCAAGCCATAGGCGATGGTCGTGCTCATCACCAGGGCGACGATGCAATTGACGGCCACGGCCGTCGACAGGCCCGCATTGATGACGATGGTGACGCGTTCCGTGGCCCACACCAGCACCACGATGAAGGCAAACGTCGATGGGAAATAGCGCAAGCGGTGCGCCAGCGCGTCCGGCAGGGGCAGCAAGCGCCACGACACGCGCCATGGCGACAGCAGCGCGTGGCCCAGGCCCGCCGTAAAACCGGCAAAACAGATGATGCCGATCAAGCTGCTGAGGAAAGTCGAGGTTTTATCAGACAGGCCGCCATCCCAGCGCAAGCCCATGGCCAGCAATTCCGCCACCAGCCCCGGCGTGGCCGCCGCCAGCACCAGCACGGCCAGCGCATGCAAGGAGCGGCGCAAGCGGCCATGCGGCACGCGCGTGGCCGTGATCACCAGCAGATAGCGCGAAGCCCAGACGCTGGCGCCGATCACGGCCACGATGCCGGCCAGCAAGCCGCCCCAGGCCGACCATGGCGTGGCGCTTGCCGCGTCGGCCAACTCCAGCTCCAGCGCCCGCAGGCGTTGCAGATTCTGCGGCAGTTCCGCATGCAGCTGTTTCCAGAAGGAACCGGCCAGGATCGACGGCGTGCGCTCGCCCAGGCGCGCCTGCAACTGCGCGCGGCGCGCCGTCGATACTTGCTCGGACGCCTGCGTCGCTTCCACAGCCAGCAATCGCGCCAGCTTCACCTGCGCATCGAGCGCGCTGCTGGTGCGGTCCAGCTGGCTGCGCTGCGCCGCCACGTCAGGGGCATCTTTTGTTCCCGCCGCCGGCTTGCCCAGCTCGGCCAGCCGCGCCTGTACGCTGGCGAGCGTGGGCGACAGCGACTCGGCCACCTTGTCCGCCTCGGCGCTGGCCGCCAGCGCATCGGCGCGCATCTGCGACAGGGTTGCGTCATCGAGATCGGCCTCGCCATCGAGCGCCTTCTGAATGGTCGTGATCTGCTTGCGCAAGCCATCGAGGCGCTGGTCGGCCGTGGCGGCGTCGTCGACGGGCTGGGACCAGGCGGACGGCGCCGTTAGCGAGCACGCCAGCAGCAAGGCCAACAGGAAGGGGAAGAAACGGAGACGGAAAGAAGTCATGCGGACCTATGGCTGAAAATGAAAAAACTGCCGGATTGGCAGCGGAGCCGGTTATGGCGTGCTGCCCAACGGGTGCCTGTCAATATAGCTGAAAACACGGGCAAGCCGCAGGATAGGCGGAACTGGCGTGTTCCCCGGGGCGCAACTAGGCATATTGCCCTATGGAAATATCACATAAAAAGGTCTAGGATCGTCCTCCGCTTGGCGGCGCGGCATCCATTTGCACGCCGCCGACCTTTTTACCATTCCCTCCGTATTGAGACAGTCATGAAGTTTTTATCCAACCTGACCATCGGCACACGGCTCGCCGTGGGCTTTGGCGCCATCGGCGCCATGCTGATCATCATCTCTTGCCTGGGCATTGCCATGCTGGGCAAAATCAAGCAGAGCACCGGCCATATCGTGCATGACAGCATGCCCAAGATTGAACTCGCCAACAGCGTGTCGGCCAACATCAACGACATCGCCATTGCCCTGCGCAACATGATGCTCAGCGCCGATCCGGCCGACCAGCGCAAGCAAACCGACGCCATCCTGGCCGCGCGCCAGGCGGCGGCCGGCAATCTCGGCAAGCTCGCAGACATGCTCGATTCCGAGCGCGAACGCGCGTTGCTGGCCAAGATGAACGACGCCAACACGCGCTACGCACAGGGACAGCAGGCCTTGCTTGAACTGATCAGGAGCGGCACACCGGACGACAGCAGCGCCTACCTGTACGGCCAGCTGCGTCCCGTATTGCTTGTCTACAAGCAATTGATTGCCGAACAGATCAGCTTGCAAAACACCCTGGCCAACACGGCGGGCGACAACGCCAATGCCACCTATGCCAACACGCGCACCTTGCTGATCGGCATGTCGCTGGCGGCGCTGGCCATCGCGGCGGCGTTGGCGTATGGCATCACGCGCTCCATCACCGGTCCCGTCACCACGGCACTGCAGGTGGCCAACACGGTGGCCGCTGGCGATTTGCGCAGCCAGATCACCGTGCAGTCGCGCGATGAAATGGGGCAACTGTTGCACGCGCTCAAGCGCATGAACGACAACCTGGCGCACACGGTGGGCACGGTGCGCGCCGGTACGGAAACGATCGCCTCGGCCTCGTTCGAAGTGGCCGCCGGCAGCCTGGACTTGTCTGCGCGCACGGAGCAGCAAGCCAGCTCGCTGGAAGAGACGGCCTCTTCCATGGAGGAACTGACCTCGACCGTCAAGCAGAATGCCGACAATGCGCGCCAGGCGCATGTGCTGGCCGACACAGCCTCTGGCGTGGCGCAGCGTGGCGGCGCCGTCATCGCGCAAGTGGTGGCGACCATGCGGCAAATCGACGCCTCATCGAACAAGATCGCCGACATCATCGGCGTCATCGATGGCATCGCTTTCCAGACCAACATTCTTGCCTTGAACGCGGCGGTGGAAGCGGCGCGCGCGGGCGAGCAGGGCCGCGGCTTTGCCGTCGTGGCCACGGAAGTGCGCAGCCTGGCGCACCGCTCGGCCGCGGCGGCAAAGGAGATCAAGACCCTGATCGACGACTCGACCCAGACCGTGGCGGCCGGCAGCGAACTCGTGCACCAGGCCGGCAACACCATGAGCGATCTGGTCGACAGCGTGCGCCGCGTCACCGACATCATGCAAGAGATCACGTCCGCCAGCGCGGAACAGACGGCCGGCATCGAGCAAATCAACCAGGCCATCAGCGAAATGGACAACGTCACCCAACAAAACGCGGCCCTGGTGGAAGAGTCGGCAGCCGCCGCTGCGGCCATGCAGGAGCAGGCGGCCACCTTGGCGCAGGTGGTGAGCGCGTTCAAGCTCGATGCCGGCGCGCCGCACACCAAACCGGCAGCCGCCACGACAACAGCACCACGCCAGCAAGCCATCACCCTGCGCGTGCCGGTTGCCAGGAAAGCTGCGCCGGCAGCAGCGGCTTCATCTGACTGGGAAGAGTTCTAAAACAGCAACGCCACAGCTACCTGCCGGTGCCTGTGGCGTCATAAAGCATGGGCTGCCTCCTGTTACGCGACCTTATTCATGTCAATAAACAATAAAGTTTGACACAGCACCGCTAGGCCGACAGTTCTCCTCGGATGATGTCTGCGCCTGCACTGAGCGCATGCAATTTGCCTCTTGCTACCCGACGAGACAAGGGCGCCATGCCACAGTTGGTGCTAGGGTAGAGCTTGTCGGCATCGACAAACCGCAGCGCTTTGCGCAGGGTGTCGGCGACTTCCTCCGGCGTTTCAATGGTATTGGATGCCACGTCAATGGCCCCTACCATCACTTTTTTGCCACGAATGAGTTCAATCAGGTCGATGGGAACACGCGAGTTGTGGCATTCCAGCGAGATGATGTCGATATTCGATTTCTGCAGCTTGGGAAAGGATTCTTCGTACTGACGCCACTCGGACCCCAGCGTATTTTTCCAATCCGTATTGGCTTTGATACCGTAGCCATAGCAAATATGGACGGCAGTCTCGCATTTGAGCCCTTCAATCGCCCTTTCCAGGGTGGCAATCCCCCAGTCATTGACCTCATCAAAGAAAACATTGAATGCGGGTTCGTCAAACTGGATGATGTCGACGCCGGCCGCCTCCAATTCTCTGGCTTCCTGATTGAGGATTTTAGCGAATTCCCAGGCCAGTTTTTCGCGGCTCTTGTAGTGGCTGTCATACAGCGTATCAATCATCGTCATCGGACCTGGCAGGGCCCATTTGATCGCTTGCGTGGTTTGCTGACGTAAAAACCTGGCGTCTTCCACAAAAACCGGCTTCGGGCGACTCACCGCGCCCACGACGGTCGGCACACTCGCATCGTAGCGATCACGAATTCTGACGGTCTCACGTTTGTCAAAATCGACTCCGCTCAGATGCTCGATGAACGTGGTGACGAAATGCTGGCGGGTCTGCTCGCCGTCACTGACGATATCGATGCCTGCCTGCTGTTGTTCCTGCAGCGACAAACGCAAGGCATCCTGTTTGCCCTCGATCAGTTCCTCGTCCTGCAATTTCCAGGGCGACCACAGCTTTTCAGGCTGTGCAAGCCAGGAAGGTTTCGGCAAGCTGCCGGCGGTGGAAGTAGGCAATAATTTTTTCATGATGATGATTTCGTGTATTTTTGTTAGTTAGAGAGCGTGGTGGCAGCCCATTGTTCAAGAATATTCTTGTATGGCTTGATGAAGTGCTCTTCCGTATATTTGCCCTGCTTGACAGCCAGCTGGCTGCGCTCTTCCCGGTCATAGACAATTTGCGTCAGCGAATAATCCTGATTCTTCAGGCTGGGCTGATACGACTTGCCTGCCGCAGAATTGGCGTTGTAAATTTCTGGCCGGTAGATCTTTTGAAATGTCTCCATCGTGCTGATGGTGCCGATCAGCTCAAGATTGGTGTAGTCGCCCAGCAGGTCACCGATGAAATAAAACGCCAGCGGTGCGGCGCTATCCGGCGGCATGAAGTAGCGAACCTGCATCCCCATTTTTTCAAAATATTGATCGGTGGAGGAAAACTCGTTTTGTTGATACTCGACACCCAATACGGGATGCTGATTTCCGGTCCGGTGATAGACCTTGCTGCTCGATGCACTGATGCAGATGACCGGCGGCTTGTCGAAGTGCTCCTGGTAAGTGTCTGAGCTTACAAAGTGCTTGAATAGCTTGCCATGAAAATCGCCGAAATCATCCGGGGCGCTGAAGGTGGATTTATTATTGTTGTGCTCTGCCAGCACTACGCTGAAGTCGTAATCGCGCACGTAAGAGGAGAAGTTATTGCCTGCAATCCCATCGATGCGTTCCCCGGTTTTTTTGTCGATGATGGTCGGTTTCAGTATCTCGATCAATGGAATATTGCCGCCTTTGACATCAATATTCAACTCCACGGAAATGATTTCGAGCTCTACGGAATAGCGATCGCCGTTCGGGTTGTCCCAATGCGCCAGGTTGTTGAAACGGTTGTCTATCATCCTCAGGGTATTGCGCAGGTTTTCCTGGCGGCTGTTTCCCCGGGCCAGATTGGCAAAGTTGGTCGTCAGGCGCGTATTGTCGGCCGGATGATAGTTTTCATCGAAAACAATACTCTTGATGCTGAATATAAAATCTTTGCTCATGGTGATCTGGTGTCCTGATTTCTGCGAAAAAATGAATGTGTGGATTGCTGGCCGTCGTGATGCGTGTCAGGCCGCGACCGCTTCATCAGCGGTGGCAGAACGCGCATGGCGCGTCAGTCCGATCAATGGCAATGCCCGTTGCACCGCCAGCGCGGCGCGCTGGATCAGGGCCTCATCCTGCAGACGGTAGTCGACGAAATCCTGGTCGGTTGCATAGACGCCCAGCGGCAATGTACGTGCCTGGAAGAAGCTGAACAGCGGCCGCAACTGGTGGTCGATCACCAGGGCATGGCGCTCGCTGCCGCCAGTGGCAGCCAGCAAGACTGGTTTGTCGATCAAGGCGTCCTGATGAATGAAGTCGAAGAAGTGCTTGAACAGTCCCGTGTACGCGCCGCGGAAGACCGGTGTTGCCACCACCAGGATGTCGGCTTGCTCGACCGCCGCAAGTTCCCGCTCCACCGTATCGGGCAGGTGAGAGCGCCAGACCGCGCCGGCAAGCTGCGGTGCGAGCTGACCCAGTTCGACCAGGCGTTGTTCGCACAGCACTTCGTCGGCGATCAGATCCATCAGGTGCTCTGCCAGCGCTGCGGCCTTGGAAGGGCGTTGCAGCCCGCCGGAAACCGCGACTATACGAAGTGGACGTGTCATGTTTGCTTTCATAGGGATGGATGCGCCAGGACCGAACAATGCAGGCAACAAGGGGATCGATGATAGCGGCTGGAATCGATGAAGTATAATGGTCTTATTTCATACATCCATGAACATGGCTCATCTCAATGCTTGAACGCATCCACCTCAGCATCGTCCAGCAGGTCGAGAAACAAGGGTCGTTGACGGCCGCAGCTAGCGTGCTGCACCTGACCCAGTCGGCCCTGAGCCACAGCATGAAGAAGCTGGAGCAGCAACTGGGCACCGACGTCTGGCTGCGCGAAGGGCGAAACCTGCGCCTGACGCAGGCCGGCCAGTATCTGCTGGCGGTGGCGAACCGGGTGCTGCCGCAACTGGACCTGGCCGAAGAGCGCCTGGGCCAGTTCGCGCAGGGCGAGCGCGGTAGGCTACGCATCGGCATGGAATGCCACCCTTGCTACCAGTGGCTGCTCAAAGTAGTGTCCCCCTATCTGGCCGCATGGCCCGACGTGGATGTGGACGTCAAGCAGAAGTTCCAGTTCGGCGGAATCGGCGCGCTCTTCGGCTACGAGATCGACCTGCTGGTCACGCCCGACCCGCTGTACAAGCCGGGGCTGATATTCGAACCCGTGTTCGACTACGAGCAGGTGCTCGTCGTGGCCAAGGGCCATGCCCTGGCGTCGGCGGCCTTTGTGAAACCCCAGCAACTGACCCAGGAAGTGCTCATCAGCTACCCCGTGGACATCGAACGCCTGGACATCTATAACCAGTTCCTGTTGCCGGCCGGCGTCACGCCCAAGCGCCACAAAACCATCGAAACCACCGATATCATGCTGCAGATGGTGGCCAGCGGCCGCGGTGTGGCCGCCCTGCCGCGCTGGCTGGTCGAGGAATACGCGGCCAAGATGGACGTGGTGCCTGTGCGGCTGGGCGTGCGCGGCGTTGCCAAACAGATCTTCCTGGGGGCACGCGAGGCGGACACCGCCATCGACTACGTGCGGGCCTTCATCGAACTGGCGCGCCAGCCTGCCATCGTCATTGCGCAAGGAAGCGATGCTAAAAGCCTTGATGCATCCAGCTAAGCCCAGGCCCGCCTGCAACATCACGCACGCCTATTCCTTGGAAGTCAGTGCGAAGGACATTGCTGCTTTGAGCGCAGCGGCGCCCCGGATATTGCCCGCGTCAACCATTTCCATTCCCTACCTGCCACGCGAGGACAACGACGCGCGGCTGGCCGCAGCGCGGGCCGTGCGCAGACTCGGCTTTGAGCCCATGCTGCACTTGTCTGCGCGCCGTATCTGCTCGCTCGTCGAGTTCGATTCCTTCGTCCAACGCGCGGTCGCTGAAGCCGGCGTCGAGCGCTGCTTCGTGATTGCCGGAGATCCGTCCACCCCGATGGGGCCGTTTTCCGACAGTTCCTCGCTGATCGAAACAGGCATTTTCGAGCGCGCGGGCATGAGGGTGATCGGCGTCGGTGGTCACCCGGAAGGCCATCCGGTCATGAGCACGGCCGAGCAGTGGGAGGTGCTCGAACGCAAGTGCCACAGCATCGGCGAGCGTGGCATGACGCCCTTGATCGTCACGCAGTTTGCATTTGATGCTGACATCGTGTTGACGTGGTTGAAAGCGCTGCGCGAGCGTGGCATTCAACATCCGGTGCGCGTGGGCGTGCCGGGCCCCGCGAGCATCGCGGTGCTTGCCCGCTATGCCGCATTGTGCGGCGTGAGCGCATGCGCATCGATGTGGTCCAAGTACGGCGTCTCAATCGGCAAGCTGTTCGGCACGGCAGGGCCGGATCTTTTTGTTGAGCGCCTGGCCACCGGGCTGACCCCAGCACATGGCAAGGTCAGCCTGCATTTCTTTCCCTTTGGCGGCATCGCCCAGTCGGTGAAGTGGATAGAGCAGTACCGTGCTCGCGCCGACCCGGCCCCTTAAGCATCACAGCTCATGCCTACTTGGCGCTTTCCATGGATTCCACTGTGTCGAAAATGTGCGCCAGCGCACTTTCCATGGCGCCGGCAGTAGCGTCGCCGCTCTGGTTGGTGATGATGAAGACCCCAAGCTGATATTGAGGAACGATGTAAGCGTAGCTTTGCGCACGTGGCACGCCGCCATGGTGGACATAATGCGTGCCCAACTGGCGATTGGTGCCGATGTTCCAGAAATAGCCAATGCTGAAGTCGTCCTGAAAGCGTGCCAAAGGCTTGTGCGATTCGACGACCGCGGGATGGGCGCTCAATTGCAGGCGCAGGTACTTCGCCATATCCGGCATGGTCGACTTCAGGTTGCCCGCTGCCCCCCAGGGCAGTTGCGGCATCGGCGTTGTCATGACGGGATTGTCGCTGTGGTAGCCGGGCGCTAGCCGCCCGGCATCCTTGGCTGTGATGTTCAGCTTGGTATCGTGCATGCCGGCTTCGCGCGCGACGAATTGCGTGAGCAGGACTTCATAGGGCATTCCGTAGATTTTTTCGAGAGTGTGCGCAATGAGTTCGCTACCGGCGCTTGAATATGCATAGTCCTTGCCCAGCGGACCTTTGATGCTGACGGTGTGCAAGTCCTGCCAGAATTGCTGTTGTCCGTAGTTGGCGTAGGCTGCATTGAGCTTTGCCGGCGTGGCATGCGCAGTGAAATCCTTCAATATGGTGTTCACCTGCAATGGCAGCATGCCCGGCATGTTGCTGGTGTGCGTGACCAAATGGCGCAAGCGAATTGGCTGCCCCTGCGACTGCAGGTTCGGGTAGGTGGCCGCCAGGTACTTTTGTATGGGATCGTCGAGCGCCGCCTTCCCATCAAGCACAGCGTTCGCCAGTAGCAGGCCAGCAAAAGTTTTGCTGACTGAGCCGATTTCATACAGCGTTGTATCGTTCGGCGGATTGGCTTTGCCGGTCTCCAGCTCGCCTTGATGCAGAATGAATTCCTTGCCACGATAAACGACGGCAATCGAGGTCGCGTGTAGAAGTCTTGACTGCAGCAGGGTGGTCGCGGTCTGGCGCATTGCCGCAGGCATGTCATGCGCAGGTGCTGTGGCTACGGGCTTGCAAGCTGCTGTCGACACATAAAAAAGTTTGACACAAGTAGCCTATACAAATCAATGATTTACGAAAAATCCCTAAAAACGATTTTGGAAAAAAGTTTGACACAAACAAACCAGATTTTAAACGACATCGAAATCTTGCAATAAAAATGTTTGACACAATATCAGAGAGCTCCCCCTCAGTCCGTGCCACGCCGCCCTCAATGCCTGCAAAACTCCTTTTCTTTCCACCTGCGTTCCCTGACGAAACCCTCATTTCACGGGTCTCACGCTATCATCTCATGTCAGGCAACAGAACTGACCAGTCCACATTTATCGAGCTTTTCGGTAGAGTAGGTTTTGGATTGGGGGCAGTAGTGCCGCCGCATATTGAGGAACTGGCCTTGCGCCTGCCAGGAGAGCTCGACACCAACGTGGCCGCCATCCTTAGGCAGAGCACCTTGCTTCCCGCATTTCGCCCGTTTTTAGGGAGATCAAGCAAATCTCCCTCGCTTCGCAGCGATGAGGGTGGCGAGCGCGCAGGAATCAGCCACCTGCCCAGGCACGTGGTCGGCATGAGCGGAGAGGCGAAACTTTGCCTGAGCTGCGCCAAAGATGATGAGAAGCCGCATGGTGCCGGGTATTGGCACCGATCACATCAGATCCCAGGAGTGACTGTATGCTGGAAACACCAAGAGGCACTGATCAGCAGCTGTCCGAATTGCCGATACCCGTTTCAACATGCGAATAGACTACTCTCCGTGCCTTGGGAGTCTTGCTACCAATGTAAGCAGCGTTTGAACAAGGCCAATCAAGGGCAGACCGTAACGGAATTAGAAGTTGCGTATGCGAGCTACGCGCAAAATTTGCTCCAGGAAAACATGGCATCGGTGCCGCCCGACATTCTCATGAACACGTATCGGGAGAAGATCAGACAACGCGGCTATATTCGAAAGTCCCAAATCGATCTTAAAAGTTTTCAGGAGGCGATGATTCAAGATCTGGGAGAGCCATTTATCCGTAAGGTGGATCCCGCTTTTTCGTTGAATCGGACCAGCACTTGGCTCCGCTTATCCTACCTGCAGTCCGCACTGGATCTGCCGATTACGCGTCACCTCCTGATGGGAATGCACCTGTTTGGCACGGCCTCTCATTTTCATATCGAAGTGCAAACGATGCAGAACGCTGGGCATATTGCGCACCGCAAGAAGGCAACGCAGTCCCACGCTAGCCAGAATATGCTACGGGATGAATTCAGACAAAAAATCACAAAGGAATTGAAGAAAAATCCCGCGCTCAGCATGGAAAAACTTTGGAAGAAGCAAGTACGTACGATGGCATGGTTATTCGAGCACGACAAGACCTGGCTGAACAATACGGTGACCTCGGGCGCAAGTAGAGAGGCCGAAGGGTTAGCATCCAAAATACAGGCCGACGATGCCCTTGATCGTGAAGGTGCGCGTCAAGTTGAAGAGGTATCACGCAAGCTGTTTGAACAGGCAGGTAAACCTCAGCGCGTGACGATCAGCAAGATTCTCGCGGGTCTGTCCAAGCCTGTAGCCAGCACAGCGGGCAATTGGGAGCGCTATCCGCTGTTGTTCGCTACAATCAACCTGTGCAAGGAAACCGCTTGGTGCTTTAGCGTACGCCGGATATTGTGGGCTTTGGGAGAACTGGATCGTTTCGAGGAAACGATCACGACAGGCAACATCGTATTGAGATCTGCTGTCGGAACTCGCGCCGTGGAGGAAATATTGCAATTTTGTGGCTGGGAGGGAGAAAAGCTGAGCAAGACCACGATCAACCCAAAAATCTTGCTGGCGAAAGCAGGCATCACGCGCACATGGCGCTGCCCGTCCGAAAACAAGTTAGGAGAATTTGCTGGCCGCGGTTACGTATCAAAAGGCACGCGCCGAAAAAATTTGGCTATTTAACCCAGACAGCACCATCCATTGCCTAGGCCGACACAAGCAAAACAAAGGTCAGCGCACGGATCGATAAATGCATCAAGACATCAGGTACTACCGCCTCGCGCGCTTGTCAATCAATATCGATTGACAAGCCGATTCAATAACAGTTCTACCTCCTTGGCCAGGGGTGGTCTCAATCTGGCCATATGCATCAACTGCCACGATGGCGGCAAGCCCTGCTGATACATCTGCCGAGCTGCCCAAGACAGTCGGCGACACTGAAATTGCGCCGTCGTCTCCACGCATTCAGCAAGCGCAACAGCGGTCAAAGGCAATTTGATCAAATGTTTTTCCAACACTGCGAGGCAGCCGATTTTGCGGCCTATTGCCGATCGACTGACGCGAATAGGCTTTTCCAGTGCGTAAAGCCCCCTGCTACATTCCCGCACAGCGTCGGCTTTTTCCTGGTCCCGTCGCCCCCAATCTATCCGCGCAGTGTGTACTATCAACCGACGTGGTGTTGCCTCAATAGTTTGGGTCAACCATTCTCGGTCATACCTGTGCAACCAAGCGTAATCGGCTCGTGCTCGCGGCAAGATGGTTGGATGTCCGCCTACAAATCGCCTCCGTCGCCGATTTCGTTGATTCACAAATATTAGTTTCTCTCTGACTTGTGCCGCATCGGGACACATGCGCAATAACCGATACAGGCTGACGGTCGAAGTCTGATGGCGTCGCGCCAGTGTCTCGAGCGAAGTGCTGGATTGGAGCGCCTTCGTCAGTATTGCCACAGTGGGTCCATCGAGTTTCTTGGGCCGCTTTGCAACAGGGATGCCGCCTTGAGCAGCCTCGATACGCAAAGTAGTCACAGACTTGCCGAGAAGTTGGGCACAGCGCCGCAACGAGTACTGATGATCCAACAGCATCGTTCGTAACTGATTGACAGAAGATGTAGCGGCGGGCGATGGTAGTGGACGATTGAATGGACGCGATATCTTGACCGTCTCGTTCGCCGCCGTCAAAAAGTGTTCGATCTTGCCATTGAGACACCGCAGAAGAACAAGATGCTTAAGTGGATGTGACGAATTGCGTGACTTGCGCAGCAAACTGATCGCCCATTCAAGGGGGCCGGATGCCGGTCGTTGAAGGCATTGCATTGCCCCACTTGCGGACAACGATGACACTTGCTGCCTTACTCGCTGGGATAATTCAACAACCTTTACCCGGCCACCAGCATGGGTGAATCCGAGGTCCGATGCCAGACTGCGATACAAGTCCTGGAGTCGTCTGGTAGGGATAATATCTAGGCGCGAGTTGAGAACTTGCCGACTCAGGATCGAGAAAGCTAGCATCTCTTCTCGATGTTGTTCTGAAACGAAAATGTGCTTTGCGTGCCGAATGACTTCCTTGTCTGCAGGGAGAAACAGTTGGTGGCGATGCTGTGCGACCCAGCTCGCCGCCAGTTCGACAAGCGGTGTGCCATGTTGTGCGCAGATATGCACCGCCGGCAGTTGATGGGCCCGGTGCCAATACGGTTGCCCAACAAGTTCCACATCCTGCTCGCTGCATTGTTCACAATAACGATAGCAATTTTCCCCGCCCACTTGGCTGGCGATCAACCCCATCAACGTCTTGAGCCCTGAAGCCGATGGACCTTTCATGACAGCGAGACTAAGTGCAACCTGCCGCTCCGTTAAGAATGGCCGGTAATACGGGAACAAGGTATGTCGATCGACAATGTCTTGGGCATCGAGCGCCATTGCCCGGGGAAGTCTGGAAACGAGGGTATCGAGCAAACTCGGAAGGTGTGACGACACGATCTGTGTATGCTTACCGAATAATTCATGCAATGTATCCCGGTCGTCATGATGGCCGGAAAGACGATGGTATCGCGCAACCAAACTAAACAGCGACTCATCCGGGTAACTGGAGGGGAAAAATTGCAGGCGACCACAATCACTCATTGTCCTATACGCTCTTGCAATAGCTGTCGGAAAACTCCAGCGCATCGGTTTGCAACCAATTCGCCAGGCGAAGGACTTCTAGTGGATTTGCCTGTTCCGCGATGGTGGCAGAAATCGTCGGCGTTGATGGGAGGGCGTTGGTGGCCACTTGCTGCGGAGATGGTGTCGAAGATGGTGGTTTTTCTGTAGTTGGCGCGGTTGCCGTCGGCGTGCCTCTGGCAGCTTTGGCCTGGCGCAGTATAGACAGGCGACTCTCGGTGGTCAGTACGCCGGCATCGATCATCATATCGTCGAGCTGATCGTCTGTCGGCATCAGGTCTTCAAATTTGCGCATTTTCTTGGGATCCCGACTGCGCAAAACCGCCAGCGCCGGCTTCAGCAGTTTCATTTTGGTGTCGGCGACGTGCTTAAAGACAGCCTCCGTCAGCGTCTCCTCATTGGACTGGATGGCGTAACGCTGTCCAAGTATCATCAGTTTGGCCAGAAAGTCGGTGACGCCCTGCGTGAGGTCGTACAGAGTGGCCCGTATACCGTCGGTCAGCACTGCGGGATTTCTGACCCATTGGTACTCCCAGATGGTATCGACGAGCAATGTCCAGGCATCACCACTTTCCTCTGGTTGCTTGAAATCATAAGTACCCAAGCCGCACGCGCGCCGGGCATTTCGAAGCACGTCGGAGAACAAATCGACCATCGAGTTCGTGCCGATAAATACGACTGGAATCCCAATGGTATTGATCAGATTAACGAAAAAATTAAGCATGTTGTCTTTGCCGCCGGTCTTGGCCGCGTTCAGATGCTGCAATTCGTCAATAAAGATCGCTCCGATAAAATAGGTGCTGGCAATTTGCTCCATCCTTTGGATCATTTCCAGAATGCCGCCTTTGGATTTATATCGCTTGGCGTACTTCTGCTGTCCCAAAGCTTGATCCACGGCCCGGAAAAACGCGTGGCACAGGCCAGATAGCGAGCCATCGAAAGGGCATTCAATTTTCAGCCAGACAATCTGTGTATGGATGAATTCGCGATCCTTGTAGCGCTTATGGAGTATCGTTTGCGGATACAAGCGTAAGATCGAATTGAGCGCTGTGGTCTTGCCAATCCCGCTTAAGCCGACTAAGCTAAAGGTCGTGGCCGAGGACTGGAAATTTGCCATGGCGCGTCGATCCGTCGACAAGGTGTGCAAATGCCGCCAAGTAGCCGCCGACATGGGATTGCGGCTGACATAGCCGCTACGGATCAGTGACGAGACTGCACTTTCCAGTTCAAGGTGAATCTCCAACGGTTGCACCACGGTTCTCAACCGATCAATGCAATGGAGCCGGACTTCCTTGGGCAAGCTGCGCTCTTGTTCGCTCCCGTCAGGAAAGTGGCCGATCAAGAACGCCGCATCCTGCTCCGATAGAATAGGCGGCAGTGCTTCAATCAAAGGATTACCGCCATATTCGGAAACGGGAGACGGGGTGTAGGTGGCATAGACCGGCGCTTGGTTGCTCATGGTGGCAGCTTATTGTTTTCGACGTAGACGGCTTAGTAGATTGATAACCTCACCACTGCGTTGTCCATAGGTTTCAGAACCGGCGGGGACTGGCAGTGGAACATGGCGTACAGTCACGCTTGAAAGGGCAAGCGCTGGATTCACGCTGCCAGCCCGCTCGGCGGCTTTTTCGATTGCGCGGTTGCCACGGATATCGGCCACGCTTTGCGCAGCCGACAGTTGATCCGGGGCTAGCTTTTTTTCTGCGGTAGCCTGCGCAATAATGCTTTGCACCTGATCATCGAGTTGAACCTTACTGGTCAGCTCGACATACTTTTCTTCGGGTGAGGCGTGCTTGATCATTGCCAGCATGTCCTGGATTTCCTCGAGCCGATGCCCTTGATATCGGACTTCCGATGCACGCAGATTATATTGGACAAATGAATGATCGCCGCCGCGTATCCAGAGGTGTTCGGGCTTGGTCGGATCGTGCCACACATCGATCGACTCACGTCCCTTGGCGCGAGCACGAGCGAATTTCAAACCTTCGCGGTCACCGGCCGAGGTGTAATACATGCCCGAGAAATAAATCCCGCCGGACTGCACGCTCGCCTTTGCCTTCGGCAAAAGATGTAGGTAGATCAATTCGGTGGCCTGGATATTTGGCGTGCCAAAGCCATGCTCAATACCCCAGTTCCAGATACCCAAGGGTGTGGAATCAATCCCTTGAGCGATCATGTCCGCGTTGAGCCAATCGGGCTGCCGGCTATGGCGGTTATAGTGCAAAGTGCTGGCAACGATGATTTTGGTGAACTCTTGCAAGTCAAGCGTCGCATCCAGACGATAGTCCCGTTCGCCACGCTCCTTAACGCGTTCAGCGACACCACCAGGCGCCCACTGTATCTGAGTCAAGCGATTAAGTACCCGGAAACGGCTCTCGACGATCGCTTTCCAGTCAGGGCGGTACGGCGGAGGGAACACCAGGTCGATGCCCAAGCCCGTTGCCAGGCTTTCGGCGGCGGTCCCCAGCATCTCGCCACGATCGCCACATATTTCTTGCGGCAAATGATGACAGGGCCAATCGTTGGCACTAATCTGGATATCGAATTGCCGGCAAAACTCCACCTTGTCACTAAATGCATTCCACAGAGCTTGCCGCGCGCCGCTCCAACTCGGGCCCTCCAGCCCGACATACAAGCCGACAATCATTCTGGAAAAAACATCGACCACAACATATACCACCGGCCGGCCGATAATCCAGTTGCGGTTAAAGCGGCTGACCAAATAGACGTCGGCTATGGTGGCGTCAATTTCAAAGCGGTGGCAAGGACCAAACAGACCTTGATTGGCTCGGCCCGCCAGGGCACGATGATCTTTTGCCCATTTGCGCTCACCTTTACGCCCGCGCAGCACCGTAATTTCGTCGAATGTTTTCTTGCCCCAGTAGTCGAATTGCGTGAACTTGGGCAGTTCGTGCGCGGGCTTGAGTACTACCTCATCGTCCGAATAACCTGCCACCGGTTGTGTCGTCCGGTAAAATTTGTTCAGAGTCCTGGTATAGGCGTCGGTGATACATTGGACCTCATTGTCTTTATATAGGGCGTAGCCGATCTTGATCATGGCCTTGTCCAGGTCGGACAGAATTTTGGCCTTTGTGTCCATCACGACACCTTGAAATCTCGGAGGTCGGCCGTTGATCTTCCCGTTGACGAAGGTCTTCGGCTTGCCAGCGCCACCGGAACGAACATAGTCGGGTAACAGCGTATTTTCGGTGGAGCCAAATAGCCAGAAACGGTACAACAATCGATATAGCGTCTTGCGCGGCAAACCCGTGGCGGCGGCATGCGCAGACAACAAAGGTCCCATGGCGTCAGGGAAGAATATCTCGCCGGGATATTTAGTTTGCACGAGCGGCTGGATACGCTCCCAGCTGGTTTGGCGGATGAGTTTGGCTTTAGCGTTGAGCTCGTCCTCCAGCAGCAACATAAAGGCAGGCACCTTGATGTCAACGCGGCGGATCTTCTGCTCTTGCAATAGTCCATGCAGCTCATCCAAGGGTATCGTCCACGGCTGCCGAGGTGGAACCTGCATGGTGATTAGGGTGGCGAGATTGTTCTCTTTATCCAACCACAGCACCCTGGCCGGCAACGCGAAGTAGGTTTCTTGATGGATGGATTCGAACACCTCCTGGATGGTGATCTTGGGAGTCATCATCTCAAGCGGCCTTTAACTGGCTCACAGCC
This sequence comes from Janthinobacterium breve, assembly GCF_051380895.1. Lineage (NCBI taxonomy): Bacteria > Pseudomonadati > Pseudomonadota > Betaproteobacteria > Burkholderiales > Oxalobacteraceae > Janthinobacterium > Janthinobacterium breve. Next base: position 176,141 of record NZ_JBNYXY010000011.1, on the reverse strand, counting down.
GAGATTGCGCCGTGGTGGATCGTCAACGCCGGACAGAGCCCGCCAAGCGTGAGCGCCTGATGTGCTATATCGAGCCGGATTGCTTTTTGAAGAACCAAATATTTGAACAGCAGGACACCATTCGGATAAGGAACATGGGTGGCGGTCGCCGCGGCACGGATCATGGATGACAATGCGCGCTCTCCTCGGGCATAGTGTTCCAGGGCGTCCAGGAATTGAAGCTGAACGTCCAGCTTCTGCAGGTGACGCTCCAACGACTTACCTTTTCTGAGCCAGATCAGATTGGTGATTAATGTCGGCCCTAAAGTATTTTCCGTGACCAGCTTCCAGTCGTCGACGCCTTGAGCATGCCAGATGGCCTTTTCCAGTTCCAGCTTCTCAACAGTGTGTTTCAGGTCGGGAGATGGTTGGAAGGCTTCTTCGTATTTGACTGTGCGGGCCACCAATTTGTGCGATCCATCGGGCGCCTGCAGGGTGACCATAAAGTCAGTGCTCATCACGTAGTGAAGTTGTGTGCCGTGGAAACGGGGATAGCGAATCCCAAGCTGTGCTGCGATATCAATGGCCTGTTCGGTCGGAAAGAGCGGAAACTGCTCTCGGATATCGACTACTTGCTCGGAAAATTCGAGAACCAGAAAATAGCCAAACTCCAACTCCGAAAGAAATTCGTGTAACCGGCCCGTCTTGACGCCTTGCACCTTGCGTGACCGACCTTGCGATGGGACATCCTGGACGCGCAACCAGGGCTTGTAGTTTGCACCATCCCCTTGCCCGTATCCGTGTGCAATATGACGATCAATATCGGTTTGCGTTTTGAAGCGTCGTCCCCGCACTGTTCCTGCCTCTTAAAAAGAAATAGCACGCAATTATAGCGAAAGGTAGTTGCACCGGGAGTGGTGGCCATGTACGCAGAGAGTGTTGTTTTCAATCTCTTCTTGAAATGATAAAAGCTGTCCTTCAAATGATCGGCGCCAAGGATGCCTCCGCTAGCCTGTAGTAACGCTACCAGCAGTGCTATCTCGCGGCACGACAGGTCTATTGCTTCATGCCTTCCATTTGTTCATCCGTTGATTATCGCATCGTTAACCTAGCCTTAACCAGCACAGAACAGGATGTGAACTAGCGCCACTGAGGCGCTCCAGGCGCTCATTAAATGCGTCGCCTAGGCTTTTATGCCTCAATGCCTGACATAGCAAAATTGCATCATTTCAACGAGGTCCCATATTGCTTCGCAATGACGAGTGTTTCTGATCTTGCATGTTTTGCTCTCCGCTAGGTTGCATTCTAATGCATTACTGTCGGAAAATAATCCGAAAGGATTGACATATGCCAGAACAATCGCAACGCACCTCCCATGGAAACTAATATGACCGCACACCCCATCATTCATCATCTACAAATTCCGTCGGGCACGGCCGATGGTGTCACTTTCCCATTCGAGATGAAGCCAGATTGTGCAGATCTCTAATTGATGACGGTGCACGCGTGGCGCTCGATGACTTTGGTGCTGGCAGGGATGGGCTGGAGCGACTTTATGCAATCCGCAACGCGTCAGCAGTAAGATCGACCGTGAGTTCATCTGCGACTGCTCCTGTTCGAGCACGTCGGCCACGCTCAGGGCCGGATGCTTCAGGTGGCACAATTCGTTCCACAGTAGGGTTGTACGCGGGAACCGCCCAAAATTCCGGCTGGCAGACAATGAATTGGTAAAAGATTGGGTGCGAAGCTCTTTCTTCATTGGCGAGCCTGTTGTGCCGTGTGTTGGACGGTAAGGATTTCAGATTTCTCACTTGCAGTGTCTGAGCAGTACACTCCAAGTACACGGTTTCCATAACTTGATCGTTGCACTCGCGGAGCGTGCATTTGAATAATTTAATTATCAGCAAAGCACTTCTAAGAGTCAAAGAAGGATGTGCAAATTGTGCAACCTCCGCGTTGCCCCCATCAAATTCCCATCACTTATGCCACTCTGGCCATTATTTATGCAGAATTAAGGACAGAAGCGCGCGCGGCAGAAACTGAGTCATCCGAACAGGCAAGATAGACGTTATTATCATGAGATGCCGACGAGTTATCTTCCCTACGATCCGCAGCAGCAGATGCTTCTGCGCTATGCGCTGCAAGACTGGCCGCTGAAAGGCCACCTTGCCTACTTCATCATTGATACTGTCCACTCGCTCGATCTGTCCCGTGGACTGAGCAAGGGCCAGGCCGAGTGGGAACTCGTCTGCAAGGCGTTAAAATTGCAAAAAAGGATGAAAATGCTGTATGCGTAAGCACATCAAAGCAATAAATGAACCCGATTCCGCTCCGGATAATACGATTCCATTTGACTTTCGCGCGAAAAATCGGAGTCGCTGTCAGATACTGGCAAAATGCATGGACATCAGCGGTTCAAATTCTGTCTGCAGCTTCCACTCTTAGCCAATCATGCCTGCCAAAACCAGCTCGAGCCACATTGCAAGTTTTCTAGCGGTTTTCCTTGTGCTCACCGTGTTGGTTGCGCTCGGTTCGTCGATCTGGTTTTCACGCGCACGATCAATCGAGGAATGGCGCGCGCACCTTGACAACCTGTCACTGGTGTTGGCCGAGCAGACGTCGCAAGAGATCAGTTCGGCCTTCTTGGTACTTGAAAGCATCGCCGAAAGCGTGCGTGCGAACAATGTTGTGAACGCTTCCGAACTGCGCGAGAAAATGGGTTCGCTGGCTCACTTTAACAGCATGCGCGACAAGACGCGCGGCCTGCCACAGGTCGACGTGGTCACCATCGTGGCCGCTAATGGCGACGTCATCAACTTCACCCGCTCCCACCCGGCGCCGGCGATCAATCTGGCCGACCGCGATTATTTCCAGGCCCATCTCAAGCAGCCGAAACTTGGTGTGTACATCAGCAGGCCGGTGCGCAACAAGGGCAATGGCCAGTGGACGTTTTACCTCAGCCAGCGCCTGAACGGCCCGAAGGGCGAATTCATTGGCCTGGCGCTGGTCGGCTTTTCGAGCACGTTCCTGAGCAATTTCTACAGCAAGATCAATCTGGGCAGCGGTGCCACGGTCAGCCTGTACCGGCGCGACTTCATCCTGCTGGCACGCTGGCCGCACACCGACTTATTGATGGGTAAACCTAACATGAGCGGGTCGTCGTATCAGGTAATCGAGCAGATGAAGAAGTCGCACGACGTGGTGCAGACCGCCTCGCCGCGGTTTAAGGCCGATGGCAACAAAGTCGGGCGGCTGGGCGCGGTGCGCCTGATCGACAATTATCCGCTGATCATCAACGTCACAGTCACCGACGAACTATACTTGGCCCAGTGGCGCCATTTCGCCATCGTCCTGTCGGTGGTCGGCGGCTTCGCCGCGTTTGCGATGGCGGCCGCGTTCATCATGCTGATCCGTTTGCTCACGCGGCGCGAGCGCAGCATGGAAGAGACGCGGGCGCTAAAAACGGTGGCCGAAGCGGCAAATCGCGCCAAGTCGGAATTTTTGGCCATGATGAGCCACGAGATCCGCACCCCGCTGACGGCCATCATCGGCTTCGCCGAAATGATGGTCAAGCCGCAGACGGCGGGCGCGAGCAGCAACACCGGCGCGGTAATCCTGCGCAACGGGCAGCACCTGCTGCACATTATCAACGACATCCTCGACATTTCCAAGATCGAGGCAGGGCGCCTTTATATCGAGCACCTCGCGTTCTCGCCGCTCGAACTGGTGCAGGGGGTGCACGCGATGATGGGAGCGCAGGCGGCCAGCAAGGGTATCGGCTTCGGCATAAAGGTCGAATACCCATTCCCAGCGCTGGTGATGGGCGATCCGACGCGCTGGAAGCAAATCTTGTTCAATTTGTGCAGTAACGCTATCAAATTTACTGAGCTCGGCCAGGTCAAGCTAACACTATGGTATGACCCGCTGTCCGGCAAGCTTACCTGCAATGTCGTCGATTCCGGCATCGGCATCTCCGATGCCCACCGTGAGCAGCTGTTTCAGCCGTTTTCTCAGGCCGACAGCACGGTGGCGCGCAAGTACGGTGGCACCGGCTTGGGGCTGCACTTGGTTAGGCAGCTGGCCGCCAAGATGGGCGGCAGCGTGGTCGTCTCCAGCGAACTCGGGCATGGATCGGTGTTTGAAGTGGCCATTGACGCCCAGCTCGCCACGGCCAGTACGTGGCTCAACGAGGCGCCACCTCTGCTCGACACTGCGCGCCAAGCCCATGCGTCCGATCTGCGCTTGCACGGCCATGTGTTGGTGGCCGAAGACGGACCCGACAACCGTGTGCTGATCGGCGCGTATCTGGACAGTATTGGCGTCAGCTACGAGGTGGCCGAAAACGGTGCCCAGGCGATCGAACTGGCGCTCGTCGGCGGTTTCGACCTGATCTTGATGGACATGCAGATGCCGGTGATGGACGGCACCCAGGCTACCGAGGTGCTGCGCGTGGCCGGGTTCGGCCGACCGATCGTCGCCCTGACCGCGAACGTGATGGCGGACGACGTCGAGCGCTACCGCGCGGCCGGCTGCAACGAGTGTCTCGGCAAGCCGATCGACTTTGGCGCGCTGAGTCAAATGCTGGCGCGCTTACTCGCGCAGGATGTCCCATCCAAGGCGGCCGCCAATCAGTTCGAGCAAATCGACGGATACTCTGCCTTACGCGCTACGTTTGAGGCGAGGCTGGCGCCGCAGCTGGTGCAGCTGGCGCGGGATGTTGGCACGCAAGCCTGGAGCGAGGTCGCCGACTTGGCACACCAGTTGAAGGGATCCGCTGGCTCGTTCGGCTACCCCGGTTTGACACTGTGCGCCGGCGAGCTCGAGCGGGCGGCGCGGCGCGGCGACGCGCACGAGGCGGGTGCCGCGCTGTCACAACTGCTCGGGCTTGACGAACTAAATTTACTGAACGTAAGGGGCTCCCCCGATGTCCAGCAATGAGTGTAACGGCTTGCATTTCAAACCGACCGTGCTTGCAACGCTACGTGAATGCGCGCTTCACTTCCACAATCGATCGTGCGGTCCAGTTATAGAACGTTGTCTCCCATGCCATCGTGTGAGCATTTTTTGCTGTCGAGAACCTGGCGTCGGATGAATTGATGCATCGTTTCGGCAGCGCGCTGGCTAACAAAAAATCTCACAATACGGTAGGGTGCTTGATCCAATACCTTCTGGTATCGCCGACGCCCCATTTTGCGGCATCTTCACGTCCGAGTATCTTGTCTTTGACGGCCGGCTCAGCAAGATTGACTAGTTCCGGCACCAGTAAGGTTTTGGAATTGGTGCAGAAAAATACACACACAGTCGGGGCGATCAGGGACTTTCCCAAGCCGTGGTCAGCGATCACCGCAAGGCGACCAGACTGCATCTTGACTACGGTACCTACCGGGTAAATCCCCATGCATTTGATGAAAGCGCCTAAGATATCTGGGTCGAAATGCCCGTTACACCATTCCATCATTTTGCTCAAGGAAGTAGCTGGACACCAGCCGGACTTGTATGGGCGATCGGAAGTAATCGCATCGTAGACATCGCAAATGGCGCCCATGCGCGCGGCCACGCTGATCGCGTCGCCGGCCAGGCCCGCCGGGTAACCGGTTCCGTTCATCTTTTCGTGATGGTGCAGGCAGACGTCAAGCACTACTTCGCTCACGTCGTTGCCCGCTAATAACAGCCGGTGCCCTGCTTCCGGATGATCCTTGATGGCCGTGAATTCGTCTTGGGTCAGGTCCCCCGGTTTGTTCAGGATGTCTTGCGGAACCAGCATCTTGCCGATATCGTGCATGAGTCCGGCCAGCCCGAGCTCGCGGACCTGCGCGTCGGGCATCTTCAGCTGACGAGCCAGCGCAATCATCAGCGCGCATACCGCCACCGAATGCATATAGGTATATTCGTCGGCATGTTTGAGCCGAACCAAGCCGACTAAGGCATCCGGGTTGCGCATGACCGACATGGCGATTTCGTCAACGAGGGGCCGCACTTGTTCGGCGGCGACCGCATTTCCCATGCGCGCTTCATGAAACATGGAACTGACCGCAGTTTTTGATTCGGTCAAGAGCTGCGCGGCGCGCTCGAGTTCGGTCGCCATCGACGTCGGTACGACCGGCGGATAACGAAACGGAACCGCTTTGGATAGCGTCGCCTTTGCCGTTGCCGCGCCGGCTGACGGCGCGAGCGCGATGTCGACGCCCCGGCTCGGGTCGATCACCAATTCGACAATGTTACTTGCTATGATCCTGGCCAGTTTATCTGGCGTGTCCACCAGCAAAGAAAGAGACCAGAAGGGACTCTTCAGCCAAGGCATGCAGAAATCCTCAACGTACATGCCAACTCTCAATTCGGATATATCGATCTTTTTCATATATTTTCCATGCTAAAAATCGCCGCTGACACGCACGGTGGTGGCACAGCGCCGCCATGCGCATTAACTTGCATTGCTCATCTGCCACTTCAACCAAAGCATTATTCTGCACAATTTTCATACGAATGACGACTCGCCATTGGCCAGCAGTATGTGGCCGGGTGGTCAACCGGTGGGTTGCCGGCAACCTGCTTCATTGCTAGCTCCTGTTATCGAATTTGTCCAGAATATCGAAGACCTTTACCATACTGTACGGTTTAACAATAAAGCCGTGCGCACCCGCACTGATGGCCGACAGCACGTTGGGCAGTCCGCTATGTCCGCTGACTATGACCCACATACAATGCGGTAGTAAGGGGCGACAGGCGCTTAGTACGTCGAGGCCGCTCATGCCAGGCATTTCCAGGTCCAGCAGAGCCAAGTCGAACGGCTCCTTCACGTCCGCCAATAATCCATAGGCCTGCGTGCCATTACTGGCATGAACGATATCGCGATAGCCACGCTGGTGCAATATCGAAACAAGTAACTCGCGCATCTGCGCATCATCGTCTGCGATCATGATGCGTGGTGGCGCGTTCATCTGCACCCCACGCCGCTCGCGGCTAGGCTCTGCTGGCCAGCCATCAGCGCCCCTAACACGTGTTGCGCCGTTAAAGTTTCGCCCCCGCGCACGGTCGCTTCAACAAGGTCGCTTTTGGTCATGAGATCACCAGAGGTTCGAACCCAAATTTCATGTATGTCGGATATGTATCTCATCATATATATGAGCATGGTATAGACATCAGGGACGTTTTAACAGGGCGTTGAAAAAAGAGCACAGTCTTTCGGGTTTTGTCGCCCGAAATGCAAATTTTTCAGGCTGGAACCAGCTTGCCGCTTAAAAACCGGTTTTCAGCTACTTTTTAGGCGGTTTTTTGGTGCTTTTTAACACTTTCAGATTTCACTGGACGGAGTTATCCCACCATCTCCGAAAAACGCCAGCCAAAGATGGTCGCCATGCGTGTCAGGTTGTAGGCGGCGAAGGTGAACGTGGTCTGTGCGCGCACCTTTACCAGGCCGACAAAGCGTGCATTGCGCAGCCCACCGATGGTTTTATTCCAACCGAATATCCGTTTCTTGATGATCACAGCGTTGCTGGCATGGCGCGTGGTCCGCCCATCGATGGCGCTGTGTTTGGTGAAGCAAGCCGATATAGCGTTTACCTAGCAACACCAAGTTCTTCGCAAAGCGCGGCCATCTTTGTTCCCTATTAGACCACGAGCGCTCTCGCCAAGAGTTGTCCTTCCAATACTGATCTATGTTTTTCATAGCCCCAACGGTATCTAGTCTACGTCGTAGGGCATGCTGCCGTCACTGCGCATCTATTATCAATGAAGTTTCCACATGGAATCAAGAATTACTCTTAGGAGCAACGAGAATTTTTCTCGTCCTACCCGACATGGGCCACCTATGACGCGTCCGTTAGCCCCCAGCGTCCACCATCCCGTTTTTAACGGCGAGCAGTACCAAGCTGACGACGTCACGCACACCGAGTCGTTCCATCAGTTGGGATCGATGCGCCGCCACGGTCTTCTCGCTCAAGTCGAGTTCAAAAGCAATCTCCTTCGTGCTTTTTCGGGTGACAATCAATTTAAGGATTTGCAATTGCCGGGCCGTCAGGGATTGAAATTGCCTCATCTCGCTTGCCGGGGCCAGGACAAATCGCTCGATCATTTTGGTCGATACAGCCGGACTCAAATACTTGGTGTGGCGTACAATTGCATCGAGTGCGATCTCCAGTTCCGCCGGTGCCGATTCCTTCAACAAATAGGCGGATGCACCTTGCCGCAGCGCTTCCGTCACCATTTCCTCGGACGCATGCATACTAAGAATGATAGTGGCCACTTGCGGGAACTGCTGCTTGAGCACGCGTATCAGGTCGAGTCCGTTATGCTTGCCCATCGTGATGTCGGTTATCACGATATCGGGAATCTGTCGGGCCACGCCGCGCATGGCTTCATCAGGATCGGATGCCTCGGCGATCACAGAATAATTGTCTAGCTGATCAATCAGGCTGCGAATGCCAGCGCGCACCAGTACGTGATCGTCAACGAGTAGGATGGTCGTCTTTGGCATCATCTCGCTTCCAACGGGATAGCAACGATGACGCGGGTGCCGCCGTTGGCCGACGATTCAACATTAAAAGTACCACCTAGCAGTTCAACTCGCTCATGCATACCGCGCAGACCACCGCGACTGCCATCGGCTCGCTGTACTTGGAGTCCTGCGACACGGGAAAAGCCAACGCCATTGTCGCGAATTATCAACTCAAGTTCGCGGCCAGATTCGCCGCCGTTCACTTCAACCACCACGCAGGTGGCTTCGGCATGTCGCACGACGTTGGTGATGCTCTCCTGCACGATACGATAGACCGCGATTTCGATGGGTGGCGCGAGCTTAGCCGGCAAGCCCGCATACTCGAAAATATAGCCACAGTCACCGGTCGCAAATTGGCGCTTCAACAACTGCTCCAGTGCAGGTTCAAGGCCTAGGTAATCGAGCGAGGGCGGTCGCAGCGATACCGAAATGACCCGAATCTGCGCAATCAAGGTGAGCACGGCCGCGTCAGCTACCGTCCAGGCCTCGTGCGCATCTGGCTCGGACAGGAAGCGGCGCAGATGGTGTAGATTAATCTTTAAAAGCGCCAGGCGCTGGCCCAGTTCGTCGTGTAATTCGCGCGCCAAGCTAATTCGTTCCTGTTCCTGGGCATGCAATAGCTGGCTTGACATTTTTTCTAGGTTGGCGTTCAGACTTAGAATTTTCGTGGCGGATTTTCTTTGCTCGGTAATGTCCTCGCCAATACTTGCGGTGCCGATCACCTTGCCATTGTGATCATGTAGCACCGAACTGTTCCAGCAGATTAGGCGCCGTTCACCGTTTTCCCTGAGGATTTCATCTTCATAGCGTAGCGTTGTAGGACTGTTTGACAGCAAGTCGAGAAAGTGCTTCCTTGCCTCAGCATGATCGGCTGCCATGAAGATGGAGAACCAATCGCCGCCGATGACGGCATCGAGCCGCCGGCTGGTTAGACGCAGTAACGCTTCATTGCAGAATGTGACCTTGCCCTCGAGGTCGAGCATCACCGATAGTAAGCTAGTGTTGTTTAACAACTCGTGGAAGCGGTGTTCGCTCTCGCGCAAATCATGCACCGCCTCTCTGCTTTCCGTAATGTCCTGTGCCACTCCCGAAATACGGGTGACAATGCCGTCGGCGTCCAGGATCGAGAACACCATCATGAAAATCCAGCGCACTTTCTGATCCGGGCGTACGATTTGAAAGAAACAATCAAAGCGTGCGTTAGAGCTATTACGATGCTTTGTGTAGGCAGCGGCAATACGTGCACATTCATCCGGCAACATTGCGCTGGTCCATGAATTGGGATCGGCATACAAGGTGGCGCAGCTGCGCCCAAAGATTTCTTCATAGGCGGAACTGATATAAAGGACACTCCAGGTTGTGGCATCAACAAGAAAAAAGACATCGCGGATGTTATCGGCCATTTGTCGGAACTGGGCTTCGCTCTCGCGCAACAATTGTTCGGCGAGGTACGTCTGGGTCACCTCCATATGCATGACGACCGCGCCTTCTGCACCGTCGCCAAGGGGCGACACCGTCATCATGAACCAGCGCTGCTGTTGCTCAGTATGGCAAGGGTATTCAATGGAAAAATTGTGCTCCGCGCCACTTAACACCAATCTTATGCCGCGCGCCACTTCTTCGCTGCGATTCTCTGGAAACAAACCGGCAGCTTCACATACTGTGAGATAGTTGCTGTTAATACCAAAATTATACGTTGCGGCCATCCCGTTGAGATCGGCAAAGGTCCGCCAAGCCTGGTTCACAGAGACTACAATGCCCTGAAGGTCGAGCAAGGCGACGGTGAAAGGCAGCGCATCGAGAACGTCAACTTGAAGCGCTTCGACGGCGGTAAGCCCCCGCGCGCTCTCGGGCTCCAGCGCAACCGTCTCAACGTACAGGGGGAGCGACGCCCCAGTTAAACGCAACAGATTGCGCACCCGGAGGCGTAGTTCTTCAGCCTCGAGCGGATGCATCAAGAAAACGTCGGCGCCCGCTTTCAGCGCGTCCAAGGGCGCGCTAGAATCTATATGGGAGCTCACCACCAACACGGGAATTTTTACGGTTGCCAGATTAGCCTTGAGCGATCGCACCCAGGCATAGCCATTGGCTTCGCCTGAGGACAAATCTAGGATGATTAACCTGGGGGGGCACAAGGAGATAGCCGCCGCGGCGGCATCCATATCAGCCACCACGACTACGCAAAAGCCATCCTCACGCAAGACCGATTCAATCGACACAGCCGTGCCGCTGCTGCGCTTACCAAGCAGCAGCAGCGGCTGCGGATCGATGTCGGCGAGTGGATGCGGGTCTAACATCGCCGCGTCACTGTAAAAGCGTCATCATGTTCATGCATGCATTGTGCATCATTTTCTTGCTAATCGGCGCTGGACTGGACGTTTCCGCATAGCAACTTTGCTTAAACAAGGAATTTTCTTGTTGCTCCTAGGGAAATCCCCCAACTTGCAAAGTGCGTTCTTCGCTATCCTCGCTCTCTTGTACCAAAACGCGACTTTACCGCCGAACTCCCACGGCGACCAGGCAGACGCAATTCGCGTTCCTTGCCGTTACTACCCGACAAGGTCTCAAAATGCAAGTAGCCCAAGACATCAACAGCGCGGCTGCATTTTTAGCTTTCACGATGGGCCAAGAAGAATACGGACTTGACATCATTAAAGTTCAGGAAATTCGCGGCTACGTGGCTGTTACGCGATTAGCAAATGCCCCTGATTATTTAAAAGGGGTCATCAATTTGCGTAGGGTGATCGTGCCGGTCATCGATATGCGTATCAAGCTCGGCCTAGGTCCGCCCGTCTACGACCAGTTCACCATCGTGATCGTACTCAACATCAAGGGCAACGTGATGGGCATGGTAGTTGACAGTGTATCGGACGTAACGACGCTCACGCTTGAGCAGATACGACCCGCACCAACGTTCGGCAACGCGATTGATACCGGCTATCTGATCGGTTTGGGCACGGTAGACCAGCGCATGCTTATTCTGGTCGATATCGAAAAATTGATGACGAGCGATGACATCAGCGTGATCCACAAGCTCGCCGCGTAAAAATGTATTTCCTATCCACGTAACAGGAGACACCGATGTTTATACAACTCACCGTGCGCGCGCGCTTGCTGACCGGATTCTTGCTGGTCGCTTTTCTGGGCGCGCTTGTCGCGGTCATTGGCATCGTCAACATGACCAAAATGAACCAGTTGGCCGAGCGTGCTTATGCGCAGAACTTGCTGGGTATTTCGGCGTCCAAGCAAGTTAACATCAACCTGATATATATCGGGCGCGCCGTGCGCAATCAGTTACTTGCCCGTACCCCGGAAGAGCGTGTCCAGTTCGGAATAGCGACCGACGACGCCAGGAAAACCTTGGGAGAAAGACTCGGTGTGGCCCGCCCCTTGTTTACGGCTGACGCAGCGAAAGCCATGTTCCGCGAGCTCGACATAGGACTGAGGGAATATGATGCGATTCGCGCGCAAATAAATATATTACTTCAGAACGATAGCCCAGAGGGAAAAAGTGCCGCGGTCGACCTGCTGTTCGGTCAGCTTTCTCAGAACGCAAAATTTCTCGACGAAAAACTGACGGAAATTGCAAGTCAAAAGGAGAATATTTCAGCTGCTCAAGCCCTTGAGGCCGGCCGAGTCTATCAGCAAAGCCGCATGCTCATGATCATATTTGTTCTGTGCAGCCTTGGCGTCAGCATTGCCATTGCCTTGTGGATCACCCAAAGCCTTAGCCGGCAACTCGGTGGCGAACCGAGCTACGCGGTGGATGTCGCCGGCACCATTGCTGCCGGCGAACTGTCCCGGGCGGTCGAGCTACGTAGTGGCGACAAGGACAGCCTGCTGTTCGCCATGGAAGTGATGCGTGCTTCGTTGGTCACGATCGTTGAGGAAGTACGCACCGGAACCGATACCATTGCCACGGCGTCGAATCATATCGCGGCCGGCAACCTGGACCTGTCGTCGCGCACCGAGGAGCAGGCAAGCGCGCTGGAAGAGACAGCCTCGTCGATGGAAGAACTTACCAGCACCGTTAAACAGAACGCCGACAATGCTCGCCAAGCTAACGTGCTGGCGGTGTCGGCTGCGGAGGTGGCGGTGCGCGGCGGCGCGGTCGTAGCAGAAGTGGTCGACACGATGGCCTCGATTAACGCATCATCACGCAAAATCGTCGACATTATTGGCGTCATCGACGGCATCGCATTCCAGACCAACATCTTGGCCTTGAATGCCGCAGTGGAAGCGGCGCGCGCTGGTGAACAAGGCCGCGGCTTTGCGGTCGTTGCATCCGAAGTGCGCAACCTGGCGCAGCGCTCGGCCGCAGCGGCCAAGGAGATCAAGCTTCTAATCACCGACTCAGTCGACAAGGTCGATGCCGGCGGCAAGCTTGTCGACCAGGCAGGTGTGACCATGGCTGAGATTGTGCATTCAATCACGCGCGTGACCGATATGATGTCTGAAATCGCCTCGGCCAGCATAGAGCAAACCCTGGGTATCGAGCAGATCAATTCCGCAATTTCGCAAATGGATGAAGTTACCCAGCAGAATGCGGCGCTGGTCGAAGAAGCGGCAGCGGCAGCGGGCTCGCTGCAGGAGCAAGCTTCAGCACTGGCCGAGGTGGTCAGCATCTTCAAGGTTGGGCAGGAAGCGTTGGGCAAGGACAGGGTTCCGCTGCGGCAGATTGCCACCACGGCCGCTTCTGTCAAGTTAGCACCGCGATTGGTCACAACAAAAGCCGTAGCTGTACGCCAAGTGCCGTTGGTTGCCAACGGTGCCATTGCCAACTGAGAACAGCTTTAAATATGGTTTCTAATTTCTAATATAATTGCTTAAATTTTAACATTATATGGCTATATGAAAGGCATCGTTTTCAATTTTCTTGAGCAAGCCGTTAGCACGGAATTCGGCGAGGAAACTTGGAACAAGCTGCTTCTGGAACGAAACGTGCTTCGCTCCCAGAACCGCATCGAGTCCTACCACCAGCTACGCTCGACCATCGCGCACGTCGGCGGGGAAAAGGAATTATTCGGTCGCGCCGACATCGAAATTGAGATCAGCAACCAATGCGTCAGGCTGATCGCCTATGCGATCATCTATTACAACTCTGCCATCTTGTCGCAGCTGCTGACGAAGTACGAGGCGAGTGGCAACGCCAAGGCCGTTGAGCTAATCTTCCAGCTATCGCCGGCAGCCTGAAGGCATATTCTGCTCAACGGGCACTACACTTTCCAGAGCGGCGACAAGTTAATCGACTTGACCACACTCCTAGACGGGCTGGAGTTGAGGTAACGGGAACTTCGGCGATTCCGGCTTACAACCCCACAGTGCGCGGCAACGCTGGGCCAGCCACGCATTGAGTTCGGCGAAGGAAGTGAACCGCAGGGTCTGCGCCTTGATTCAGATGCGCCTGCGGCTATTTGCACGTAACAGCGACAGCTTATCGCGCAGGAGCATCCTTCGGACCTTGCCTAACATTTCCTTGGTGATCACCTATTATTTATCCCGCCTAATAATTAGGCAGGAGTGGTAGAACACCTGAGTCAATTTTCGGTCGACGCCAACAACTTGACCACTTGGGCCGACTCGGCGGCTCTGGGTCTCGAATTCGCCCAATTTTCTTGTGTCAAACTTTTTTACGTTGTGTCAAACTTTTTTACGTTGTGTCAAACATTTTTATTTATCGACAGTGGCCAGGGGCAGCACCCGGCCTGCTTACTCCACCGTCACCGACTTCGCCAGATTGCGTGGCTTGTCCACATCCGTGCCCCGCGCCAGCGCCGTGTGATACGCCAGCAATTGCAGCGCGACCACGTGCAGGATCGGCGACAAGTCGCCGTAGTGCTCGGGCAGGCGGATGACGTGCAAGCCTTCGCCGGAGCTGATGCGCGAATCGACGTCGGCGAAGACGTACAGCTGGCCACCGCGGGCGCGTACTTCCTGCATGTTCGATTTCAGCTTTTCGATCAGGGCGTCGTTAGGCGCGATGGTGACGACGGGCATTTCATTCGTCACCAGGGCCAGCGGGCCGTGTTTCAGCTCGCCGGCCGGATACGCTTCGGCGTGGATGTAGGAAATTTCCTTCAGTTTCAAGGCGCCTTCCAGGGCGATCGGGTAGTGCATGCCGCGGCCCAGGAAGAGGGCGTTTTCCTTGCGTGCAAATTCCTCGGACCAGGCGATGATTTGCGGTTCCAGCGCCAGCACGGACGCGATGGCGACGGGCAGGTGGCGCATGGCTTTCAGGTGCGCCGCTTCCTGCTCTTCGCTCAAGCGGCCATTGACTTGCGCCAGGCACAGGGTCAGCAGGAACAGGCCCGCCAGCTGCGTCGTAAACGCTTTCGTTGACGCCACGCCCACTTCCACGCCGGCGCGCGTGATGTAGGCCAGCGCGCATTCGCGCACCATGGCGCTGGTGGCCACGTTGCAGATGGTCAAGGTATGCAGCATGCCCAGGCTGCGCGCATGTTTCAGGGCGGCCAGGGTGTCGGCCGTCTCGCCGCTTTGCGAGATGGTGACAACCAGGGTGTTCGGGTGCGGCACGCTGTCGCGGTAGCGGTATTCGCTGGCCACTTCAACGCTGACGGGCACCTTGGCGATCGACTCGATCCAGTATTTGGCCGTCATGCCCGCATACGAGCTGGTGCCGCAGGCGAGGATCAGGACGCGGTCGATCTGCTTGAAGATGGCATAGGCATTGTCGCCGAACAATTCCGGCATGATGCCCGTCACGCCTTCGAGCGTGTCGCCGATGGCGCGCGGCTGTTCAAAAATTTCCTTCTGCATGTAGTGGCGGTACGGACCCAGCTCGGCCGCACCCGTATGCGCATGCACGGTTTTCACTTCGCGCTCGACGGGCTTGCCATCAACGTCAACGATCCAGCAGCGCGACAGTTGCAGGTCGACCACGTCGCCTTCTTCCAGGTAGATGATCTGGTCCGTCGTGCCGGCAAGCGCCATGGCGTCGGACGCCACAAAATTTTCACCATTGCCCAGGCCGACGATCAGGGGCGAGCCCTGGCGCGCGGCCACCACGCGGTGCGGCTCGTCGCGGCAGAAGACGGCGATCGCATATGCGCCATCGAGGCGCTTCACGGCCTGCTGCACGGTCTCAAATAAATCGCCGTTGTACATGTGCTCGACCAGATGGGCGATCACTTCCGTATCCGTCTGGCTCTGGAAGACGTAACCCAAGGCCGTCAGTTCGGCGCGCAGTTCGTCATGGTTTTCGATGATGCCGTTATGCACCAGCGCCACGCGGGCGTTCTCTTCCGTTGGGGAAAAGTGCGGGTGGGCATTGAAGGACACAGGGGCGCCATGCGTGGCCCAGCGCGTGTGGGCGATGCCCGTAAAACCGCTCAAGCCTTCTTCGGCGATCTGCTTTTCCAGCTCGGCCACGCGCGAAGTGGAGCGCGAACGCTGCAAACGGCCATCGGCGTGCAGGGCGATGCCGCAGGAATCGTAGCCGCGGTATTCCAGGCGCTTCAAGCCTTCGAGCAGGATGGGAGTGATATTACGTTGCGCTACCGCGCCGACGATGCCGCACATGGAAACCTCTGTCTAAGTTAATCAATGCATGCATGCTAATGCAGAGTGCATGAAATATGCTTTCTAAATCAGTATATTTTTGACTGAATATTTCACCACTATTTTGCTATGAAATATTATTTCATTTAAACTCGATATATTTTTCAATTCATCAAAATCATGAGCGAACACAACATTACCCTCGACGAGATTGATCGTCGCATCCTGAACGCCTTGCAAATTGATGCATCGCAAACCAACAGTGAGCTGGCGCGCTCGGTGCATGTCTCGGCGCCCACGTGTTTGCGGCGCGTCAAGCATCTAATAGAAAGCGGCGTGATCGAGCGGCAGGTGGCCATCGTCGCGCCGCAGCTGGTGGGCGCGCGCCTGACGGCCATCGTGGAAATCACGCTCGATGTGCAGGCGGCGGAACGCATGGTGGAATTCGAGCAGCTCGTGGCGGGCGAGCCCGCCGTGCTGCAGTGCTACCGCGTCTCGCCCGGTCCCGATTTCGTGCTGATGGTGCAGGTGGCCGACATGCCCGCGTATCACGCGCTGGCGCACCGCCTGTTTGCCGCGCACGCCAATGTGCGCAACGTCAAAAGCTATTTTTCCACGTTTCGCAGCAAGTTCGAGACACGCATCGCCGTCTGATTTGCCATCAGTCGATTATCCACCGCTTGCCCACATGTTTATACGCGCCTTGCGCACCGCTTATACGGCACTTTTGCACAGGTTTATACACAAGCAATATCTGCTCATATGTGATGCCACGCCGATATTTCTCAATGAAGAGGCTGGCGAGCCGCCGCCGGAGCCGGCAAGCGCGTCCCCGCGTATCGGCGGCAATACTTGCCAGGGTAAGTAGCATGACTTTCACACCGCTTTCACACAGCTTGCCAACAGGCTTTTGCACCACTTATCGACAGGCTTATCCACACCCACCAAGGCGTGACAAGGATACGTTCAGGGACGCACTTGCGCGTCGGCATAAAACCGGTAACCGGCATTGCGGGCGGTATTGATGGGCAAGGTCATGCCGGTGGCCTGCTCGGCCTTGCGGCGCAAACGGCTGATCTGGGTATCCAGGCGGCGCTGGTCATAGCTGAGGAAATCCTCGCCCAGCGACTGGACGATCTGCTGGCGGCTGACGATGCGCTCCGGTTCGGCCATCAGGGCGTGCAGCACCGTCACATCCTGTTGCGACAGCGCAATGGCGTCGCCACCGGGCGGCAACAGGCGCCGCCGCCCCAGTTCCAGCACCCAGGCCGTGACGGGCGCCGCGATGACGGCAGCGGCCGGTTCGCCCAGGCGCCGCGCCAGCGCGCTCAGGGTGGCCGCCAGTTCATCCAGGTCGGCGCTCTTGGGCAGATAATAATCGGCGCCGCCGCCCAGGCCGTTCACCTTGTCCCGCGTCGTGCCGCGCGCCGTAAACACGACAATGCCGATGGGCTGCCCCTGCGCCCGCAAGGCGCGCACCAGCACCATGCCTTCGCCGTCGGGCAAGCCCAGGTCGATGATGGCGACACGGTGCAGCGCCGGTGCGTAACAGGCGTGAAACGCGGCCAGGTCAGCCACGGCGGTCACGCGATAACCGCAGTCGCCGAGAAATTCGGTCAATTCCTGCCGCAGCACGGCTTCATCTTCAAGCAGAATGAGGTTCAACATGGCGCAAGGATAACCGATCGTCATGCTGCCGGGAAGCAAGCCGCAGGGGCGTCATGGCCCGCATGGTAAGCTCCTGCGCCATGAAAATCCTGTTTGCCATTGTCCTGTTGTTCGCCACCCTGCAGCCGCTGGCCGGGGGTGCCGCGCCCGTATTGGCGCCACTGACGCTGCCGGCCAGCGGACAGCCCGTGTCGGCCAGCGGCCACATGCAGATGCTGCGCGATACTTCCGGACGGCTGGATCCGGAAGCCGCGCTGGCCGCGTCAGGCTGGCGCCCGCTGCCTGGCGCCGTCAGTGCCGGCTATACGCAGGACGCCATCTGGCTGCGCCTGGAGGTGACGCGCGCAGCGCGGTCGCCCGATGAATGGGTGTTGCGCTTTAGCAACGCCGTGCTCGATGACGTGCGCCTGTATCGCCAGGATCAGGCTGGACACTGGCTGCGGCAAGAGGCGGGCGCCGACGTGAGCCGCGACGCCTGGCCTATCGATGCGCGCCAGGCGGTGTTTCCCGTTCAGTTGCAGCCGGATCAGCCGCAGCGCTGGCTGGTGCGCCTGCACAGCAAGAAAGCCATGTCGACGGAGCTGACGTTGTTGCCCAGCGCCAGCTTCGACGCTTCCTCGCGCCGCGAATACCTGTATTACGGCTTGCAGTTCGGCAGTTATTTGCTGCTGATACTGTTCCATATCTTTTTCTGGCGCATGACGCGCGAAGCCCACAGCGGCTGGTATCTGCTGTACGTGCTGACGAATGCCACCACGGAAGCGCTGACGATCGCCATTCCCCAGCAAATTTTCGCCATGCCGAACTGGCTGTCCGATCCCATGCTGGGCGTATCGATGGCCATGTCGATTGCCGTCGGCGCGCGTTTTTCCACTTTACAATTGGAACTGCCCGCCCTGTATCCCCGTTTCAGCCGCGTGGTAGTGGGCATCACGGCCGCCGCCGCCCTGTTCGGGGCGCTGCTGGTGCTGCGCGGCGACTATGCCGCGGGCGTGCTGGTGGTGCAAATGACGGCCTTGCCGCTGATCGTGCTGTTCATCGGCCTGGCCAGCTGGCTGGCACTGCGCGGCCATCGCCCGGCGCATGCCTTCCTGTTCATTTTCGGCATCTTTTACGCTGGCGTCATCATCAGTTTCCTGCGCAATATGGCCGTGTTGCCGCCAAATTTCTGGACCAACCATGCAGCCACCCTGGGCGCCTTTGTCCACATGATGCTGATGAGCCTGCGCCTCAACCGCCGCTATGCGGAATTGCGCCGCGCCAAGGACAAGGCACAGGCCGAGGCGGTGCGTGCCGTGCGCGCACTCAACGAACGCCTGGAAGAGCAGGTGGCGCGGCGCACGCTGGCGCTGCAACAGGAAATCGGCCGGCGCGCCGCGCTCGAAGGCGAATTGCGTGCCGCCCTAGAAGTGGAAACCCGCACACGCGAGGAACAGCAGGATTTCGTTGCCATGGTGTCGCATGAATTCCACACGCCGCTGGCCATCATCAATACCACGGCCCAGCAAATTGCCCGCAACACAGAGGCGCCGTGGGAAAAGACCTTGCAGCGCTGCCAGAACTTGCGCGAAGCGAGCGGCCGCATGACGGCGCTGGTGGATGAATACCTGAGCGCCGACCGCATGGAAACGAGCGCGGCGACGTTCCGTCCCCAGGCATGCGATTTGCGCGCCCTGCTGCACGCCGTGCTGGCCGAATGGCCCGATGGCCGCATCGATGCCAGCGTGCAGGCGCTGCCCGGCAGCGTCGAGGTCGATGCCAGCCTGCTGCGCGTGGCCCTGCGCAACCTGCTCAGCAATGCTGACCGGCATGCGCCGCAAGCCCAGGCGATACGCGTGCAGGCCACCACGCTCGATGACGGCCGCGTGCAGATCGTCGTCAGCAATGCGGGCGAGCCCCTGCCCGCCGATGAAATCCCGCGCCTGTTCCAGAAATACTTCCGCGGCCGCATCGCCCAGCACAAGCCTGGTGCCGGACTGGGCCTGTACCTGGTACAGCGCATCGCCGAATTGCATGGCGGCCAGGTCACCCTCGATAGCGCCGGCAACAACGGCACCATCAGCTTCGCCTTGCGCCTGCCCGCCTGATTGCCGCCGGCATTCCCGACTAAATCAGTCGGGAATCGCTCAGGTTTGCTCAACTTCAAATTCTTCCATTCTGCTATATTTCCCACCAGAAATTTTTGTAGCTTTTTATAACGACAGTGTTTAAAAAAGCAACAAAAAATGACTTTGGGGAAGCGCGCTTTTCCTGTCGGCCATCGGCGCCACCACATACAGCACAGGGAAAACATGCATCGCCGTTCATTCTTCATCCGCAGCATCGGCCACGCCTGTCCCCGGCCGCATTCCTGAGCGATTTTCATTCCGTTTCTGCCCGCGCCAGCCTGGCGCCCGGGCATTCTTTTTCAAATCAACAAGGATCGACCATATGCATCGTCATGGATCATTGAATCACGTATACCGTCTCGTCTGGAGCCACGTCCTGAACGCCTGGGTCGCCGTTGCGGAAACCTCGCGCGGGCGCGGCAAGGGCGGCGGCCGCAAACTGGCCGCGGCGGCGGCGGCCATGACGGCGCTGGCGCTGGGAGGCCCGGCGCTGGCCGCTCCCACGGGCGGGCAGGTGGTGGCAGGCACGGCCAGCATCCGCCAGCAGGGCAACAGCACCACCATCCGGCAATCGAGCCAGCAGGCGGCGCTGAACTGGAGCGGTTTCAACGTGGGTGCCAATGAAACCGTCAACTTCGTCCAGCCCTCGGCCAGCGCGCTGGCCGTCAACCGCATCTTCGACAGCAACGGCACGCAGATCTTGGGGCGCGTCAATGCGAACGGCCAGGTGTACCTGATCAATCCGAACGGCGTGCTGTTCGGCCGCGGCGCGCAAGTCAATGTGGGCGGCCTGGTGGCGACCACGCTCGACGTCGACAATTCCAGCCTGGGCGGTTCAAGGCACGCATTCGGCGGCAATGGCACGGGCCAGGTCGTCAATGAAGGCACGCTGCGCGCAAACGATGGCGGCTATATTGCCCTGCTGGGCCGGCAGGTCAGCAATCAGGGCAGCATTTCGGCCCGCCTGGGCACGGTTGCCCTGGGCGCCGGCAGCGCCGCCACCCTGAGCTTTGACGGCGCGCGCCTGCTGCAATTGCAGATCGACCAAAGCACCCTGAACAATCTGGCCGAGAACGGCGGCCTGATCCGCGCCGATGGTGGCCAGGTGCTGATGAGCGCGGGCGCCCGCGACTCCCTGCTGGCCAGCGTCGTCAACAACACCGGCGTCATCGAAGCGCGCAGCGTGGAACAGCACGATGGCAGCATCGTACTGCTGGGCGGCATGCGCGCCGGCACCACCCGCGTGGCCGGTACCCTGGACGCCAGCGCGCCTGCGGGCGGCAATGGCGGCTTCATTGAAACGAGCGCCGCCCACGTGAAGATCGACGACAACGTCCACATCAGCACGGCCGCTCCGCTGGGCCGCACTGGCACCTGGCTGATCGACCCGGTCGACTTCACCATCGCCGCCACCGGTGGTGATCTCAACGGCGGTACCCTGTCGGTCATGCTGCATTACAACGATATTCTGGTCCAAAGCACGAATGGCATGGGCGGCACTGGCGGCGACGTCAACATCAACGACAGCGTCAAGTGGTCGGCCAACAAGCTGACCTTGAACGCCCAGCGCAACGTCAATATCAACGCTACGCTGCAGGCCTCCGGCACGGCCAGCCTGGCGCTGGAATACGGCCAAGGCGCCGCCGCCGCCGGCAACACGGCGGTGTATCAACTAGGCAACGGCGCGCAGGTGAGTTTGCCCGCCGGGCAGAATTTCAGTACCAAGCAGGGCTACGACGGCGTGCGCACCGACTATACGGTCATTACCCAGCTGGGCGCTTACCGCAGTGTCACGGGGACCGACTTGCAAGGCATCAACGGCAAGCCGAACGGCAATTTTGTGCTCGGTGCCGACATCGACGCCTCGGCCACCGCCTCGGCTGAGTGGAATCCCGTATGGTGGGACGCGGGCTTCATGTCGCTGGGCAGGAATACGAGCTTTAGCGGCATCTTCGACGGCCTGGGCCATTCCATCAGTCAGCTCAGCATGATGTCCGGTTACAACGAAGGCAGCGGCTTGTTTGCCATGACCACCAAGGATGCCCTGATCCAGAACGTGGGCTTGATTGGTGGCCACATCAAGACCCACTATTACGCCGGCGGCCTGGTCGGCGACAACAAGGGCACGATCAGGAATAGCTATGCGGCACTCGATGTCACCAGCGACGGCTTCATCAGTGGTGGCCTGGTGGCGCGCAACAGTGGCACCATCGTCAACAGCTACGCCTCGGGCGCCGTCAGCAGCAATACCCAGAGCGGTGGCCTGGCCGGCATCAACCTTGGAACGATCAGCAACAGCTATGCTACCGGCAGCGTGGCGGGCAAGACCGACATTGGCGGCCTGGTTGGCAACAACTCGGGAGCGGTCAATACCAGCTACGCAACGGGGCGCCTGCTCATCGCCGACGGCGCCAGCAACTTCGGCGGTTTGATCGGCAATAACAGCACGCCGCAAAAAATCATCAACAGTTTCTGGTCCATCGACGGTACGGGCCAGACGACCTCCAAGGGCGGCACCGGGCTGACCGACGCGCAGATGCGCACGGCCAGCAACTTTACGGGCTTTAACTTCACCACCACGCCTGGCGCACCGGGCAACAACTGGGTGCTGGTCAGCGCCTATGGCGAGTTGAACAATGCGGGTGGCGCGGCGGGTGCCATGTATCCGATGCTGGCATCCGAATATGCAACCACCCTCCAGAATGCCCACCAGCTGCAGTTAATGGCCATGGCGCCGGGCGCAGCATATGTGCTGGGCGGCAACATCAACGCAGCCGGCACGGCGACTGGCAAGGATGTCTGGACGGCTGCCGGTTTCATGCCCATCGGAAACAACAGCCATACCTTCACAGGCAGCCTGGATGGCCGCGGCTATACCATCAGCGGCCTGAACATCGACCGGCCAAGCGCCAATTACGTGGGTCTGATCGGTTTCGCGGACCACAGCGCGTTTGTCAGCAATATCGGCCTGCTGGGCGGTAGCGTCAATGGCAAGTTCGCCGTTGGCGCCCTGGTCGGATTCAGCGCCGGCCTGGTCAGCAACAGCTACGCCAGCACCACGGTGACTGGCGACAATAACATCGGTGGCCTGGTCGGGCAAAACTTTAGCGGCCGCATCGTGGGCAGCTATGCCACCGGCGATGTCAGCGGCACGCGCAGTGTCGGCGGCCTGGTCGGCGGCAACCTGGGCGATAGCAGTGCCGTCGCCATGGTCGATGGCAGCTACGCCAGCGGCAATGTCACGGCGCGCAAGGACACCGTGGGAGGCTTGGTTGGCTTCAACTCGGGGGGCACCATCTCGAACAGCTACGCCATGGGCAGCGCCAGCGGCGAGGGCAATGTAGGCGGTTTGCTCGGCTCTAACGTCTTCGCTACCGATAGCGTCAGCAACAGCTACGCCACTGGCACCGTGCATGGCTTTGCCAGCATCGGCAGCCTGATCGGCAGCAATGCCGGCGCGGTGCGCAACAGTTACTGGAAGAACTCGTCAGGAACAGCCGGCATCGGCGACAATGCCGGCACGCTGGACCATGTGCGGGGCCTGAGCGACGCAGAGCTGCGTTCGCCATCGAGCTTCGAAGGCTGGGACATGGCGACCAGCGGTGGCAGCCATGCCGTCTGGCGCATCTATGCAGGCCAGACCACGCCGCTGCTGCGCAGCTTCCTGACGGCACTGACCATCGACGCCGATGCCGCCAGCAAGACCTACGACGGCAGGAACTACTCGGGCGGCTTGGTCAATGCCCGCTATTCGCTGGCCGGTGCCGCCGAATCCGGAAAGATCCTCTACAGCAGCAATGGCCCGTATGGCGCCATGCGCGACGCCGGCAGCTATAACGCCATCGACAGTTATGTGTATTCCGGTCAGCAAGGGTATGACATCGATCTGGTGGCAGGGGCACTGACAATCAACCGGGCCGTCATCACGCTCGACGGCATGCGCAACTATGACGCCAGCACCAGCATGGCTGCCGGCCAGTTGAGCATGCACGGGCTGGTCAACGGTGAAAGTCTGATCCTGTCCGGGAATGGCAGCCTCGACAACAAGAACGCCGGTACAAACAAGCGCATCAACAACGGTAGCCTGATGTTGTCGGACGGCCAGGGTGGCCTGGCAGACAATTACACGCTGGAAGGTGGCCAGCACCGCGCCACCATCACCCAGGCCACGCTGAATGTGCAGGATGCAGGCGTGGCCAATAAAGTGTATGACGCCACGAGCAATGCCACCCTGACGGGCGCGGCCAAGGTGCTGGCGCTGGGCAACGACCAACTCAAGCTGACAGGCGGCACTGCGCATTTTGCCGACAAGAACACCGGCAGCGCCAAGACCGTCATCGTCGACGGCTTTGCCTTGCAGGGCGCAGATGCGGACAACTACTTGCTGGTGCAGCCAGGCAATGTCACGGCCGACATCAGCAAGGCCAGCATCTCCGTGGCAGGCGTGGGCGTGGCCAATAAAGTGTATGACGCCACGCGCAACGCCAGCCTGACGGGCACGGCCACCGTGCAGGCACTGGGCGATGACCGGCTCGGCGTGACGGGCGGCAGCGCATTCTTTGCCGACAAGAACGCCGGCAGCAGTAAAACCGTCATCCTCGACGGCTTTGCCTTGCAGGGCGCGGATGCGGGCAACTATGTACTGGTGCAGCCGAACAAGGTCACGGCCAATATCAGCAAGGCCAGCGTGGCAGTGGCCGGCGTGGGCGCGGCGAACAAGGTGTACGACGCGACAACCGGCGCCACCCTGACGGGCACGGCCACGGTGCGGGCGCTGGGCGACGACCAGCTCGGCGTGACGGGCGGCAATGCATCCTTTGCCGACAAGAACGCCGGCAACGGCAAAACCGTCATCGTCGACGGCTTTACCTTGCAGGGCGCAGATGCGGACAACTACGTGCTGGTGCAGCCAAGCAACGTCACGGCCGACATCAGCAAGGCCAGCATCTCCGTGGCAGGCGTGGGCGTGGCCAATAAAGTGTATGACGCCACGCGCAACGCCAGCCTGACGGGCACGGCCACCGTGCAGGCGCTGGGCAACGACCGGCTCGGCGTGACGGGCGGCAGCGCATCCTTTGCCGACAAGAACGCCGGCAGCGGCAAGACCGTCATCCTCGACGGCTTTGCCTTGCAGGGCGCGGATGCGGGCAACTATGTGCTGGTGCAGCCGAACAAGGTCACGGCCAATATCAGCAAGGCCAGCGTGGCAGTGGCCGGCGTGGGCGCGGCGAACAAGGTGTATGACGCGACAACCGGCGCCACCCTGACGGGCACGGCCACGGTGCGGGCGCTGGGCGACGACCAGCTCGGCGTGACGGGCGGCAATGCATCCTTTGCCGACAAGAACGCCGGCAACGGCAAAACCGTCATCGTCGACGGCTTTACCTTGCAGGGCGCGGATGCGGGCAACTATGTACTGGTGCAGCCGAACAACGTCACGGCCAATATCAGCAAGGCCAGCGTGGCAGTGGCCGGCGTGGGCGCGGCCAATAAAGTCTATGACGCCACCACCGGCGCCACCCTGACGGGCACGGCCACGGTGCTGGCGCTGGGCGACGACCAGCTCGGCGTGACGGGCGGCAATGCATCCTTTGCCGACAAGAACGCCGGCAACGGCAAAAACGTCATCGTCGACGGCTTTGCCTTGCAGGGCACGGACGCGGGCAACTATGTACTTGTGCAACCGGGCAAGGTCACGGCCGATATCAGCCAAGCCAGCATCACCGTGAGCGGCGTGGGCGCGGCAAGCAAAATCTATGACGCCACCACCGCCGCCACCCTGACGGGCACGGCCAGCGTACTGGCGCTGGGCAACGATGCACTGCGCGTCACAGGCGGCAATGCATCCTTTGCCGACAAGAACGCCGGCAGCGGCAAGACCGTCATCGTCGACGGCTTTGCCTTGCAAGGCGCGGATGCGGGCAACTATGTCCTTGTGCAACCGGGCAAGGTCACGGCCGATATCAGCAAGGCCAGCATCACCGTGAGCGGCGTGGGCGCGGCAAGCAAAATCTATGACGCCACCACCGCCGCCACCCTGACGGGCACGGCCAGCGTGCTGGCGCTGGGCAACGATGAAGTGCGCATTGCCGGCGGCAGCGCCCACTTTGCCGACAAGCATGCCGGCAGCGCTAAAACCGTCATCGTCGACGGCTACACCTTGCAAGGCACGGACGCGGCCAACTATGTCCTCGTGCAACCTGGCAACATCACGGCCGACATCGCCAAGGCCAGCCTGTTGTTGACGGCAAACGCTGCCAGCCTGACGGGTGGTCGCGCGCCCGATGGCTTGCGCGGCAAGGTCAGCGGTCTGCTGGGCAGCGACACCCTGGCGGATGCCACCAGCGGCACCCTGGCCTGGACCAGCCCGGCCACGGCCAGCAGTCCTGCCGGCAACTACGCCATCACCGGTAGCGGCCTGGCCTCGGCCGACTATGCCTTCGTGCAAGCCGAAGGCAATGCCGGCGCCCTGACCTTGACGTCGGCCAGCCTGCCGCCGCCGGCCCAGGCAGCCGTGGTGCAACTGCAGGCGCAAGTGCTGGGCAGTTTTGCCGACACGCGTCCCGGCACGCTGGCTGCCGCGCCCACCATCACCGTCACGCAGACCGATGCCCCTGCCGGCACTGCCTTGCCAAACACCACCATGCAGATCGGCAGCCGCGGCCCGGCCCTGCAAGTGGTCCTGGGCGGCGTCAAGCTGCCCGCCAACATGCTCAACGTAAATCAATAACACCATGACTTATTCATCGATTCCGCGACACCTGATGCAACAACCGTTGCTGTCCCTGCTGCTGCTGGCCTTCGCGCCATGCGCCGCCGCCCAAACCAACCCGGCCGTGCCCGATGCGGGTGCCATCCTGCGCCAGTTGCAGCCGGCTACGCCCGCCAATGCGCCCGCCAATGCGCCAGCGCTGCGCATCGAACAGAAAGAGGGCGCGCCGCTGCCCGCCAGCGCGCCATTTCTCGTCACGCGCATCGATATCGCCGGCAACAGCGCATTCGATACGGCCACCTTGCAGGCGCTCGTCGCCAGCGCCCACGGCACGACCCTGTCGCTGGAGCAGCTGGGCGAACTGGCCGCCCGCATCACCAGCTACTACCGGATCAACGGCTATCCGCTGGCGCGCGCCATCGTGCCCGCCCAGACCATCCGCCAGGGCATCGTGCGCATCGAGGTACTCGAAGCGCGCTATGGCCAGGTGGGCATCGCCAACCAGAGCGACGTCAGCGATACCTTGCTGAACGCCACCCTGGCGCCGCTGCAAACGGGCCAGACCATCAGCCAGGCGGAGCTCGACCGCAGCTTGCTGCTGCTGTCCGACATGCCGAATGTCGCCATCACGGCCACGCTCAAGCCGGGCGCCGAAGTTGGCAGCTCCGATCTGCTGGTCGATGCCTGGTCCGGCCCTGGCGTGGCAGGCAATGCTTTCCTCGATAACAATGGCAACCGTTACACGGGCCGCGCCCGCGCCGGCGCCACGCTATACCTGTACAACCCGCTGCACCAGGCCGACGTGGCCAGCGCCAGCGTGCTCAGCTCGGGCAAGGGCATGTACTACGCCCGTCTCGGCTATGACCTGCTGCTGAACGGCGCAGGCACGCGCGCCGGGGTGAGCATGTCCGCCCTGCGCTACCGCCTGGAAGGCGCCATGCGTCCGCTGCAAGCGCACGGAACGGCCCAGGTCGCCAGTGGCTGGTTGCGTCATCCGTTGCTGCGCAGCCGCGATGCGAATATGTCTGTCCAGTTGCAATACGACCAGGTCCATCTGCGCGACCGCATCGATGCCAGCGCCATGCGCAGCGACCGCCGCCTGGATAACTTGAGCGCCACCCTCGGCGGCGACGTGCGCGATGCCGCCCTGGCTGGCGCCATCACCAACTGGAGCGTGGCCGCCACCGCTGGCAAGCTCGACATCAGCGACCCGCTGGCACGCCTGAACGATGCCTTCAGCGCACGCAGCCATGGCACGTACGCGAAATGGAACGTCAACCTGTCGCGCCTGCAAAACCTGGATCAGCGCAACGCCGTGTATCTGGCGCTCGCCGGGCAGTGGGCGGACGGCAACCTCGATTCGTCCGAAAAGATGAGCGTGGGGGGCCCGTACACGGTGCGCGCCTATGACGTGGGCGTGGCTGCTGGCGACCTCGGTTATTTTGGCAGCGCGGAGTGGCGACATGAACTCAGCGCCAGCGACACGGGACAATGGCAAGCCGTGGCCTTCATCGACAGCGCGCGCGTGACGGTGAACCAGCAGCGCTGGTCGGCCGGCCCGAACAGCGCGCGCCTGCACGGCGCCGGGCTGGGCGTGAACTGGGCAGGCGGGCAGCAATGGAATGCCCGCGCCTATGTCGCCAAGCCCTTCGGCAGCACGCCCGCCCTGATCGCCTCACGCAGTTCGGCCCGCCTGTGGATCGAGCTCAATCGCCACTTCTGATGCGCCAATAACAGCCGGAGGCCGTCTTCCGGCTGTCATTTGATTCAATGCAATACTTACCCACCAACTATCCACCGCTTGCGCAAGGCTTTTCCACAGGCTTACCCACAGCAACACCAGGGGATGCAGCAGCAGAAAGACAGTTATCCCCACTTACACCCAGGCTATCCAGCGCTTATCCGCAGGCTTACGCACAGACTTATCCACAATGCAGTGGTAAACGTCGCTGCAGCGTTGACAGCCAGCGGCAAGCGAGGGAAAAGGAAGCGACAGGCGCATGCCAGGCGATTTATACAAACTTGCCAACAGCTTATGCAAGGGCTTGCACATATGCTTATCCGCCACTTATGCAGCAGCTTACCCACATAGTTATCCACAAACAAAAAAGGCAGGCCGCAAGGCCTGCCTGTGTGCAAAAGTGGACCTTACGCTTACTTCTTGATCTTCACAGGACGCATCCAGCCGTCGATGGTCACTTGCCGCGCGCGCGAGACCGTCAGCTTGCCTGCCGGCGCATCTTTCGACAAGGTCGTGCCGGCACCCAGGGTAGCGCCCTTGCCGACGGTAACGGGCGCGATCAGCTGGCTGTCGCTGCCGATAAAAGCGTCGTCTTCAATCACCGTGCGGAACTTGTTGACGCCATCGTAATTGCAGGTGATGGTGCCGGCGCCGATGTTAACCCTGGAGCCGATGGTGGCGTCACCGATGTAGGCCAGGTGGTTGGCCTTGCTGTGCGCGGCGACCTGGCTGTTTTTCACTTCGACGAAATTGCCGATATGCACGTCTTCCGCCAGCACGGTGCCGGGACGCAGGCGCGCATACGGGCCGATGATGGAAGCGGCGCCGACAACGGCATCCTCGATATGGCAAAACGGCTTGATGTGCGCACCGGCCGCCACGCTGGCATTGATGATGACGTTGTGGGCGCCCACGCGCACGCCATCGCCCAGTTCCACGCGGCCTTCAAATACGCAGCCGACGTCGATGGTGACATCGCGGCCACAAATGAGTTCGCCGCGCACGTCGATGCGGGCCGGATCAAACAGGGTCACGCCACGCTCGAGCAGCGCTTGCGCGATATTGTTCTGGTGGATGCGTTCCAGCTGGGCCAGTTGCACCTTGCTGTTGACGCCCGCCACTTCCCACACGGCAGCCGGGTGGGCCGAGGTGACGGTCACGCCATCGGCGACGGCTTGCGCGACGATATCGGTCAGATAGTATTCCCCTTGCGCATTGTCATTCGACAAGGCCGACAGCCACTGCTTGAGCTGCACGGTGGGCGCGACCATGATGCCGCTGTTGATTTCGCGGATGGCGCGCTCAGACGGCGTCGCGTCTTTTTCCTCGACGATGCGCACGATGGCGCCGTTCTCGCGCACGATGCGGCCCAGGCCAAACGGATCATCCTGTTCCACCGTCAAGATGGCCAGCTTGTCCTGGCCGGCCGCCTGCACCAGCTGCTGCAGGGAGGCGGCGCTGGTCAGCGGCACGTCGCCGTACAGGATCAGGGTCGGCACCGTATCGTCCAGCAAAGACAGCGCTTGCTGCACGGCATGACCGGTACCCAGCTGCTGCGCCTGCTCAGCGGCGTCGATCTGCACGGCATGGCTGGCGTTGTAGCCGTCGAGCAACTTCAGCACCGCTGCGCCCCCATGCCCGTAAATCACGCATAATCGGGACGGCGCCAGGCCGCGCGCCGTGTCGATGACGTGCGACAACAGCGGCTTGCCTGCCAACGGGTGCAATACCTTGGGCAGTGCCGACTGCATGCGTTTGCCCATACCGGCAGCGAGAATGACAACGTTCATAGACCGTCTTTTATAAGTTAAGAATATGAAAAAGTTTAACACGCAGGCCCCCATCTCCAACCGCTTTACTTATGCCGTGCTGGCCATCATGCTGGTCGTCATGGCCGGTTGCAGCGGCTTGCGCCTGGCCTACAACAACGGCGATACCGTGCTGTATTGGTGGCTGAACGCGTATGTCGACCTGGACCGCGACCAGAAGGGCTGGGTACGCGACGACATCGACAAGATGTTCGACTGGCACCGCAAGACGCAATTGAAGGATTACGTGGAAATCCTGCGCACGGGCCAGAAGCAGCTGCAAGGCAATATCACGCAGGCGGACTTGATGACGGATTACAGCGAGATCAAGCAGCGTACCCAGGCACTGCTGCTGAAGGCGGCGCCCGAACTGGCCGACCTGGCGCGCTCGCTCAAGCCCGAGCAAATTGCGCAGATGGAAAAGAAGTTCAAGTCAAACAATGAGGATTATCGCAAGAAATACCTGAGCGGCGACCAGGAGAAGCGCCAGAAACTGCGCTACAAGAAGGCCATGGAACAATTCGAACTGTGGTTCGGCAGCTTCAGCAGCGAGCAGGAAGCCATCATTCGCAAGGCGTCCGACGCGCGTCCGCTGAACAATGACATCTGGCTCGACGAACGCATGCGGCGCCAGCAGAATGTGTTGAATCTGGTCAAGAAAGTCCACCAAGAAAAGCTCGGCAAGGAAGCGGCCACGGCCTTGGTCACGACCCTGATCAAGGACAGTTTCGAGCGCCTGGAACACTCGGAGCGCAAGGCTTTTTTTGAAAGCTACGAAGCGAGCACGGCGCAAATGGTCTTAACGGTCATCAAGATCGCCACGCCGGCGCAAAAAGCCCACGCCATCAAGCGCATGCAGGGCTGGATCGACGATTTCAATTCCCTGGCCAGCGCGCCCAAATAGACAGGCAGCGCCAGCAGGGGAGGTGGGGCCATATGCTATAGTGGCCGCCACCAAATTGAAGAAATGGAACGCCTAACAAAACCGTAGCGAGCGGCAGTAAGTTGTGGCTAAGAAGCGCAGCTGTGCAAATGCACGGGGACGCCGAGTCAGTGAGCATCGCAGGCCGCAAATCGCGACGCGCAGTAGGTTTTGTTAGGTGTTCTAAATGCCCATGCAAAAGAAAATTAAAAAACCCGCCAAAGTCCCCGTCCACCACGCGCCGCCACCGAACCAGGTACGCATCATCGGCGGCCAATGGAAGCGCTCCGTGCTGCCTGTTTTACAGGCACTGGGTTTGCGCCCGACACCGGACCGCGTGCGCGAAACCGTGTTCAACTGGATCAATCACTTGCGCGATGGCGACTGGGCCAACGCCCAGGTGCTGGACCTGTTCGCCGGCAGCGGCGCACTGGGCTTCGAGGCGGCCAGCCGCGGCGCTGCGGCCGTCACCATGGTCGATACGCACACGCCCGTGATCCGCCAGTTGGAAGAAAACAAGACGAAATTGCGCGCCGATAATGTCCAACTGCTGCGCGGCGACGCCCTGCTGACGGCGCAAGGCCTGGCTTCGCGCGGCCAGCGTTTCGACCTGATCTTCCTCGATCCGCCCTACCAGCAGGATTTCCTCGCCAAAGTGTTGCCCTTGTGCGCCAACCTGCTCAAGGAAGGCGGCATGGTCTACGCGGAATCGGGCTTGCCGCTGGTCTTCGACGAGAGCAACGCACTGGAAAAGCCCGAGTGGATGGCGCCGTGGGAAGTCATCCGTGCCGACAAGGCGGGCACCGTTTATTATCATTTGCTAACTTACAACAAAGTGCCGTCAACTGCCTGAATCTGCCTATAAATAAGGCAAAAAGGCTCCCTGGCCCAAGGCGCAGCACCAATTTCAGGCATAATGCGCGTCTATATTGGTGCATCATCAGGGAGCCGCAATGGTTGTAGCCGTTTATCCAGGAACATTCGATCCGCTCACGCGCGGTCATGAAGATTTGGTGCGCCGCGCATCGGGTCTGTTTGACAAGCTGATCGTCGGTGTGGCCGACAGCAAGAACAAGCAACCGTTTTTCTCGCTCGACGAACGACTGGAAATCGCCAACGAAGTGCTCGGTCACTATCCGAACGTGCAAGTGGAAAGCTTTTCCGGCTTGCTCAAGGATTTCGTGCGCAAGCATGAAGCGCGCGTCATCGTGCGCGGCTTGCGCGCCGTTTCCGACTTCGAATACGAATTCCAGATGGCGGGCATGAACCGCTACCTGCTGCCCGATGTCGAAACCATGTTCCTGACGCCCTCCGACCAGTACCAGTTCATTTCGGGCACCATCGTGCGCGAAATCGCGGCCCTGGGCGGCGACGTCTCCAAGTTTGTGTTCCCCTCGGTGAACCGCTGGCTGCAAAACAAGATTGCCGCCAACGCTGCATCATCGCAATAAGTAAGAGTGAAATCATGGCGTTACTGATCACCGACGAATGCATCAATTGCGACATTTGCGAGCCCGAGTGCCCGAATGACGCGATCTACATGGGTGCGGAAATCTACGAAATCGATCCCAACAAGTGCACCGAATGCGTGGGGCACTTTGACGAGCCGCAATGCCAGCAAGTGTGCCCCGTCAGCTGCATCCCCTTCAATCCCGCCTGGCGCGAAAGCCCGGAGCAATTGATGGCAAAGTACGAACGGCTGCAAGCGGAACTGCCGGCAGCCAAGGCCTAAGCGGCCGTCGTCCCCCTCACCACCGCCCGCGCGGCCCTCTTTTACCAACTGTTCTACACTGTGTGCAGACTTATCCACAGCACATGGTTTCCACGGAGGTAGAAGATGCATAGCAGCACATCCCGTTTGGGCCGCTCCCTGGTCGCCGCCTGCCTGTGCGCCGGCCTGGCACAAGCAGCGCTGGCCGTCGAAGTGGGCGGCGTCAAGCTGGACGACACGGTGCAGCTGGCCAGCCGCGAACTCAAGCTCAACGGCGCCGGCGTGCGCTACAAAGTCATCTTCAAGATTTATACGATTGCACTGTACCTGCCGGAAAAGAAAACCCAGCTGGCCGACATCCTGCCCCTGCCCGGGCCGCGCCGTCTGGAAATCGTCATGTTGCGCGACATCACTTCCGACGAGCTGGGTCTAGCCTTCATGCAAGGCTTGAAGCGCAGTTCCGACCAGGCCGACCGCACGCGCCTGCTGAGCCAGACGATGCAGTTCGGCGCCATGTTCGCCATGGTGCCCGGCCTGAAAAAGGGCGATATCCTGACCGTGGACTGGCTGCCGGAAGAGGGGACGTTGTGCAAACTGAACGGCAAGCAGGTAGGCGACACGGTGCCGGACCTGGCCTTTTACAATGCGCTGCTGAAAATCTGGATCGGCGCCCATCCGGCCGACACCTTGTTGCGCGCACATTTGCTGGGCGACGTGGCGTAATCGGCTGGCGGCCGGCGTAAAAAAAGCCGGCTCACGCCGGCTTGTCATCTGCAACAGTGTATTGCTCAGGCGCGCGTCGACAGGGCGCGCAACTCGGCGGCATTGCTGGGCGACACGCCATCCATCTTGCCCAGGGTGCGTTGCAAAGCTTGCGCTTCGCGCATCTGCTGGCGCGCCAAACGCTCTTCGCGGCTCAGCTTGGGACGCACCAACAGCACCATGGCGCGGGCGATGCCCACCAGCAAAGGCTTGAACAGCAGGGCGAATGCGCCCACGGCCACGATCACCAGCACGAGTTGCAGGGCGTTCAGCAGGGAAATCTCCAGCACGGGTGCGGATACTGCGTACAGGGCGGAGGCGAAGGTAGACATACTGTTCCAGTGCATTATAGAATTTGCCAGTACTATAGTGCAGTGCAACATATAAATCTAATTCCATTTCTTGATACCAATTATATGAATCGTGAATGGAAAACTGTAATATTTTTTGACGAGTGAAAATATTCGTGCCCGGCGCGGTTTACACTCTGTAGTAATCAATTCAACTTTTATCTTGGGCTTTCCATGAGTTTTCTGACGCTGGATCTGAACTTGCTGCGTGTTTTCGACGCCGTCATGACGGAACAAAACCTGACGCGCGCAGCCGGCCACCTGGCGATGACGCAGCCGGCGGTATCGAACGCCATCAAACGCCTGCGCGAGAGCCTCGGTGACGAATTGCTGATCCGCACGGCGTATGGCGTGAAACCCACGCCCCGTGCCGAAGCGCTATGGCCATCCGTGCGCTCGGCCCTGGCCAGCCTGGAAGCGGCCGTCACGCCGGAAACCTTCGACGTGTCGAAGACGCATGCCACCTTCCGCATGGCCATGGCCGATGCGACCGCCGCCTTCTGGCTGCCTTCCTTGATGCGCTCGATCGAACGCGAAGCACCGGGCGTCAACGTGCGCATGATGCCGCTGACCACGCGCGAACCGCGACCGATGTTGCTGCGCGGCGATATCGACCTGGCCGTGGGCTTCTTCCCCGGCGTGGCGGCGCAATTGTCAAGCGAAACGGGCTCGCCCATCCGCCATGAGCGCCTGTATTCCGGCAAGTATGTGTGCGTGATGCGGCGCGGCCATCCGCTGGCCGACAAGGAATTGACCTTGGATAACTATTGCGCGGCGAACCATTTGTTGGTGAGCTTTTCGGGCCGCGCGCATGGCTTGATCGACGAGGCACTGTCGCAGATCCACCGCGAACGGCGCATCTTGTTGACGGTCAACCAGTTCTTCACGGCCGGGCGCGTGGTGGCCAATTCCGACCTGATCACCGTCTTGCCGCGCCACCTGATCGCCTCGACGGGCATGACGGAGTCCCTGCTGTACAAGGATTTGCCGCTGACTCTGCCGGCCGTCCACCTGGACATGCTGTGGCACGAACGCGACGCGCGCAGCCCCGCCCACAAATGGCTGCGCAATCATCTGGAAAGCATGAACACGCCCACCCTGCGCACGGCCACGGCGGCCGGCGGCGGCGTGGCGCCCAAGCCGCATATAGAGTAACCGTAGCCGACTCAAGAAAAAACGCCTGATGAGACATCAGGCGTTTTTTTATGCGTGGTTACTGGAGCGATAACCGATACGGAAACCGCCCCAGTGCTTGCCATCGACGTGGATGGGCACGGATAAATCGTGCATGACTTCGCCCGTGTCGCGCTTGTACGTCTGTAACAGGAACGGCTTGGTATTGCTGCCGCAGCGTTTGCCAGTGCGGTCGCTGAAGATGCGCTTGGTGCGGTTATTCACGATATCGGTAGCGTAATCGCCCGTCAACGGCTGCGAGAATTTCTTGTTGTGCGTTGGAAAGTATCCATTGTTGTCGACCGCGCCCGCATACGCCAGGTGGGGCAGGGCGGCCAGCACGCCTTCCTGCAGCTCCGGCAGCACCTTGTCCGTAAACGCATCGAATTTCGTGTTGTGCTTGGGCGGATTGGTGTTCGGGATGGGACGGTAGTGGCGGTCGAACAGGGCTTCACGCGTGATGCGCCCCGAAGCGACGGCTTGTTCGAACAATTTGCCCACCTCGCGCGCCGCGTGCTGGGCCGCTGCACGGATTTCGTCGTGCGGCGTGGCCACGCTCGATTCGCCCAGGGCGCTGGCGATCACTTCGGCCCGCTCGGCCAGTGCCATGGCCGACTGCGTGGCGCGCGGCAATTCGGCATTCGTCGACAGCATGCTGTCGCGGATTTGCAGGATGGCGTCGGCGATCAGCTGCGTGGTATCGACGTGTTCGCGCGAGGCGCGGGCGATTTGCCCGATCGCGTCTTCCGACACGCCCGACGATTCCTCGATATGGCTGAGCGAGGCATGCACGCTTTCCACATTGCGCGCCGCTTCCGTGACACCCGCCGCCAACGAACTCATGCCGCGTGCCGCTTTTTCCGACTGTTCATTGATTTCGCGCACCATCACGCTGATTTCATCGGAGGCTTCCTTGGTGCGCTGCGCCAATTGCCGCACTTCACCGGCCACCACGGCAAAACCGCGTCCGTGTTCGCCGGCGCGCGCCGCCTCGATAGCGGCGTTCAGCGCCAGCAAGTTGGTGCGCGCGGAAATATCGGAAATGGCTTCCGTAAAGCCGGTGATGCGTTTGGATTTGTCCTGCAAGCTCAACATGGTGCTGGAGGCACCTTGCGCTTCCTCGCGTGCGTTATTGATGCGGCGCAAGCCCTGATCCACTTCGGCGCGCGCCGCCACGCTTTCCACGCGCACGCCGGCGGCCACCTTGGCGGCCCGTTCCGCATTGGCGGCGATCTTTTCCGTCATCACGGCATTTTGTGCGGAACTGTCGGCGATGTCGCTGGCCGTGCGCACATCGAGTTCCACCTTCTGTTTGACGGAATCGACAAAATACGAGGTTTCCGCCGCGCCGATCATGATGGCGTCGATGGCGTTGCCCACCGTGTCGGCGAACTGGTGCAAGCCCGGCTCACCGCGTGGGCGGCCGGCGAACGCCAGCAGCGCGGCGCCAATGGCGGCGGCCACGCAGGCAATCAGATACGGATGTTCGCCGCCCGATAGCAGCAGCAGATAGGCCAGGCAACAGGCCACGGCCATGGCCAGGATCGTGAATACAAGGAAACGCACCAGCTGGTGCTGCAACTGCTTCATTTGTCCCCCGCTGCGCGAACCCGTCACGTCCCCGCGGGGACGTGCTGTAACCGTATGCGGGTGGGCACGATTGCCCACCTTGCACCCTGAACGTAACGTCTGCGCGGCGTTTCAGGCGGCTACCGGATAGCAATGTGTAGTTCTACCCTACAACAATTGTTCCGATAGCTCAATCAGAAAAGTGGGCTGGCTACACCGAGGTCACTTAATTGGCAATTTGGTGGTGTTTTTGACCTCTTCCATGACGGCATAAGTGTGGGTTTCCCGCACACCTTTTTGCAACAAGGTCTTGCCCAGGAATTCGCGGTAGGCCGCCATGTCCTTGACGCGCGCCTTGACCAGGTAATCGAAGCCGCCAGCCACCATATGACATTCCAGTACCTCTGGAATGATTTGTACGCTATGCTTGAAGGCGTCGAACACTTCCGGCGTCGTGCGATCGAGCACCACTTCGATGAACACCAGCAGCGACACATCGAGCAGCTGCGGGTTCAACTGGGCCGTATAGCCCATGATGTAACCGGATTCGTGCAACTTGCGCACGCGCTCCAGGCAGGCGGCAGGCGACAGGTTCACGCGCGCGGCCAGCTCCACATTGCTGATGCGTCCATCGCTCTGCAATTCCATCAAGATTTTCTTACTGATCTTGTCCAGCATTACCATCACCCCCAAATTAATATTATTTGGTTAAATTGTCGCATCAAAAACTATCTATTGCTAGTCCCCTGTATTACCAGAATTAATCCATAAGAATCCCCTTTACAATCGAATCATCTTAACGTCCGACTTTCTGTATTTTTTTGCACCAAAAAAGAGCAAGAATTACGTCAGTTTTCGTCCCCATTTCCTTGTAAAGAGTATTTATGCACCCTGCAGGCCCCTCGGCTTTTACCCCGATTCCTTTTGCCGCGTTCCAGGCAGAAATCCTGCCCGAAGCGACACCCCAACGCGCCGCCATCACCGCCGCCTATAGGCGCGACGAGGTTTCCGCCGTGCAGTGGCTGTTGCAACAAGTCCGCGCCAGCAGCACCGAAACGACGGCCGAGGGACAAGCGCTGGCGCACCGCCTGGTCTCGAACGTGCGCCACAAACGCACACGCGCGTCCGGCGTCGATGCACTGATGCACGAGTTCTCGCTATCGTCGGAAGAGGGTGTTGCATTAATGTGTCTGGCTGAAGCGCTGTTGCGTATACCCGACAGTCAAACGGCTGATCGCCTGATCGCCGACAAAATCAGCAAGGGCGACTGGAAGAAGCATCTGGGCGAATCGCCATCGCTGTTCGTCAATGCCGCCACCTGGGGCTTGCTGATTACGGGAAAACTGGTCAGTACCAGCAGCGAATCGGGTCTCGGTTCGGCCATGAGCAAGCTCATCGCCAAGGGCGGCGAACCGCTGATACGCAAGGGCGTCGACCTGGCCATGCGCATGCTGGGCAACCAGTTCGTGACGGGCCAGACCATCGAGGAAGCCTTGAAAAACAGCCGCGAGAATGAAACGCGCGGCTACCGTTACTCGTACGACATGCTGGGAGAGGCGGCCCTGACGCAACAGGACGCCGCCAACTATTACGCCTCGTACGAAACGGCGATCCATGCCATCGGCAAGGCGTCGAACGGGCGCGGCATCCGCAACGGCCCCGGTATTTCCGTGAAACTGTCGGCCCTGCACGCGCGCTACAGCCGCGCCCAGCGCGCCCGCGTCATGGAAGAATTGTTGCCGAAAGTCAAAGCACTACTGTTGCTGGCAAAACAGTACAACATCGGCTTCAACATCGATGCGGAAGAAACGGACCGTTTGGAACTGTCGCTCGACCTGATGGAAGCATTGGCTTTTGATACAGATTTGGCCGGTTTCGAGGGCATCGGCTACGTGGTGCAGGCGTATCAAAAGCGCTGCCCCTTCGCCATCGATTTCCTGATCGACCTGGCGCGCCGCAGCGGCCGCAAGTTCATGGTCCGCCTGGTCAAGGGCGCGTATTGGGATGCGGAAGTCAAACGCGCGCAAGTCGATGGCCAGGAAGGCTATCCCGTCTACACGCGCAAGGTCTACACGGACGTTTCCTACCTCGTGTGCGCACAAAAACTGCTGGCTGCCAACAGCCTGATCTATCCACAATTTGCCACGCACAACGCGCAAACCCTGTCGACCATCTATACCTGGGCAAAACGCGATGGCATTACCGACTACGAGTTCCAGTGCCTGCACGGCATGGGCGAAACCCTGTACGACCAGGTCGTCGGCGCCGACAACCTGGACAAGCCATGCCGCATCTACGCGCCCGTCGGCTCGCATGAAACCCTGCTGGCCTATCTGGTGCGCCGCCTGCTGGAAAACGGCGCCAACTCCTCGTTCGTCAACCAGATCGTCGACGAAAACGTGGCCATCGATAGCCTGATCCGCGATCCCCTCGAGCAGGCGCGTCTGCAGGGCGGCTTGCCGCACCCGTCGATTCCGTTGCCGCTGGACATGTTTGGCAGCGAGCGCAGGAACTCGGCCGGCCTTGACCTGTCGAATGAAGACACCTTGCGCACCTTGGCCACCGGCCTGGCGCAGCAGCAGCAATGGCAGGCAGCGCCGCTGATCGATGGCGCCGTCAGCCTGAATGGCCCCACGCACATGTTGCACAATCCGGCCCAGCACGACGATGTCGTGGGGAAAGTCATGGAAGCCGGTCCGGCCGATGTGGAAACGGCCCTGGCCAGCGCCAGCGCCTACGCCATGGACTGGCAAACCACGGAACCGTCGATCCGCGCACAAGCGCTGCTGCGCGCGGCCGACCTGTTCGAAGAGCATCACATCGAGCTGATGGCCCTGGCCGTGCGCGAAGCGGGCAAGTCCCTGCCGAATGCGATCGCGGAAATCCGCGAAGCCGTCGACTTCCTGCGCTACTACGCGGCGCAGGTGGAACACGCGCCGAACGCCCTGGCGCTCGGTCCCGTCACCTGCATCAGCCCGTGGAACTTCCCGCTGGCGATCTTTACGGGCCAGTTGGCAGCCGCCCTGGCTGCCGGTAACGTGGTGCTGGCCAAGCCGGCCGAGCAGACCCCGCTGATCGCCCACCGCGCCGTGCAATTGCTGCATGCGGCAGGCGTGCCGCGCGGTGCGCTGCAATTTTTTCCCGGCAGCGGCGAAATCGTTGGCGCCGGCCTGTGCAATGACGCGCGCGTGAAAGGCGTGATTTTCACGGGCTCGACGGAAGTGGCGCAATTGATCAACCGCAACCTGGCCGCGCGTGCCGTGGCCGAAGGCATCGATATTCCCCTGATCGCCGAAACGGGTGGCCAGAATGCCCTGATCGTCGATTCGTCGGCCTTGCCGGAGCAAGTGGTGCAAGACGTGATGTCGTCCGCCTTTGACAGCGCCGGCCAGCGCTGCTCAGCCTTGCGCGTGCTGTTCCTGCAAACGGAAATCGCCGACAAGACCATCCACATGCTGAAAGGCGCGATGCAGGAATTGCGCGTTGGCAATCCTGATCGCCTGGCGACCGATATCGGTCCCGTCATCGATGCGGAAGCGCAAGGCAATCTGCTGGCGCACATCAACAAGATGAAAACCGTGGCCATCGACCACTATTCGCTCGACTTACCCACCGTCAAAGGCACGTTTGTCGCTCCGACCGTACTGGAAATCAAGTCGCTGGCGCAATTGACGCACGAAGTCTTCGGCCCCGTGCTGCACGTGATCCGCTACAAGCGGTCCGAACTGCCACAACTGGTGCAATCGATCAACGACAGCGGTTACGGCTTGACCCTGGGCATCCATACGCGCATCGATGAAACCATCGATTTCATCACCAGGCGCGCGCACGTGGGCAATATTTATGTAAACCGCAACATCGTCGGCGCCGTCGTCGGCGTGCAGCCGTTCGGCGGCGAAGGCAAATCGGGCACGGGACCGAAAGCCGGCGGCCCCCTGTACCTGAAGCGTCTGCAGCGCAATGCGCCGGCCGGCGCACAGCACCAGCGCCAGGCGCCGCCCGCGCTCGATGCGCTGACCGTGTGGGCGAAGATGCATGGCCACGACAAGGTCGAGCAGTTGGCGCAGGAATACGCGCGCACGACCTTGCTGGGCAGCACCACCGTGCTGCCAGGCCCTACTGGCGAGCGCAATACCCTGAGCTTTGCCGCACGCGGCACGATTCTGTGCGCGGCGGCCACCTCCGGCACGCTGATGAATCAGCTGGCAGCAGTCTTGGCCACCGGTAACCAGGCCCTGGTGCTGGCGCAAGCGCCGGATCTGATTCCGGGCGACCTGCCGGCGGCGCTGAAGGACCGCATCCAGGTCGTCGGCAACCTGGATGCGGTCCAGCATGATTTCCAGATCGCCATGATCGAGCCGAGTCTCGATGGCCAGCTCAAACCGCTGCTGGCGGCTCGGGAAGGGGCCTTGGTGAGCACCATCGCCACCACGCAGGAGGGTGTCATCCCCCTGTGGCGCCTGGTCGCTGAGCGGGCGCTGTGCGTGAATACGACGGCGGCAGGCGGTAACGCGAGTTTAATGATGTTAAGTGTCTAAAATTTAAGCAGATAGTGAACGTAAAAAGGGCAGAACCGCTGGTTCTGCCCTTTTTTTATGCACGCTCCGTAAAAACTCAGCCAGCCAGGCGCTGGCACAGCTTGTGAATCACGGCAAACGCATAAGGCGAGGCAACGGTCTGCACAAAACGCATGAAGTCGACGGCCGCCTCTTCGTTGGCGTTGTCGGAAATGGTGCGCATGACGGTAAACGGCACGCCCAGTTCAAAACACACTTGCGCCACGGCCGCGCCTTCCATTTCGACGGCCAGCAAGTCGGGGATATCCGCCTTCAGCTGGTTTACATGCGCGGCGCTGCTGATGAACTGGTCGCCGCTGGCGATCAAGCCGCGATGGACTTGTGCGTGCTGCAAGCCAAATGCCACGATATCGGCCGGCTTTAGCACGCTGGAAACATCGTCACGCAGAAAATCTTCCGCGGCAGCTGCCAGTTGCGTGCTCAGTTCCAGATCCGTGGCAAAACGCTGCAAGCCCGTCAGCGGCACTTCGAAGCGGGGAAACAAGGGCCGGGCATCCATATCGTGCTGCAGCAATGCTTCGGCCACCACGATATCGCCCACTTTCACGTGTTTATCCCCACTGCCGGCCACGCCGGTGAAGACGATGTGGGTAACTCCATACTTTTCCACAAGGATAGAAGCTGTCATGGCAGCGGCAACCTTGCCCAGACGCGACAGGACGCACACAGCGTCGATATTCCACAGGGTTCCCAGGGTGTAGTCGCGCATGCCGTGCGAACGCCTCTGGGGGCCTTGCATGGCTTCTACCAGCCCCTGCTGTTCTTCGTGCAAGGCACTGATGATGCCTAAACGCATTTTTTTATGTGAATTCATGCTGTTTTTACAGGTTTTTGGATTGCAAGACGGTTTACCACGGTGAAAACAGCTATTTCGGAGACTTTTCCACCGTTCGGGTTTGTCTCTGTGTTTTAAATAAAGATGTATACATAAAAATAGTAGTAATAGTAAACGGCCATTTTTTTGTGGATAAGTCGGTATACCATCGAAAAATCATCGACTTAGCGCTCAAAAAAGTAGGCGCACAAGCATTGTATCGAGACCGGACTTGTTTGGGATAAAAATTAAGCTGTGGACAAAGATCGACTTTTCCCACATCTCATCCTGTGGATATGCAGGCACTTATCCACACCGGCAAGCAAAAATCACGGATTTTCTTGCTGTAGTGGCACGTTTGACGTGCTGCGTATGCGCTGATCCTTGTTTGGCAATCAACGTCGAGTGATCACGAGCGCGGTTCTTTCGTTGACGCATGCGCCCAGTTGATTCCTGGAAGACGGTTTTGCAGTGGATCTGGCTGTCGTCGTTGGCTTTTTTTTTGACGCTTCTTGCATGCTTTTTGGAAATATCCCCGGACTTCCGCTTTTTTTATCGGTTTACAATAGATCTATATATAAAAATAGTAGTAATAGTAAACACGGTTTTTTCTGTGGATAAGTCACTTTTTTTCAACAGGATCAAGTGTTTACGCGCAAAATAAAGCGTGCATAATCGCTGTATCACGCGAGGAGCAAAATTGTATAAAATGCGGGCCTGCGCATAACTTCGTGTTTACTCACAAGTCATCCTGTGGATATCAAGTGACTTATCCACAATCGAAGCAAATTTCCCTTTTTTTGACATCGAACAGCCTGCTTGGCCAGAGCTTGGCCAAGCTCTGTTGACGTTTCTATTTTGCAAAACGGTTTGGCAGTGCTGTGTGCGTGATGCCGGCCGCGCCGGTTTTCGTCGCTCAGTTGTTGGCGCGATTTTTTTTTGTCAGCAGCTTGCCGGCTTTTTTTTGAAGTGAGGCTTGCGAACCTTCTCGACGGCGAAGGGTAGGCAAAACGCGCGTCATCGGGTTTACCTTAATAAGTTCGTATACAAGAATAGTAATAGTAGTTAACGGGGGCATCTTCTGTGGATAAGTCCTGATTTATCCTTGTAAACAATCGCTTGGCGTGCGGATAAGCGCTGAGTAAGCGTTGTATCTGCCCGGGATGGTTTCTGGACAAAAAAAAGCCGCCGAAAAAATTTTTCGTTTACGCACATATCGTCCCTGTGGATATCCATATGCTTATCCACAACCTGCAGCCCCTGTTTTCGCTGTGTTTTTCCTTGCCCGTCACGCTAGCCCATACGGCTTGCCACGATTAATGTCGCCCTGGCCCAGCACTGGTGGTAATCTCAAGGCGGCTCAACAGCCATGCATGCATGAAAAAAGACAGACTCTGGTAACGGGACGTGGTGGGGAGACACACTGCGCGACAGCTTGATGGCATACCGAAAGGAGCTTCATTGGAATCGGCAGGCGAATACGACTACATCATCGTGGGCGGTGGCACGGCAGGTTGTGTGCTGGCCAACCGGCTCACACGCGACAAGGACGCCAGCGTGTTACTCGTGGAAGCGGGCGGCAAGGACGATTACGTGTGGATTCACATCCCCGTCGGCTATCTGCATTGCATCGGCAATCCCCGCACGGACTGGCTGTATTCCACGCAGGCGGACGCGGGTCTGGGCGGACGCAGCCTGATGTATCCGCGCGGAAAAGTACTCGGCGGCAGCTCTTCCATCAACGGCATGATTTATATGCGCGGCCAGGCTGGCGATTACGACCACTGGGCCGACCTGACGGATGACGCTTCCTGGCGCTGGGACAAGGTCTTGCCGCTATTCAAACAAAGCGAGGATTACTACGGCGGCGCCTCGGAAAACCATGGTGTGGGCGGCGAATGGCGCGTGGAAAAACAGCGGCTGTCGTGGGATATTTTGAATGCGTTTCGCGACGCAGCGCAGCAGGTCGGCATTCCGAAAACCAGCGATTTCAACGGTGGCGATAATAGTGGCAGCGCGTATTTCGACGTCAACCAGCGCCGCGGCATCCGCTGGAATACCTCGAAAGCCTTCCTGAAACCGGCCGCGCGCCGCCCGAATCTGACCATCATGACGGGCTGCCACGTGGAACGTCTGTTGCTTGAGACTTCGGAGTCGGGACCGCGCTGCACGGGCATCGTGTTTACGGGCGGCGGCACACAGTGGCAGGCGACAGCCAGGCGTGAAA
This sequence comes from Janthinobacterium breve, assembly GCF_051380895.1. Lineage (NCBI taxonomy): Bacteria > Pseudomonadati > Pseudomonadota > Betaproteobacteria > Burkholderiales > Oxalobacteraceae > Janthinobacterium > Janthinobacterium breve. Next base: position 132,008 of record NZ_JBNYXY010000011.1, on the reverse strand, counting down.
CCTTGCTGACGGCGGGCGCCATCGGTTCGCCGCAATTGCTGCAATTGTCCGGCATCGGCCCGGCCGCCTTGTTGCAGCAGCATGGCATTGTTCCCGTTGTGGACGCCGTTGGCGTGGGCGGCAATTTGCAAGACCATCTGCAACTGCGCATGGTCTTTAAAGTCCAGGGCGTGAAAACCCTGAATGTGATGGCGGGCAATTTACTGGGAAAAATGCAGATCGGCTTGCAATATGCGCTGTTCCAGAGCGGGCCCATGTCGATGGCGCCGTCGCAGCTGGGTGCGTTTGCCAAGTCCGACCCGCAGCAAGCCACGCCGAACCTGCAATACCACGTGCAGCCGCTGTCGCTCGATAAATTCGGCGAACCGCTGCATGCGTTTCCCGCGTTTACGGCCAGCGTGTGCAATTTGCGCCCCACCTCGCGCGGCCATGTGCAGATAGCCAGCGCCGACAGCTATGCGGCGCCGAACATCGTGCCCAATTACCTGAGTACCGAGCAGGACCGCAGCGTGGCGGCCGACGCCTTGCGCCTGACGCGGGCCATTGCCGCCGCGCCGGCCCTGAAACAGTTTGCGCCGCAGGAATATAAGCCCGGCGTGCAATTCCAGAGCCAGGAAGAACTGGCACAGGCGGCCAGCCAGATCGGCACCACCATCTTTCACCCCGTGGGCACCTGCCGCATGGGCCTGGCCAGCGAGGCATCGAGCGTCGTCGACAGCGCGCTGCGCGTGATCGGCGTGGCCGGCTTGCGCGTCGTCGATGCCTCCATCATGCCGTACATTATTTCTGGTAATACGAACTCGCCGACGGTGATGATCGCGGAAAAAGCGGCGCAAATGATACACGCAGCCTGGAAATGACCGCGTAAAAGCGCGGGTTTGCGCCATTCGGGCTGGCGATAAATTCCCGTAGTTATACTGTATTGTGCGATAAATTTAAGTTGTGTATTATAAAAATGACTAAGTAGTACAAAAAGTACAACTAGGAGACACGATGTCAAACGTAATCTTGGAAACAAGAAATTTGACCAAGGAATTCAAGGGTTTCACCGCAGTGAGCGAGGTGAACCTGCAGGTAGAGCGGGGCCATATCCACGCCTTGATCGGTCCTAACGGCGCCGGCAAGACCACGTGTTTCAACTTGCTCACCAAATTCCTGGTCCCCACTTCCGGACAGATCCTGTTCAATGGGAAAGATATCACGGCCGCCAAGCCGGCGCAGATCGCGCGCATGGGCGTGATCCGTTCCTTCCAGATTTCCGCCGTCTTCCCGCATTTGTCGGTGCTGCAAAATGTGCGCATCGGCTTGCAGCGCCAGCTGGGCACCTCGTTCCACTTCTGGCAAAGCGAACGTTCCCTGAACCAGCTCAATGACCGCGCCATGGCCTTGCTGGCCGAGGTCGACCTGACGGAGTTTGCCGACACCATCACGGTCGACATGCCCTACGGGCGCAAGCGGGCGCTGGAAATTGCCACCACCCTGGCGATGGAACCGGAAATGATGCTGCTCGATGAGCCGACGCAGGGCATGGGCCACGAAGACGTGCACCGCGTCACCGAGCTGATCAAGAAAGTCTCGGCCGGCCGCACGATTTTGATGGTGGAACACAATATGAGCGTGGTCTCTGGCATCTGCGACAAGATTTCCGTCCTGCAGCGCGGCGCCATGCTGGCCGAAGGCAGTTACGCGGAAGTGTCGCGCAATCCGCATGTGATGGAAGCATACATGGGCACCACCCACGCCGAACTGGAAGGGGCGCATTGATGGCGACACAAGTGAATGGCAGCGCGCCCGCGCTGGAAATTGCGCAACTGCACACCTGGTATGGCGAATCGCACATCCTGCACGACGTGAATCTGAAAGTGGAGCAGGGCGAAGTGGTGACGTTGCTGGGCCGCAATGGCGCCGGCCGCACGACCACCTTGCGCGCCATCATGGGGCTGACGGGGGCGCGCACGGGCTCCATCAAAGTCAACGGCGTCGAGGCCATAGGTTTGGCCACGCACAAAATCGCCCACCTTGGCATCGGTTATTGTCCCGAAGAGCGCGGCATTTTTTCATCGCTGTCGACCGAGGAAAATCTGCTGTTGCCGCCGACCCTGGCCAGCGGCGAGAAGGGCATGTCGGTGGAGGAAATCTACGCCATGTTCCCGAATTTGCAGGAACGCCGCCATAGCCAGGGCACGCGCCTGTCGGGCGGGGAACAGCAGATGCTGGCCGTGGCGCGCATCCTGCGCACGGGCGCGCGCCTGCTGCTGCTCGATGAAATATCCGAAGGCCTGGCGCCCGTCATCGTGCAAGGGCTGGCGCGCATGATCACCACCCTGAAAGCGAAGGGCTACACCATTGTCATGGTGGAACAGAATTTCCGGTTTGCCGCGCCGCTGGCGGACCGGTTTTATGTGATGGAGCACGGTCAGATCGTCGAGACTTTTGCTGCATCCGAACTGGAGGCCAAGATGCCGGTATTGACCGAGCTGCTTGGCGTGTAATCCCCATGTAGTACGCGTATATCTTGTACGCGTCATCGTCCAGCAATCGACTGAATAGCAAACAATAATCCCAACGGAGACACTATGAAACGTAACGCTATCGCCATTGCCACCGCCACCCTTTGCGCCCTGGGCTTTTCCGCGGCTGCGCATGCCCAGGTATCGGGCGACACCATCAAGATCGGTTTTATTTCCGACATGTCGGGCGTGTATTCCGACGTCGACGGCCTCGGCGGCGCGGAAGCCATCAAGATGGCGATCGCCGATGCCGGCGTGGTACTGGCCGGCAAAAAGGTGGAATTCATTTCCGCCGACCATCAAAACAAGGCTGACATCGCCGCCTCGAAGGCGCGCGAATGGTTCGACCAGCAGGGCGTCGACATGCTGATCGGCGGCACCAATTCCGGCGCCAGCCTGGCCATGGCCAAGGTCGCGGCGGAAAAGAAGAAAATCTTCATCGCCATCGGCGCCGGTTCCTCGCGCCTGACGAATGAAGAATGCACGCCTTACACCGTGCATTACGCCTACGACACGGTGGCGTTGGCGCGCGGTACGGGCGGCACCATCGTCAAGCAGGGCGGCAAGAGCTGGTATTTCATGACGGCCGACTACGCGTTCGGCCATTCGCTGGAAAAAGACACTGCCGAGGTCGTCAAAGCGGCCGGCGGCAAGGTGCTGGGCAGCGTCAAGCATCCGCTGGGCGCCTCGGATTTCTCTTCCTTCTTGCTGCAGGCGCAAGCGGCCAAACCGCAAATCCTGGGCCTGGCGAATGCCGGCGGCGACGCCATCAACAGCATCAAGGCGGCCAACGAGTTCGGCTTGACGAAGTCGATGAAACTGGCCGGCTTGCTGATCTTCATCAATGACATCCATTCCCTGGGCTTGAACCTGACGCAAGGCATGTACCTGACCGATGGCTGGTACTGGGACTTGAATGCGGAAACGCGCGCCTGGTCGAAACGCTATTTCGCCAAGATGAAGAAAGAACCGTCGATGCTGCAGGCAGCCGACTATTCGGCCGCAGCGACCTACCTGAAAGCCGTCAAGGCGTTGGGAACGGATGACACCGAGAAGGTCATGGCCTACCTGAAAAAGACCAAGATCAACGACATGTTTACGCAGAATGGCGAAGTGCGCCCCGATGGCCGCATGGTGCACGATATGTATTTGATGGAAGTCAAAAAGCCATCCGAGTCGAAATACCCATGGGATTACTACAAGGTGGTTGCCACCGTGCCCGGTGCGCAAGCATATGTGACCAAGGCCGAGTCGAAGTGTTCGTTGTGGAAGTAACGCTGTAGCCATACCTCCAGCGGATCGCCCGCCTGCGCGCGGGTGGTCCGTCCTGCACGCGCTTCGCTCGCAGGGTTCGCCTTGCGCCGCCGCACCAGTCTGCGGTGGCGTGTTTCCCTTGATACCACACCGCTACCCGGCGGTGCTTTTTATACTGTGATGCCATGGAAATTTTCGGCGTTCCAATACAAGCGATGATGAGCCAGCTGCTGCTGGGCCTTGTCAACGGCTCGTTCTATGCCATGTTGTCCCTCGGTCTGGCCGTCATCTTCGGCTTGCTCAACGTTATTAATTTCTCGCACGGCGCCATGTACATGATGGGCGCCTTCCTGGCCTGGATGGGCCTCAGTTATTTCGACATCAATTACTGGGCCATGCTGGTCATCGCCCCGATCCTCGTCGGCCTGGTCGGCATCCTGATTGAAAAGACCATGTTGCGCTGGCTCTATAAACTCGACCACCTGTATGGCTTGCTGCTGACCTTCGGCATTACCCTGATCATGGAAGGCGTGTTTCGCTCCTTCTATGGCGTCTCGGGCCAGCCGTATGCCGTGCCCGAAGCGCTGGCCGGCGCGACGGACCTGGGTTTCATGATCCTGCCAAACTACCGCGCCTGGGTGGTGATCGCTTCGCTTTCGGTGTGCCTGGCCACCTGGTTCGTCATCGAAAAAACCAAGTTGGGCGCCTACCTGCGGGCGGGTACGGAAAACCCGAAACTGGTGGAAGCGTTCGGCATCAATGTGCCGCTGATGGTGACGTTGACATTTGGCTTCGGCGTGGCGCTGGCCGGTTTCGCCGGCGTGCTGGCCGCACCGATCATCCAGGTTTCGCCGCTGATGGGCTCGAACCTGATCATCGTCGTGTTTGCCGTGGTGGTGATCGGTGGCATGGGTTCCATCATGGGTTCCATCCTGACGGGCCTGGGCCTGGGCGTGATCGAGGGCTTGACCCGCGTGTTTTACCCGGAAGGCTCGGCCACCGTGGTCTTCGTGGTGATGGTCATCGTGCTGTTGCTGCGTCCCGCTGGCCTGTTCGGCAAAGAAAAGTAATCCTCATCAGTCATGTATTGGAGCTACCACGATGAATAAGAATGTAGGCTACGCCATTGCCCTGCTGCTGGCGTTGGCGGCCCCGTTTTACGGCTATCCCGTCTTCCTGATGAAGTTGCTGTGTTTCGCCCTGTTCGCCTGTGCCTTTAACTTGCTGATCGGTTACACGGGCTTGCTGTCGTTCGGCCATGCGGCCTTCTTCGGCGGCGCCGGCTATGTCACCGGCTATGCGCTGCGCACCTGGGGCTGGCCGACGGAACTGGGTCTGCTGGCCGGAGTCGCCACGGGTGCCTTGTTGGGCCTGGTGATCGGCGGCCTGGCGATCCGCCGCCAGGGCATCTACTTTACGATGATCACCCTGGCACTGGCGCAGATGGTGTACTTCCTGGCCTTGCGCCTGCCGTTCACGGGCGGCGAGGATGGCTTGCAGGGTGTTCCACGTGGAACCTTGCTGGGCATGATAGACCTGGGCAATGACACCGTACTGTATTACTTCGTGCTGGCCATCTTCATCGCCGGCTTCGCCCTGATCGTGCGCACCATCCACTCGCCGTTCGGCCAAGTGCTCAAGGCGATCAAGGAAAACGAACCGCGCGCCATCTCGCTGGGCTACGATGTCAACAAGTACAAGCTGATGGCTATCGTGCTGTCCGCTTCGCTGGCCGCCCTGGCCGGTGCCACCAAGACCCTGGTGCTGGGCTTTGAAACCCTGACCGATGTGTACTGGGGCATGTCGGGCCTGGTCGTGCTGATGACACTGGTGGGCGGCATGGGCACGATGGCCGGTCCCATCCTCGGCGCCGTACTGATCATCGCGCTGGAAAACAAGCTGGGCGATGTTGGCACCTATCTGGCCACGCACACGGGCATCGAGTGGTTCGGCACCCTGGGCGAATCGGTGGGCATGGTGACCGGCGTGATCTTCGTCATCTGCGTGCTGTTGTTCCGGCGCGGCATCGTCGGCGAAGCCATCGCGCGCTTCGGCGGCAGGGCTGCCAAAGCCGCTGTCTGATTTTCAAGCAACGCCGGACGGATAGTCCGGCGTTTTTCATTGTGCGTCCACTGTTACCTCAACGGAGAGAACCACCATGCAAATGACGATCACGCGCACGGGCACTACTGGCATGGGCCTGTGCACCTTGCTGGCGTTGGCAGCCTGCGGCAGCAACCATGCATCGGAAGAACTGAACCAGATGCCCGGCTATCTGGGCACCATCGCGCGCGCCGACTACGACGGCAAGACGAATGATTTGCTCACGGCCGGCCTGGGCAAGACGGGCTTGGCGGGCACCGCGCCCGCGTATGCGAATGCCGAACAGCCGACGCCGGTCGAACTGCGCCGCAATGCGATCTACGCCAACTACCGCGCCGTGCTCGACATTGCCGCCAACAGCGGCTACGGCACCTTGTACGGCCCGAATGTCGATGCCGGCGGTAACGTGGGCACGGGCGAGGGTCTGGTCGCGGGCAGTGAATATATCGCTTATGCTGACGACGGCACGGGCAAGAAGAATGTCACCTTGATGGTGCAGGTGCCGGCCAGCTTCGATCCCGACCATGCCTGCATCGTCACGGGCACCTCCAGCGGCTCGCGCGGCATCTATGGCGCCATCGGCAGTTCGGGAGAGTGGGGTTTGAAGAAGGGCTGCGCCGTGGCGTATGCCGACAAAGGTTCCGGCACGGGTTTGTATGTGTTTGAAGACGACAGCGTCAACCTCCAGAACGGCGTGCGTGCGGGAAGGGTGGCCGCCGGCAAGAACGCGCTCTTCGCGCCGGACTTGAGCGACGCCGACCGACTGGCCTGGGCTAGTGCCAACCCGAACCGCATCGCCTTCAAGCATGCGCACTCGCAGCAGAACCCGGAAAAGGACTGGGGCAAGGTTACCTTGCAGGCGGTCGAGATGGCCTATTTCGTCTTGAACGAACGCTATGGCGTGCTGGCCCGTGACGGCAGTTCGCGCATCGTGCGGCTGACGCCGAAGAACACCATCACGATTGCCTCGAGCATTTCCAACGGCGCCGGCTCGGCCTTGCTGGCGGCGGAACAGGATAGCAAGGGCTTGATCAGCGGCGTGGCCGCCAGCGAGCCGCAAGTCCAGCCGGCCGCATCGAGCGCCTACAGCGTGCGCCAGGGCGGGGTGGTGGTGAACGCACCGGGGCGCGCCCTGTTCGACTACGCCACCTACGCGGCGTTGTACCAGCCGTGCATTGCCTCCGTGGTAGGCAATGCGGGACGCTGCACGGCGCTGGTAGCCAAGGGGCTGTTGAACGGCGCCGACCTGGCGGCGCAGCAGGCGGACGCGAAGCAGCGCTTGCAGGCGTATGGCTGGCTGGTCGATTCCGATCCGCTGCAGGCCGCGCACGCGGGTACGAACATCCTGGTGGCCGTCACGTATGCCTATGCCTATGGGAAATTTTCCGTGACAGACAAGGTATGCGGTTTCACGTTTGCGCAGACGGATGGCAGCGGTAATCCGATCCCGTTTACCACGGCGCAAAAGGCGGCCAGCTTTGCCGCGCAAAACGGGATACTCGGCAGTGTCGTGTACGAGAACAGTGTAGGCGGCGCCAAGGTCTATACGGCCGGCGTGTCGCCGTCAAACAGCCTGGCGGACCAGTCGCTCGATGGTTTCCTGTGCCTGCGCAGTCTGGCGACGGGGCGCGATGCCGTCAGTAGCGCCAACTTGCAGGGTACATTGGCCGGGCAGAGCGTGCGCGTGCGTGCGGGCATGGCCGAGGTTGCGGCCAGCGGCAAATTGAATGGCAAGCCGGCCATCATCGTGCATGGCCGCAGCGATACCCTGATTCCCGTCAATCACGCATCGCGCGCCTATCTTGGCCTGAACGCCGCCGTGGAAGGCGCCGCCAGCCGCTTGCGCTATATCGAGGTGACCCATGCCAACCACTTCGATTCCTTCAGCAGCGTTTTGCCGACCCTGATCGTGCCCTTGCATGTGTACCTGAACCGGGCACTCGACGCCATGTATGCGCATTTGTCCGCCAAGCAGGCCTTGCCGCCCTCGCAGGTAGTGCGCACGGTAACGCGCGCCGATGCGTCGACCTTGATCACGAATATCAACGCGCCGGCGATAGTGTCGACGCCAGCGGCAGGCAATGCGATCAGTGTGACGGGGACGGTGGTGGATGTGCCCAACTGAGTGTCATAGCGCGGCCGCATAGATGGCGCGGGCATCCTCGCGTGTGACGACGCGCGGATTGTTGCCCAGCAAGCGCGTCTGCAGCATGGCGTCGTCGGCCAGCCGGTCCAGGTCGCTGGCCGCGATGCCCACCTCGCGCAGGGTGCGCGCGATGCCGGTGGCCAGGGCAATATCTTGCATGGCGTCGATCAGGGCCACGGCCCGCGCTTCCTCGCTGCCCGTGATGCCGGGCTGCACGACGGCTGCCAGTTGCGCATACAGGGGCGCCGCGTGGGACAGATTGAAACGCAGCACATGCGGCAGCACCAGCGCATTCGACAGGCCATGTGGCACGTGGAACAGGCCACCGATGGGATAGGCGAGCGCGTGCACGGCGGCCACGGGCGCATTGGCAAACGCCTGGCCGGCCAGCATGGCGCCCAGCAACATGGCCTGGCGTGCCGGCAAGTTGGCGCCATCGCGGCAGGCCGTGAGCAGATTGCTGGACAGCAGTGACAGCGCCTGGATGGCCAGCATGTCGGACAATGGATTCTTCAGCAGGCGGCTGGTGTACGCTTCGATGGCATGCACCATGGCATCGATGCCGGTGGCGGCCGTCACGGCGGGCGGCAAGCCCAGGGTCAGGTTGGCGTCGAGGATTGCCAGGTCCGCATACAGTTGCGGCGCGACCACGCCCATCTTGCTGGTGGCGCCCGTGGTGACGATGGCGATATGCGTCACTTCCGAACCCGTGCCGGCCGTGGTCGGCAATTGCACCAGAGGCAGGCGCTGGCCGCGGACATTGCCGATGCCATACAGTTGCGCCAGTTCCTGGTGGCCGGGCGCCAGCACGGCGATCAGCTTGGCCACGTCCAGCGAGCTGCCGCCACCGAGGCCGATAATCAGTTCCACGTGAAACATTTTCGCCTGTGCCACACCGGCCAGCACGATCGCTTCGGGCGGATCGGCTTGCACGTCTGAAAACATGTGCGTCTCGATACCCGCCATTTGCAAGCTGTGCAGGGGAGCATCGGCCAGGCCTGTACGTAAAAAGCCTGCGTCAGTGACGAGCAGGGCGCGGCGCACGGTGGGGAAGTGATGGGCGATGTGCGCGCCCAACTGGGTGGCGGCGCCTGGTTCAACGATCAGATGCGGCACGGTGCGGAACTGGAAGGCGGACATGCAGACTCCTGACAACAAGGACAGAAGCCAAGCTTACTCCGCTTTCCAGCCCCGCGCATGTTTCACGTGGAACCAGAAGCGGGGTTACTCCCACTCCAGCGCGCCGCGTTTCCATTCATAGGCCAGGCCGACGGTCAGCAGGCTCAAGAAACCCATGACGGCCCAGAAACCGAGCAAACCCAGTTCGTTGACGTTGGCCGCCCAAGGCATCAGGAAGATCACCTCGATGTCGAACAGGATGAACAGAATGGCGACCAGGTAGAAGCGGATGTCGAACTTCATCCGCGCGTCGCCGAACGCTTCGAAGCCGCATTCGTACTGGGACAGTTTTTGCGGATCGGGTTTGTGCGGACCCAACACGCGCCCCAGTAGCATGGGCACGATGCCAACCAGCATGCCGATCAGAATGAACAGGAGGACGGGAAAATAGTTTTCGAGGAGCATGGGGATTCCTCTCAGTGGCTGGAAGACAGCTTCATCAGCACGATGCCGCACACGATGAGGACGGCGGCGCACACGCGCATGGCATTCAGTTGTTCACCGAGCGCGACGATGCCGACGATAAAGGCGCCGACGGCGCCGATGCCGGTCCAGATCGTGTAGGCTGTGCCCAGGGGCAGGGTGCGCATGGCAATCGACAGCAAGCCGAAGCTGGCGATCATCATGACGATGGTAATCACGGAGGGAGTGAGCTTGGTGAAACCCTCGGAGAGTTTCATCGAGTATGCCCACACGACTTCAAGCATGCCGGCAATGAGTAAAAGTATCCAGGCCATGGCGGCTCCTTATACAGAGCGGGCCGTCCCGGTGTGTTCCCATGATGGGGGAGGCCGTCCTCCTGGATGATCGTCACTATGGCCACTGGCGTGACCACTGTGTTGCGGACGATGCGGCAATTGTAGCAAACATTGCCCGCCGCTGCAGCCCCATCGCGGGCCCATGGAGTGTTCCACGTGAAACAGAAATCACCGGTTTCTTGCTACTGCTGAGTAAAAATTAAGCAAAAATTGGCCCGTGGAAGGTTGCGCTCGCAAAAAGACTCTATAATCGGAGCTCTCTTCCCGCATTTTTACTTGCACTGTTACCTATTTATCATGTTATTTCCTACAGAATTCGACGTCATCGTTGTCGGTGGTGGTCACGCCGGTACCGAGGCGGCCCTCGCTTCCGCCCGCATGGGGCAGAAGACGCTATTGCTCACGCATAATATTGAGACACTGGGCCAGATGTCGTGCAATCCCTCCATCGGTGGCATCGGCAAGGGCCACCTGGTCAAGGAGGTCGATGCCATGGGCGGCGCGATGGCGATTGCCACCGACGAGTCCGGCATCCAGTTCCGCATCCTGAACTCGTCGAAAGGCCCGGCAGTACGCGCCACGCGCGCCCAGGCCGACCGCCTTCTCTATAAAGCTGCCATCCGTACACGCCTGGAAAACCAGCCGAATTTGTGGCTGTTCCAGCAAGCGGTCGATGATTTGATCGTCGAAGGCGACCGCGTCGTCGGCGCCGTGACGCAGATCGGTTTGAAGTTCCTGTCGCGCGCCGTGGTGCTGACGGCTGGCACTTTCCTCGACGGCAAGATCCATGTGGGCTTGAATAACTACTCGGCTGGCCGCGCCGGCGACCCGCCCGCCATCTCGCTGTCCGCCCGTTTGAAGGAATTGAAGCTGCCGCAAGGGCGTTTGAAAACGGGCACGCCGCCGCGCATCGATGGCCGCACGATCGACTTTTCCGTGATGCAAGAACAGCCGGGCGACCTCGATCCCGTGCCCGTGTTCTCGGTGATGGGCAACACGTCCATGCACCCGCGCCAGGTGCCATGCTGGGTCACGCACACGAATAGCCAGACGCACGACATCATCCGCGCCGGCCTCGATCGCAGCCCCATGTACACGGGCGTCATCGAGGGCGTGGGCCCCCGTTATTGCCCGTCCATCGAAGACAAGATCCACCGTTTCGCGGGCAAGGAATCGCACCAGATCTTCCTCGAGCCGGAAGGCTTGACGACGCATGAGTTCTATCCGAACGGCATCTCCACCAGCCTGCCGTTCGACGTGCAGATCGCCCTGGTGCAATCGATGAAGGGCATGGAAAACGCGCACATCCTGCGCCCCGGCTACGCCATCGAATACGACTATTTCGACCCGCGCGGCTTGAAAGCTTCGCTGGAAACGAAGGCGGTGGCAGGCCTGTTCTTCGCCGGCCAGATCAACGGCACCACCGGCTACGAGGAAGCGGCCGCGCAAGGCATGCTGGCGGGGCTGAATGCGGCGCTGCTGACGCAGGACAAGGAAGCCTGGGTACCTGGCCGCTCCGAGGCGTATCTGGGCGTGCTGGTCGACGATCTGATCACCCAGGGCGTGCAGGAGCCGTACCGCATGTTCACCAGTCGCGCCGAGTACCGCTTGAGCCTGCGTGAAGACAATGCCGACATGCGCCTGACGGAAATTGGCCGCACCCTCGGTTGCGTGGGCGACGCCCAATGGCAAGCCTTCGAGACCAAGCGCGAAGCGGTGGCGCTGGAACTGCAGCGCCTGCGTTCCACCTGGGTCAATCCGCGCATCCTGGCGGCCGCCGAATCGGAACGCATCGTTGGCCAGGCCATCGAGCGCGAGTACTCGCTGGCGGATTTGCTGTGCCGCCCGAACGTCGCCTACGACACGCTGATGAGCATGACGGGCATGGAAGGCCAGGCCCTGGCCGGCCCCGGCGTGGAGGATCCCGCCGTGCGCGAGCAGGTGGAAATCCAGCTCAAATATGCGGGCTACATCGAGCGCCAGAGCAAGGAAATCGAGCGCCACGAACACTATGAAAACCTGGCATTGCCGGCCGGTTTTAATTACCTGGACATCGGCGCGCTGTCGGTCGAAGTGCGGCAAAAACTCGACAAGCAGCGCCCAGAAACCCTGGGCCAGGCATCGCGCATTTCCGGCGTGACGCCGGCGGCGATTTCGCTGCTGCTGGTGCACTTGAAAAAGCGCGGTTTTGGTGCCGCGCAGACCACCACTTTAAAGGACGAGGTTGTTGAATGAAGCAGTTTGACCGGGCCGCACTGGCCCAGATTTTGAATGAAGGCATCGCCGCGCTGGGGCTGGACCTGAGCGCGGATCAGACGGAAAAACTGCTCGATTACCTGGCCTTGCTGGCCAAATGGAATAGCGTGTACAACCTGACGTCGGTGCGCGATCCCCTGCAGATGCTGACCTTGCACGTGCTCGATTCGCTGGCGGCCGTGCCCGCGTTCGCGGACGCCAAAAACGTGCTCGACGTGGGCGCCGGTGGCGGCTTGCCGGGCATGGTACTGGCCATCGCGCGGCCCGATGTGAAGGTGTCGATGATCGACACGGTGCATAAAAAGACGGCATTTTTGACGCAAGTGAAGGCGGAACTGGGCTTGAGCAACGTGACCGTGTACACCAAGCGCGTGGAACAGCTGGAAGTGCAGCAGAAATTCGACGTGATCACCTCGCGCGCCTTCGCCGACCTGTCCGATTTCGTCAACTGGTCGGGCCACGTGCTGGAAGAGGGAGGCCAGTTCATCGCCTTGAAAGGGGTGGCGCCGCCAGACGAGCGCGAGCGACTGCCAGCGGAATGGCAAGTTACCGAGCTACGCGCAATTGCGGTGCCAGGGCTAAATGCAGAGCGTCATCTGGTCTTTATAGCAAGAGTTTAAGCGCCAGAAAATTAAACGATATAAATCATATAAATGGTTTATACGGTATAAATGATATAAACCGTATAAACGATTTATATCGTATAAATGAAATAAACAGTATAAATCGTTTCGGTTAAATGCCGGGGCGCACGATGAAGTTTGCATCTCTTTACAACTAGAAGATACATGGCCAAAATTTTTTGTGTAGCAAATCAAAAGGGTGGTGTTGGTAAAACCACAACAAGCGTCAACCTCTCCGCCGGCCTGGCCAAGTTGAACCAGCGCGTGCTGCTGGTCGACCTCGACCCGCAGGGCAATGCGACCATGGGCGCCGGCATCAACAAGGCCGGCCTGAAGGCGTCCACCTATGAAGTCATGTTGGGCGAGTCCGATGTCAAGACGGCACGCCAGCGTTCGGAAGCGGGGCGTTTCGATGTCTTGCCGTCGAACCGCGAACTGGCCGGCGCCGAAGTGGAGATGGTCGAACTGGACAACCGCGAACGCCGCCTGAAGGATGCGCTGGCCGAAGTCGACAGCGAATACGATTTCATCCTCGTCGATTGCCCGCCGGCATTGTCGATGTTGACCCTGAACGGCCTGTGCGCCGCGCATGGCGTGATCATCCCGATGCAGTGCGAGTACTACGCGCTGGAAGGCTTGTCCGACCTGGTCAACACTATCAAGAAGGTGCACGCCAACCTGAACCCCGATTTGAAGATCATCGGCTTGCTGCGCGTGATGTTCGATCCGCGCATGACATTATCGCAACAAGTGTCGGCTCAGTTGGAGCAGCACTTCGGCGACAAAGTCTTCAAGACCATCATCCCGCGCAATGTGCGCCTGGCCGAAGCGCCATCGTACGGCTTGCCCGGCGTGACCTTCGACCCCAGTTCGAAAGGTGCCCAGGCGTATATTGCCTTCGGCGCCGAGATGGTTGAACGTATCAAACATATGTAAACAGCAGCACCGGGGTCAGACCCTTGGGTCTGACCCCAGCTTTAGCAGTTGGGTTGAGAACTGCCAACCCCAAGAAAAATACTGGGGTCGGACCCGAAGGGTCTGACCCCCTAGTTAGTTAGGACAGCATGGCTACGAAAAAATTAAAAGGACTGGGTCGCGGACTCGACGCCCTGTTGGGCGGCGGCGGCGACTTCGCCGGTCCGGACACGCATCAACCGTCGAACTTGCCAGTGTCACAAATGCAAGCCGGCAAATACCAGCCGCGCACGCGCATGGACGAGGGGGCCCTGAACGAACTGGCCGCCTCGATCAAGGCGCAAGGGCTGATGCAGCCGATCCTGGTACGCCCGATCGGGCAAGACACCCTGAGCGGACTTGTCAAATATGAAATCATCGCCGGCGAACGCCGCTTCCGTGCCTCGCAGTTGGCCGGCCTGACGGAAGTACCGGTGCTGGTGCGCGATGTGGACGACCTGGCCGCCGCAGCCATGGCGCTGATCGAGAATATCCAGCGCGAAGACCTGAACCCGCTGGAAGAAGCGCAGGGCATCCACCGCCTGATCGCCGACTTCCATTTTACGCATGAGCAAGCGGCCACTGCGCTGGGACGCTCGCGCAGCGCGGTGTCGAACCTGCTCCGCCTGATGAACCTGGCCAGCCCCGTGCAGACCATGCTGATGGCCGGCGATATCGACATGGGCCATGCGCGCGCCTTGCTGGCGGTCGATACGGCCAGCCAGATCAACTTGGCCAATCAGGTGGTGGCCAAGCGCCTGTCGGTGCGCGAAACGGAAAAGCTGGTCACGCGCACGGCCGAGGAAGCGGCCAACCCCGTCGAGCCGCGGCAAAAGGAAAAGTCCGGCGACATCGCCCGCCTGGAAGAAGAGTTGTCCGATGCGCTGGCCACGCCCGTGGTGTTCAAAATGGGCAACAAAGGCCGTGGCCAATTGGTGATCGATTTTGCCGATCTTGACGTGCTCGATGGATTGTTGACCCGCTTGCGTGGTTAAATAGCAAGCTGCAAAGACATGGGGAGTGCGGGTGTGGATAATCCGGCCATGCTTTCCAGATGCACCACGTAATTCCTTGATAACACGGCTGGAAGCGGCCAGACAAGCGACTTTGCCATATAGTGGTGCAAATGGCGGCGAATAGTCGGTAAAGCGTCAGTTTCACGCAGCAATCGCCCTGCTGCGGTGCAGCAACGTTTGACTCGATAGATCAAAGCCAACTATAATCCCGTGTCTTTGCGTGTGTAGATTTTTCTGGGAACCTGGCAATTGAGTGATTCACAACAAAGTATTGCCAAACCCGTCTACAAAGTAGTTGCATTGCAGTTAGCAATCGCTATCAGCTTTGCCACAGTCACCCTGTTTTTCGGTGGCAGTGTCAGAGGCTGGTCCGCCGCATACGGCGGTGCTATCGCAGTCATCGGTAGCCTGGTATATGCCATGTTGGTCGTTCGCGGTTCTAGCGATGCCAATAAGGCATTCCGGGCGCATTTGCGCGCAGAAGTGATGAAAATATTTATCACAGCGGTGCTGTTTATATTGGCACTGGTGTTGTTTCAGTCGGCCGCCTGGTTATGGCTGATCTTGGGTTTCGCGGTGGCAACCTTAGCATACTGGTTTTCATTGCTCGCTGTTTAATCATTGGTTTTGGGGCCTGTTGTGCTCTGAAACGACAAATCTAAATTCATTATGACCACAGAACACGCTATTGAAGCGGGCCATGCTGCCCCGGCCAACGCCACAGAATACATCAGTCACCATCTGGCCCACCTGAGAAGTGCCGACGGCATGATCAATCTGGATACGTTCTGGATTTCGGCCATTCTGGGCTTTGTTTTCCTGGCTGTTTTCTATATGGCGTCGCGCCGCGCGACGGCTGGTGTCCCTGGCAAGTTGCAAAATTTCGTCGAAATGATCATGGAGATGGTCAATGACACTATTAATGGGGCCTTCCACGCGAAAAGCAAGGTCATCGCACCGCTGGCCATCACAATTTTTGTCTGGGTCTGGCTGCTCAACGCGATGGACTTCCTGCCGGTTGACCTGTTGCCGAAGATCCTGAGCTGGTTTGGCGTGCATAAATTGCGCGCCGTGCCGACCGCCGACGTCAACCACACCTTCGCCATGTCGCTGTCGGTGGTGCTGTGCGTGATCGCCTTCTCGATCAAGGCCAAGGGCCTGGGCGGCTGGATCAAGGAACTGTTCACGGCACCGTTCCATGCGAATGGCTTGATCGCCACGATCGCCCTGGCACCTGTCAATTTCTTGCTGCAAATGGTTGAGCTGGTTGCAAAACTGATCTCCCTGTCGCTGCGACTGTTCGGCAATATGTATGCCGGCGAACTGATTTTCATCTTGATCGCGTTGTTGCCTTGGTGGGCACAGTGGGCGTTGGGTGGTCCATGGGCAATTTTCCATATCTTGATTGTAACTTTGCAAGCTTTTGTGTTTATGGCGTTGACGGTTGTGTATCTGAGCCTTGCGGTTGAGAAACATTAATCATTAACTTTATATTTTGTTTTTTTAGTATCTTTCGTTTTTAAATTTAGGAGAATTTTATGCAAGCTCTGATCGCACAAGTACAAAGCATGACCGTTCTGGCAGCAGCAATCATCATCGGCCTGGCCGCAATCGGCACCGCTCTGGGCTTCGCTATCTTGGGTGGCAAATTCCTGGAAGCTTCGGCACGTCAACCAGAACTGATGCCACAACTGCAAACCAAACTGTTCGTTATCGCTGGTCTGCTGGATGCTATCTCGATGATTGGCGTTGGTGTTGCTCTGCTGTACACGTTCGCTAACCCGTTCCTGTCCGCTCTGACGGCTGTTGCTCAGTAATTCGCTCCAACCCTAGGAGAAACTTTTAGTTAGGAGCAAAGGTATGGACATCAATATGTCGCTCATCGGCCAGATGATCACCTTCGCGGTGTTGGTCTGGTTCTCGATGAAGTTCGTATTTCCAGCGCTGAACAATGCGCTGGATGAGCGTGCCAAACGAATCGCGGATGGATTGGCTGCGGCCGATCAGGGTCAAGCTTCGATGGCTGTCGCTGAAAAGCGTGCGCAAGAGGCATTGAACAGTGCACGTGAAGAAGCGTCGCAACGCGTTGCGGACGCTGAAAAGCGCGCGCAGCTGGTTGCTGAAGAGATCAAGCAAAATGCACAAGCTGAAGCTGCGCGTATCATTGCGCAAGCCCAGTCGGACGCCGAACAGCAACTGTCGAAAGCACGCGAACAATTGCGCGCTCAGGTGGCTGACCTGGCTGTCAAGGGTGCCGAGCAGATCTTGAAGCGTGAAGTCAACGCTACGGCTCACGCCGAAATGTTGCAGCGTCTTGCTGTCGAGCTGTAATCATGGCAGAACTCGCAACCGTCGCCCGTCCCTACGCGGAAGCTTTGTTCCGCGTAGCCCAAGCTGGTAAGGAGTCAAGCAACCTCGCGGCGTGGTCCGAACTGGTGTCTGAACTGGCACAGATCGGTAGCCACCCCGAGGTACAGGCGTACGCGCGCAATCCGAAAGTTTCGGAAAGCGACGTCGCCGCCACCATCCTGTCGTTGTTGAAATCGCCGCTCAATGAGGAAGTGAAAAACTTCGTCACGATGTTGATCGAAAATGGCCGCATCAGCCTGCTGCCGGAAATCGGCGCGCAATTCCATGCCTTGAAAAATGGCCTGGAAGGTGCGGCTGACGCCGAGATCACGAGCGCTTTCGATCTGAGCGAAGGCCAAACGGCCGAGCTGGTCGCAACGCTGGAAAAGAAATTCAGTCGTAAGCTCAACCCTGCCGTCACAGTGGATCCATCGCTGCTCGGCGGCGTGCGCGTGGTTGTTGGCGACCAAGTGCTCGACACCTCGGTGCGCGCCAAGCTGCAGCAACTGCACGCTGCATTGGTGTCGTAAGACACGCGCTTCGGCAGGCCAGCTAAGACAGACCCTTACCCCTCGCGCAAGCTGAGAGAAACACTTTTAGGAGTTAGTATGCAACTCAACCCATCTGAAATCAGCGAGTTGATCAAGAGCCGGATCCAAGGTCTTGATGGCGGCGCTGAAGTGCGTAATCAAGGCACGGTTATTTCCGTTGCCGACGGTATCTGCCGCATCCACGGTTTGTCGGACGTGATGCAAGGCGAGATGCTGGAATTCCCAGGCAACACGTTTGGCCTGGCAATGAATCTGGAACGCGACTCCGTCGGTTCCGTGATTCTGGGTGCCTACGAGCACATCTCCGAAGGCGACACGGTGAAATGCACCGGCCGCATTCTGGAAGTGCCAGTCGGCCCTGAGCTGCTCGGCCGCGTTGTCAACGCGCTGGGTCAGCCAATCGACGGCAAAGGCGCCATCGACACGAAACTGACGGCCGCGATTGAAAAAATCGCTCCGGGCGTAATCGCCCGTGAGTCCGTTTCGCAACCAATGCAAACCGGCCTGAAGTCGATCGATGCGATGGTTCCAGTTGGCCGCGGCCAGCGCGAACTGATCATCGGCGACCGTCAAACCGGCAAGTCGGCTGTGGCGATTGATGCGATCATCAATCAAAAAGGCCAGGGCATGAAATGTATCTACGTCGCGATTGGCCAAAAAGCCTCGTCGATCAAGAACATCGTGCGCTCGCTGGAACAGCACGGCGCGATGGAATACACCATCGTTGTCGCCGCTTCCGCTTCGGAATCGGCCGCCATGCAATACATCTCGCCGTACTCCGGTTGCGCCATGGGCGAATACTTCCGTGACCGCGGCGAAGATGCACTGATCGTCTACGATGATCTGTCCAAACAAGCTGTTGCTTACCGTCAAATCTCGCTGCTGCTGCGCCGTCCACCAGGTCGCGAAGCGTACCCAGGCGACGTGTTCTACCTGCACAGCCGCCTGCTGGAACGCGCAGCACGCGTGAACGCCGACTACGTCGAGAAGTTCACCGACGGCGCCGTCAAAGGCAAGACCGGTTCCCTGACGGCACTGCCGATCATTGAAACGCAAGCTGGCGACGTGTCCGCATTCGTTCCAACCAACGTGATTTCGATTACCGACGGTCAGATCTTCCTGGAAACCTCGCTGTTCAACGCCGGTATCCGTCCTGCTATTAACGCCGGTATTTCCGTATCGCGCGTCGGTGGCGCCGCCCAGACCAAGGTCATCAAGAACCTGTCCGGTGGTATCCGTACCGACTTGGCGCAGTACCGTGAATTGGCTGCGTTTGCGCAGTTCGCATCCGACCTGGATGAGTCGACCCGCAAGCAGCTGGACCGTGGTGCGCGCGTCACGGAATTGCTCAAGCAAGCCCAGTACTCGCCACTGTCGATCTCGCTGATGGCCGTATCGCTGTTCTCGGTGAACAAAGGCTTCATGGACGACGTGCCAGTCAAGCAAGTGCTGTCGTTCGAAGCTGGTGTTCACGCTTACATGAAGACCAAGCAAGCTGCTCTGCTGGCCAAGATCGAAGAAACCAAGCAACTCGACAAAGACAGCGAAGCAACTCTGTCGGCGGCCATTGCTGATTTCAAGAAATCCGGCGCATATTAAGCGGCCAGGCGGCGCCCACCTCGAGTGAGGCGCCGCCCTACGCGCAGAAGGAGTAAGGACTCATGGCATCAAGCAAAGAGATACGAGGCAAGATCAAGAGCGTAGAGAATACGAAGAAGATCACCAAGGCGATGGAAATGGTCGCCGCGTCCAAAATGCGCAAGGCGCAAGACCGGATGCGGGCCGCCCGTCCCTATAGTGACAAGATTCGGAATATCGCCGCCAATCTGGCGACCGCCAATCCGGAATACACGCACCCGTTCCTGGCAGCTGCCCAGGGTACGCAAGCGAAGGCAGTGGGTTTCATCGTTGTCACGACCGACAAGGGTCTGTGCGGCGGCATGAATACCAACATCCTGCGCCAGGTGACGTCGAAGTCGCGCGAGCTGGAAGTAGCTGGCAACCGGATTGAAGCAGTTGCCATCGGTAACAAGGGTTTGGGTTTTTTGAATCGCATCGGCGTCAAGATCATTGCGCACGCCATTCAAACCGGTGATACGCCCCACTTGGACAAATTGATCGGACCCGTCAAGGTCATGCTCGAAGAGTTTCAGGCAGGCAAGATCGATGCAGTGTACCTGTGCTACACCAAATTCATCAACACGATGAAACAGGAACCAGTCGTGGAGCAATTGCTGCCCCTGACGGCCGACAAGATGGTCGCCGACAAGGGCGCCCATACTTGGGATTACATCTACGAGCCGGATGCGCAAAGCGTGATCGACGAATTGCTGGAGCGCTATGTAGAAGCGCTGGTGTACCAGGCAGTCGCAGAGAATCTGGCGTCCGAGCAATCGGCACGGATGGTCGCGATGAAAGCTGCAAGCGACAACGCGGGTAGTGTGATCGGCGAATTGAAGCTGATCTACAACAAGACCCGCCAAGCTGCGATTACCAAAGAACTCTCCGAAATCGTCGCCGGTGCGGCTGCGGTTTAAACGAATTTAACTATATTGAAGGAACGAACATGGCTGATGGCAAAATCGTTCAGTGTATCGGCGCTGTGGTGGACGTTGAGTTTCCCCGCAACGCTGTGCCCAAGGTATTTGATGCCTTGAAAATGGAGGGCTCAGCACTGACCCTGGAAGTACAACAGCAGTTGGGCGACGGCGTGGTGCGTACCATTGCACTCGGTTCGTCCGATGGCCTGCGTCGCGGCATGATGATCCAGAACACCGGCAAACCTATCATGGTGCCAGTCGGTAAAGCAACCCTGGGTCGCATCATGGACGTGCTGGGCAACCCGATCGACGAATGCGGCCCAGTGTCGCACGAGCAGATCGCGTCGATCCACCGCACCGCTCCTGCATACGACGAACTGTCGCCATCGCAAGAACTGCTGGAAACCGGCATCAAGGTGATCGATCTGGTTTGCCCGTTTGCAAAAGGCGGTAAAGTTGGTCTGTTCGGCGGCGCTGGCGTAGGCAAGACCGTCAACATGATGGAACTGATTAACAACATCGCCAAAGCGCACAGCGGCGTGTCCGTGTTCGCCGGTGTCGGTGAGCGTACGCGTGAAGGTAACGACTTCTACCACGAGATGGCTGACGCGAAAGTGGTCGATCTGGAAAATCCAGAGAACTCCAAAGTCGCGATGGTCTACGGTCAGATGAATGAACCGCCAGGTAACCGTCTGCGCGTCGCGCTGACCGGCCTGACGATCGCTGAATCGTTCCGTGATGAAGGCAAGGACGTTCTGTTCTTCGTCGACAACATCTACCGCTTCACGCTGGCAGGTACCGAAGTATCGGCACTGCTGGGCCGTATGCCGTCGGCTGTGGGTTACCAACCGACCCTGGCTGAAGAAATGGGCCGTCTGCAAGAGCGTATCACGTCGACCAAGACCGGTTCGATCACGTCGATCCAGGCCGTCTACGTGCCTGCCGATGATTACACCGATCCGTCGCCTGCTACCACGTTTGCTCACTTGGATTCGACCGTTGCGCTGTCGCGTGACATCGCTTCCCTGGGTATCTACCCAGCCGTGGACCCACTCGATTCGACCTCGCGTCAGCTCGATCCGTTGATCGTTGGTCAAGAGCACTATGACACCGCGCGTGCCGTGCAAACGACCCTGCAACGCTACAAGGAATTGCGCGACATTATCGCGATTCTGGGTATGGACGAGCTGGCACCGGAAGACAAACTGCTGGTCGCCCGTGCACGTAAGATGCAGCGTTTCCTGTCGCAGCCTTTCCACGTCGCTGAAGTCTTTACCGGCGCGCCTGGTAAATACGTTTCGCTCAAAGACACGATCAAGGGCTTCAAAATGATCGCTTCGGGCGAACTCGATCACCTGCCGGAACAAGCGTTCTACATGGTCGGCACGATCGAAGAAGCAATCGAAAAAGCCAAGAAACTTAACTAAGTTAAGTTTGGGCCTAACCCCGCCCTTTACACGGCGGGGTTCTTCAACCCGATAGGACACACATGGCACACACAATTCACGTTGACGTGGTTTCCGCTGAAGAACTGATTTTTTCAGGCGAAGCAGAATTCGTCGCGTTGCCGGGTGAACAGGGCGAGCTGGGTATCTACCCACGCCACACGCCTTTGATTACCCGCATCCGTCCGGGCGCGGTCCGCATCAAGGTAGTCGGTCAGGCTGAAGAAGTATTCGTCTTCGTTGCCGGCGGCTTGCTGGAAGTGCAACCTGACACCGTGACCGTCCTGGCCGATACCGCGATCCGCGGTCACGACCTGGATGAAGCGAAAGCGCTGGAAGCGAAGAAGTTGGCGGAAGAAAATATCCACAACAAGGATTCGGGCATCGACTACGCGCAAGCGCAAGCCGAGCTGGCCAGCGCGATTGCGCAGCTGGCAGCGATCCAGAAACTGCGCAAGCATTAATTCGCTTGCAAGCAGTAATACAAAAGGCAGCCTGCGGGCTGCCTTTTTTTTGTGCCTCGCCTCCCGCCTATTCGCAGGTGGGTTGCCAGTAGCCATCGCGCAACTGGACAGCCAAACTGGCATTGCCCTCATTGACCAACTTCAGCGTCGCCTGCTTGCCCGCCGCTGATTGGTCTTCGCCGGGTGGTGTTTTTACCGCATACTGAAACTGTAGCAGGCCACCGCAGGCGGCAGTACCATGAAAGCTCTTGCTCACATTTGATTCATACACGGGGTTGGCCGCATCCGGTTCATATACTGAACGCATCAGCACATGGCCATTGTCGATCACGACGGAGGAAATGGGCTCCGGTTTGGTGGCTGCCAGCGACTTGACCAGGGCTGCAGAGAAGGAAAATGGATCGTTCTTGGAATTGCCTTCGTATAGCACGGTAATTAGGCTGCTCCATTTTTCCACCGCTTCGCCATTCGTCGTATATTCATACAAGGTCCGCTTGCTATTGCGATTTTGTGGCGCGGTAAACGCCAGCTTGTAGACCTTGCCAGCATAGTGAATCTCTTGCGGCACGATCAGCTTTTGCGCGAACAGTGCGCTGCTGGCGAACAGGCAAGCCGAAAACGTACTCAGAAGTAAAACGGTTTTTTTCTTGAACACAGTGCATCCTCATCCTATGGTTGGCGGGCCGCGGGCATTGCGTGCGGCGCATGCTTGCTGGTACTGCATTTAACTATACATTGCATATTTCTCAATTGCAACTTTGATACAATCTGCAGTCGTCGATACCGGACGCCTGTTCACACAATCCCGTCCTTGCCGCGCTGCTTGAAGGCTTTGAGCCTTACCTTCCACTTGGCGCGCGCGGCAATGCGCTCGAGCGGCGTTTCCTCGCTACGGCGGGCGTCGCGCAGCAGCTTGTGATAATTGCGCAAGCGGTCTCCATCGACGGCGCCGCGTACGGCGCAACCGGGTTCGCTGGCATGCTGGCAATCGCGGAATTGGCAAGTGGACGCCAGTGCCGCAATGTCGTCAAACGTGGCCGCCAGGGTCTCGGCATCGGCGTCCGCGCGCCAGCTGCGCAAGCCCGGCGTATCGATGATGCAGGCGCCGCTGGCGCACAGGTGCAAGGAGCGCGCCGTCGTCGTATGCCGGCCGCGTCCATCGCCATGGCGCACGCCATTCGTCGCCTGCTCCACCGCGCACAGGGTGTTGGTCAGGCTGGACTTGCCGGCGCCCGATGATCCCAGCATTACCAGGGTCTGGCCAGCGCCCAGCCAGGGTTCCAGGATGGCCACGTCGTACGCATGGCGCGTATCGACGGCAAACAGCGGCACGTGCAGCGGCAGACGGTGTTTGAGCTGCGCCAGCTTGCCGCCCACGTCGTCAGCCACGTCGGCCTTGCTGAGCACCACCACGGGGCTGACCTGGGCCGCCAGCACGATGGCCAGATAGCGTTCCAGCCGGCGCGGGTTGAAGTCCCCGTCCAAGCCCATCACCAGCAGGGCCGTATCGACATTGCTGGCGAGTACCTGGCGCCGGCCGTCATTGCCGCGCCGCGCGATCTGCGTGATTGGGGATAAGTGCGCCGTTATCCACAGCGCGCCGTGAAGATCGGGTTCGACAGCGATCCAGTCGCCGACGGCAAGCATGCTGTCCTGCTCCAGCAAGGCGTGCAGCAGGCGCGGCAAGATCTGCGCCGGGTGTTCCAGGATGCCGTCGTGCACGAGGATGCTGTCGCGGTGCACGGCGCTCACGCGTAGCAGCTGCGCGGCGGGAGAAGATAAGTCGAGTTGGGTGGCTGCGCGGGCGATTGCCTGCTGCAGCCCGATAAGGCGTAGTTGCGCAAAATCGAATGCGATCATGGTAGCGTGATTCCAAATTCTGTCGTCCGCGTGCGGACATGTAGCCTGCGCGTGCAGGCACAGCCAGTCGGCATGACTGGCACGAAAGAAGGGGAAGTCGGCTACGCGATCACGCGTATGAAGAATGGCGGGCTAAGGGGCTTAGCCGGGAAAGACAGTGATCAGGCAGCCGACAGCACGGCAGTATCCGAATAGTGCATGTTGTCTACTCCTGTTGTGTGATGAAAAACGCCAGTGTGCCAGCGGCGTGCGCCGGCGTCAACTTCAGCTGCACATGCCGTAGGCGCTGCGCTCGGGAAAATAGCGGTAGGTAAACGTACGCACCGGGTAGCGCTTGCCTGCGACGAGCATGTCGGGCATGGATAGATCAAAGCGCTGCGGCAGCTGGCGCGGTAGTTGCAAGCGCAGCCGCCATTGGGTTTCCTTGCTGTTGCCGACGGCAGAAAACATGATGGGCAGCTTTTCGATAACGTCGACGATTTCCGCCTTTTGGTTCATGCCGCGCTGGTAGATGGTCAGCACTTCCGCCTCGGCGAACGGCTGCTTGTGCGGTTCTTCCAGCAGGAAGGACAGGCGCGTGAAGCTGGCCTGGGTACCGACGGGCAAGGTGAAGATCAGCGCCAGTTCCGTACCGCCTTCCTTCAGGGTGACGGGTGGCGTGGCATATACGCTGATACCGCGCGGCAGTTCGAAGCGCGAACCTTCCGTCCACGTCTTGCATTCGGGCGTGGTGGCCTGGTACAGGCTCGGTGCCGTGTAGTCGTCGCAGGCGGTGACGAGCAGTAACAGTGGCAGCAGGGACAGGGCGGAACGGCGCATGGCAGGCAGTGGTTGGGGAAACGAGCCGACAGTGTAAGCGATCCCCACGCGTTCCACCAGCGAGCCTAGGTTTGCCCAGGCGGCGCGCGGCGCACGGATTGCAACTGGCAGTGCGCCGCCTGCAGCGCATCCTTGATGACGTCGAGCGCCAGTTGCGGCCGCGCCGCGCCGCACATGAAGATGTCGACGGCGGCAAAGCTGCATTCCGGCCAGGTGTGGATGGAGATGTGCGATTCAGCCAGCAGCACCACGCCCGTGACGCCCTGGCCGGCGCCAAAGCTGTGGAAATGGCTATGCAACACTTGCGCGCCAGCCGTGATGGCTGCGTCGCGCAGCAGGCGTTCGAGCGCGGCGCCATCGCGCAGGCGTGCCGCATCGATGCCCGACAGGTCGGCCAGCAGATGGGTGCCCAGGGGCAGATGCGGTGTGGACGCCATGCCTATTTGTGGCTGCCGCCGCTGGAACCGCCGCCATAGCCGCCGCCGCCGCTGCCCGTGCGCGAACTCCAGCTGCTGCCGCCGCTGCCACTGCCCGCCACCTTGAACATGCGCACCCAGTTGGCGGCCGTGACGGAAAACGTCACCATCAAGGCATAGATCACGTATTTACTCATGGGGGATTCTTTGCATTCTTGTCGAGAAAAGCGGCGGGCAGGAACAGCGCCAGGCAGCCCAGCAAACTCCACATCAAGGTGCTGGAGAACGAGACGAACATCGGGATCGCATTCAATACCAGCACGATGACGATGAAGACCTTGGCGATACCGCGGTGACTCAGTTGGATGTTCTGTACCTTGGCACCGCCATGGAAGGCGGCGCCGAACCAGGCGGCCATCTGGTCATAGGCGACGGGCACGGAGCGCGACCAGGTCATTTCCTCGCCGGTGATTTCCGCCGCCAGTTTTGTTTGTCCCTGTTCGAATTCAAACACGCGCGTACTGTCGCCGACGGCCACCTTCCAGTTGAAGGCGCCCGCCGCATACACTACCTGCGAGCCGTAGTCATACAGTTTGGCATAGGTGGCGCCATCGAGCGTGCAGCGCTCGGCATCCATGGATGGCCAGGTGGGCCAGTTCGGCAGCACGTTCGAGCGCGACCAGCCGTCGTCCGTTTCCACCAGCCAGAAGAAGCCTGCGCGCGCGTTGTACAACAGGTATTCATTCCATTCGCTGCCTTCGTCGTCGGCGCGGCGCATCATGCCGATCACCGTGAAGTCGGCATTGCTGATCTTCGCGCTGGCGCCCAGCTCCAGCGTGATGTCGGCGTTGTCGTGCACCTGCTTGCCGATGGCCAGCACCTGCGCTTCCGGGCCGCTGGCGTCGAGCTGCGCGTGGCAGGCGGGGCACACCAGCTGCGCCGCCGCGCCGGGCACATACTGGATGCCGCTGCCGCAGGAGGGGCAGTCGAGCGCATCGAGCTTGCCGCGGTACTTGCCGGCGCTTTTGGCGATGGCATCGTCGTCGCGCAGCAGCTGGCACTGCAATCCATCCAGGGTGACGGCGACACCCTGGTAGACGACCGGTTGCGGGCCATCCGTGTAATCGAGCGTGATAAAGCTGGCGTAGTTGCGGAAGTCTGCCACCTGGATGCGCCAGCCCGCGCCCACCTTGAACGGCAATTCACCCTGGCCGGCGATGCATTCGGCATTGCGGATCTCGGCCGCCGTGTACTGCTCGCCGCAGATCGTGTAGCGCTTGCCTGGCGCCAGCTCGCCAAAGACGGGCAAGGCGTCTTGCGTCGTGCGTACGCGCGTCAGCGTGTACAGGCCGGACGAGTCGCCCAGCCAGGCCGTGCTGGCGTCGTCGAACAGCAGATACCACTCGTTCCACGTGCCGGCGCTGTAGCGTTGCTGGATGCGTCCGACGACCGTGAAGTGGATGCCATCGTGCACGCCGGCCGTGCCGATCTGGATCGGTGTATAGTCTTCCAGGACGGCCGACATCTTGCCCACGTCCCTGACGGAGTCGGCATCCTTGAGGATGGTGCTGTGGCAGTACTCGCACACGGCGAGCACGGAAGCGTGCGAGCGGAAACGGACTTCCGCGCCGCAGCTGGGACAGGAAACAGTTTGCATGCAGTCGCGCTTAGCCGATCAGTTTTTTCAGCAGTTCAGCCTTGGCGCCGTCGTAGTCGGCCGGCGAAATGAGGCCCTTGTCGAGCAAGCCTTTGAGCTTTTCCAGGCGCGCCTCGATCGGCTCCTCGACAGGGGCCGGTGGGGCCGGTGGCGCCGCCGGAGCTGGGGCGGGCTGCTGCAGCGCATTGCCCATGCTTTGTGCCATCACCTGGCCGATCGACAGCCCGGCGCCAAGGCCCGCACCGATGCCTGCCATGCCGCCTTCGTTCTGCGCCGCCAGAGGGATCGCGTTGGCGACCTGGAATTTCGTGTAGCCGCTCATCTTGTCGGCGCCCAGGCCGCCCTTCATGCCGGCCGAGATGCGCTCGTCGAGCGCCGCCTGTAATTCCTCGGGCAGGCTGATGCTGGCCACGTTGAATTCATCGAGGCCCACGCCATAGCGGGCAAACGCCTGCGCCAGGCCATCCTTGACCTCTTGCGCCATCAGCGCCTGGTTGGCCGCCATGTCGAGGAAGGGGACATTCGCGCCGCCCAGCGAGCTGGCCATGCTCGACATCAAAATGCCGCGCAATTGATCTTCCACCTCGTCGCGCGTATAGACTTCGCGCGTGCCGCTGATCTCGGTAAAGAAGGTGCGGGCGTCGGCGATGCGGTACGAGTACATGCCGAAGGCGCGCACGCGGATCATGTCGAAATCCTTGTCGCGGATGGTGATCGGCTGCGGCGTGCCCCACTTGCGGCCCGTCTGCACGCGGGTGCTGAAGTAATACACGTCCGACTTGAAGGGCGAATCGAACAGCTTGTCCCAGTTTTTCAAGTTGGTCAGCAGCGGTAATGTCTGCGTCGTCAGCTTGTGCGTGCCGGGACTGAAGACGTCGGCGATCTTGCCTTCATTGACGAAGACGGCGACCTGCGATTCGCGCACATTCAGGATGGCGCCGTTCTGGATTTCGAAATCCTGCATGGGAAAACGCCAGGCCAGCACGCCTTCCGTCTCTTCGTTCCATTGCAGTACGTCGATAAACTGCTTCTTGATAAAGCTGCCGAGGCTCATGATGGTGTCCTTGAGTGAGTTGAAACCGGTGTCAGGAAATGCAGGCGGCATTAATCGCGCCGATCGACAGGGAAATGGCGCCCAGCAAACCGCCGAAGGCGCTGTTGTTCGATTCGATCTGGTCCTTCGACATGTGCAGCAAGCGCGTGCTGACCACGTACGCCAGCAGCTGCACCACCATGGCGCCGAAGGCCCAGGCGAAGAACTGCTGGTAGTCAGCCGTGTGCATCAACGAGGAGGCGATGGTGGCGGAAAAGCCCAGCAGGGCGCCGCCCAGCGACAGGGCCGCCGCCTGGTTGCCCTGGCGGATCAGCAGCACTTCGTTATACGGCGTGACGCGCGTGTAGATGATAAAAAATACAATCAGCAGCCCGGCGGCCAGTAAAAGATGGATCAGATAGTTTAGGATGGCGGGCACGGCTTTCCTCGCAATGAGTATTTGATAACGTCAACGCATATTAGAACAAAATAAGTCCAATGAACAAAAAGATTCTGATCTTGTCCGTCTTCGTGGTCGCCTCCTGCGGCCTCGCGTATGAGCTGATCGCCGGGGCGATGTCCAGCTACCTGCTCGGCGACTCCATCCTGCAGTTTTCCACCATCATAGGCTGTTACCTGTTCGCGATGGGTGTGGGCGCTCACTTTTCAAAGTATGTGCAGGACGACGATGTGCTCTCGCGCTTCGTCGACATCGAACTGGCCGTAGGCCTGATCGGTGGTCTGTCGGCCGCCATCCTGTTCATGACCTTTTCGTGGATGGCCGCGCCATTTCGCACCTTATTGTATGTGATGGTGTTCCTGATCGGCGCACTGGTCGGCATGGAGGTGCCGCTGGTGATGCGCGCCCTGAATTCGCGCCAGACGGAATTTAGTGAACTTGTCAGCCGCGTGCTCACCTTCGATTACCTGGGCGCGCTGGCCGTCTCCCTGCTGTTCCCGCTGGTGCTGTCGCCGTACCTGGGGCTGGTGCGCACGGGCTTCCTGTTCGGCATGCTCAACGTGGGCGTGGGCCTGTGGACGATCTGGGTGTTCCGCGCGGAGCTGAAGAACCTCACGGGGCGCTTGCTGCGCGCCTGCGCCGTGATGCTGGTGCTGATCGCCGGCTTTGCCCTGTCGGACCGCATGGTGGCCTGGGGCGAACACGGCCTGTTCGG
Organism: Janthinobacterium breve; assembly: GCF_051380895.1. NCBI lineage: Bacteria > Pseudomonadati > Pseudomonadota > Betaproteobacteria > Burkholderiales > Oxalobacteraceae > Janthinobacterium > Janthinobacterium breve. The sequence continues at coordinate 102,900 of NZ_JBNYXY010000011.1, read as the reverse complement.
CGACCAGATCGTGTATTCCACCACCACGCCCTACCAGCGCCTGGTGATCACGCGCTGGAAGGACGATACGCGTTTGTACATCAATGGCAATCTGCAGTTTTCCTCACGCGACGAATACCGCTACCACGAGGCGCTGGTGCACCCCGTGCTGGAAGCGTTGCCGTGGGCGCGCCGCGTGCTGGTACTGGGCGGCGGCGATGGCCTGGCCTTGCGTGAAATCCTGCGTTATCCACAGATCGAGCACGTCACCGTGGTCGACCTCGACCCCGCCATGACGGCCGCGTTTACCACGCGCCCGGAACTGGCGAAACTGAATAACAGCGCGTTCTCGGACAAGCGCGTCACCGTCGTCAATGCCGATGCCGCCGTCTGGCTGCGTAACAATGGCGACATGTTCGACGCGGCCATCGTCGATTTCCCCGATCCGTCCAGTTTCGCGCTGGGCAAGCTGTATTCCGTGCCCTTCTATGACCTGGTGAAAAAGCACCTGGCGGCCAAGGGCCTGATGGTGGTGCAATCGACGTCGCCGTTCTTTGCCCCACATGCCTACTGGACCATCAATTCGACCCTGCGCGAAGTGGGCATGCGCACCTGGCCGTACCACGCCTACGTGCCCTCGTTCGGCGAATGGGGTTTTATTCTGGCCTCGCCCCAGCTCGACTACAAACCGCCCACCAGCTACCGCCTGCCCATGCGCTATCTGAATGCGGACACCACGCGCGAGATGTTCATCTTCCCGCCCGACATGCAGCCGCTGCCGATGGCGCCGAATCGCTTGAATACCCAGTCGCTCGTGCATGAGTTCGAGCAGGACTGGAACCGGGTGATCCGCTGATGCAGCGCCGCTCTTTCATGCTGTGGGCTGCCGGTGGCACTGCGGCGGCCGCCGCTGGCATCGGCAGCATCGCCGCATATCTGCGCTGGCAGGAGATCACGCCGACAGTGCTGTATCCGGGCCGCAGCGAAGGGCACTATTTGCGCAAGCTGCTGCGCGAACGCACGGCGCTGCCGGCGCCTTCACGCACTTTGAGTACCGACGTGGCCATCCTCGGTTCGGGCATTGCCGGTTTGACGGCCGCGTGGCGCCTGAACAAGCTGGGGCACACCGATTTTTTGATGGTCGACGGTCCTCAGCCGTATGGCAACGCGGCGGGCGGTCACTTCGGCGACCTGGCTTATCCGACCGGCGGCCATTACCTGCCGCTGCCTTCGCCCGAATCGACCCATGTGCGCGAGATCCTGTTCGACCTGGGGATTATCCAGCGCGATCCGCAGGCGGAAAAACCATATTACGACGAGCGTCTCATCCTGCATGCGCCGGAAGAGCGCCTGCTGTTTAACGGCCACTGGCAGGACGGCTTCATTCCCACCGAAGGCGTGCTGCCCGAGGAACTGGCGCAGCACGAGCGCTTCTTTGCCGAGGTACGGCGGCTACGCCAGGCGCGCGGCAACGATGGCAAACGCGTGTTTGTCTTCCCTACCGTGGAGTCGTCGCAAGACCCGGCCTGGAAGGCGCTCGACGCCATCACCTTGAAGCAGTGGATGGAGCGCGAAGGCTATACCTCGCCCACCCTGCACTGGTATTTGAATTACTGCTGCCGCGACGATTACGGCACGCGCTACGACCAGGTTTCGGCCTGGGCCGGCCTGCATTACTACTGCAGCCGCTGGGGCCAGGCAGCCAATGCGGGCAACGGCGCCTGGCTGACCTGGCCGGGCGGCATGCAGCCCGTGGCCACGGCCATGGAGCAAGCGTCAAAAGTGCAGCGCCATTCCGGCACAGTGGTCTCGCTCACCACTACGGCAAATGGCGTGGAAGCGCTGTGCCTGGAACTGGTCGACGGCCAGCCGCGTACTTACCTGGTCAAGGCGCGCAAGGCCATCTGCGCCATGCCACTGTATGTGGCGGCGCGCGTGGTGAACAATATCGCCGACTATGGCTTCGACGCGAAACGCGATACGCCCGCGTATGCGCCGTGGCTGGTGGCGAACTTCCTGATGAAACGCTTTCCCGACGAATTGCCGCATGCGCCCCTGTGCTGGGACAACGTGGTGTACCAGGAACCGGGCCTCGGTTATGTCGTTTCCACGCACCAGGATATCCGCGTGCGCCCGCCCGAGAAAACCGTCTTCAGCGCCTACGTGGCCCTGTCCGACCGCATGCCGCAGGCAGCACGCAAATGGCTCGATACGGCCACGCCTGAGGAATTGCTGGCGCTGGCCAGCGTTGACCTGAAAACGGCGTATGGACGCGATTTTGCCAGCTGTGTCGAGCGGGTCGACATCACCGTGCGCGGTCACGCCATGGCCGCTCCCTTGCCCGGTTTTCGCAGCAATGCAGGGTTGAAGGCGCTGCGTGAACACGATGGCGCCATCCTGTTTGCGCATGCCGATTTATCAGGTTTTTCCGTGTTTGAAGAAGCGGCGTGGTGGGGGGACAGGGCAGCGCGGCTGGCCGTGGCATAAAAAAGGCCGGCGCAAGCGCCGGCCTGAGCCCCCTAAGGCTCGAACCGGTCACTTGTTCTTGTTGATCACGTCGATGAAGACGGCTGCCAGCAGCACCAGGCCCTTGATCACTTGCTGGTAGTCGATGCCGATGCCCATGATGGACATGCCGTTGTTCATTACGCCCATGATGAAGGCGCCGATGACGGCTCCCATTACCTTGCCCACGCCACCCGAGGCCGAGGCGCCACCGATGAAGCAGGCGGCGATCACGTCCAGCTCGAAACCCGTGCCTGCTTTTGGCGTGGCCGTGTTCAGGCGCGCCGCGAAGATCAGGCCCGCCAGCGCGGCCAGCATGCCCATGTTGACGAAGGTGTAGAAGCTGACCCGTTCCGTCTTGATGCCTGACAGGCGCGCCGCCTTCTCGTTGCCGCCGACGGCGTACACGCGGCGGCCCAGCACGGTGCGGTTGGTAATGAAGGTGTAGGCGACGATGAGCAGCGACATCACGGCCAGCACGTTGGGAAAGCCGCGGTACGACGCCAGCAGGTAGCTGAAATACACCATCACGGCGGCGAAGATGGCGTTTTTCAGCAGGAAGAAGGCGCGCGGTTCGTTTTCCATGCCGTGCTTCAGTTGCTTGGCGCGGCTGCGCAGCGAGGTGATGATCAGCGCCGCAGCGGCGATCACGCCCAGCAGCAGCGACAGGCCGCGCAGGTTTTCGCCGCCGAACGGGTCGGGCAGGAAGCCCGAGCTGAGCATCTGGAAGCCTTCCGGGAAGGGGCCGACCGACTGGCCTGCCAGCAGTGCCAGGGTCAGGCCCTTGAATACCAGCATGCCGGCCAGGGTGACGATGAAGGACGGGATCTTGAAAAAGGCGACAAAATACCCTTGTGCGCCGCCGATGACGGCGCCGGCGATCAGGCAGATGATGCTGGCGGCGACAAAATTCATGTGGTAGTTGACGATCAGGACCGCCGCCAGCGCGCCGACGAAGCCGACCACCGAGCCAACGGATAAATCGATATGGCCGGCCACGATGACCATCAGCATGCCCAGCGCCATGATGACGATGTAGCTGTTTTGCAGCACCAGGTTGGTCAGGTTCAGCGGCTGCATCAGGGTGCCGTCGGTCATGTACTGGAAAAAGCCCATGATGACGATCAGGGAGAGCAGCATGCCGTAGTCGCGCATATTGTTTTTCAAGAAGCCGGCATAGCTCTTCGCGGCCGGCGCAGTGCCGGTGGTGGCGCCTGCCGCCGCTCCCGCTGTTAGTTTATTGTCCATTGTTTTCTCCGTGTGTAACGATCGCGCGCATGATTCGCTCCTGCGATGCTTCTGCTGCGCTCAGTTCGGCCGCGAAGCGGCCTTCGTTCATGACATAGATCCGGTCGCACATGCCCAGCAATTCCGGCATTTCCGAGGAAATCATGATGATGCATTTGCCTTCGGCGGCCAGCTCGCTGATGATGCTGTAGATCTCGTACTTGGCACCGACGTCGATGCCGCGGCTCGGCTCATCGAGAATCAGGATGTCGGGGCGCGAAAACAGCCACTTCGCCAGCACCACTTTCTGCTGGTTGCCGCCGGACAGATTGACCACTTTTTGCAGGATGCTCGAACAGCGGATTTTGAGCTTGCGGCGGAACTCGTCGGCCACGCCAAACTCGCGCGCCTCGTCGATGACCGTGCGGGTCGATACCGCGTCCAGGTTGGCCCAGGCTGGTGTTTTTCTTGATGTCTTCTTCTAAGATCAAGCCCAGGCCCTTGCGGTCTTCGGTGACATACGCGAGACCATGGGCGATCGCCTTGCCGATGGTGCTGACGTCGATTTCCTGGCCATTCTTGAGCACCGTACCGCTGATGCGCTGGCCATAGGCGCGCCCGAAAATGCTCATCGCCAGTTCCGTGCGCCCAGATCCCATCAAGCCGGCGATGCCGATAATTTCGCCCTTTTTGGCATGCATGCTGATGCCCTTGATGACGGGGCGGTCGGCATGCTCAGGATGGAACACGCGCCAGTCGCGCACCTCGAAAATGGTCTCGCCGATGGTGGGCGTGCGCGGCGGATAGCGGTCTGCCATCTCGCGCCCGACCATTTTCTCGATGATGCGGTCTTCGCTGACGGGTTCGATGCGGCAGTCGAAACTGTCGACCGTGTTCCCGTCGCGCAGCACCGTGATGGCGTCGGCGACCCGTGAAATTTCATTGAGCTTGTGCGAGATCAGGATCGATGCGATGCCCTGGCGTTTCAGGTCCAGCAGCAGGTCGAGCAGGGCCGCGCTGTCGCTTTCGTTCAGGCTGGCCGTCGGTTCGTCGAGGATGAGCAGCTTGACGTCCTTGCACAGCGCCTTGGCGATTTCGATCAGCTGCTGCTTGCCCACGCCCAGATTGGTGATCAGGGTGTCGGGCGATTCCTTCAGGCCAACTTTGTGCAGCAGTTCGCGCGTCTTCGTTTGCGCGTATTCCCAGTCGATGACGCCCATGCGGGCCGGTTCGTTGCCGAGAAAGATATTTTCGGCGATCGACAGCAGCGGCACCAGCGCCAGTTCCTGGTGAATGATGATGATGCCGATTTCTTCGCTGTCCTTGATGCCGCGGAAGTGCCGCGTCTGGCCCAGGTAATCGATGTCGCCCGTATAGCTGCCATGGCCGTAGACGCCGCTCAGCACTTTCATCAGGGTCGATTTGCCGGCGCCGTTTTCGCCGACGATGGCGTGGATCTCGCCGCTGCGCACCCGCAGGTTGACATTGTCGAGCGCAACGACGCCCGGGAATGTTTTGCGTATCCCGCGCATTTCCAGGATAGTGTTCGTCATATAACCTCTCTGGCACGGCCGCGCTGGTCGGCGGGTCGTGCGGCAGTCTTGTTCTTGATCGTGCATGAAGCGAAAGGCCCGGCAGCGCCGGGCCTTCAGTACCTTGATGCTTATTTCACTTGCGCTTCCGTGTAGTAGCCGCTGCCGGTGACCAGCACCTGCTTCCAGTTCGCCTTGTCGACGGTGACGGGTTTGAGCAGATAGGACGGTACGACTTTCACGCCGTTGTTGTAGGTCTTCGTATCGTTGACGGTCGGTACCTTGCCCGACATCATGGCGTCGACCATGTTCGCCGTCACCTTGGCCAGTTCGCGCGTGTCCTTGAACACGGTCGATGCCTGTTCGCCGCGGATGATCGATTTCACCGACGGGATTTCCGCATCCTGGCCCGTCACGACGGGGAAGGGCTGTTTCGGCGTGCCGTAGCCGACGCCCTTGAGCGACGACAGGATGCCGATGCTCAAGCCGTCATACGGCGACAGCACCGCGTCGACGCGCGCATTGCCGTAGTAGGCGCTGAGCAAGTTGTCCATGCGCGCCTGCGCCACGGCGCCATCCCAGCGCAGGGTGGCGACCTTTTCCATGCCCATCTGTTTCGAGCGTACCACCAGCTTGCCGCTGTCGATGTAGGGTTTCAGGACCGACAGCGCGCCGTTGTAGAAGAAGTGCGCATTGTTGTCGTCGGCCGAGCCGCCGAACAGTTCGATATTGAACGGACCTTTGCCTTCCTTGAGTTTCAGCGCCGATTCGATATAGCCAGCTTGCAGCACGCCGACCTGGAAGTTGTCGAAGGTGGCGTAGTAATCGATGTTTTTCGTGCCGCGGATCAGACGGTCATACGAAATGACCTTGATGCCCTTGTCGGCCGCCTTTTGCAGCACGTTCGACAGTGTGGTGCCGTCGATGGCGGCGATCACCAGCACCTTGGCGCCCTTGGTGATCATGTTTTCCACCTGCGCCAGTTGGTTCGGGATATCGTCGTCGGCAAACTGCAAGTCCGTCTTGTAGCCGCGCTCCTTGAATACCTTCACCATGTTGTCGCCGTCGGCGATCCAGCGCATGGACGACTTGGTCGGCATCGAGATGCCGATGGCGCCCTTGTCGGCGGCACTTGCCATGGGCATTACGGCCATGCCGGAGATGGCCAGCGCCAGGCTCGCGGTCAGCATTTTCATTGTTGTTTTCATTTCAGGTCTCCACCGTCTTCGATAGTTGAATGTGCCAGGGCCGTCGTCCCAGTGGGCGGGCTCCGTGCGGATGGCCGATTGCAGGCCACGGCTGATACTAGTTTGTCCATCCATCCCTCACCAATCACTTTTTTCGCATCGGCGATATCCAAAACGGTATCAATGGGCTAATTGGTGCAATGCGCCATGCCGCCCCTTCCCGCCTGCGGACAGGGCAGGCACGGGGGCCGGGTAGCGGCTTTTTTTGGTGCGTTGCAATACCAATAATCATCATCCAATTTGGTGATTTTCGTAATTGCGGCGACACAGGCCGGCGCGCAGAATCGGTCCGAACTTGAAGACCAGCCATCCCGTCACGCTCTTTTGAAAGCCGCCATGCTGCCGATTTCTCCCGCCTCCCTGTTGCCCGCTGACGTAGCGCAGGCCCTCCTCATCGGCCGCATCTGGCGTGATGGCCCATGCGTCGTCGCCGTGCGCGGCGGTGAAGTGGTGGACATTACGCAGACGGTAGCGACGGTGGCCGAGCTGTTCGAGCGCAGCGATGCGCTCGATATCGCCCGCCATGCGCCGGGTATCGCGCTCGGCCCCGTGCAGGCGCTGATGGCGCAGGCGCTGGCCGCGCCGGCAGGCGAGCCGCTGCTGCTGGCGCCGTGCGACCTGTAGGCTGTCAAGGCGTGTGGCGTGACCTTCGCCGTCAGCCTGCTGGAACGGGTGATCGAAGAACAGGCGGGGGGCGACGCGGCACGCGCGGCGAGCTTGCGCGCCGCCCTGCAATCGACCCTGGGCAGCGATCTGTCTGCATTGAAGCCTGGCTCGGATGCGGCGCAGCGGCTGAAACAGCAGTTGCAGCAGCGCGGTGCCTGGTCGCAGTACATGGAAGTGGGGATCGGCCCCGATGCGGAAGTGTTTACCAAGGCGCAGCCCATGTCTTCCGTCGGCTGCGGCGCGCAGGTGGGGCTGCTGCCATCGTCCGCCTGGAACAACCCCGAGCCGGAGATCGTCCTGGCCGTGAACAGCCGCGGTGAGGTACTGGGGGCTTCCCTGGGCAACGACGTCAACCTGCGCGATATCGAAGGGCGCAGCGCCCTCTTGCTGGGCAAGGCCAAGGATAACAACGGCTCCTGCGCCATCGGCCCCTTCATCCGCCTGTTTGACGAAGGCTTCACGCTCGATACCGTGCGCCAGGCGGAAGTGTCGCTACTGATCGAAGGCGCGGACGACGGCTTTGTCCTCGAAGGCGCCAGCTTCATGCGCGAAATCAGCCGTGACCCGCTGGACCTGGTGCGCCAGACGGCCGGCCAGTACCACCAGTATCCCGACGGTTTCATGCTGTTCCTCGGCACCATGTTCTCGCCCGTGAAGGACCGCGGCGCGCAGGGCGGCGGCTTTACGCACCACCTGGGCGACCGGGTCACCATCGCCAGCGCCGCACTGGGTGCGCTGGTCAACGAAGTGCAGTGCTGCGATGCGATCCCTCCCTGGACGTTTGGCGTGCGCGCGCTGTACCAGAACCTGGCCCAACGCGGTTTGCTTTGATCCGATAATTTTAAGAAGAGAGACACCATGCAGCATGCAACTTACCCCAGCCTGGCAGGTCAGCGCGTCGTCATCACGGGCGGCGGCACCGGCATCGGCGTAGCCATCGTCGAGGCGTTCGCGCGCCAGGGCGCCCACGTCACCTTTCTCGACATCGCCCGCGAGGCGTCGCTGGCGCTGCAGGAACAGCTGGCGCACTTGCCGCAGCCGCCCGTTTTCCGCTATTGCGACCTGACGGACCTGGGTGCGCTGGCCGCCACCTTCGCCGAGATCGAGAACGCCAGCGGTGGCACCGATATCCTCATCAACAACGCGGCCAATGACGACCGCCACCAGTTGCAGGATGTCACGCCCGCCTACTGGGATGAGCGCATCGCCGTCAACCTGCGCCACCAGTATTTCTGCGCGCAGGCAGTGGCGCCTGCCATGCGCGCCAAGGGCAACGGCGTGATCCTCAATCTGGGATCGATTTCCTGGCACCTGGCGCAAGCTAAGCTGTCGATCTACATGACGGCGAAAGCCGGCATCGAGGGCTTGACCCGTGGCCTGGCGCGCGACTTGGGCGTGCATGGCATCCGCGTCAACTGCATCATTCCCGGGGCCGTACGCACGCCGCGCCAGGAAAAGCTGTGGCATACGCCGGAAGCGGAAGCGGTGATCCTGCAGGGACAATGCCTGCAAACGCGCGTGGAGCCGGAAGACGTGGCGGCGCTGGCGCTGTTTCTCGCGTCCGATAACGCGGCCAAGTGCGCGGGGCGCGAATACTACGTCGACGCAGGCTGGTACGGAGCATGAACATTCCAGCCCAACGCCCGGCGCGGCGCTTCCGCTCGCAAGACTGGTTCGACAATCCCGACCACATTGACATGACAGCGCTGTACCTGGAACGCTTCATGAACTACGGGATCACGGCCGAGGAGCTGCGTTCGGGCCGGCCCATCATCGGCATTGCGCAAAGCGGCAGCGATATCAGTCCCTGCAACCGCATTCACCTGGAACTGGCGCAGCGCGTGCGCGACGGCATCCGCGACGCGGGCGGCATTCCCATGGAATTCCCGCTGCACCCGATCTTTGAAAATTGCCGCCGCCCCACCGCCGCGCTGGACCGCAATCTGGCGTATCTGGGCCTGGTGGAGATCTTGCACGGCTATCCGATCGATGCCGTGGTGCTGACCACCGGTTGCGACAAGACCACGCCAGCCCAGCTGATGGCTGCCGCCACGGTAGACATTCCCGCCATCGTGCTGTCGGGCGGCCCCATGCTCGATGGCTGGATGGACGGTGAACTGGTGGGTTCTGGCGCCGCCATCTGGAAGGGCCGCCGCCAGTTGTCTGCCGGCTTGATCGACAACGACAAATTCCTGCAGATAGCCGCCGCCTCGGCGCCGTCGGCCGGCCACTGCAATACCATGGGCACGGCATCGACCATGAATGCGCTGGCCGAAGCGCTGGGCATGTCGCTGACGGGCTGCTCGGCCATTCCCGCGCCGTACCGTGAACGGGGCCAGATCGCCTATGCCACGGGGCGGCGCATTGTCGACTTGGCGTTCGAGGACGTCCGTCCATCGAGCATACTCACGCGTGAAGCATTCTTGGACGCCATCATCGTCAATGCTGCCATCGGCGGCTCGACCAACGCGCAACCGCATCTGATGGCTATGGCCCGCCATGCGGGCGTGGAGTTGTATTCGAGCGACTGGATGGAGCACGGCTACGACGTGCCGCTGCTCCTGAACATGCAGCCGGCCGGGAAGTATTTGGGCGAGCGCTTCCACCGCGCCGGCGGCGTGCCGGCCGTGATGTGGGAGTTACAGCAGGCGGGTTTGCTGCATACGGAGCGCCCCACCGTCACGGGCCAGACGATGGCGGCCAATCTGGCCGGGTGCGAAAGCGCGGACCGCGAGATGATCCGCCCGTTTGCCGCGCCATTGAAGGAAAAGGCCGGTTTCATGGCCTTGCAGGGCAACCTGTTTGACTTTGCCATCATGAAGACCAGCGTGATCTCGCCCGCTTTCCGTGAGCGCTACCTGAGCACGCCTGGCAGTGTAGGCGTGTTCGAGGCGCGCGCCATCGTCTTTGACGGTTCAAACGACTACCACGCGCGCATCAACGATCCGGCATTGGCGATTGACGATAGCTGCATGCTGGTCATGCGCGGCGCCGGTCCCGTGGGCTGGCCCGGTTCTGCCGAAGTGGTCAACATGCAGCCGCCCGATGCCTTGCTCAAGGCGGGCATCCTGAATTTGCCGACACTGGGCGACGGGCGCCAGTCGGGCACCTCGGACAGCCCTTCGATCCTGAACGCCTCGCCGGAAAGCGCCGTGGGCGGCGGCCTGGCGCTGCTGCGCACGGGCGACATCGTCCGCGTGGACTTGAGCGCAGGCCGCTGCGACATGCTGGTCGATGCCTTTGAGCTGGCGCGTCGCGCGCAGGAGTTGCCGCCGCCAGTCAACGACAGCGCCACGCCGTGGCAGGAGATGTACCGCGCCAGCGTGGGCCAGCTGGAAACGGGCGCTTGCATGGAGCTGGCACTGAAATACCGCGCCGTGGGACAGACCCTGCCACGCCATAACCACTGATTTATGAAGCCGCAACACCCGTAGTGAAAAAACGTCGTTAAAAAAATCCAACAAGGAGACACGTAATGAACAAGATCATCAGTGCAGCCATCATGACCGCCATGCTGGCATTGACAAGCAGCGCCGCCCTGGCCGATGCGAAAAACCCGAAGATTGGCTTTTCCATCGACGATCTGCGCGTAGAGCGCTGGACGCGCGACCGCGATTTCTTCATCGCCGCCGCCGAGAAACAGGGCGCCAAGGTGTTCGTGCAGTCGGCAGACGCCAGCGAACAGCGCCAGATTTCGCAGATCGAGAACTTGATCTCGCGCGGTGTGGACGTGCTGGTGATCGTGCCGTTCAACGCCACAGTCCTCAACAACACCGTCAAGGAAGCGAAAAAGGCCGGCATCAAGGTGCTGTCGTATGACCGCCTGATCCTGAACGCCGATATCGACGCGTATATCTCGTTCGACAACGAGAAAGTGGGCGAGATGCAGGCCGAAGGCGTGACCAAGCTGCAGCCGAAGGGCAATTACTACCTGCTGGGCGGTTCGCCGACCGACAACAATGCCAAGATGCTGCGCGAAGGCCAGATGAAGGTACTGAAACCGTTCATCGACAAGGGCGACATCAAGATCGTCGGTCAGCAGTGGGTGAAGGACTGGAGCGCCACCGAAGCGCTGTCCATCGTGGAAAACGCGCTGACGGCCAACGGCAACAAGATCGACGCCATCGTCGCCTCGAACGACGGCACGGCCGGCGGCGCCATCCAGGCGCTGGCCGCGCAAAAACTCGCTGGCAAGGTGCCGGTCTCGGGCCAGGATGCCGACCTGGCGGCGGTGAAACGCGTCATCGCCGGCACGCAGTCGATGACCGTCTACAAACCGCTGAAAACCATCGCTTCGGAGGCGGCCAAGCTGGCCATCCAGCTGGCGCGCAATGAAAAGCCGGCCTACAACTCCAGCTATGACAACGGCCTGAAAAAAGTCAGCACGGTGCTGCTGAAACCAACACCGCTGACCAAGGCAAATGTGAACATTCTCGTCGACGACGGCTTTTATACCAAAGCTCAGTTGGGCAACTAAAAGCAGGGGTCAGACCCGCCGGGGGAGTACGCCCCAATGGGACGCACTCCGATCCCGCAGGGACTGACCCCTGATTTCTGTTAATCCGCAACGAGAGTGAGCATGTCTGAATATCTTCTTGAAATGAAAGGCATCGTCAAACAGTTTGGCGGTGTCCGCGCGCTTGACGGCATCGACCTGCAGGTGCGGGCGGGTGAGTGCATCGGCCTGTGCGGCGAGAATGGCGCCGGCAAGTCGACCCTGATGAAGGTGCTGTCCGGCGTCTACCCGCACGGCACCTGGGATGGCGAGATCCTGTGGGATGGCCAACCCCTGCGCGCGCAGTCGATCCGCGACACGGAAGACGCGGGCATCATCATCATCCACCAGGAACTGATGCTGGTGCCGCAGCTGTCCGTGGCCGAGAATATCTTCATGGGCCGCGAGCTTACCCTGCCGGGCGGGCGCATGCATTACGCGGCCATGTACAAGCGCGCCGACGAGCTGCTGCGCGAACTGAAAATTCCCGAACTGAACGTGGCGCAGCCCGTGATGAATTACGGCGGCGGCCACCAGCAGCTGGTGGAAATCGCCAAGGCGCTCAACAAGAATGCGCGCTTGCTGATTCTGGACGAACCGTCGTCGTCGCTGACGGCCTCGGAAATCGCCGTGCTGCTCGATATCCTGCGCGCCCTGAAAGCCAAGGGCGTCACCTGCATCTATATTTCGCACAAGCTCGATGAAGTGGCGGCCATCTGCGACACCATCGTCGTCATCCGCGATGGCAAGCATATCGCCACCACGCCGATGGCGCAGATGAATGTGGAACGCATCATCGCGCAGATGGTGGGCCGCGAAATGAGCCAGTTGTATCCGCAGCGTACGAAAAAAGACGCGATCGGGGAGGTGTTGTTCGAGGCGCGCCACGTCACCTGCATCGATGCCGACAACCCGCGGCGCAAGCGCGTCGACGATGTGTCATTCACCCTGCGCAAAGGCGAGATCCTCGGCATCGCCGGCCTGGTGGGGGCGGGACGCACGGAACTCGTCTCGGCCCTGTTCGGTGCCTACCAGGGGCCGTGCCAGGCCGAAGTGTGGCTCGATGGGCGCCAGATCGACACCTCGTCTCCGCAGAAGGCCATCGCCATGGGCCTGGCCATGGTGCCGGAAGACCGCAAGCACCACGGCATCGTGCCCGACCTGGACGTGGGCCAGAACATCACCTTGTCGGTGCTGGGCCAGTTTGCGCGCGCCACGCGCATCGATGGCGAGGCGGAATTGACGGCCGTGCGCGGCGAGATCGCCCAGCTGGAACTGAAGGCAGCCAGTCCGTCGCTGCCCATTACGAGCCTGTCGGGCGGCAACCAGCAAAAGGCCGTGCTGGCGAAGATGCTGCTGACGCGCCCGCGCGTCTTGATCCTCGACGAACCCACGCGTGGCGTCGACGTAGGTGCCAAATATGAAATCTACAAATTGATGCTGGCGCTGGCCGACCAGGGCGTGGCCATCATCATGGTCTCGTCGGAGCTGGCCGAAGTGCTGGGCGTATCCGACCGCGTGCTGGTGATGGGCGAAGGCCGGCTGCGCGGCGACTTTATCAACGATGGCCTGAGTCAGGAAACCGTGCTGGCGGCGGCGCTGGCCCAGCACCCGGCGCCCGCCGCCCCTACCGCCTACAAGGAACCCGCAGCATGAAACCGCACAGTATCAAACAGCTGTTCACCCAATACAAGATGCTGGCCCTGCTGATCGCGGTGGCGCTGATCTGGGCCTTCTTTTCGTGGAAGACAGAGGGCAGTTTCCTCACGCCGCGCAACCTGTCGAATCTGCTGCGCCAGATGTCCGTCACCGGCATCCTCGCCTGCGGCATGGTGCTGGTGATTATCGCCGGCGAGATCGACCTGTCGATCGGCTCCTTGCTGGGACTGTTGGGCGGCATCGCCGCCGTGCTGGATGTGACGCAGCACTGGCCGCTGGCGCTGAATCTGGCGGCGGTACTCGGCTGCGGTCTGGTGATCGGTCTCTTGAATGGCTACCTGACGGCGTACCGGGGCATCCCGTCCTTCATTGTGGGTCTGGGCGGCATGCTGGCGTATCGCGGCATCCTGCTGGGCATCACGGGCGGCATCACGATCGCGCCCGTTTCCGAGCCGCTGGTGTACCTGGGACAGGGCTATCTGCCCGCCTTGCCCGGCATCGCGCTGGGCATCGGCCTGTTCCTGCTGGCGGCCTTCCTGACCTGGCGCGCGCGCGCCAGCCGCGCGCAACACGGCTTGCCGCAGACGGCGCCCTGGGCCGATGGCTTGCGCCTGGCTGTCATCGGCGCCGTGCTGTATGCGTTCGTGCAGACCCTGAACGGCTATGAAGGCATCCCGCTGCCCGTGCTGTTGCTGCTGGCCTTGCTGGGACTGTTCAGCTACATCACCAGCCAGACCGTGTTCGGCCGCCGCATCTACGCCGTGGGCAGCAATATGGAAGCGACGCGCTTGTCCGGCATCAACGTGAAAGCCGTCAAGCTGTGGATCTTCGGCATCATGGGTTTGATGTGTGCGCTGGCAGGCCTGATCAATACGGGCCGCCTGGCGGCCGGTTCGCCCTCGGCCGGCACCTTCAGCGAACTCGATGCCATCGCCGCCTGCTTCATCGGCGGCACCTCGATGCGCGGCGGCTCGGGCACCGTGTACGGCGCCCTGATCGGCGCGCTGGTGATGGCCAGCCTGGATAACGGCATGTCCATGCTGGACGTGGACACCTACTGGCAGATGATCGTGAAAGGCAGTATCCTCACTTTGGCCGTGTGGGTCGATGTCAGCACGCGAGCAGGGCGCAGATAGCCGTGAAACGATCTGGCACGGGAGGAGACACCATGAAGATGCCGACCGCGCACCGGATCGCGCTGCTGTTTAACGGGAATAAAATCTACGACCGCGACATCATCGCGGGTATCGCCGCCTACCTGAACACCACGCGCGTGTCGTGGGACCTGTTCCTGGAAGAGGATTTTCGCTGCCGCCTGCCCGGCATCGAGCGCTGGCAGGGCGACGGCATCATCGCCGATTTCGACGATCCCGCCGTTTGCGCGGCGCTGGCGCACAGCCGCCTGCCGGTGGTGGCCGTGGGCGGCTCGTATGCGCGCGCCGAGGATTACCCTGCCGGCATCCCGTACGTGGCGACCGATAATTTCAAGATCGTCAAGCTGGCCTATGAACACCTGGTGGAAGCGGGCCTGACGCGCTTTGCCTGTTTCAGCCTGCCCGAGGCCGATGTCAACCGCTGGGCGCAGGAGCGCGAAACGGCGTTTTGCGCATTGATGGAGCGCGATCACATGCGCGCCGACGTGTACCGGGGCGTCGCCACCAGCGCGCCTTCGTGGGACGAAGCGGTGGAGCAGCAGATCGCCTGGCTCAACAGCCTGGAAAAACCCGTCGGCATCATCGCCGTCAGCGATGCGCGTGCGCGCCAGCTGCTGCAAGCCTGCATGCACGCGGGCATCGCCGTGCCGGAGCAAGTCGCCCTGATCGGCATCGACAACGACCCGCTGGCGCGCATGCTCACGCGCATTCCGCTCAGTTCCGTGATCCAGGGTACCGAGGAAATGGGCCGCACGGCGGCGCATTTGCTGCACCAGATGCTCAACGGCGCGCGCCTGTCCGGCACGCGCATCCTGGTGCCGCCGGCCGGCCTGAACGTGCTCGCTTCCACGCGCCACCAGCCCTTTCAGCATCCGCAGGTGATGCAGGCGCGCCATTTCATCCGCCAGTATGCCTGCCAGGGCATCAAGACGGAGCAGGTGGCCGATTACGTGGGCGTGTCGCGCTCCTCGCTCGAAGCGCACTTTCGCCACGAGCTGGGGCGCAGCGTGCACGATGAAATCCTGCATTTCAAACTCGATGCGGCCAAGACTTTGCTGGCGCGTGGGCCGGGACAGGTGGCCGAGGTGGCCGTGCGTTGCGGCTTTACCACGGTGCAGTACATGCATGCCGTCTTCAAGCGCGAACTCGGTTGCACGCCGCGCGAATTCCAGCAGCGCAGCCAGCCACCGCCCGCCCCCGGACAGGCGCCATGATGCATACCCTGCGCAACGGGCGCGGCATGCGCGTGGCCATCGACGCGCACGATGCCAGCGTGCGGGCCTGGTGGGCGCCCGACCGCTATGGCCGCCTGGCCGATGTGTTGGGCGCGGTGCCCCCTGCGGCGCGTGCGCCCACGGGCTGGCAGTGCGCGCCGCCGGACGACGGCCACTTGCTGTTGCGCCTGACACAAGACGGCCTGTCGGTGCGCCTGGCTTACCGGCTCGACGAGGATGGCAGCCTGCACCTCGACTGCGTCGCCACGGCCGAGACGGCTTCCCGTTTTGCGCTTGCGGCGCCCCGCTTCAATCTGCAGGGCAGGGGGGCTGCCGTGGCCGACCATGTGCTGCGCCTGGCCGCTGATCGCTATTGGCCGGGGGGCCGCACGGGCGAGGCGCCGCTTGATGTGGCGGGCAGCGCCTTTGACTTCCGCCAGCCGGCGCCCCTCGCTTCTCGCCTGGCCTGGCCGGCATTGGCGCATTTAACTGGGTTCCGGCATGACTTTTACTGGACGAGCAGCGGCCAGTTGCGCGAGGCGGCACGGGTTGCCGACCCTGCGTCGGGCCGGGTCTTGCGTTTTTCCAGTACCCAGGAAAGTTGCCATCTGTATTCCGATACGCGCTGTTTTTCCCTGCTGGCGCAGGACGTGCAATTGCTGCCGGGACAGGTGATGCGCTTCAAGCTCGCCTACCGTCTGGGCGTGCAGGATATTGATGCGTTTGACATATCCGAACCGGTATCAATGATGTCAAATAAGTGATTGGTCAGATATGCGGGGCAGTTCTACCATGGGGTAGTTTTTCCTCATTTGTTTTTGCCCTTACCGACGCTGCGAATCTGCCCATGAACATACTCACCATCGATGCCGGCACCACCAATACGCGTACCTTGCTGTGGCGCGCGGGCGCCGTCATCGCCCAGGCGCAGCTGGAAACGGGCGTGCGCAATACCGCCATCGATGGCCATAACGGTGCGCTGAAACAGGCGCTGCGCGACACCATCGCCAGCGTGCTGGCCAGCGCGGGCATCGCGCCGTTCGAGGTGGACCTGGCGCTGGCCTCGGGCATGATCACCTCGCCCATGGGCGTGCAGGAAGTGCCACACTTGCCGGCGCCTGCCGGCCTGGCCCAGCTGGCGCAAGGCATGCAGGCGGTGGACTTGCCCGACGTGCTGGCGCAGCCCCTGTGGCTGATCCCCGGCGTGCGCAACCAGCATGGCGCCGTCGGCCTGCATAACGTCGAGGCGATGGACATGATGCGCGGCGAAGAGACGGAAGTCGTCGCCCTGCTCGAGCGCCTGCAGTTGCGCGGTGCGGCGACCTTGATCATGCCCGGTTCGCATACCAAATTGATCAGCGTGGACGAGCAGCGCCGCATCCTCGGCTGCAGCACCACCATCGCGGGCGAGCTGCTGCAGGCGATCACCCAGCACACCCTGATCAAGCAATCGGTCGATGGCGGTTTTGCGCAGACCCTGGTGCCGAAAATGCTGCTGGCCGGCGCGGCCGCGGCGCAAAAAACGGGACTGGCGCGCGCCTGCTTCAGCGTGCGCACCCTGGGCCAGTTCAGCGCCGTCGAATGCAATGAGCGGGCCAATTTCCTGATGGGCGCCGTCCTCAGCGGCGACTTGCTGGCGCTGCGCAACAGCACCGCCATCCAGATGCGGCCCGATACGCCGCTCGTCATTACCGGCAAGCCCATGTTGCGCCAGGCACTCGGCTTGCTGATCGAAGAACATGGATTTTTTTATGGCAAGCGCATCATCGTCGACGACCAGCAGCAAGCCCATCTGGCCGGTCACGGTGCGCTGCTGATCGCCGCCGCGCGCGGCTTGATTTCCCGGCAGGAGACGGTATGAGTGACAACAAGAACAAGCGTCCCTTGCGTTCGCAAGCATGGTTTGGCGGCGACGACAAGGACAGTTTTATTCACCGCAGCTGGATGAAGAACCAGGGTTATCCCGGCGATGCCTTCGATGGCCGTCCCGTCATCGGCATCTGCAATACCTGGTCCGAGCTGACGCCCTGCAATGGCCATTTCCGCGACCTGGCCGAGATGGTCAAGCGCGGTGTGCTCGAAGCGGGCGGTTTTCCCGTCGAATTTCCCGTGATGTCGCTGGGCGAGACGAATCTGCGCCCGACGGCCATGCTGTTCCGTAACCTGGCCAGCATGGATGTCGAGGAATCGATCCGCGCCAACCCGATCGATGGCGTGGTGCTGTTGACGGGCTGCGACAAGACCACCCCGGCCCTGCTGATGGGCGCGGCCAGCGTGGACTTGCCCACCATCGTGCTGTCGGGCGGCCCCATGCTGAACGGGAATTATCGCGGCAAACCGATCGGTTCGGGCACCGACGTGTGGAAGTTTTCCGAAGACGTGCGCGCCGGGCGCATGACGTCCGCCGAATTCAAGCAGGCCGAATCGTGCATGTCGCGCTCCGCCGGCCACTGCATGACCATGGGCACGGCATCCACCATGGCCAGCATGGTCGAGGCGCTGGGCGTCACCCTGCCCGGCAACGCCGCCATTCCCGCCGTCGATGCGCGCCGCAAGCTGCAGGCGCAGCTGACGGGCCGGCGCATCGTCGACATGGTGCATGAAGACCTGAAACTGTCGCAGATCCTCACGCGCGACGCGTTTGAAAACGCCATCATGGTCAACGGCGCCATCGGCGGCTCGACGAATGCCGTGATCCACCTGCTGGCCATTGCCGGGCGTATCGGCGTGGACATGCGCCTGGCCGACTGGGACCGCCTGGGCCGCGACATTCCCTGCCTTCTCAACCTGATGCCGTCGGGCCAGTACCTGATGGAAGATTTTTACTATGCGGGCGGCTTGCCCGTGATCATCCGCGACTTGCTGGGCAAACTGAATGGCGACGCGCTCACCGTCACGGGCGCCAGCATGGCCGTCAACGTGGCCGAAGCGGAAAATTTCAATCCCGAGGTGATCACGCCGCTGGCGCAGCCATTCAAGGACGAGGGCGGCATCGCCGTCCTGCATGGCAACCTGGCCCCGCGCGGCGCCGTCATCAAGCCTTCCGCCGCCTCGCCCGAACTGATGCAGCACCGTGGCCGCGCCGTTGTCTTCAACAGCATCGAGCATTATAAAAAGCGCGTCGACGATCCCGCCCTCGATATCGATGCCAGCTGCGTGATGGTGCTGCAAAATTGTGGCCCGCAGGGCTATCCGGGCATGGCGGAAGTGGGCAATATGGGGTTGCCGAAAAAACTGCTGGAGCAGGGCGTGCGCGACATGGTGCGCATCTCGGATGCGCGCATGAGCGGCACGGCCTACGGCACGGTGGTGCTGCACGTGGCGCCGGAAGCGGCCGTCGGCGGGCCGCTGGCGCTGGTGCGCGATGGCGACATGATTGAACTCGACGTGGCGGGACGGCGTTTGCACCTGGATGTCGACGAGGCCGAGCTGGCGCGCCGGCGCGAAGAGTGGCGCGCTCCTGAACCGGCCATGAAGGGCGGCTATCAGGCTATGTACATCAAGCACGTGACGCAGGCCGACGAAGGCGCGGACCTGGATTTTCTCGTCGGCTGCCGTGGCTCGGCGGTTCCGCGCGAATCACACTGAAAAACAAGGAAAAATGATGGGGACACGGGCCCAATTACTGGTCGATGCGCAGAACTTCCTGGGCGAGGGCGTACGCTGGTGCGAACGCAGCGGGCGCGTTTTCTGGACGAATATCGAAGGCTGCCAGCTGCATGCGCTGGTGTTGGCCACGGGCGAACGCCAGAGCTGGAGCATGCCCGAGCGCCTGGCGTGTTTCGCGCTGACGGATAGTGACGAGGTGCTGCTGCTGGGACTGGCCTCGCGCCTGGCGTGGTTTGACGCGCGCAGCGGGGCCATCACGCCACTGCACACGGTGGAGGGGGACTTGCCCATGACGCGCCTGAACGATGGCCGCTGCGACCGCCAGGGGCGCTTTATTTTCGGTACGCTGGACGAACGCCCCTGCCGCGATGCGATTGCCAGCTTCTATCGCCTCAACCTGGACTTGACGCTGGAACGTTTGCCGCTGCCGGCGGTCGCCATCTCGAACAGTATCTGCTTCAACGTCGATGGCACGGCCATGTATTTCTGCGATTCGATGAAAAAGGCGATCTACCGCTGGGACGATTACCTGGGGGGCGACGCCAGCCGGGTGCGCGTCTTTGCCGTGCTCGAACCGGGGCCGGGCGCCGCCGATGGCGCCACCATCGACGCGCACGACCACCTGTGGAGCGCGCAATGGGGGGCGGGCAGGGTCTTGCGCTTCGCGCCGGACGGCAGCGTCGAGCGCGCGATCACCTTGCCCGTGTCGCAGCCCAGTTGCGTGAGCCTGGGGGGGCCGCACTACGACGAATTGTTCGTCACCACCGCTCAGGAGAGTTTGACGTCGGCGCAGCTGGCGAGCGAACCGTTGGCCGGGGGATTGTTTCATGCGCGCCAGCCTGGCTTGCGCGGCTTGCCGGAAGTGCGCTTTGGCGCCCTGCCGGCCTGACAGGAGAGAGCAGATGCAAAAGCACATGGTTTTTGAGGGCATCCTCACACGGGGCATGGTGGGCATTGTGCGCGCCGGCTCGGCGCAGGCGGCCGTGCAGATCGCCGAGGCGTGCATCGCCGGCGGCATCACGGCGCTGGAAGTGGCGTTCACCACGCCCGACACCCTGGGCGTGCTGCGCACTCTGCGCGAACGTCATGGTCATGACGTGCTGCTGGGGGCGGGCACGGTGCTCGATACCGAGACGGCGCGCGCCGCCATCCTGGCAGGCGCCCAGTTCATCATCTCGCCCGGCGTGAACGTGGAAACCATCGCGCTGTGCCAGCGCTACCAGGTGCTGGCCATGCCGGGCGCGATGACGCCGACGGAAATCGTCACGGCCCTGCAGGCGGGCGCCGACATCGTCAAGGTCTTCCCCGCCGAGATGTTCGGCCCCGCCTACATCAGGGCCCTGCGCGCGCCGTTGCCGCAAGTGCCGTTGATGCCGACGGGCGGCGTCACGGTGGAAAACCTGCATGAATGGTTCGCCAGCGGCGCCGTGGCCGTGGGCATCGGCAGCAGCCTGAGTGGACCGGGCGCCACGGGCGACTATGCAGCCGTGACGGCGCGCGCGCAGGCTTTCGTGGCGAAGATGGCGGCCGTGCGTGCGGCTAAGTCTTCTGGCTAGCTCCCGATAGGGCGGGAATCTGCTACGCTAGGCGGGCAATGTCGCACGCCTCATAGACCCGAATATGTCCAACATCGCCCGCATCCTGCAAGACAGCCGCATTATCGCCATCGTCGGCATGTCCGACAAGCCGGAACGCGCCAGCCACGAAGTGGCTGCATACCTGCTGCAGCATGGCTACCGCGTGCTGCCCGTCAATCCGGCCCTCGCTGGCAAAGAAGTGCTGGGCCAGCGCGCCTATGCCACCCTGCGCGAAGCGGCGGCATTTGTCGCGCCGGCGCGCATCGACATCGTCGATTGCTTCCGCAAAGCCGAGGATATTTTGCCCATCGCCGAGGAAGCCATTGCCGTCAAGGCGGGCTGTTTGTGGCTGCAGCTCGATATCATCAACGAGGCGGCGGCACAACTGGCGCGGGCGGCCGGGCTGGAGGTGGTGATGGACCACTGCACGAAAATCGAGCACCGCAAGCTGGCGGTGGCAGCATGAAGGCGCGTACGCAATTCCGTGCCGGCCACGGCTTCGACCTGAACGAGGATTTCGCCGGCAAGCGCCTGCTGGGCGCCGCCACCAAGGCGGCGAACAAGAAGCTGACGGCGGCCCAGTGCAAGGCCATTGATCGCGAGGAAACCGTGGCGCTGACGGCGCAGATTGCCGAGTGTCAGAGCATGCTGTATGCGCAGCACAAGAAAAAGGTGCTGCTGGTGTTGCAGGGCATGGATACCTCGGGCAAGGATGGTACCGTCAAGGCGATCTTCAGCAATATCAATCCGATGGGCATCCGCGCCGTGGCGTTCAAGGGCCCTACCGATATCGAACTGGCGCACGACTACCTGTGGCGCGTGCACCAGCATGTGCCCGTGAAGGGCGAGATCGCCATCTTCAACCGCAGCCACTACGAAGATGTGCTGATCACGCGCGTGCAGGACATGATCGACAAGGCCGAATGCCAGCGCCGCTACGCGCAGATCCGCGATTTCGAGCGCATGCTGAGCGAAACGGGCACCGTCATCCTGAAAATTTTCCTGCATATCTCCAAGGACGAGCAACGCGGACGGCTGCAGGAGCGGCTCGATGATCCCGACCGCCAGTGGAAGTTCGATCCCAACGATATTGCCCAGCGCAAGAAGTGGGATGGCTACCAGCGCGCCTATGAAACGGCGATCCGCGAGACCGATGCCGATCACGCGCCGTGGTATGTGGTGCCATCGAACTCCAAGACCCAGCGCAACCTGGTGGTCGCCTCCCTGCTGCTGGAAACCCTGCAGGGCATGAAGCTGGAATACCCGGCGCCGGACCCGAAACTGTCGTCTTTCAAGGTCGAGTAGAGCTTGGGGCAGTTCAGCGCAGCGCCTGCGGAATCGGCCGCGCTGTGGCATAGTATCCCTCGTCGATAATTCAAACCAGACCGGAGATCCATATGCTGCAGTTGAAAGATCCTACCTTGTTGCGTCACCAGGCTTACGTGAATGGAGCCTGGGCTGATGCCGACGGTGGCCAGACGATTAATGTGAGCAATCCCGCCACCGGCGAGCATATTGGCACGGTGCCCCTGATGGGCGCCGCCGAGACGCGCCGCGCCATCGAGGCGGCCAATGCCGCCTGGCCCGCCTGGCGCAAGAAGACGGCCAAGGAGCGCGCGGCCGTGCTGCGCCGCTGGCATGACCTGATTCTGGAAAACGCCGACGACCTGGCACTGATCATGACCACCGAGCAGGGCAAGCCTTTGCCGGAAGCGAAGGGTGAGGTGCAGTTTGGCGCCTCGTTCATCGAGTGGTTTGCGGAAGAAGGCAAGCGCGTGGCGGGCGATACCCTGCAATCGCCGTGGCCGGACCGCCGCCTGGTCATCACCAAGGAGCCGATCGGCGTGTGCGCCGCCATCACGCCGTGGAATTTCCCCGCCGCCATGATCACGCGCAAAGTCGGCCCGGCCCTGGCCGCCGGCTGCCCGATGGTCTTGAAACCGGCCGAAGCAACACCGTTTTCCGCGCTGGCGCTGGCCGTGCTGGCCGAGCGCGCGGGCGTGCCCGCCGGCGTGTTCAGCATCGTCACGGGTGCGCCGAAAGACATCGGCGGCGAAATGACGTCAAACCCCATCGTGCGCAAGTTGACGTTTACGGGCTCGACCCAGGTGGGTCGTTTGCTGGCCGAGCAGTGCGCGCCAACGATCAAGAAGCTGTCGCTGGAATTGGGCGGCAATGCGCCGTTCATTGTCTTCGACGACGCCGACCTGGACGCGGCAGTGGAAGGCGCCATCGCCTCGAAATACCGCAATGCGGGCCAAACCTGCGTCTGCGCCAACCGCCTGTACGTGCAGGACAGCGTATATGACGCCTTCGCCCAGAAGCTGGTGGCCGCCGTGGCCAAGCTGAAGGTGGGCAATGGCATCGAGGCGGGCGTCACGCAAGGCCCGCTGATCGACGCCAAGGCCGTCGCCAAGGTGGAAGAGCACGTGGCCGATGCCTTGGCCAAGGGCGGCCGGCTGCTGGCCGGCGGCAAGCGCCATGCGCTGGGCAACGGCTTCTTCGAGCCGACCATCATCGCCGACGTGACGAACGACATGCGCGTGGCCACGGAAGAAACCTTCGGCCCGCTGGCGCCGCTGTTCCGCTTCAAGACCGACGATGAAGTCATCGCCCTGGCCAACAACACGGAATTCGGCCTGGCCGCCTACTTCTATTCGCGCGACATCGGCCGCATCTGGCGCGTGGCTGAAGGCCTGGAAACGGGCATGGTTG
This sequence comes from Janthinobacterium breve, assembly GCF_051380895.1. NCBI lineage: Bacteria > Pseudomonadati > Pseudomonadota > Betaproteobacteria > Burkholderiales > Oxalobacteraceae > Janthinobacterium > Janthinobacterium breve. The sequence continues at coordinate 79,321 of NZ_JBNYXY010000011.1, read as the reverse complement.
GCGTCAACACGGGCCTGATCTCGAACGAGATCGCCCCCTTCGGTGGCGTCAAGCAATCGGGCCTGGGCCGTGAAGGGTCGACCTACGGTATCGAAGACTATCTCGTCATTAAGTACATCTGCATGGGCGGGATCTAGGGCAGCCTAGCGTGAGCCGCGGCGTGCGGCAAGGCGGTCTAGCATGCCCTTGACCGCTTCCATCTGCGTGCCGCTCTTGCGGTAAAAATCCGGGTCGATCGGATTGATGCTGGTGTAGCCCCAGAAATCCCAGCAGCCTTTCGGGTTGTACGGGTAGACGGGGCTCGGTTCGGCCTGCGGATACAGCACGATGATCTTGTTGGCGTCCGCCACCTGGTTGTAGCCGGTGGTGGTGTAGAAGCGGTTGCCGATGGCTTGCGTCGTTTGCAGGCAGCCGTGAAAGACCACGTGCACGCGGCAGCTCTCGCTGTCGCAGGCTTTCGGGATGTAGGCGTAGCCCGTATTGTTCATGCTGGAGTACGCGCTCTGGATGAAGCTGCGCTGGTTGAATGCGATCAGCTTGCCCGTCAGGGTGGTCGACGAGGGTTGCAGGTCCGGGTACAGGTGCTGCAGGATGTCGCGCGCCTGCACGAAGTCGCAATCATTGATGAACGGCGATTCCGTCACGGCGCAGGGCTTGTCCTGATTGTTGTCTGTGATGATGGCATGGCCCGCGCCGACCGTATCAACGAAGCGGATCTGCGCTGCCGGCGTGCCCGCCAGTTGATAGAATTTTTCCACCTGCTCCACCACCGGCTGCGTCACGGTCTGGTCTTTCGTTCCGCTGAACAGATATACGCGCTGGCGTTTCAGGTTGGCCGTGTCGTCGATGAGACGGGCGCGCGCAAAATCGTTCGCCGCGCGCAGCAATTCGCTGGCCACGGGCGGCGCCACCTGCGCGCTGCCCGGATTCATGCAGGTGGTCAGGGCATTCGTCAAATAGGGAATGTAGGGGAAGCGGCCCGGCTGGCCCGAGCAGAAATACGGGCCGCCGGCGATGATGCCTGCGCCGGAGACAGTGGCCGAGTAGGCGACGGCAAATTGCGCCGCCATGAAGCCGCCCGAGGACAGGCCCGATACGGTGGTCTGGCTCAGGTCGGCCTGGTAGGCGGGCAGGGCGGGGGCGTCCCTGCCCGCGGCGGTGGCTTTGACAGCCTTGGCGGCCGTGGCGGCGTGCGCGCCGCCAGGCGCCAGGACGAGCAGGCTGGCGGCCAGCAGGGCGGTGGGTAATGCGGTCAGGTGCAGGAAGGACATGGCGACTCCACAGGGCTAGAAAAAGGACAGGAAGGCCGAGCATAGGTAAAAAAACTGTGTGTTGGGCAAGTACTGCACCATCGTTGATATCGCTCAAGCCATCGCTGTTGTTGTGGCCCTCATACGCGCACGCGGCGTTTGGCATAGAATGGTTTTTTTCCTTTTCGACCATGGTGCCCTTCATGTCCAAGACCCTTGCCCAGCTGTTTGTGCTGACCACCCTTGCCGCCAGCGTTGGCATGAGCGTTCCAGCCCATGCTGCCGAAACCGCCACCGCTGCTGCCGCGCCAGCTGCCTGCCCCGCCATCCTCAAGCAAACCTTCAATCGCCTGCAGGATGAAACGCCGCAAAACCTGTGCCAATACGCGGGCAAGGTGGTGCTGGTGGTGAATACGGCCAGCTATTGTGGTTTTACCAATCAATATGAAGGACTCGAGGCGCTGTACGCGAAATACGGCAGCAAGGGCCTGGTGGTGCTGGGTTTCCCGTCGAACGATTTCGGCAAGCAGGAGCCCGGCAACAGCAAGGAAATCGCCGATTTCTGCTACAACACCTATGGCGTGAAGTTCCCCATGTTTTCGAAGTCCGTCGTTTCCGGTCCCACGCCGAATCCGCTGTACGTGGACTTGATCAAGCAGACGGGCAAGACGCCGGCCTGGAATTTTCATAAATACCTGATCGACCGCCACGGTAAAGTGGTGGAAAGCTTCCCCAGCAAGGTGACGCCGGACGACAAGAAACTGGTTGGCGCGGTGGAAAAAGCGCTGGCGATGTAAGTTGCCGATACACAAGCAGGCCAGCGTGCCTGCTTTTTTTTAATGCCGCGCTTGTCGTCTTGCCATCGTTGTCCTAAGCTGGTTGTTCGCGTTTGTCTTCATAAAGGAGAGCATCATGGCGTATGTCGATGGATTTGTGGTTCCCGTGCCGAAGGCCAAGCTCGATGCCTATCTGGCCATGTCGCGCGCCTGCGGCGCCGTCTGGCGCGAATATGGCGCGCAGGAATTTCGCGAATGCGTGGGTGACGATGTCAAGCCGGGCAAGCTGACCTCGTTCCCGCAGGCCGTGGACTTGCAGGATGGCGAAGTGGTGGTGTTTTCCTGGATCGTGTTCGAATCGCGCGCCAAGCGTGATGAAATCAACGACAAGGTCATGAAAGACCCCCGCTTGGCCGAGATGATGGATCCGGCCAAGCTGCCGTTCGATGGCAAGCGGATGATCTATGGCGGTTATGAAATGCGTGTGGATCTTTAAATAAGTTCTGCCGGCAACGCGCCGCGCAGCGCATTGCACACGACAATCGCTTCGGCCCGCGCCAGCATGGCGCGGGTGATGATGGTTTCCTGCGCATTCCAGGCGGGATCGGCCAGCATGGCCGCGCGCTGCACGCCCGGCAGCAAGCCGCAGGACAAGGGGGGGGTGTGCCAGCGGCCGTCCAGTCGGACGAAGACATTGCTGCGCCCGCCTTCCGTCAGCTCACCCCGCTCGTTAAAGAACAGCATGTCGAAGCCGCCCTGGGCCTCGGCCGCGCGCCAGGCCGCGTCATAATGCGCGCGCACGCTGCTCTTGTGGCGCAGGAACAGGTCGTCGGCAATCGTGGCGTCCGGCGCCAGCAGGATGTCCACCGTCTCTGGCAAGGGCGTCAGGGCGCCGCTTTGCAGCGTGAACTGGCCATCCTGGCGTAGCGCCAGGCGCAGGCGGAAGGGCGCATCGTCGGGGCGTGCCGCGCAGGCCGTCTGCAGCGCGGCGCGGGCAGCGTCTGCATCCCAGGCAAACCCGAAGTAGGCGCTGGAGGCGCCCAAGCGCGCCAGGTGGCGCTCTTGCTGGCGGCAGCCGCTGGCGCGGCTGGCGTGCAGGGTCTCGAACAGTTCGAAGTCGTTGCTCAGCCCCGTCAGGAAACGGGCCTTGAGTTGGCACTCCGCAAATTCCTCTTGCGGATCGCTGTCGAGCACGATGCCGGCGCCCACGCCCATTTCGCCGCGCCGGATGCCGCCAGGGCCAGCCGGTTGCAGGGCAAGCGTGCGGATCGGCACGGACATGCAGAAATCACCCACCGCGTGGCCGGAAGATGGCGGATCGAACCAGCCGATGGCGCCCGTGTAGATGCCGCGCGGCGCCCCTTCCAGCTCGGCGATGATTTCCATGGTGCGCCGTTTGGGCGCGCCCGTGATCGAACCGCACGGATACAAGGCCTGGAAGATGTCGGCCAGGCTGGCGTCGCCGCGCAGGCGCGCTTGCACGGTGGAGGTCATTTGCAGCACGCTGCTGTAGCGCGTCACCTCGAACAGGGCCGGCACCTTGACGGACCCCGTGGCGGCGATGCGGCCGATGTCGTTGCGCAGCAGGTCGACGATCATCAGGTTTTCCGCGCGGTTCTTCGGATCGTTGGCCAGGGCGCTGGCGCGGCGCGCGTTGTCTGCCACTTGTTCGGCAGGGGCGGCGGGCGCCGTGCCTTTCATGGGACGTGCCGTCAACTCGCCTTGCGCATGGCGTACGAACAGCTCCGGCGACAGCGATAGCAGGGCGCCGCCATCGGGCAGCATCACCAGTGCGCCATACGGCACCGGCTGGCGTGTGCGCAGCCGCGCATACAGGGCCGGGGGCGAGCCAAAGGCGTCGAAGCGCAAACGATAGGTGTAGTTGACCTGGTAGGTGTCGCCGGCCACGATGTAGTCGTGGATGCGCTGCAGCGCGCGCGTGAATTCCGCTTGATCCACATTCGCGCGGATGCCGGCGATGCCTGCCGGCGTTGCCGTCGCCGGTGTCTGATCGGCCAGCCACTGCAGCACCTCTTCCTGCGAGAGCTGAGTACATTCTTCAAAGACGAGTACTTGCGCCAGCGGCGGCGCATCGATGCCGGCCGGGCGCGGCGGCATGGCCAGCAAGTGCGCCCCCAGCTCGTAGCTGCATACGCTGACGGCGTACTGGCCGCGTTTTAAGGCCGCTTGCAGCCCTTCGAGCAGGGCTGGCCACCCGTCACCCTCGGTGCACTGCAAGACCGCCGCCAGGCCCGTGTACAGGCGCGAACCGGCGCCTGGCGTGCTGGCGTCGTCGAGCAGGGCGAAACAGTCGGTATGCATGGGGACAGCTGCAGCGGTGACTTACCCCAGCAGCATGGCGATTTGCAGCGCCGCTTCCTGGGAGGGATTGATCTTGAAGCCGCTCTTGGCGTAGCGGTGCCAGCGCCCGATGACGAAGCTGACGATCAAGGTGGCGCGCGCCGCCACTTCGCTTTCCTTGCCATGGCCTTCGGCGGCGGCCACGCGCAAGGCCTGCTTGAGTGCCAGTTCCACGCGGTCGTAGAACTGGTTCATGCGCACTTGCAGGCGCTCGTCCTCATTGACCAGCGCATCGCCGATCAGCACGCGCGTCATGCCCGGATTGCTGATGGCGAAATTGAGCAGCATGCCGACGATGTCGCGCGTCTGCGTCATGCCGTCGCTGTGCTTTTCCGCAATCTGGTTGATCAGGCCGAAGACGCTAGCCTCGATGAACTCGATCAATCCTTCGAACATTTGCGCCTTGCTGGCGAAATGGCGGTACAGGGCCGCTTCCGAGACGGCCAGTCTGGCGGCCAGTGCGGCAGTGGTGATCTTTTCGCCTTTCGGCTGCTCCAGCATTGCCGCGAGGGCCTGAAGAATTTGTAGCCTGCGTTGGCCCGGCGGTGTGCTTGCCATATTTTCTCTTGTCGTTAAAAAAAATGCTGCCTTGATGGGGAGGTCCGTCACCGCCGCTAGCGGTGCGGCTTCCGGCGTCAACCGGAAGCCCAGGAGTCCCCTTCAGCGCAGACGGTGAAGGCGGCGTGCCAAATGCCGGACAGATTTTACTTTGACATCGACGTAAGCGGGGCGATTTAACGCTCTGGGCAGCTTTGCAACGCCGATCGGATCGGCCATTTTCAGGTATTGCGTGATCCAGGCCGTGCGCAGGCCCAGTTTTTTCGCACCCTTCAGGTTGGCGAGGGTGTCTTCCACCAGGATGCAGCGGCCAGGGCGGATCTGGTGCTTGCGCATCAGTTTGCGCAGCATCAGGGTCGATGGCTTGGGCCGCAGCTGGCGGTGCACATGCATTGCCTCAATGGCGATATGCTGCGCAAAGTGCTGGCGCAGGCCCAGGTGGCGCATCACGTCGCTCGAATAGCGCAGCGGCGCGTTGGTGAGTAAAATTTTACGGCCAGGCAGGCGTTTGAGTAAAGCCCCCAGTCCCCGCTCGGCGCGTATCATGGCGCGCAAATCGTCGAAGGTATGCGTCTCGTGCAAAAAATGCGCGGCCTGCACCTGATGGTGCTTGACCATGCCCAGCAAGGTGGCGCCGTAGCGGCGCCAGTAGGCCGCGCGCGCCGCATTGACGATTGCGTCGTCGGCCGGCGTCACACCGTCGCCCAGTACGCGGGCAATATACGTGTTCATATTGGCCGTGATGGTGGGGAAGATGGCGTGCGAGGCATTGTGCAGCGTGTTGTCGAGGTCAAACAGCCAGACCGGCGACGAGCGGTTAAGATGGGACACAGGCACAAGAGTCTTTGCTAGCGAGAGAAGATGAAAAATTCAACAATCAGGAAAACCATGCGACGCCAGATTATAGTGATTTTTTGCGGATTATTCTTGTTGCCGTTGCAGGCGGCCTTGGCCGAGGTACCTTCCGTGGCGCAAAACCGGGGCGCCCTGTTCAAGGTGCAGGACGCCGGCCACACCCTGTATTTGTTCGGCACCATCCACGTTGGCGCGCCCGATTTTTATCCGCTCGAGCCGACCGTGATGCAGGCATTGGAAGGCGCCGGGGCGCTGGCGCTGGAGATCGATCCCGGCGCCGATCCGCGCGCCGCCCTGGGCGCCGTGCTGAAATACGGCATGGAGGCGCCGGGCAGCACAGCGCCCGCAGACTGCCGCCGGACGCTGGCGCCGCGCCTGGCGCCGTTGTTGCAAAAATACGGCATTTCAGCTGAATCGGTGGCGCCGATGAAACCGTGGATGCTGGCCAGCATGCTGGCCATCGGCGAATTTTCCACGCTCGGTTACCGCTCCGACCTGGCGGTCGACAATTATCTGTCGCAGCAAGCCAAGGCGCGCAAGATCCCCGTGCTGGAACTCGAATCGATGGAAGGCCAGATGGCGCTGTTTGGCGCCATGACGCCCCTCGACCAGTGCCGCTTCCTGGAAGACGGCGTGGCATCGATCGAGGACCAGGAACAAAGCCAGGAAGCGCGCGAGATCGCCAACGCATGGCGCACGGCCGACGCGGCGGCCTTCGACAAGCTGGCCGCCAAGGCGGCGACAGACCCGTCGTTTGCCGCGCAGTTCGTGCAAAAAGTGTTGCTCGACGGCCGCAACCCGGCCCTGGCCGACGGCATCGCCAAACTCCTGTCGCGCGAAAAGCACAGCCTGGCCGCCATCGGCGTGCTGCATCTTGTCGGAACGAAAAGCGTGCCGGATTTGTTGCGTCAAAGGGGCTTGAAGGTCGAGCGGGTGTATTGAAACGCGGACTAGCTGCGGGCTACAGATAGCAGAGCAGATGGAAAATGTTCAGGGCAAGGCGTACTGACGAAGACAGTACGCTAGTACGGCGAGGAAGTACAACGCCGCCATGGACAGTTTTTCAGCTGCGGGGGAAAGGATACTGGTGCCCTTGACGTGGATCGAACACGTGGCCTCTCCCTTACCAAGGGAGTGCTCTACCACTGAGCTACAAGGGCATAAAAAATCGGCGCTGGGTGAATTGCGCCGAATTATTTTTTAGTGCGAACGGATCATAGTACCAAAAGCCTGCTCGGTCAACACTTCCAGCAATAATGAGTGTTCGATGCGGCCATCGATGATGTGCACCGTGTTCACGCCGGACTTGGCGGCGTCGAGCGCGGACGAGATCTTTGGCAGCATGCCGCCCGAGATCGTGCCATCGGCGAACATCTCGTCGATTTCACGCGCGGACAGGTCGGTCACCAGGTTGCCCTGCTTGTCCTGGACGCCGGCAATGTTGGTCATCATGATCAGCTTTTCCGCTTTCAGGATTTCCGCGATCTTGCCCGCCACCACGTCGGCGTTGATGTTGTAGGCCTGGCCATCCTGGCCGAAACCGATCGGCGAGATGATGGGAATGAAGGCATCGTCCTGCAGGGCCTTGACGACGGCCGGGTTGATCGCGTCGATCTCGCCCACAAAGCCGATGTCGAGGAATTCGCCCGGATGTTCGCGGTCCGGCATCTGCATCTTGCGCGCGCGGATCAAGCCGCCATCCTTGCCCGTCAGGCCCACAGCCTGGCCGCCGTAATGGTTGATCAGCATGACGATATCCTGCTGCACTTCGCCGCCCAGCACCCACTCCACCACTTCCATGGTTTCTTCATCGGTGATGCGCATGCCTTGCACGAAGGTGCCTTGCTTGCCGATTTTTTTCAGCGCGTTGTCGATTTGCGGTCCGCCGCCGTGCACCACGACGGGGTTCATGCCGACCAGCTTGAGCAGGATGACGTCGCGCGCGAAGCCGTGCTTCAGGCGTTCGTCCGTCATGGCATTGCCACCGTATTTGATGACGATGGTCTTGCCATGGAAATTGCGAATGTAGGGAAGGGCCTCGGCCAGAATCTGCGCCTTGATTTGCGGCGACACCGCCGTCAAGTCGTCATTCATGTCCAGGTTCAAGTTAGCTAGTTGATTCATGGCGAGTCCGGAAAATAGATTGGTGAGATTTTACAGGGAAGAAGAAAATCTTGGAGGCATTATAGGGCGATCTTGTTGTATTTTCCCTGATGATCCTATAGTCTGGTCCGATATGTCCTCCAGCCAGCCCTTTTACTGCCAGTTACATCTGCGTCGCACCCCGGTGCAGCATGACACACACTTGCCAATTCAGACACAGCCATGAGCCAGTGCACGCTTTGCGGCGCCACTTTCCAGTGTGGCCAGACTGACCCGCAGGCCAGCGGGCCATGCTGGTGCATGGCCGTGCCGCCCGCCGTGCCCGTGCCAGGCAGTCGCGCCATCGGCTGCTGGTGTCCGGCCTGCCTGCAAGCGCATATCGCCACCCTGACGCCCCCTGTAAAAGCCACCACGTCGGCCAATTAAGCGCTTCGGTATAAATTGCTTTGCAATAAACCTTGCATTCCGTAGGGGAATACGTTCAGACTTCGATTTTCAAGAATTTCTGATAGGAAAGTCATGCGCTTCAGGGATATCCGCATCGGCGTGCGCATCAATGCCGGTTATGCCATTTTGATCGTGCTGATGCTGGTCGTCATTGTCCTGGCGGGCAGCCGCATCTATGCCATCCGCGCCGAGACCGACGATATCCTGCAGCGCGACTGGGTCGCCGCCAAGGCCACCAGCAAGATCAATGGGCTGGCGCGCGAGGCGGCCACGCGCATTGGCAGCCTGCCGAACCAGCACGAGTTGGCACGGCGCCAGGCGAATCAGGCGCGCCTGGAAGCGATCAAGCAAGGCATCGACGAGCAGGTGCGCATCCTCGACGGTCTCGATGCGCGGCCGGAAGAACGGCGCCTGCTGGAACAGATGCACCTTGCACGCGCCGACTACTATGCTTCACTCAAGGCGATGTTCGAACTGGTCGAGCGCGGCGAGGATGCTGCCGCGGAGCAGGCCATGCAGACACAGACCTTGCCGGTGCTGGAAAAAGTGCTGCTGTATGTGGGCCAGCTCGATGACTTGCAGCAGCAATTGATACGCGACAGCGCGGCCAGGATACGCAACGACATCGATACGTCGCTGATCCTGATGGGCGGCATCGGGCTGGCGGCCCTGTTGATCGGCCTGGCCTTTGCCTGGTCGGCGCGTTCGATCACGCGTCCGCTGGGCGAGGCGGTGGCGATCGCCACGCGCGTGGCCAACGGCGACTTCAGTTCCGTCATCGAAGTGACGTCGCGCGACGAGACGGGCGAATTGCTGCAGGCGCTGAAAAACATGAGCACCAACCTGGCCGTCGAGCAGGATTTGCGCCATGCCGTCGAAGTGGCCGAAGATGCGACCAAGATGAAGTCGGACTTCCTGGCCAATATGTCGCACGAGATCCGCACGCCGATGAACGGCATCATCGGCATGACCCACCTGGCGCTGCAGACCGAGCTCACGTCGACTCAGCGCAACTACCTGGAAAAGGTGGAGTCGGCGTCGAAGAACCTGCTGGCCATCATCGACGACATCCTCGATTTCTCGAAGATCGAGGCGGGCAAGATGGCCTTTGAAAAAGTCGATTTCTTCCTCGAGGACGTGCTGGCGCAGATCGCCGACCTGTCCGTGATGCGCGCGCAGGACAAGGGGCTCGAACTGCTGTTCGACATTGCGCCCGACGTGCCGAACGCATTGCAGGGCGATCCGCTGCGCCTGGGCCAGGTGCTGATCAACCTGACCAACAACGCGATCAAGTTTACGGACAAGGGCGAGATCGTCGTCGGCATCCGCCTGCAGCAGCTCGAAGAACATGCGGCCGTCTTGCGCGTCGATGTGCGCGACACGGGCATCGGCCTGACGCCGCCCCAGCGCAGCAAATTGTTCCAGGCATTTACCCAGGCCGACACGTCGACCACGCGCCACCATGGCGGCACCGGCCTGGGGCTGACCATCAGCAAGCGCCTGGTGGAAATGATGGAAGGCGAGATTGACCTGGTCAGCGAAGCGGGTGTGGGCAGTACCTTTTTCTTTACGGCCCGCTTCGGCCTGGCCGCTGTGCCGCGCGACAGCCTGCCAGTACCGCCGCAGTTCCAGGGCCTGCGCGTGCTGGTGGTTGACGACAACCCCAGTGCGCGTGAAATTTTCGTCAGCATGCTGACGGCGCTGGGTTTCGAGGCGCGTGCCGTGTTTGGCGGCGTGCTGGCCATCGGCGCCGTGGCGCAGGCGCGTGCCGAGGGGCGCCCGTATGGCCTGGTGCTGATGGACTGGAAAATGCCGGGCATGAACGGTCTCGATACCCTGGCCGGCATCCGCGCCGATGCCGCCGGCATCGATGCGACGCCGGCCTGCATCATGGTCACCGCCTTCCATCGCGAAGCGCTGCTGGAGGCGGCGCGCCAGCGGGACTTGCCGCTCGACGGCGTATTGAACAAGCCGGTCAGCGCCTCGACCCTGCTCGACCAGATATCGTTCGTGTTTGGCGGCGTGACGGGGCAGAGCCGCAAGACGCAGCGCCAGAGCAGCTACCGCGACGATGAACGGGCCCTGCGCGGCGCCTGGCTATTGCTGGTGGAGGATAATGAAGTGAACCAGGAAGTGGCACAGCATATTCTCAACGATGCCGGCATCCGCGTCGACATCGCGAGCAATGGTGCCATCGCGCTGGCGAAGATCGAGGAAAACGCCTATGACGGCGTACTGATGGATTGCCAGATGCCGGTGATGGATGGCTACCAGGCTACCCGCAAGCTGCGCCAGGATCCGCGTTATTCGAACTTGCCCGTGATTGCCATGACGGCCAATGCCATGGTCGGCGACAAGGAAAAATGCCTGGATGCCGGCATGAACGATTTCATCGCCAAGCCGATCGACGTGGCGCAGCTGTTCGGTACCCTGGCGCGCTGGATCGCGCCGGCCACGCCGCAGGAAATGACGGCGGTGGTGGCGCAGCCGGAAGCGGAGCTGCCCGTGATCGCCGGCCTGAAAATGGCGGAGGCCATGCGCCGCGTAGGCGGCAATGCTACGTTGATGCGAAAATTGCTGGACCGTTTTGTGGAAACCCAGTTCGATGCCATGCAGCGCATCGTCGCCGCCATCGAGAACAACCAGCTCGAGACGGCAATTCGCGAAGCGCATACCCTGAAAGGCCTGGCCGGCAATATCGGCGCCGGCGGCCTGGCTGACAGCGCGGCGCGGGTCGAGCATTTGCTCATCCTGGGATCGCATGACGGCTTGCCGCAGGCGCTGGCTGCCTGCACCCTGGCGCTCGATGAACTGGTGCCGAAGATCGTGCTGGCCATGCAGTCGCGCAGCAATGTGGCCGAGCCGGGCAACGCCATGGTGGCACCGGTGGACCGGGCACACCTGGAGGCGGGCTTGCGCGAACTGTCGCAGTTGCTGCAGCAGGACGACGCGCAGGCCGTCAAGCATCTCGACGGCATCGGTCCGGTGCTGGTCGCGGCCGGGCAGGCGGAACATGCGCGCCAGTTGAAGCGTATGCTGGGACAATACGATTTCGAAGGTGCGCTGGCGCAGCTGGGCGAGGTGGCCGATGCGCTGGAGCTGACACTGTGACAAGGATAACTATGCAGAACGAAGGACGGGCATGAAAGCGCCAGCAGGCAAGCCAACCATCCTGGTAGTCGACGACACGCCAGATAATATCGACCTGTTGCGCGCGGTGCTGGAAGACGATTACCGGACCAAGATCGCCGTCAATGGCGAGCGCGCCCTGAAGATTGCTGGCGGCGGCGACCAGCCCGACCTGATCCTGCTCGACATCATGATGCCGGGCATGAGCGGCTACGATGTGTGCCGCGCGCTGAAGGCCGATCCCGCCACGGCCAGCATACCCGTGATTTTTGTGACCGCCATGAGCGAAGTGGCCGACGAGCAGCTGGGCCTGGCGCTGGGCGCCGTCGACTACATCACCAAGCCGATTTCGGCGCCCATCGTGCTGGCGCGCATCAGGACGCAGCTGGCGATGAAGCAGATGCAGGATTTCTTGCGCGACCAGAACCAGTACCTGGAAACGGAAGTGGAGCGGCGCGTGCAGGAAGTGGCGGCGCTGCAGGACGTCACCATTCACGCCATGGCGTCGCTGGCCGAGACGCGCGACAGCGAGACGGGCAACCATATCCGCCGCACCTCGCACTACCTGAAGGCGCTGGCCGAGAAAGTACGCGGCCTGCCGCGTTTCCGCGATTTTTTGACGGACAAGAATATCGAACTGCTGTTCAAGACGGCGCCGCTGCATGACATCGGCAAGGTGGGCATCCCCGACCATATCCTGCTCAAGCCGGGGCGTTTCGAACCGCACGAAATGGCCATCATGAAGACGCACACCACCCTGGGGCGCGACGCCATCCTGGCGGCCGAGCACGAGCTGGGCATCGAAGTCGATTTCCTCAAGTACGCCAAGGAGATCGCCTACGGCCACCATGAAAAATGGGATGGCAGCGGTTACCCGCTAGGGCTCGCAGGCGAAGACATTCCGATTTCGGCGCGCCTGATGGCGCTGGCCGACGTCTATGACGCCCTGATCAGCCGGCGCATCTACAAGCAGGGCATGGACCATGCGCAGGCCGTGCAGATCATCGTCGAGGGGCGCGGTTCGCACTTCGACGCCGAGATCGTCGACGCCTTCCTGGAGATCCAGGACCAGTTCATCGCCATCTCCAAGCGCTATGCCGATGGCGTGTGCGAGATCGCCGACAAGCAGCGGCAGATCGCGCCATACACCGAAAACATCAACTGACGGTCTTGAAGAAGCGTAGCATCTCTCGGCTGGCGTCCGGGCCTTTGCCGTCCGTATAGCTGCCGCTGCCGCTGCCGCCGGACCACGCGTGGCCGGCGCCATGGATGACCCAGTGTTCGCCCAGCGGCGAGCCATCGGCCTGGCTGTGCGTGGTGCGCGTGTAGCGGTGGCCATTCGGTACGCTGCCGTCGATGGAAGCGGCCTTGGCCGCCTTGCCGCCAGCCTGGCTGCGCAGACCCTGGGCAATCAGTTCATCGCCATTGCGCGGGTTAACGGTGGTGTCGCGGTCGCCATGGAAAACGATGATGGGTACGCCACCCGCCGGTGCCTTGCGCTGGGCATTGGGCATGGCGCCGCCCTTCATGGCGGCCAGCGCCGACGGCAAGTCCTGCGCCGAGGCGAAGGGCAGGCCTGAATGCACGCCGACGGCGGCAAACAAATCCGGGTACAAGGTGCCGACAATGACGGCCATGGCGCCGCCCGCCGACAGGCCGGCGACGAATACTTCGCGTTCATTCACCGGGTAGTCGTCGATGACTTGCCGCGCGATGCCGGCGATCAGCGACGGTTCGCCCTGGTCGCGCTGCTGGTCGATGGCATTGAACCAGTTCCAGCAGCGCGAACTGTTGGCACCCTGCGTCTGCGCCGGATAGACGACAAAACATTCCTTTTCTTCGGCCAGCGCATTCATCTGCGTGCCGGCCGCGAAATCGTCGGGATTTTGCGTACAGCCGTGCAGCATCACGATCAGCGGCATGGCTTGGCCGTGATAGCTGCTGGGGATATACAGCTTGTACGAACGCGTGCCCGCATGGTTGCGGTACACGCCGTCGATGAACTGCGCGCCAGCGGGTATCTGCGCCGGCGCGGCGGCCGGCGCGTTGAAACCTGGCGGATGAAAATTCGGCATCTCGAAGCTGGGCAGGTCGAAGCTGTGCTGCCCCAGGCTGACAGGCACGCCCAGGCGCGCCATGAAATCCTGCGCGAATTCCTGCGCCGCCTGTGCCGGCGTGGGCGGCACAGGCGCCGCTTCCGGCGCGGCATCAGCTTGCGGCTGCGCGGCCCGGGCCTGCGCGGATGGCGGTGCCGGTGGTGGCGCCGGTGGTGGATTAATGTCGCGCATGGCCTGCGGTGGCGATTGCTGCGTGGACGCTGGCTGTGGCGCCAGGCCGGCGGCAGACAGCGCTTGCTGGATCGCTTCGGTGGCGGCGGCAGGACCTTGGCCAATCAGATTGCGGGTTGCGGCGCGCATGTGCGCCAACATGTTGAGAGGTAGTTTCATGACCATCCTTAACGGTGCCGCGCATCGGCCGGGTCATCGCCGCGAACCAATACGCTAGTGAATTCGCCCTGCGAGCGCTGTCTTGACGACAGTGCTGGCATGCAGGGCACCTAATACGAAAATCGACTCAATGGTGGCCAGTGCCAGTTCCACGGAGACGTCGCTGGCGATGCTGGCCAGTCCCAGGACCTGGATCTGCAGGCGCTGGCCGGCTGCCTGGATCGCTTCCAGGTCGGCGCGCGAATAATGCTGCATGCCCAATACCAGGCTTTTACGGGCGACGGTTTGCCTGACCACGTCGGCGTGGATACCCAGCTGGTTGCGTATGGCCGTACGGATCAGATCCGTGCGGTTGGAATAAAATCCCTCCTGGACCAGCAGATCGATCTGCCCCAGGTCGATCAAGCCGAGGTTGATCGTGATTTTCTCGGATTCCCCAATTTTGGGCTTGCTGTCTTGCTTGGCCATAAGTCTCCAAAAACTCCCCGTGGCATCCATTTGCCATCTGTATGGATGGTAGTATAGTTCTGAAATATTTCAAGTCAAGCAGGATCTGACCTGATCGTGTTGTAGGACGAATGCCCGCAGAGTGAAAACGCGATATAAAATAAATGTGCGATAGATGACTTTTTAATCATGTTTTGCGCCGGAAATATAGTGATAGAAACATTGCATGGCAGTGGTATCGCCTCGCCGGCATGGTTTCGCGGCATAATGAAAGCCTTCACGTTTACCAATGCCGCTCCATGATGGTCGCTACCCCACCTCCGCCAGCCGTTCCGCTCCCCTTGCCGTCACCGGTGCCGTCGCCCTGTGTCAGCCTGTGCAAGATGAACCGCAACAGTGGCTTGTGCGAAGGCTGCTTGCGCACGCTCGATGAGATCATCGCCTGGAGCAAGGCCGACGACGACTTCAAGCGCGCCGTGTGGGCCGAATTGCCAGGCCGCGAATCTTTGCTCGATTTCGAGTCCGACTACTGAGGAAGCCCATGCCGCGATCGCCAGCGCTGTTCCCCGATTCCATGCAGGTGTTCGAACGCGGCTGGCTGTCGTCGAACAACATCCTGTTCAAGGGCAAGGATGACGCGGCCCTGATCGACAGCGGCTATGTCACGCATGCGCCGCAAACACTGGCCTTGCTGCGCCATAGTTTGCAAGGGCGACCGCTGGACCGCTTGTTCAACACCCATCTGCACTCCGACCATTGTGGCGGCAACGCGCTGCTGCAAGCCGAATATGGCTGCCAGACGGCCATTCCCGTGTCGGAAGCGGACAAGGTGAGAGCGTGGGATGTCGATGCTCTCAGCTTCCAGGCCACGGGCCAGCAATGTCCGCGCTTCGGCTTTGACGCCACCATTTCTCCCGGCGACACATTCTCCCTGGCCGACCTGCGTTGGCAGGCGCTGGGCGCGCCCGGCCACGATCCCCATTCATTGATCTTTTATTGTGCCGACGAGGGCATCCTCATTTCCGCCGACGCCCTGTGGGAAAACGGCTTTGGCGTGATCTTCCCCGAACTCGATGGCGGCTCCGGCTTTCTTGAAGCGCGCGCCACGCTGGACCTGATCGCCAGCCTGGACGTGCAGGTCGTCATTCCCGGCCATGGACGGCCCTTCCAGGACGCCGCTGGCGCCCTGCAGCGTGCTTACTCGCGTCTCGATTACCTGTCGTCGGACCCCGTGCGCAATGCGCAGAATGCCGTCAAGGTGTTGCTGAAATTTTTGCTGCTGGAACGCCAGCGCATCGCCCTCGCCGAGATACCGGCCCTGCTGCGCGGCATGCCCATCTTCGAAGAGGCTAACCGGCGCTTCCTGCGCCAGGAGGCGGCCGCGCTGGCCGAGTGGGCCGTCTCGCAGCTGGTGAGAGCTGCAGCGGCAAGGGTCGAGGGTGAGTACTTGCTTAACGAGGGCTGAAACGGCTAAGCGATAAATTCAGCACGACCGTACTTTTTCTGCACTATAATCAACGTTCAGTGTGTTCCTCATCCCGATCAACTTTCCAGCGAGTCCGCCATGGCATTGCCTGTTGCGTTGCAAAACCTCTCCTTACCCGTTATCGCCTCGCCGATGTTCATCGCCAGCGGCCCGGCCCTCGTCGCGGCGCAGTGCAAGGCCGGCATCGTCGGTTCCTTTCCGGCCCTGAACGCGCGTCCCGCCGCATTGCTCGACACCTGGCTCACTGAGCTGCAAGCCGAGCTGGCAGCCTTCCAGGCCGCCAATCCCGACAAAAAAGTGGGGCCGATCGCCGTCAACCAGATCGTGCACCAGTCGAACGACCGCCTGGCGCATGACGTGGAAGTGTGCGTGAAACACCGGATTCCCATCATCATTTCCTCGCTGCGCGCGCCGCCCAAGGAAATGCTCGACGCCATCCACAGCTATGGCGGCATCGTGCTGCATGACGTGATTTCGATCCGTCACGCGAAAAAGGCGCTGGAGGCGGGTGTCGACGGCTTGATTTTGGTGGCCAGCGGCGCCGGCGGCCATGCGGGCACCCTGTCGCCGTTCGCGCTGGTGGGCGAAGTACGCAAATTCTTTGACGGTCCGCTGGCGCTGTCGGGCTCCATCGCCACCGGCGATGCCGTGCTGGCCGCGCAAGCCATGGGTGCCGACTTTGCCTACATCGGCTCGCGCTGGCTGGCGACCAAGGAATCGAACGTCAGCGACGGTTACCGCGACGCCATCGTGGAATCGGCTGCATCGGACATCGTCTACACGAATCTGTTTACGGGCGTGCACGGGAATTATCTGAAAAAATCGATCGTCGCGGCCGGACTCGATCCGGAAGCCTTGCCCGAAGCGGACAAGAGTTCGATGAATTTTGGCTCCGGCAGCGCCAAGGCCTGGCGCGATATCTGGGGCGCCGGCCAGGGCGTGGGTCTGATGGATGATGTGCCAAGCGTAGAAGAGATGGTGGCGCGCCTGAAGGCCGAATACGATGCGGCGCGCGCGCGCCTGAAGCTGTAACGCTGGTGCTGCCGGATGACGCGGCATGCCGCGTCATCCGAGCCATCCTTACTCGTGCTTCAAATCCTCGGGCTTGATGGCCCACAGGCCCGGCAGGTTGCGCCAGTAGCCGTACGCATCCATGCCGAAGCCGACGACGAAGCGGTTCGGGATCACCAGGCCGACGATGTCCGCCTGTACGGGCTTTTTCTTGCCGATGGCCTTGTCGGCGAACACAGCCAGGATGACTTCCGAGGCGCCCATGTCCAGCAAACGCTGCTTGACGTGCGCCAGGGTTTCGCCCTCGTCGAGAATATCGTCGAGCACGATGACGGTGCGGCCCGCCACGTTCGAACGGGGAATGACCTTCCACACCACTTCGCCACCCTTGTCATCGTCGCCGTAGCGGCTCACATGGATGTAGTCGAATTCGAGCGGGAAGCTCAGTTGCGGCAGCAGGTTGCCCGTAAAGACGACGGCGCCGCCCATCACGCCCAGCACCAGCGGGAACTCTTTCGAGTCCTCGGCGTTGAAGCGCGTGTTGAGTACATCGGCCATGCGCGTGATCGACGCCTGCACGGTATCTTGGTCGAACAGCAGTTCCGCGTTCTTGATCAGGTCACGGGCACGGTTGTGATGAAATTCTTGCATGGACTCTTGCATGGCGATGAATGGGGCTGATGGTCAATGCCGGTATTATCCCGCAATTTCGCCTTATTTGTAATCGCGCATGTCGTCAATGACCTTGCCATCCTGCGCCAGACTGCCCACAGCTACCAGCACCACGTCGCCACGCAGCTTGGTCAGTTCGCGGATCGAGCCGATGATCGCCTCGGTGCCGCTGGCGTCAAGCGGATCGTCGACTTCGCAATGCAAAGCCATCTCGTCGTTGGCCATGCGTCCCGATACCACCAGCCGCGCCTTTTTGATCTGCGGATGGCGGCGCGCGATTTCATGCACCTGCGACGGATGCACGAACATGGCGCGCACCTTGGTGGTCTGGTCGGCGCGTCCCATCCAGCCGCGGATGCGCGTATTCGTGCGTCCGCACGGCGAATCCGGCGCGTCCATCAGCACCGCCGATAAGTCTCCCGTGGCGAAGCGGATCAGCGGGTAGTCGGCATTGAAGACGGTGACGACGACTTCGCCCACCTCGCCCGGTGCGACGGGAATGCCGCTGCCCGGGTGTACGATTTCGAGCAACACGTTTTCGTCAACGACCATGCCCGGATTGAGCTTGCCATTGCTGGCCGTTTCATAGGCGATGCTGCCGATATCGGCCGAGGCATAGGTCTGGAACACGTGCGGCACGCCGTTCTCGGCAAACCAGCTGCGCAAGGATTCGGGCAAGGCTTCCGCGCCCATCACGGCCTTGGTGACGCTGCTGATGTCGGCGCCCATCTCGCGCGCCTTCTCGATGATCAGTTTCAGGAATGACGGCGTGCCGATATACGTGTCCGGCTTCAGGTCGACCATCGCCTGCACCTGCATTTCCGTCTGGCCGATGCCGGCCGGGATGACGGTGCAGCCGATGCGCGCGGCGCCCCCTTCGACCATGAAGGCGGCCGGTGTGAAGTGATACGAAAAGCAGTTTTGCAGCAAGCCGCCGGCGCGCACGCCGGCTGCATACATGGGCCGCGCGAAGCGCCACCAGTCGGGGCCGCGGCCTTCCGGATCGAAGATGGGGCCGGGCGAGACGAACACGCGCGACAGGGCGTTCTTCGGCGTCGTATTCAAGCCGCCGAACGGCAAGGCATCGTGCTGCAATTGCTTGAGGTCGGACTTGCGCGTCACGGGCAGTTGCGCCAGCGCGGCGCGGCTGGTGATGTCGGCCGCGTTGACGCCATCGAGGATGCGGGCCCAGCCCGGCGCCTTTTGCGCGCGCGCGATCAGCTGCGGCAGGCCGGCCATCAATTCGCGTTCGCGCGCTTCGGGGGCGCGTGCTTCCAGACTGTCGAGCGTATCGGTCATGTTGCTGATTCTCCAATGTCACGTTGCAGTTTTTTCGTCAGCCTGGCAAAAATCAGGCTGTATGAGCGGTGCAGCAGGGTCGCCATTTCCCCGTCGTCGAGCGCGTCAGGGCTGGCGATATGCACCCACTTGGCCCGCGCCAGGTAGGGCGCCGGGCGAAAGCCGGGGCGGTCCGTCAATTCCAGGAAGCGTTCCGCATCGACCTTGAAGCTCATGCCGCGCGTGCTGTGTGCTTCCGCGCCGCACAGCGCGAACAGCCGGCCACCGACGGAAAACGCCAGCACGTTCGTCCATTTGACGTCTTCTGTCGCGCCGGGAAAGCCGCGGCACACCTGCTTGGCTCGTTCCAGGTCCATGAAGGCAGCTCCCGTGTCAGGCCAGCCAGCGCTTGCGGCGGCGGTAGAACTTCATGTCGCGGAAGCTCTTGCGCCCGGCGCTGGAGACGCCCAGATAGAACTCTTTGACGTCTTCGTTGCTGGCCAGTTCCTGGGCTTGTCCTTCCATCACCACCCGTCCGTTTTCCAGGATGTAGCCGAAGTCGGCGTAGCGCAGCGCCACGTTGGTGTTCTGTTCGGCCAGCAGGAAAGACACGTTTTCCTTGTGGTTTAGGTCCTTGACGATGCCGAAGATCTCTTCGACGATCTGCGGCGCGATGCCCATAGACGGCTCGTCCAATAAAATCATCGAGGGCTTGGCCATCAGCGCACGGCCGATGGCGCACATCTGCTGTTCGCCGCCCGAGGTATAGCCGGCCTGGCTGCTGCGCCGCGTTTTCAGGCGTGGGAAATAGTGATACACCTTCTCCAGCGCGTCTTTCAGCTCGCCGCGCGACAGGCTGCGCGTGTAGGCGCCCGTCAGGAGGTTTTCCTCGATGGTCAGGTGGCCGAAACAGTGCCGGCCTTCCATCACTTGCGACAGGCCCCGTTTCACCAGTTCATTCGGCGTTAATTGATCCACGCGCTCGCCCTTGAACTGGACCTCGCCCTTGGTGACGTCGCCGCGTTCGCCGCGCAGCAGGGTCGAGATGGTTTTCAGGGTGGTCGACTTGCCGGCGCCGTTGGCGCCCAATAGCGCCACGATCTTGCCCTGCGGGACTTGCAGCGACACGCCTTTCAGGACCAGGATCACGTGGTCGTAGATGACTTCGATATTGTTCACCGACAGATAGGGCGGCGGCGCGTCCGGCTTGATCGGGGATTGCGTGGCAGTGTGGGTCATGGCTGCTTCTTTAAAATGTTAAACACGGGACCGGCGCGCTGGCACCGGTCCGGTTCTAAATGCTTACTTCATGCACGCAGGCGTGATCTTCTTCTCTTCGGCGTACTTGCCAGACGATTCCTCGACCAGCTTGCGCACCAGGGCCTTGTCGCCGACGATCCATTTCGGCGTGATGGCGGTCCATTTCTTGCCATCCCACTGCTGCACCTTCACGGCGCCCGAGCCTTCATGGTCGTCGCAGCTGGTCTTCACGGTGGGGAACATGCCCAGCGCGCCGACGGCCTTCTGGCGTGCATCGTCGACGTTCAGGTTTTCCAGGCCCCAGCGCATCTGCTCACCCGTGATTGGTTTGCCCTTGCCGAATTTTTCCTGCGCCACGCGGATCGCTTCCACCCACAGGATGCCGGCTGTCACGCCGCGCATGTGGTAGACGGAGCCGATGCGCGACTGGTCGGACAGGTTGCCTTTGCCGGACGCGTAGAGTTTCTTGCGGATGTCATCGAGCACGGGGTAGTTGCCCGGCGTATTGAATGTCATCGCCGTGTAGCCTTTGGCCGCGTCGCCCGATGGAATCGTGTCTTCCTCGGAGCCGGCCCACCAGACGCCCAGCATTTTGTCGCGCGGGAAGCCGTTGCGCTGCGCCGTCTTGATGGCAACAGAGTTCATCACGCCCCAGCCCCACAGGATCACGTGGTCCGGCTTGGCCTGGCGGATTTGCAGCCATTGCGATTGCTGTTCGCTGCCGGGCGGCGCGACGGGGATTTTCACCAGCTCGAAGCCGTACTGTTTCGACAGCGCTTCCAGCACGGGCAGTGGCTCCTTGCCGAAAGCCGAATCGTGGTACAGGTGGACGATCTTCTTGCCTTTCAGCTTGTCCATGCCGCCATCCTTGTCGCCCAGGTACTTGATCATGGCGGCGGCCTGGCTCCAGTAGCTGGAGATCAGCGGATACACATACGGGAAGACCTTGCCGTTGGCGGCATCCGAGCGGCCGTAGCCGATCATCGTCATGGGGATCTTGTCTTGCGCCACGCGGTCCAGGATGCCGTAGGCGACGCCCGTGGACAGGGTTTCGACCAGGGTGGCGCCGCCCTGCTTGGTTTTCAGGCGTTCATAGCATTCCACGCCGCGCGACGGGTTGTATTCGGTTTCGCATTCTTCCCAGCTGATCTTGACGCCATTGACGCCGCCGGCCTGGTTGACCAGGTTGAAGTAGTCGATGATGCCGCCGTAGAAACCGGAGCCGCCGGCCGCGTAAGGGCCTACGCGGTAGGACGGCAGGGCGATGTACTGCTCCTTCTCCTGTGCCTGCGCCGGGCCGGCGAGGGTGAGTGCGGCACTGGCGATGGCGGCGGCCAGCATGAGCGATTTGATGTGTTTCATTGTGTCTCCTCTTGTTTTATTTGGTATTCAAGTGAACCGACATCGGACTGCAAGGTACAAATTCCTAGTGCGGGAAAGGCCACAGGCGTAATTTCTCTTTCGCGATCTGCCACAGCCTGGCCAGGCCGTGCGGCTCGACGATCAGGAAGAAGATGATCAGCGCGCCGAACACCATCAGTTCCAGGTTCGAGGCCACGCTGGTCGGCAATGCCAGGCCATGCGCGATGGTGTTCAGGAAGACGGGCAGCAGCACGATAAAGGCCGCGCCCAGGAAGGAACCCAGGATCGAACCGACGCCGCCGATGATGATCATGAACAGGATGCGGAAGGACAGGTCCAGGTTGTACGCTTCCGGCTCCACCGTGCCCAGGTAGGCATACGCATACAGCGCGCCGGCCACGCCGCAGTAGAACGAGCTGACGGCGAAGGCCAGCAGCTTGGTGCGCATCAGGCGAAAACCGATCACTTCGGCGGCCATGTCCATGTCGCGCACGGCCATCCACGAGCGGCCCACGTTCGAGCGGATCATGTTCTTGGCCAGCAGCGCCATGCCGGCGACGATGGCCAGCACCAGCAGGTATTTGCTTTGCGGCGTATCGAACTGGTAGCCGAGGATGGTCATTTTCTGCGCCGTGATCACACCCGAGGAGCTGTAGTTGGTCAGGTACGGGATCTTGGTCAGGCACCAGACGACAAAAAACTGCGTCGCCAGCGTGGAGGCGGCCAGGTAAAAGCCGCGGATGCGCAAGGAGGGCAGGCCGAAGGCGATGCCCACCATGGCCGCGCACAGGCCGCCCAGAATGAACGACACCAGCAGCGGCAAGCCAGGCAGGCGTGCCATGAAGTTATATGAGGCAAAGGCGCCCACGGCCATGAAGGCGGCCGTGCCCAGCGACAGCTGGCCCGCGTAACCGGTCAGGATGTTCAGGCCCAGTGCTGCCAGCGCGAAGATCAGGAAGGGAATCAGGATCGCCGACAGCATGTAGGGCGAGGCAAAATACGGCAGGAGGAAGACGGCGACGAGCAGCGTGGCCGTCAGCGCCAGGCGGTCCTGGCGGATCGGGAAAATCTGGTTGTCAGCCTGGTAGCTGGTCTTGAATTGTCCTGCTTCACGGTAAATCATGGCGTGTCCTTTGTGATGGGTGCGTCGTGTGCATGGTGCGGCGTCAGATGCGCCGGATGATCTTCTCGCCGAACAGGCCTTCCGGGCGCACCAGCAGGAACAGCAGGGCCAGCACATACGGGAACCAGCCTTCGATGCCGCCGCCCACCATGGGGCCAAGGTAGACTTCGGCCAGCTTTTCCGAGGCGCCGATGATCAGGCCACCGACGATGGCGCCGGGCACTGACGTGAAGCCGCCGAGTATCAGCACCGGCAAGGCTTTGAGGGCGATGAAGGTGAGGGCAAACTGCACGCCGTTGCGCGCGCCCCACAGCAAGCCCGCCACCATGGCCACCAGGCCCGCCACGCCCCACACCACGGCCCAGATGCGTTGCAGCGGGATGCCGACCGCCAGCGCCGCCTGGTGGTCGTCGGCGACGGCGCGCAGGGCGCGGCCCACCTTGGTTTTCGAAAACAGCAACGCCAGGCAGATCACCAGCAGCGCGCAGATGCCGGCCGCCATCAGGTCGAACTGCGAGATGTTGATGTCGAAGCGGTCCATCAGGAACTGCATCGGCACGTCTTCGATGGGCAGGTCCAGCTTGTGCACTTGCGAGCCCCACATCAGCTGCGCCAGGCCTTCGATAAAGAAGGTCAGGCCGATGGTGGCCATGAAGAGCGTGATTTCCGGCTGGTTGACGAGAGGGCGCAAGACCACCCTTTCAATCGCCATGCCCAGCACGATCATGGTGAGCATCGTCAGCGGGATGGCCAGCCATAGCGACAGGCCGAACTTGTCCATGATGCCGACGCAGGTGAGGGCGGCAAAGAACACCATCGCACCCTGCGCAAAGTTGAACACGCCCGAGGCCTTGTAGATCAGGACAAAACCGATCGCCACCAGCGCGTACATGACGCCCGACAGCAGGCCGCCGATCAGCACTTCAAAGAAAAAATTGATATTCATACGGTGTCCAATGCGTCCTAGTGGGCCACGCCGAGATAGGCGTTGATGACATCCTGGTTGCTGCGCACCTCGTCGGGTGTGCCGTCGCCGATCTTCTTGCCGTAATCGAGCACCACCACGCGGTCGGAGATATCCATCACCACGCCCATGTCGTGTTCGATCAGCACGATCGTTGTGCCCAGCTGGTCGTTGACGTCGAGGATGAAGCGGCACATGTCCTGCTTTTCTTCCACGTTCATGCCGGCCATCGGTTCATCCAGCAGCAAAATTTCCGGTTCGGCCACCAGCGCGCGACCCAGTTCCACGCGTTTTTGCAAGCCGTAGGGCAGGCGCCCCACGGGTGTCTTGCGGATGGCCTGGATTTCCAGGAAGTCGATGATCTCTTCGGCCTTCTTGCGGTGCTCGATTTCCTCGCGCCGCGCCGGGCCCCAATACAGGGCTTGCAAGAGAAAATTCGACTTCATCTTCAGGTTGCGTCCCGTCATGATGTTATCGAGCACCGTCATGCCCTTGAACAGGGCGATGTTCTGGAAGGTGCGAGCGATGCCGGACTTGGCGGCCGCGTAGCAATCCATGCCGCGCCGGTGCTCGCCCCGATAAATGATCTCGCCCTGCTGCGGGCGGTACACGCCATTGATCACGTTCAGCATCGAGCTCTTGCCGGCGCCGTTCGGGCCGATGATGGCGCGGATTTCATGCTGTTTGACGTCAAACGAGATGTCGGTCAGTGCTTTCACGCCGCCGAACGACAGCGAGATGTTCTTCAGGTCGAGGATCACGGGGCCGGTCTTGCGGGCCGTGCCGAAATGGGCGTCGGGTTCGTTCATTTGCATCGTGCTGTGCTCCATCATGCGGCCAGGCCCTGGGGCCGATACGTTTTGCTGTCCCAGATCTGCAGGTCGGCGCTGGTCGAACCGGTGCGGCCATCCTCGAATTTCACCTGGGTCTCGATGTATTGCGTTGCCTTGCCCTCATACAGGGCGGAAATGAGCACCGCGTACTTTTCGGCGATGAATTTGCGGCGCACCTTGCGCGTGCGCGTCAGCTCGTCGTCGTCCGGGTCGAGTTCCTTGTGCAGCACCAGGAAGCGGTGCACCTGCGTGCGGTCCATCAAGGGATCGGTCGCCAGTTCCGCGTTGACCTGCTCGATGCAGTCGCGGATCAAGCCGTAGGTTTCGGCACGCGCCGCCAGGTCGGTGTAGCCGGCATACGCGATGCCGCGCCGCTCGGACCAGTTGCCCACCGCTTCGATGTCGATATTGATGAAGGCGCACACCTGGTCGCGCGCATGGCCGAAGGCCACCACTTCCTTGATGAAGGGGAAAAACTTGAGCTTGTTCTCGATGTAGTTGGGCGCGAAGATGGCGCCGCAGGTCAGCTTGCCGACATCGGCCGCGCGGTCGATGATTTTCAGGTGGCCTTCGCTATCGAACACGCCCGCGTCGCCCGTATGAAAGTAGCCGTCGGCATCGATCACTTCGGCGGTGGCATCGGGACGCTTGAAGTAGCCGCTCATGGTGGCCGGCGACTTCACCAGCACTTCGCCATTGGCCGCCAGCTTGACTTCCACGCCGGGCGCCGGCAAGCCCACGCTGTCGAACTTGATATTGCCGTCCGGCTGCAGACACACATAGGCGCAGGTTTCAGTGGAGCCGTACAGCTGCTTGAGGTTGACGCCGATGGAGCGGTAGAAGCGGAACAGGTCGGGGCCGATGGCGGCGCCGGCCGTATAGGCGACGCGCACGCGCGTCAGTCCCAGCACGTTTTTCAGGGGGCCGTAGACCAGCAGTTCGCCCAGCTTGTAGCTGAGGCGATCCGCCAGCGACACGGGCTTGCCGTCCAAAATCTGCGCGCCGCAGCGCTTGGCCACGTCCATGAAATGGCTGAACATGTGGCGCTTGATGCTGCTGGCGTCTTCCATGCGTATCATCACGCTGGTGAGCATGTTCTCGAACACGCGCGGCGGGGCAAAGTAGCAGGTGGGGCCGATTTCGCGCATGTCGATCATCACCGTGTCGCCCGATTCGGGGCAATTGACGGTGAAGCCGGCCACCATGGCCTGCGCCAGCGAAAACAGGCAGTCGCCCACCCATGCCATGGGCAGGTAGGACAGGATGTCTTCCTCGTCGGTGAGCTTGTCGAAGGCCACGCCGCCTTCGCCGGCCGCCAGCAGCGCCGTGTGGCTCTGGCACACGCCCTTCGGTTTACCCGTGGTGCCGGAGGTATACAGGATCACGGCGGAGTCACTGCCTCGTCCCGCTTCCACCGCAGCTTCGAAGAAGCCCGGATGTTCGCGGTCGTAGGCCCTGCCCAGCACCTGCAGGGCGGCAAAGGACGTCAGCTCCGGCTGGCGGTAATGGCGCATGCCCCGTTCATCGTCATAGGCGATGTGGGCGATGTGCGGATACAGGGCCTTGAGTTCGAGCAGCTTGTCGACCTGCTCCTGGTCTTCGACGATGGCGTAGCAGATTTCGGCATCCTGCAGCACATAGGCCATGTCGGCGGCCGGCGCGTCCTGGTACAGTGGCACGGGTACGCCGCCCAGGCTTTGCGCGGCCAGCATGGCCCAGTACAGGCGGGGACGGTTGTCGCCAATGATGGCCAGATTCATGCCG
Organism: Janthinobacterium breve; assembly: GCF_051380895.1. Taxonomy (NCBI): domain Bacteria; kingdom Pseudomonadati; phylum Pseudomonadota; class Betaproteobacteria; order Burkholderiales; family Oxalobacteraceae; genus Janthinobacterium; species Janthinobacterium breve. Next base: position 53,195 of record NZ_JBNYXY010000011.1, on the reverse strand, counting down.
CGCTGGAAGCCGATGGCAGCCAGACCGCAGGCCAGAGCGCGCACCTCCTCGTTGACCTCCAGCCAGGTCCAGGTTTGCCAGATGCCCAGGTGTTTTTCGCGGAATGCGGGCTTGTCGGATCGTACTGTGCCGTGTTGCAATAAGCGCCGCGGAAAAGTCGGCATCGTTGCTGTGGTAGTCGTTTGCACCAGTGTCTCCCTGTTGCTTGTCTCAGGCGCCACCTCGTTGGATGGCGCTCTGTGTTTTTATGTGTAAGGCGTTTGTGCAATGATAGTAGCTTGCGTTAGTTTGCCGAGTTGTCTTTTCGGGGACATTTACCCACTTTTCGATGGTGCATTGCACAATGACCTACCCTGATATCAGTCTGAAGGATGCCGTGCGCGCGGCCAACTGGGCGCAGCTGCTCGATCCCGTGCAAATGGCCAGGGTCGAGGCGGATGTGTTTGAAACCTTCGTGCCGAAAGGCGGCTTTGTCTGCCGCAAGGGCGAGCCGGTGGACAACTGGATCGGCGTCATCAGCGGCATGGTCAAGATGAATAATTTTTCCGCCTCGGGCAAGGCCATGACCTTCATCGGCGTGCCGCCCGGCAGCTGGTTTGGCGAAGGCTCGCTGCTCAAGCGCGAAATGCGCAAATACGACACCATGGCGCTGCGCGACACGCGCGTGGCGCGGCTGCCCGGCACCACCTTCCACTGGCTGCTGGAAACGAGTCTGCCATTCACGCGTTTCTTGCTGATGCAGCTCAATGAGCGCCTGGGCCAGTTCATCGGCATGGTGGAAAACGAGCGTCTGCTCGACCTGAACACGCGCGTGGCGCGCTGCCTGGCATCGATGTTCAATTCGCACCTGTACCCTGGCGTCGATACGCTGGTGCAGCTGTCGCAGGAAGAGATCGGCCTGCTGTCGGGTTCCTCGCGCCAGCGCGCCAACCAGGCTCTGCAGGTGCTGGAAAAGAAAGGCTTGCTGCGCCTCGATTATGGCGGCATCCGCGTGCTGGACCTGGAAGGCTTGCGCCGCTACGAGGCCGATGATGGTGAATGATGTGTTGCTCGACGAGGTGCGGCACCTGACGGAGCAGCACTATTAATCGTTGCTGCAGGCGCAGTGCCTTAGCCGGGCTAATCGCGGTATCATAGGTGCTTCCCAGCACCGCTCTTTTCGGCCCCATGCAGACACCTGACCAATCCACTCCCGCCTCCCGTTTGTCGCAACTGCGCAGCGCCATGCGTGCGCAGCACATCGACGCCTGCATCGTGCCCTCGGCCGACCCGCATCTGTCCGAGTACCTGCCGGCGCGCTGGCAGGGCCGTGAGTGGCTGTCCGGCTTTACGGGGTCGGTCGGCACCCTGGTCGTGACGCAGGATTTCGCCGGCGTGTGGACCGATGGCCGTTACTGGGAACAGGCGGAAGACGAACTGGCCGGCAGCGGCATCGTCCTGAAAAAAATCCCGTCCGGCGCCAGCGTGCTGTATATCGACTGGCTGGGCGAGACCATGCAGCCGGGGCAGACGGTGGCCGTCGATGGCGCCGTGCTGGGCCTGGCCAACGCGCGCCTGCTGCAGCAGGCGCTGGGCGCGCAGGTGACCCTGCGCACCGATACCGACCTGCTGCAAGCCGTGTGGCCGCAGCGTCCCGCCATGCCTGCCGCACCCGTGGTGGAACATGCGGCGGCGTATCCGGCCCTGGCGCGCATGGAAAAACTGGCGGCCCTGCGCGCCAGCATGGCCGCGCACGGCGCCAGCCACCATGTGATTTCCACCTTGGATGATATCGCCTGGCTGTTCAACCTGCGCGGCGCCGACGTGAACTACAACCCCGTCTTCCTCGCGCATGCGCTGGTGGGACCGGAGCGCGCCACCCTGTTCGTGGCCGATGGCAAGCTGCCCGCCGCGTTGCGCGCCACGCTGGAGAGCCAAGGCGTGGACGTGGCCGCGTATGACCGGGCCGGCACCGCGCTGGCCGCCCTGCCTGATAGCGCCACCTTGCTGCTGGACCCGCGCCGCATCACGTTTGGCACGCGCCAGGCCGTGCCTGAATCGGTGCCGGTGGTGGAAGCGATCAACCCGACCACCCTGGCCAAGTCGCGCAAGACGGCGAGCGAAGCGGCGCACGTACGCGCCGCCATGGAGCAGGACGGCGCCGCCCTGTGCGAATTTTTCAGCTGGTTAGACAGCACCCTGGCCGACCCGCAGCGCGCACCGTTGACGGAAATCGGCGTCGACAAACACCTGACGGCATGCCGCGCGCGCCGTGCACATTTTGTGAGCCCCAGTTTCGGCACCATCGCCGGCTTCAACGCGCACGGCGCGATCATGCATTACCACGCCCATGCAGGCACGGAGGCGACCATCGAAGGCGATGGCTTGCTGCTGATCGATTCGGGCGGCCAGTACCTGGGCGGCACCACGGATATCACGCGCGTGGTCCCCGTCGGCACGATCACCGCCGAACACAAGCGCGATTTCACCCTGGTCTTGCGCAGCATGATCGCCCTGTCGCGCGCGCAGTTCCCGCGCGGCGTGAAGTCGCCCATGCTCGATGCGATTGCCCGCGCACCGCTGTGGGCCGAGGGCATCGACTTTGGCCATGGCACGGGCCACGGCGTGGGCTTTTTCCTCAACGTCCACGAAGGCCCGCAATCGATTTCGCAGTCCGCCATGCCGGAGCCGCAGACAGCCATGGAGATCGGCATGATCACCTCCATTGAACCGGGCATCTACCGTCCCGGCCAGTGGGGTATCCGCATCGAGAACCTGGTGCTCAACGTCCCCGCCGCGTCCTCGCAGTTTGGCGACTTCTTGCGCTTTGAAACCCTGACTCTGTGCCCGATCGACACGCGCTGCGTCGAGCGGTCGCTGTTGCGCGACGACGAGGCGGCCTGGCTCAACGACTATCACGCCACCGTGTGCGCGCGCCTGGCGCCGCACTTGGCGGGCGACGCGCTGGCGTGGCTGGAACAGCGCACGGGAGCCATCTGATGCGTTCGACCCGCGCCACCTCCGCCATCGAGCGACTCAAGGAACGCACCGGCCACCGCCTCTACACGATGGCGCGCACGGGCGATGAACTGTTTTTCCTCACCGAAGGCCCCGGCTTGCCGCCCCTGTGCCCACCGCTGGAACTGGATGCCTTTGTCGCCTTCGTGAATGGCCTGGGACCGCAAAAGGCGCGCCGCGTCAGCAAGCTCGATGTGGCGTTTGAAAAGCAGTTGACGAAAAAGCCCTAGATGCCGACCATCGACTTCCTGCGCGCCTACTGGTCGCCGGCCGAGCTGGCGACGAATGGCGTGATCCTGCTGAACCTGCTTGGCGCGCTGCTGCTGGGCTTGCTGGTGGGCTATGAACGCTCGTATCACGGGCGCGCAGCGGGCATGCGCACCTACAGCCTGGTGTGCATGGCCTCGGCCGCGCTGACGGTGCTGGGCGGCTATCCGGAGTTCTGGTACGGCGGCCATGGCGCCATCGTCGGCAGCGACCCCACGCGCGTCATCCAGGGTATTGTCACGGGCGTGGGCTTTCTGGGCGCCGGCGTCATCATGCGCGAGGGCTTCAATATCAGCGGCTTGACGACGGCTGCCTCGATCTGGGCCTCGTCCGTGATCGGCATCATGGTCGGCATCGGCTTTTATCTGTCGGCCATGGGCCTGGCCTTCCTGTGCGCGATGGCGATGATTTTTCTGTCAAAATTGGAGAACTGGCTGCCGTCGCGCCATGCAGTGGCCATCACCATGCGCTTCAAGCACGGGTTTGTTCCGCGCGAAGATGCGCTGCGGCGCATGGCCGCCAAGCGCGGCTACGACATCGCCGGCGGCTCGCTGACCATCGGCAGCACCGATGGCATGCAGGAATGGCGCTTTGTCGCCATTGCGCATGGCAAGAACACGGGCGCCAGCCTGTCGGCCATGTCGGCCGAACTGGCCGCCTTCGAAGGCATCGCCGGCTTCCAGCTGTCGCATGCCCGCAATTGATACGGATGCTGAGAGGATGGACATGGATGCACAGGCCCAAGACGTACTCGATTTCTGGTTCCTGCCGCCGGATAACCCTGACTACGGCCAGTCGCGCGTGGAATGGTTCCGCAAGGATGACGCCTTCGACGCGCAGATACGCGCGCGTTTCGGCGCGCTGATCGATGCCGCCATCGAGGGCGGCTTGCACGCGTGGGACGCGACGCCGCATGGCGCGCTGGCGCGCCTCATCGTGCTCGATCAATTCACGCGCAATGTGCATCGGAACACGCCACGCGCCTTTGCCGGCGACGCCCAAGCGCTGGCGCTGGCCGTCGCCTTGACGGACGCAGGGCAGGACCGGCAGTTGCCGCCGATGCTGCGCGCCTTTGCCTACCTGCCGTTCGAACACGCGGAAGACCTGGCCATGCAAGCGCGCGCCGTCGAGCTGTTCCAGCTGCTGTCGCAGGCGCAGCCCGGTTTTGACGGCATGCTCGATTATGCGCAGCGGCACCAGGAAGTGATTGCCCGCTTTGGCCGCTTCCCCCACCGTAATGCCATTCTCGGTCGGCCCTCCACGCCGGAAGAAGTGGAATTCCTGCGCCAGCCGGGATCGAGTTTCTAGCCTATCACCATGGACGTTACCCTGAATATCATCGGCGCCGGCCATGTGGGCCGCGTGCTGGGCCGTTTGTTCGCCGGCGCGGATAGTACGCCTGGCGGAAAAATCCTGGTGCAGGACGTGCTGACGCGTTCGATGGCGTCGGCGCAGGCGGCCGTGGATTTCATGGGCGCCGGCACCCCCGTCGCCAGCTATGCGGCCTTGCGGCGCGCCGACGTCACCCTGCTGGCCGTTTCCGACGATCAGATCGGCCCGGCCTGCGCGGCGCTGGTGGCCGAAGGACGCCAGGCGGGCGCCATCGTGTTTCACTGCAGCGGCGCGCTGGCCTCGAACGTGCTGCTGGCCGCCACGCAGGCCGGTGCTTTTGTCGCCAGCGCGCACCCGATCCGCAGCTTTGCCGACCCGCAGCAGGTGGCCGCCACCTTTGACGGCACGTTTTGCGGCATCGAAGGCGACCCGCTGGCACTGGCCTTCCTCACGCCGGCCTTGAATGCCATCGGCGCGCGCCCCGTGCCCATCGACCCGGCCGCCAAGACCCTGTATCACGCTGCTGCCGTGTTTGCCAGCAATTACCTGGTGACGGTGCTCGATGCCGCGCTGCGCGCCTACCAGGCGGCCGGCATTCCCGAGCCGGTGGCGCGCGAGCTGGCCCAGCCTTTGGTGACGGAAGCGGTGGCCAATGTGTTCCGCCTGGGCGCCGCGCCCGCGCTCTCCGGACCCATCGCACGGGGCGATGCTGCCACCGTGCAACGCCAGCAGCAGGCGGTGCAAAGCTGGGATGCCGCCACGGGCGAGTTGTACCGGGCGCTGGTGGCGCCGACGCAAGATCTGGCCAGGCGCAAGCGCGGGGGATGAATCAGGCGGCGTGCACGCCGTTGCGTCCCTGCTGTTTCGCCTGATACAGGGCGCTGTCGGCGCGCGAAAAGAAGGCTGATTCGCTTTCGTCGAGCCGGCATTCGGCCACGCCCAGGCTGATCGTCACGGGTACCTGCGGTGCGGGCAGGCCGAAATCGTGCCGCTCGACGGCGGCGCGCAGGTTTTCCGCCACTTCCATCGCCTGCGCCAGGCTGCAGTTATTCAGCAGCACCAGGTATTCCTCGCCGCCCCAGCGCGTGATGACGTCGCTTTCGCGCACGGTGGCGCGCGCCACGTCGGCCACGCCGCAAATGACCTTGTCGCCCCACAGGTGGCCGTGGGTATCGTTGACGCGCTTGAAGAAATCGATGTCGAACAGGATGGCCGACATCGGTTGCGCCGTGCGCTTGGACAAGAGCATGGCGCGCTGGAACAGCAGTTCCAGCGATTGGCGGTTCAATAGCCCGGTCAGCGCATCCGTCGAGGCGATGCGTTCGATGCGGCGCTGGTAGCGGTTCACCGTCAGCAAGGTCAGCACCAGTACCAGCAGGGTCACGCCAAAGCTGATGGCCAGATTCAGGATGAACACGCCCTGCAGCGACTTGACTTCGTCGCTGACATTCTGCTCGACCACCAGGTACCAGCCCAGCTCGGGAATGAAACGCGAGTTGACGAGGATTTGCGCACGGCCCAGCTGGTAAGACAGATGCGTCGGCGTACTCTGGTGGTTGATGATCTGGTCGGCAATGCTGGCCACGCCGGGCAAGTTGCGGATGTTACCGTGACCCTCGCGCATGGTCCTGCCCGCCAGTACCAGGGTGCCGGCGGCGTCGACAAAATAAATGTTGCGGTGGAAGCGTACCTGGTAGCGATCGATGATGTTGCTCATGGTGGCCAGAGTCAGGCCGATGCCGGTGGCGCCGATGAACCGGCCGTTGTAATCGACCACGCGGTGGTTGATGAAGATGGTCATGCTGTCGCGGTTGGCCATGTCCACGTCGACATTGGTTTCATAATCGGTCCTGTCCATGGCGCGCACGCGGTAGTACCAGATGTCGCGCTTCGCCTCAGGGCTGACGGATTTCAGGGTGCCTTCCGCGTAATAATATTTGCTGCTCTTGTCCGAGACGAGAAAGCTGGTGATGGCGCCGTATTTTTTCTTGACCTCGGCCAGGTAGCGCACGATCTGTTCCGGCTTGTTTTCGCCGGCGAGTATCCAGTCGCGCACGAAGGTGTCGTGCGCCATCAGCGAAGAGATGAAGACGGGGCGCAACATGTCCTTCTGGATCTCGGAATAGATATTGTCGCCCGTCAAAGGCAAGGTCTGGTCGGCGATGCCATGTTCGATGGCCTGGCGCGACGCCAGGTAGCTGGCCAGGCTGGTGGCCATGAAGCCCGCCCCCAGGATCAGGGTCAGGAGGATGAGCAGGCGGTACTTGATCGACAGAAGGCGCATGGAGACGAGGAAGTGGCAGGCGGGAAGGCAATCTTTACGCAAGCCAAAAGTATGCAGCAGGCCGGGTATTGGCGCAATGATAACTGGCTTTATTGATAATTTACGCTGGTGTACGCGACAAGATAACCACGACTTACCAAATAAAAGTGCCGATTTGTCGACAAAGATGCAAATTAGCAATAAGATTTGACGAGGGGAATCATTGCGCACCGCCCCTGTCTTGCCGCCCGTTTTCGGCGCAGGACACCACGCGCAGGGAGTGTTGCATGTTATTTTTAAAGAGTACGTCTGTCAGTAAGGCCCCCGGCATTTATGAAGTCGACATCGCCGCCAAACCACCGGGCAAGACCTTTGGCATTTTCCTCGCCACCGATCCCGATCATCCACCACATGCCTTGCTGGGGCAATTGAAGGTGCTCGGCTACGAGAACACCTATAGTTCGCCCTACCTGCACAAGGATCAGGGCAAGGTGCTGGACCTGCATTTCCAGAAGGATGGCACGGATATCTTCAAGGGCTGGAAAACCGAGGAGTGCACGCACAACCTGGCGGCCATCACGGCCCTGTTCGAGGAACACGGCATCACCATCGCGCCACGTGTTATGTCGATGGCCGAAGCCTACGCCTAAACGCCTATCAAAACCTACTGCGCGTCGGTATAGGCGGCCTGCGATGCTCACCGCCTCGGCGGCCCCGTACAAAGTACGGTTGCGCTTCTTAGCCACCTCTCCCTTCCGCTCGCTATGGTTTTGTTTGACGTTTTAAGTAGCGTCAACCCGTCTCCACGCCGATGTGATACAGCGCCCACGGGCAACTGGCGAAACGTTCGGCCAGGGGCAGTGCCGCTACGGTCGCGATGCGGTCGGCATCATGGATCGCCCATAGCGGCCCCAGGCCGCCCAGCGCCATCGCCTGCCCGTCCAGGTGGGTGGCGACAATAAAACGCTGCGCGCGCGCCTGCGCCACGGTCAGCGCCGCCGCAAAGCCATCCACGGCGCGCAGCAGCAGGCGCACGGCATCTTCCTCAGGCGCGCCCGCCGCCTTCAAGACATCGACCAGCAGCGGCCCGCGCAGGGCATGCGCCTTGCCATCGTACTGCAGCGTGGGGTGGATGGTGCGCGCCGGCAAGTTCGTCAGCGCCGCAAAGTCGAATGCCCGCGCCCGCTCAAAACTGATTTTCTGCTTGTGCATCATCTGGTCGCGCACGGCGTCGAACGGGCCCCGGTTGGGCTTGGCTATGCTGCCCGTGATGGTCAGCAGGGCTGGACCGCGCAGGCTGGCGGGCGCCGCCCGACCCAGGGTCGGCAGGGCAGTGGCGGCCATGGCGGCGGCGAGAAACTGGCGTTTGTGCATGCACCTCTCCTTTTGGGCTGAAAATTGCTAATGCTCTTAAGTCTATCTTAAGTTCGTGCAACAGGGCGCATTTTTACGTTATTGTCAGTTTGTAATGTCGACTTACATCTTGTCACAGTTCTTACGGAATGGAGAAAGACGTAGCTTTTTTCGGCTGTTATTGTGTAGTCATCGCACTTCGCTGAACTGCGAATTCAGGCACGAATCTAGGAACATTCACTAATTGAGAGAGAGAACATGATGAAGAAGAAAATCCTGTTTGCAATGATCGCTACTGCTACCGCATTGAGCGGCATGAGCGCTGCACACGCTGAAGGTGCCTATGTGGGTGCCGGCATCACGGGCAACCGCTACAATTTTGATATTCCTGGCGCCACCAGCGCCGATAATCACAGCGGCTACAAGGCAGGCGCCAAGATCTTCGCTGGTTACGATTTCGACAAAACCTGGGCGGTCGAGGGCGGTTACGCCGATTTCGGCAGCAAGGATTACAGCTATGTCACGGGCGCCGGCAACGGTTCCGTGAAAAGCGATTCGCACGGCTACTACCTGGCCGGCAAGGCCAGCATGCCGGTGAGCGATAAAGTGGGCGTGTTCGCCAAGCTCGGTGTGGCCAAGGTCCAGAATAGCCTGAGCGGCACGGGCCTGTCGACCGGCATCAGCGGCAACGACAAGACAGGCGTGTACGCTTCCGTCGGTGCCCAGTACGCCATCAACGAGAAAGTCTCGCTGACGGCGGAAGTGGAACACTTCGGCAAGAGTGCCGACCAGGGCCGCAAGGCTACCGGCCTGGCCCTGGGCGCGCGCTACAACTTCTAATGGTTTAGAAGTTCGCTGAAAAAAAAAGGCAGTCACCTCGCGGTGACTGCCTTTTTGCATTGCTGCACCCGATTTATACGGTGAGCGGTTTGTAGCGGATACGTTTCGGCTTGGCGCCTTCTTCACCCAGGCGTTTCTTCTTGTCCGCTTCGTATTCCTGATAGTTGCCGTCAAAGAAACTCACTTGCGAGTTGCCTTCGAAGGCCAGGATGTGCGTGGCGATACGGTCGAGGAACCAGCGATCATGCGAAATGACCATCACGCTGCCGGCAAATTCCAGCAAGGCGTCTTCCAGCGCGCGCAAGGTTTCCACGTCCAGATCGTTCGACGGCTCATCGAGCAGCAGGACGTTGCCACCCGCCAGCAAGGTTTTTGCCAGGTGCAAACGTCCACGTTCACCGCCCGACAAATTGCCGACGATTTTTTGCTGGTCGCCGCCCTTGAAGTTGAAACGGCCCAGGTAGGCGCGCGACGGCATTTCGAAGCGGCCCACGTTCAGCATGTCGGCACCGCCGCACACATCCTGGAAGACGGTCTTGCTGTCCGACAGCGAGTCGCCGCGGTTCTGGTCGACGATGGAGACGCGCGCCGTCTGGCCGATGGCCACTTCGCCGCTGTCCGGTTGTTCCTGGCCCGTGATCATCTTGAACAGGGTCGATTTACCGGCGCCGTTGGGGCCGATGATGCCGACGATGGCGCCGGCCGGGATCGTGAAGCTCAGGTCGTCGATCAGCAGGCGGTCGCCAAACGCTTTCGACACGTTCTTGAACTCGATGACCTCATTGCCCAGGCGTTCGGCCACGGGAATGAAGATTTCCTGCGTTTCGTTGCGCTTCTGGTATTCATGCTCGGACAGCTCGTTGAAGCGGGCCAGGCGGGCTTTCGACTTGGCCTGGCGCGCTTTCGGGTTCTGGCGCGACCATTCCAATTCCTTCTGCAGCGCCTTCTGGCGTGCCGATTCCGTCGATTCTTCCTGCTTCAGGCGGGCTTGCTTCTGCTCCAGCCAGGTCGAGTAATTGCCTTTCCATGGAATACCGCTGCCGCGGTCCAGCTCCAGGATCCACTCTGCCGCGTTGTCGAGGAAGTAGCGGTCATGGGTGATGGCCACCACGGTGCCGGGGAAGCGCAGCAGGAATTGTTCCAGCCAGTCCACCGATTCTGCATCCAGATGGTTGGTCGGCTCGTCGAGCAGCAGCATGTCGGGCTTGGACAGCAGCAGCTTGCACAGCGCCACGCGGCGCTTTTCACCGCCGGACAGCACGCCGATGGTGGCATCCCATGGCGGCAGGCGCAGCGCGTCGGCGGCCATTTCCAGCTGCAAATTCAGATTGCCGCCGTCGGAAGTGGAGATGATCGCTTCCAGGCGTGCCTGTTCCGTGGCCAGAGCGTCGAAATCGGCGTCTTCCTCAGCATACGCGGCGTACACGGCTTCCAGCTTGGCTTGCGCTTCAAACACTTCGCCCAGGCCCGATTCGACTTCCTGGCGCACGGTTTTTTCCGGGTCCAGCTGCGGTTCCTGCGGCAGGTAGCCGATGTTCAGGCCCGGCATCGGCACGGCTTCGCCCTGGATGTCGGTGTCGATGCCTGCCATGATTTTCAGCAGGGTCGATTTGCCGGAGCCGTTCAGGCCCAGCACGCCGATCTTCGCGCCTGGGAAGAAGGAGAGGGAAATATCTTTCAGAATCTGGCGCTTGGGCGGGACGATTTTGCCCACGCGATTCATGGTGTAGACGTAATTTGCCATTAGAAATCTCGGATGATATACAAAGACGGACAGGATACGGTAAACGCCCGCTTCCGGCCAGCGCTGCGCGCTGCGGAAACGGGCGCCAGGGCAAGACTAGGTGCTGGCGCGCGCGCGGCGCGCCGTCCACAGCCCCTCGGCTGCGTACAGGGCCAGCGCCGTCCAGATGACGAGGAAGCCCAGCATGCGCTCCGGCGTAAACGATTCATGGAAGACCCACACGCCGATCAGCAGTTGGCCCGTGGGGGCGATGTATTGCAGCAAACCCAGTACGGCCAGCGGCAGGCGGCGTGCGCCGGCGGCAAACAGCAGCAGGGGAATGGCCGTGATAGGGCCGGACGCCAGCAGCAGCGCGCGCGTGGCGGACGAGTCAGTATTGACGAAGCCGCTCTGGCCATGCCAGCCCAGCCACAGCATGTAGGCCAGTGCCAGGGGGAATAAAATCAATGTTTCAAACGACAGGCCTTCGAGTGCGCCCAGCGCGGCCGTCTTGCGCAGCAAGCCATAGCCGCCGAAGGTGGCTGCCAGCAGCAGGGCGATCCAGGGCACTTGCCCCGCCTGCCAAGTGAGCCAGGCCACGCCGCAGGCGGCCAGGCCGATGGCCAGCCATTGCAGGCGGCGCAGGCGCTCGTGCAACAGCAAGAAGCCCAGCATGACATTGATCAGGGGCGTAATGAAATAGCCGAGGCTGGCGTCGACCACGTGGCCGTTGTTGACGGCCCAGATATAGATGAACCAGTTGGCGGACAGCAAAAACGCACTGGCGACGAAGCTGGCCACGACTATGGGCTGCGCTTTCAGGCTGCCCAGCCAGCTCCACTGGCGGCGCACGGTCAGCACGATGCCAAGGAACAACAGTGACCAGACCATGCGGTGCGCCAGGATTTCCTGCGGTGCGATCTCATCGATGGCATGGAAATACAGGGGAAACAGGCCCCAGCACAGGAAGGCGAGGGAGGCGTAGAGCATGCCTGGATTCATGATGGGCTTCGCTGGAGAGTAGACAGTCTGTCATTATGGCTGAAAACATCGGGGGCTGCCCGGCGCCGCTGGCGAGGCGTAGAATGGCAACAAATCAATGGCCGCAAGACCGCGCGACATGGCGGAACGGCACAAAACAACGACCTTGGGGCAGCTGCGGAACCATGCAAAAATACTCTTGCTATTTGCTAATACCTATCATATTGTGCGATGCAACAAAACAAAAACGGGTGCAATCTTGACGTCGGAACATAAAAAAAGCAGCCTGGTCGGCTTGACACTGGCTGCCGTCGGCATCGTTTACGGCGATATCGGCACCAGTCCGCTGTACACCCTGAAGACGGTGTTTGACCCTGCCCACGGCCTGGCGGTCACGCATAACAACCTGCTGGGCATTGTCTCGCTGATCTTCTGGGGCCTGACCTTGATCGTCTCGCTCAAGTACGTGACCCTGGTGCTGCGTGCCGACAACCGCGGAGAGGGCGGCATCATGGCCCTGATGGCGCTGGTGCTGTCATCCGTCAGCAAGTCGTCGCGCTGGCATGTGCCGCTGATGGTGATCGGCGTGTTCGGCGCCACCCTGTTCTATGGCGACAGCGTGATCACGCCGGCCATTTCGGTGCTGTCGGCGATCGAAGGTCTGGAAGTGGCCACGCCTGCCTTCAGCCCGTATGTGGTGTGGCTGACGATCGCCGTGCTGGTGGCGCTGTATTCGGTGCAGTCGCACGGTACGGCCGGCATCGGCCGCTTCTTCGCTCCCATCATGCTGATATGGTTTGTCGCGCTGGCCTGTATGGGCGTGGTCAATATCCTCAAGTCGCCAGCCATCCTGGCCGCCGTCAATCCCCTGCACGCGGTGGCTTTCCTGCTGGACAACGGCCGCATCGCCTTCCTGTCGCTGGGCGCCGTGGTGCTGGCACTGACGGGCGCCGAGGCGCTGTACGCCGACATGGGGCACTTCGGCAAGAAGCCGATCCGCATGGCCTGGTTCCTGATCGCCTTTCCCGCGCTGGCGCTGAATTACCTGGGCCAGGGCGGGCTGCTGCTGGCGCACCCGGAAGCTATTTCGAATCCGTTTTACCAGCAACTGGGCGCCTGGAGCGTGTATCCGCTGGTGATTTTGTCGACCATGGCCACCGTGATCGCCTCGCAGGCGACCATTTCCGGCACCTTCTCGATGACCAAGCAAGCCATCGCGCTGGGCTTCTTGCCGCGCATGCGCGTGCGCCACACGTCGGAAAGCGAAATCGGTCAGATTTACATTCCAGCCGTCAACTGGCTGCAGCTGGCCGTCGTGCTGATGGCCGTGGTCGGTTTTGGCTCGTCGGAAAAGCTGGCCGCCGCCTACGGCATCGCCGTCACGGCTACCATGCTGGCCACCACGATCCTGACCTTCTTCGTCATCCGCTACCGCTGGAAGATGAATTTGCTGCTGTGCTGGGGGGCCACGGGCTTCTTCCTGATCATCGATGTGAACTTGTTCGCGGCCAGTTCCCTGAAACTGTTCCACGGCGGCTGGTTCCCGCTGCTGCTGGGCGCCATCCTGTTCATCATCATGCTGACCTGGAAACGGGGCCGCCAGCTGGTGTTCCAGAACCTGGAAAAGCACGCGATCCCGCTCAACGAATTCCTCTCGTCGCTGTTCATCGCGCCGCCGCTGCGCGTGCCCGGCACGGCCATCTTCCTGCGCGGCGAAACGGATGGCGTGCCGCATGCGCTGTTGCATAACTTGTTGCACAATAAAGTGTTGCACGAGCGGGTGATTTTCCTGACCGTCTTCATGCATGAAGAGCCGTGGGTGGCGCCATCCGAGCGCGTGCGCGTGGTGGAGCTGGGCCACCAGTGCTACCAGGTCAATGTGCATTACGGCTTCAAGGATGAACCGGATATTCCGGCTGCGCTGGCGCAATGCGCCGAGCAGGGAATGGATTTCGAGATGATGGAAACGTCGTTCTTCATCGCGCGCCAGACCATCATCTCGACGCCGGGGGCCGGCATGATGCCGTGGCGCGAGCACCTGTTCGTCACCATGTCGCGCAATGCACGCACGGCGGCCGATTACTATCAGATCCCCAGCAACCGGGTGATCGAACTGGGCACGCAAGTGGAAATCTAGATATTGTGGCAATGTTGTAAGGATGCGCAATTTTCCGCCGCGCTTACGTCTGCTTACAAATGGGGCCGGCGACTCCTGTTAAACTGCAGCCCGTACCGGTCCGCACCGTACGGGCCTCAGTCACACACCAATATTTAAAGGGAAACGATGAAATCGGTATTTCAATTGATCGCCACACTCGCTTGCGCCGTGGCCCTGACCGCCTGCGGCGCTGCTGCCAACACGGAAAAGCCGGTCGTGCTCGACCCGAATACGCAGGTGAAGGATCTCACCTTCCCTGACGTGGTGGTTGGCACTGGCGCGGCGGCCGCAGCGGGCGATACCCTGACCGTGCTTTACACGGGCTGGCTGTATGACGCAAGCAAGCCGGGCAACAAGGGTACGCAGTTCGATACGAACCAGGCGGGCGCCGGCTTCTCTTTCCCTCTGGGTATCGGCCAGGTCATCCTGGGCTGGGACCGCGGCCTGGTCGGCATGCAGGTGGGCGGCACGCGCATCCTGTCCATTCCGTATGACCTGGGCTATGGCAAGGCGGGCAAGCTGCCGTCGATTCCCGGCTACGCGGGCTTGCTGTTTGAAGTCAAGCTGATCGGCTTGCAGAAAAAGTAAGCACGCGCAGGGCAGCCAATACCAAGGGCGATTCCACGGAATCGCCCTTTTTGCTTTGCCGGCCCTGTCCCGTCAGGCTGGCGCCAGTTCCTGGAAGTAATAGGTGGCGCCGCCCAGCGTGGCCGGCGCGTCATATTGCAGCACCTGCGTGCGGCGCAGCGCCACCGGTGCGCTGAAGGCGGGACCATCGTAGACGAAGGTGTGGAATTCGCCGTTTTCGCCGCAGGCGTCGACGCCGGGCGGCAGGTCGGCGAGGAAGGAAGAGTCGAACTCGCGCCCGCAAAATTCGCGTGGCAGGTGCTGGCCATTGATGCAGACGACGATGGCCTTGAAGCCGGCGGCGAGAAATTCGTCGACCAGCGCGCGCCGCGCTTCGCCCCACAGGGGCAGGTGGGCCGTCAGGCCGGCTGCGGCGCAGACTTTTTCTTCCCAGTCGCGGTGCGGCTGCAGGTCGATGTCGCCAAACAGGGCGTGGCCTATGCCATCGTCCTTCGCCGCGCGCAGCATGGCGATGAATTGTTCCTCGTAGCTGGCCCAGCTGGCGTGATAGCGCTGCAGGCGCGCACCCAGGCTGGCCGCCTGCGCTTCGAGCAATTCCGGCGGCACGCCGTGCGAGCGCGACTTGCGGCCATCTTCATCCATGGCCGTGATCAGCAGCGGCACGACCATGCCGGCGTTGCGCGCGCGCCACAGGGCCAGGCAGGAATCCTTGCCGCCGCTCCAGGAAATGAGGGCCGTCGTCATGCGACCGTCTCCGCCGCGCGCAGCATGTCGATGTGCTGTATGCCGTCTTCGTCGTAAGGGGCGCTGACGGTGACAAAGCCGAACGACTGGTAGAAGCGCTCCAGGTAGTGCTGCGCGCCGATGCGGATGGCGTGGCCAGGGTGCTGGCGTTCGGCGCGCGCGATGCCCTCAAGCAACAACTGCTTGCCGGTGCCCGTGGTGCGCGCTTCGGGCGCCGTCAGCACGCGGCCCAGCGACATTTCCACGTACTTGGCGCCCGGTGCCAGCACGCGCAGGTAGGCGCCCAGCCGGCGCTGGCCATCGACCGTTTGCCAGCCCAGCAAATGCATGGCTTGCTGGTCATGGCCATCGAGGTCCGGGTAAATGCACTGCTGTTCGATGACGAACACGCGCTGGCGCAAGGCCAGCACCTGGTATAAATCGTGGGGGCCGAGTTCGTCGAACGTGTTCCATTGCCAGGCGATCATGCGTACTCCGGAAAAGTCAGGAAAAGAGCGCCATTCTAAAGGTAGACGTAAAAAAAAACCGCGCTGCCTTCATGGCAGTGCGGTTTTGATGGCAAAGCGCGATGCGCAGCAGCTTATGTCAGGTGCGCTCAGACGATCGTCAGGGTGACGTCGATGTTGCCGCGCGTGGCGTTCGAGTACGGGCACACGATGTGGGCGGCTGCGACCAGGGCTTCGGCAGCGGCGCGTTCCATGCCCGGCAGCGAAATGGTCAGTTCCACTTCGATGCCGAAGCCCGTGTCGATGGCGCCGATGCCGACCTTACCTTCGATCGACAGGTCCGCCGGCAGGGCGATCTTGTCGCGGCCGCCGACGAATTTCATGGCGCCGATGAAGCAGGCCGAGTAGCCGGCGGCGAACAGTTGTTCCGGATTGGTACCGGTGGCGCCATTGCCGCCCAATTCTTTTGGCGTGGTCAGCTTGACGTCCAGCACATTGTCGGACGACACGGCACGGCCTTCGCGGCCTCCGGTGGCGGTAGCTACAGCGCGGTACAGGACTTGTTTGATCGACATGATGGTTTCCTTTAGATTGATAAATAGTTGACTACTAAATAGTGTGCTACTTTTTTCGCGGGCTGGTGCCCCAGGATGCCCGTCTGAAGAAGCGATTGCCGGCGTCCATGTACTCAATATATATCGTGCGCTATTTAATTGCAAGCGATTTTATTTTGCGGCGGCGCACATTTGTGCTTTATTTTCTTGCCTTTGTCGCCACTACGGGCCTTCCATCGCATAATGGCCACCGCCGCTGGCGCCGATAGTTATGCTGGGCCCACTTCAATACCCAAGGAAAAAATCATGACTAGCCTCTTCTTTATCCTGCGCATCACCCTGGCCACGATGCTCACCTACATCATCGCCACGGCTATCCTGGTGGAGAATTTCCTGCGCTATATCTTCGGGCATACGGAAGGCTTTTTTGTCAGCGTCGGCGCGCTGCTGGCCGGCGCCGTCATCACGAATGCGTTTTCGCACGTGCGCCGCGTGCGCCTGATCGCCGGCGCCGTCAACCCCGGCACCCTGTCGAGCCGCCAGCGGCGCCAGATCGAGATCCCGTTCGAGGCGGGCGAGGCGTTCGACATGATCGACGCGGCCATCCGCGAACTGCCGGGCAGCGAAGTGGTCGAAAGCGCGCGCGACAGCCTGCAGGTGCAGGCCCGCGTGCGCCGCGCGGCGCCCTACACGCACACGGGCTTGCCCCGCATGCGCCTGCTGGGTTTCCTGGAGCCGCGGCCGAACCAGATCCTCGCCACTGTCACACCAAATGGCGAGGCAGGCAGCGTGACGCTGATCTGCGAACCGGCGCGCAATGCCTGGACTGACTGGTTCCTCGTCGACCATGGCAGCAACCTGGAAAACGCGGAAGCGGTGACGCGGGCGATGACGCGCCGGGTGGCGCAACGCCGGCGCGGCGAGCAGGCCGAGGCGCGCCAGACGGTGACGGAAAAGGAACTCACGGTGGCCAAGCTGAGCCTGCTGCACGCGCAGGTGGAGCCGCACTTCCTGTACAACACGCTGGCCAGCGCGCAGCTGCTCACGCGCAGTGACCCGGTACGCGCCGACGAGATGCTGGGCAACCTGATTTTGTATCTGCGCCATTCGCTGCCGCGCACGGAACAAGCGATGTCGACCCTGGGCACGGAGCTGGAACGGGCGCGCGCCTACCTCGATATCCTGAAAATCCGCATGGGCGCGCGTTTGAACCTGCAGATTGAGGTGCCGCAATACCTGCGCCAGGCGGAGCTGCCGCCGATGATGCTGCAAACCCTGGTGGAAAACGCCATCAAGCACGGCCTGGAGCCGAAGAGCGGCGGCGGCACCATCTGGATCATGGCGCGCAGCGGCGATGGCACGGTGATCGTCACGGTGGCCGACGACGGCAAGGGCTTCAGTGACGACGGTGCCGGCACGGGCATCGGCCTGCGCAATGTGCGCGAACGCCTGCGCCTGACCTACGGCAGTGCCGCCGCGTTTGCCATTGTCGCCAATTTCCCCGATGGCGTTACGGCCACCATCACGGTGCCGGACAGCACGGCGCAAGGAGCCTCGTATGCATCAGCCTGAGATGAGCTGCGTCATCGCCGAAGACGAAACGCTGCTGCGCGATGCGCTGCTGGCCTTGCTGGCCGAAGAGTGGCCGGCGCTGCGCATCGTCGCCGCCTGCGACGACGGCGGCACGGCGCTCGACGCCATCGCCACGCACAAGCCCGATATCGCCTTCCTCGATATCCGCATGCCGGGCCTGACAGGGCTGGAAGTGGCGGCCGGCGCGCTGGAAGCCAGTCCTGCCACCCAGGTGGTGTTCGTCACCGCCTACGACCAGTACGCGATCGATGCCTTCGACAACGGCGCCGTCGATTACTTATTGAAACCCATCGCCCGCGAGCGCTTGCAGGCGACCTTGCAGCGCCTGCAGGCGCGCGCCGGCAAGGCCCGGGCGGGCGACGGCGCGCTGGCCGGCCTGCTGCAGCAATTGAGCAGCGCCTTGCCGGCGGCGGCCAAGTCGCCGCCGCTGGTGTGGCTGACGGCCAGCAGCGGCAAGGATACGCGCCTGATCATGGTGGAAGACATCGCCTATTTTCAGTCCGATACCAAGTACACGGCCGTCATGACGGCGGACGGCGAGGCGCTGCTGCGCAAGCCGATACGCGAATTGCTCGATGTGCTGGACCCGGCCATTTTCAAACAGATTCACCGCTCCACCATCGTCAACATGAAGATGGTGGCGGCGGTCACGCGCGACGAGGTGGGACGGGGCGTCTTGCGCTTGAAAACGCGGCCGGAAACCCTGGCCGTAAGCCAGCCGTTCATGGCGCTGTTCAGGAATATGTAGCGTTGTAAGGCGCTTAATCAGCCGTCTCGAAGCCTTCGAGCACGTTCACCACATTGATGCCCAGCTCCTTCACCGCATAGCCGCCTTCGAGGATGAAGGCGGTGGGCAGGTTCAGATGGGCCAGGCGTTCGCCCACGCGCAGGTAGTCGCCGCTTTGCAGGGCGAAGTGCGAAAGGGGATCGCCAACGAAGGTGTCGACGCCCAGTGACACCACCAGCGCGTCGGGCGCGTACATATTGATGCGCAGGCAGGCCGTTTCCAGCGCGGCAAACCAGCTGGCCGTGGAACTGCCGGCCGGCAGCGGCAGGTTGACGTTGTAGCCCGTGCCGACGCCGCTGCCCGTTTCATCGGCATGCCCCAGGTAAAACGGATACTCGCTGCGCGGATCGGCGTGGAGGGAGGCGAACAGCACGTCGTCGCGCGCATAGAAAATGCTTTGCGTGCCGTTGCCGTGGTGGTAATCGATGTCGAGGATGGCGACCCGGCGCGCGCCGTCGTCGAGCAAATGCTGCGCGGCCAGGGCCGCGTTGTTGAGGAAGCAGTAGCCGCCAAAGAAATCGCTGCCCGCATGGTGGCCCGGTGGGCGCGTCAGGGCAAACGTGGCCCGTTCGCCCAGGCGCAGCGCATGGGCCGCGTTGACGGCGCAGTCGGCGCCCGTCTTGGCCGCCGTCCAGGTGCCGGCCGTCAGCGGCGTGCCATTGTCCATCGAGTACAGCCCCAGCTTGGCCGTGAAGTCATCCGGTTCGATGTCACTGCGCAAGGTGCGCACGGGCCACACGGACGGCAGCGCATCCTTGCCCGCGTTGCCAGGGGCTAGCGCCAGCCAGTCGTGCCAGGCGTGGCGCAGGAAGTGCAGGTAACGGGGCGTGTGGATGCGCTCCAGCGACGTCAGGGGTACGCCGTGCGGCGTGACGATGCGGCCCAGGTTGCGCCGTCCCAGTTCGGCCACCACCATGTCGGCCCGTTCGGGCGTCTCGAAGCAGGGCACCATGGTGCCGCGAAACATTTCGAAGCGGCCCCGGTGCTGGCTGTGCAATTCATTGTAGAAGGTCAGCATCGGGGCGTTTTGCGCAAGGTCAGGTGTGCGAACACAGGGTGCTGGCGCGGTAGGCGGCGACGAAATCGTCGAAGCTGCCGGCCGGCGCCGCTTCCATGGCGCGCTGCTCGGCCAGCGAGCTGGCGGCCATCTCGTCGAAATACGCGCTTTGTTCCGGTGTGGCCGGCTGCGCGCGGAAGTAGGCGGCGTGGCGCTCGCTCTGGCGCAGGCCGAAGGCGGCAAACGAGCCGCCATGGTCGCGCAGCTCGGCCAATACCTTCGCCGATGGCGTCTTGTCCGGGTCGGCCAGCTTGGCCGCCTGCGCCGCCAGGCTGTCCGCATGCGACGTGCCGCCTTGGCGCGCGTCGAGCAGGGCCGCCACGGGGGCGATGCGCGCCAGCAGTTCTTCGCCCCAGGCCTGCAGGGTGATGTCTGCGCCGTCGCGGCGCAGGGTCAGGCCCGGCGTGCGGCCTTCCTTGACGGTGCGGGCGAAATTGTGTGTGTAGCAGGCGCTTTGCTCGGCCGAGATGGGCGCGCTGTCGTCGAGCGCGCAGAACAGCAAAAAGGCGTCGAGGAAGCGGCCTGTTTCCAGGCTGATGCCCACCGGCTCGAACGGGTCGACATCCATGCAGCGCACTTCGATGTATTGCACGCCGCGCAGGCACAGGGCCTGGATGGGGCGCTCGCCCATGCGGATCACGCGCTTCGGGCGGATGGTCGAATAGTATTCATTTTCGATCTGCAGCACGTTGGTGGACAATTGTATCCACTCGCCGTCTTTTTTTGTGCCCAGCGCCGCATACGGCGGATACGGGTCGTTGACGGCGTGCGTGAGGGCGTTGACGTAGTCATCGAGGCTGTTTTCGTGCGGGCGCAGGCCGGACTGGGCATCGTTCTGGTAACCGAGGTCGCTCATGCGCAGGCTGGTGGCATACGGCAGGAACAGGGTGTCGTCGGACAAGGTGTCGAGCTTGTGCGCGCGGCCGCGCAGGAAACCGGCGGACAGGGCCGGCGAGGCACCGAACAGGTACATCAACAGCCAGCTGTAGCGGCGGAAATTGCGGATCGTCGCCAGATAGCTTTCCGACTGCACGTCTTTCGGCGTGGCCGCCGCGTGGTGCGGGCTGGCGCTGGTGTCCGGATGGCTGGCCAGCACTTGCCACAGCTGCTCGTCGAGCGAATAGTTGTAATGGATGCCGGCGATGCATTGCATGGCCTTGCCGTAGCGCAATGCCAGGCCGCGCCGGTAGACGTGCTTGAGCATGCCCATGTTCGAACTGCCGTAGTTGGCGATTGCTATCTCCGCTTCGGGCGGCAACTGGCAGGGCATCGACTGGCTCCACAGCAACTCGTCGCCCAGGCGGCTGTAGGCATGGCGGTGCACGGTGTCGAGCTTGTCGAGCGTGACGGCGATGTCTTGTTCGGCCGGGGTGATGAATTCGAGCAGCGCTTCGGCGTAGTCGGTGGTGATTTCAGGGTGCGTCAGCGCCGAGCCCAGGGCGGCGGGGTGGGGCGTGGAAGCCAGATGGCCGGCATGGTCGACGCGCAGGGTTTCACGCTCGATGCCGCGCAAGCCACCCAGCAGCGCGCGGTTGGCATCTTCGGTCAGCAATGCCAGGCGGCGAGTCAACAGGTTGGGCAATTTGAGCTTCCTTTCTTGTGCAGCATATAAATAATTTGTGCTGAGATTAACCGAATTTTGGCAAATGCGTCGGCGCCGGCCCAAAAAACGCCGCGTCGCCAGCGTCCGCCCCATGGAATGGGGGCGGCGCTTCGGTCAGGAATTCGCTTGATATTTTAACAAACTGCGGAGCATCTGGCGCGTTGCTGGATCAAGCCCCGCGCATGTGGACAGGATCAGCCCAGGCGGGCGCCGCTGACGCGCTCGATGCCGGCCAGGTCGCGCCAGCTTTGCACTTTGCTGTAGCCGGCATCGGCCAGCAAGCCGCGCACGGACGGCGCCTGGTCATAGCCATGTTCCATCAGCAGCCAGGCGCCTGACGCCAGGTGGCGCGCGGCGCCGGAGACGATGGTGCGCAGGGCCGACAGGCCGTCCGCATGGTCGGTCAGCGCACCGGCCGGCTCAAAGCGCAAATCGCCTTCGGCCAGGTGGCGGTCGCCGCTGGCGATGTAGGGGGGATTCGAGACGATCAGGTCGAATTTTTCCGTGCCCAGCGCTTCGAACCAGTCGCTGGCCATGAAGGTGATATTGACGCCGTTGGCGCTGGCGTTGCGGCGCGCCACGGCCAGGGCCGCGCTGCTCACATCCAGGGCCGTGACGACGGCGTCGGGCCGCGTGTACGCCAGCGCGACGGCGATGGCGCCGCTGCCCGTGCCCATGTCGAGCACGCGTCCGCCGGGCGGCAGGCGTTCGAGCGCCAGTTCCACCAGCACTTCCGTGTCGGGACGGGGAATCAGCACGGCGTCGTTGACTTCGAAAGGCAGGCCGAAGAATTCGCGTTGGCCGACGATATAGGCGATCGGCTCGCCTTGCAGGCGGCGCGCCAGCAAGGCCGACAAACGCGCGGCTTCTTCGTCAGTGAGCACACGCTCCGATTGCGTGATCAGCGAGACGCGCGACAGGCCCAGCGCGTGGCCCAGCAGGATGCGGTTGTCGAGCGGGTCGAGCAACGGACGGATTTGCAGGGCGCCGACAGTGCTGCCGGCGGGGATCAGTGTTTCTGGCATGAATAGTCTATTATTTCTGGCGGCGCAGCAGTGTCCACAGCAGGCCGACGGTAAAAATGGCGAACCAGATGAACGCCCATTGCGGAATCGACAGGCCGAAAAACGGCTCGCCAGCATTTTCGCAGGCGCCATACGATTCGAACATGAAGGGCATGACTTGCGCCGTGAAAATCTTGTTCAGCACCGTTTCCACCGGATCGATGCCGCACGAAAAGCCGGGGTGCGCCAGCACGTATAAATGCTTGGCGCCCACGCCCATGCCGCCCAGGGCCGCCAATACACCGATGCCGGCGCCGATTTTCGGCCGGTTGGCCGCCGCGCCAGCCAGGCAGGCGATGCCGATGGCGAGGAACAGGTAGCGCTGGATCACGCACAGCGGGCACGGCGCCATGTTCATGGCATGCTGCAAATACATGGCCACGCCCAGCATCAGGAAACACAGGGTGGCGATCGACAGGAGGACGGTGCGTGAATTTTTCATGGGCGACACGGTGAGGTGGATGGAATCGAGCTGGTCATTTTCGCACAAGGCCGGATTTTTATTGCTTAGCCGCTACTTAAACCTCGGGGTCAGACCCCCGTTTGCGCCGACGCCTGATCTGCCGTCAGCGGTGGAGAGGGTCGGACCCCAGCCGTTAGTCACCTAGCGCGGCCAACAACTCCGCCTGGTGCTCAGCCGCCAGCGCATTCGTCAAGTCCGTCAAATCCCCGTCCATGATGAAGTCCAGCTTATACAAGGTCAGGTTGATGCGGTGGTCCGTCAGGCGGCCCTGCGGGAAATTATAAGTGCGGATGCGCTCGCTGCGGTCGCCCGAGCCGATCAGGCTTTTGCGCGTGGCCGCTTCCTTCGATTGCTGTTCGCGCAGCTGCACGTCCTTGATGCGCGCGGCCAGCACTTTCATCGCTTGCGCCTTGTTCTTGTGCTGGCTGCGGTCATCCTGGCATTCGACGACGATGCCGGTGGGCAAGTGCGTAATGCGCACGGCCGAATCCGTCTTGTTGATGTGCTGTCCGCCCGCGCCCGAGGCGCGGTAAGTGTCGATGCGCAGGTCGGCCGGGTTGATGTTGACGTCTTCGACTTCGTCCGCTTCCGGCATCACAGCCACCGTGCAGGCGGACGTGTGGATGCGGCCCTGGGTTTCCGTGGCCGGCACACGCTGCACGCGGTGGCCGCCCGACTCGAATTTCAGCTTGGAATACGCGCCATTGCCGACCACGCGCACGATCACTTCGCGGTAGCCGCCCAGGTCGGAGTCGGACGACGACACCAGCTCCACTTGCCAGCGGTTGCGTTCGGCAAAGCGCGAGTACATGCGCAGCAGGTCGCCGGCGAACAGGGCCGATTCATCGCCGCCCGTGCCGGCGCGAATTTCCAGAAAGATATTGCGCTCGTCATTGACATCCTTCGGCAGCAGCATGGTTTGCAATTCGCGTTCCAGGCGCGCCATGGTGGCTTTCGCCGCTTCGATCTCTTCCTGCGCGAATTCCTTCATGTCCGGGTCGCCCAGCATCTCTTGCGCCGTGGCGATATCGTTGCCCGCTTCCTGGTAGGAGTGGTACAGCGCCACCAGCGGGCCCAGTTCGGCGTGCTCGCGCGTCATCTTGCGGTAGCTGTCCATGTTTGACGTGGCGTCCGGGTGCATCAACAGTTCGTCGAGTTCGACCAGTCGGTTCGCCAGTTGATCGAGTTTGCCCAGCATGGATGGTTTCATAGCGATTCGCGGTAAAAGAGTGTAGGGATGGTGCGGGTCCGGCAGGCCCGGCAGGCGGGCAGGGGGCGGCCGCGCGGGCGGCCAGCGGGGCTGCGCTAACGGCGGGGGCGGAACAGTTTCGGCAGCAGGGTGACCAACTGCTTGCGCTCGTCGCCTTGTGCATGGTGCAGCGCCTGTTGCGGACCGTGCAGGAACTTGGCCGTCAAGCCTTTCGACAGCGCTTCCAGCACGGCATCGATGTCGGCGCCCTTGGCCAGCATCTTGCGCGCCCGTTCCACTTCCATCAGGCGCAGCGCTTCGCTGTTTTCATGCAAATGCTGGATCACGGGCACCATGGCGCGGTCGTCGACCCAGCTCATGAACGATTGCACGCGCGTCTCGATGATGGCCTCGGCTTGCGCCACGGCCGCTTGCCGGCTTTCCATGCCCGTCTGCACGACCTTGCCCAGGTCGTCGACCGTGTACAGGAAGACGTCGTTCAGGCGGCCCACTTCCGATTCGATGTCGCGCGGCACGGCCAGGTCGACCATGAACATGGGCTTGTGGCGGCGTGCCTTGATGGCGCGCTCGACCAGGCCCAGGCCCAGCAGCGGCAAGGACGACGCCGTGCACGAGATGACGATGTCGAACTGCTGCAGCATTTCCGGCAGGTCGGCCAAGCGGATGGCCTTGCCATTGAAGCGGTGCGCCAATTCCTCGCCCCGTTCCATGGTGCGGTTGGCAATGGTGATGCTTTTCGGATTTTGCGCGGCAAAGTGCGTGGCGCACAATTCGATCATTTCGCCGGCGCCGATGAACAGCACGTTTTGCTCGGCGATCTTGTCGAAGATGCGCTGCGACAGGCGCACGGCGGCCGCCGCCATGGAAACGCTGTGGGCGCCGATTTCTGTGCTGCTGCGCACTTCCTTGGCGACGGAAAAACTGCGCTGGAACAATTGGTGCAGATACGTGCCCAGGCCGCCCGCCTCGTCGGCCGTGCGGATGGCATCCTTGATCTGCCCCAGGATCTGCGTTTCGCCCAGCACCATCGAGTCCAGCCCGGAGGCGACGCGGAAGGTGTGGCGCACGGCATCGTGCTGCGGCAGCATATATAAGTGCGGGCGCAGCTCGCCGTAGTTGAGCTTGTGATAATCTGCCAGGAAATGCGCGCCCGCGTCGAGCGGATTGGGTACATGACTGGCCGCATACAGCTCGGTGCGGTTGCACGTCGAGAGGATGGCCGCTTCGTCATTGTCGCGCAAGTCGATGCGCTGGAACCAGGTGCGCGCCGCCATTACCGCCTGGCCCAGATGCTCAGGCGCAAACGCCAGCTGTTCGCGGAGCGACACTGGGGCGGTGGTATGGTTGAGGCCGACGGCGAGCAGTTGCATTTCAGGGCTGTTGGGAATTCTTATGCCGACATTATAGCGCCTTGTGCCCGCTCTTTGAGCAGTTCGTCTGTTTTCGTCCGGATGCGTGGGCGTCACCCGCCCAGTTTTTCCAGGCGATAACCATAACTGTAGACGGGCACCAGGCGGTAGCCGTGTTCCGGTTTCAGCTGCAGCTTGTTGCGCACGCGCGAGACGTGGGTATCCATTGTGCGCGAGGGCAGGGCCGTGTCGCGCTGCCACACGGCTTCATGGATGTAGGCGCGCGACAGGGGACGGCCCAGGTTGCGGAAAAACAGCAGCGCCAGGGCGAATTCCTTGTGCGTGACGTCCAGCACTTCGCCATCGCGCAGCAGGCGGCCGGGGCGGGTTTCAAACGTGTAATGACCGAATTGCAAGTACTCGGCGCCATTCTGCGCCGGGTAGGCTACGCGCAGCAGCGCCTGGGTGCGCAAGGTCAGTTCACTGCGCCGCAAGGGCTTGATCATGTAGTCGTCGGCGCCTGCCGTCATGCCGGCCACCACATCGTCTTCGCCCGAGCTGTTGGTCATAAACAACACGGGCGCCTTCGGCGCCAGTTTTTCCCGGGCACGGCGCAATACTTCCGCGCCATCCAGATCGCTCACATGCCAGTCGAGGATGAGCATGTCGCAACTGTCCTTGCGCAATTGCCCCAGCATTTCCTTGCCACTCTGAAACTCGTGGCAAGCGTGGCCGGCGGCGGTGAGCACCTGGCAGATCAGTTCTGCCTGACTATGATCGCTATCGAGTACGGCAATTCGCATAATGGGCTGGAATGTGTAGCAACAAACAGACGGTCCGCTCTGCTTATCGTAATGTTAAGGAATGCTCAAGTGAAATATAACAGAGATTGCAACTGTGTCCAGTGAAATCAGCGGCGACATTCTTTACGTTACACTTGTTCATCTACCCCCTACTAGCGGAGAAACGCGCATGGCAGACAAGAGCAACACCGATTGGACCCTGATACCGGCCAGTCATGCCGAAATCGAGCAAGTGCGCGAGCGTTGCCGGCGCCTGGTGCAGCGGCGTGCCATGATGTCGGCAGGCGCCTCGGCCATCCCCATTCCCGGCATCGACCTGATGTCGGATGTCGGGCTGTTTTCCATGCTGATCAACGATATCAACCACGAATTCGGCCTCACGCCCGAGCAGATCGAGCGCTTGAACCCGCAGTTCAAGATGATGGCTTACCGCGCGGCAGTGGGCATGGGCGGCATGCTGGTAGGGAAGCTGGTGTCGCGCGAACTGATCCTCCAGCTGCTCAAGCGCAGTGGCGTCAAGATTGCCACCAAGCAGGTGGCGCGCTTCGTGCCGTTTGCCGGCCAGGCGGTGGCGGCAGCCATCGGCTACGCCGTGTTCCGCCAGATCGGCAACCAGCACGTGAACGCCTGCGCCGCGGTGGCGCAGGAATTGCTCACGGTCAGGCCGGAGTAGCCCGGATTAGGCTTTACGCGTCCGGCAGCACGACGTTGACGTCGAGCACCTCCAGGTTGCCCTGGCGGTCCAGCGAAATCTTGATGTCGTCGGCATTCACCTTGGTGTACTTGGAAATGACGGCGATCAATTCCTTGTGCAGGGCGGGCAGGAAGTCCGGACCACCGCGTCCGCTGCGTTCGCGGGCGATGATGATCTGCAGGCGTTCCTTGGCTGCGGTGGCCGTCTTCGGCTTGGGGGGGAACAGGAAAGAAAGCAAGGCCATATCACTTCGCCCCAAAAATGCGCTGGAGTAATCCAGGCTTTTCATAGTTGGTAAAGCGCAACTCGACATCTTCGCCGAGGAAACGCGAGACCACGTCTTCATAGGCTTGCGCCACGTCCGTCCCCTTGAAATGGATGGCGGGATTGCCCTGGTTCGAGGCGGCCAGCACTTGTTCCGATTCCGGAATGATGCCCACCAGCGGGATGCGCAGGATTTCCTGCACGTCCTGGTAGGACAGCATTTCATCCGATTCCACGCGTTTCGGCGAGTAACGGGTAATCAGCAAATGTTCCTTGACCGGCTCGCCGCCCGTCTGCGCGCGGCGCGACTTGGCTTGCAGGATGCCCAGGATGCGGTCCGAATCGCGCACCGAGGACACTTCCGGGTTGGTGACGATGATGGCTTCGTCGGCAAACGTCAGCGCCATCAGCGCGCCATGCTCGATACCGGCCGGCGAATCGCAGATGATGAATTCGAAGCCCATGTTGATCAGGTCGTTCAACACGCGTTCCACGCCTTCTTCCGACAAGGCATCCTTGTCGCGCGTTTGCGAGGCGGGCAGGATGAACAGGTTGTCGCAGTGCTTGTCCTTGATCAATGCCTGGTTCAGGCTGGCCTCTTTATTGATCACATTGATCAAGTCATACACGACGCGGCGCTCGCAACCCATGATCAGGTCGAGGTTGCGCAGGCCCACATCGAAGTCGAGCACGGCTGTCTTGTGGCCGCGCATGGCCAGACCAGTGGCAAAACTGGCGCTAGAGGTCGTCTTGCCGACACCGCCCTTGCCGGACGTCACAACAATAATTCTTGCCACAAATAATCCTTTTCAGATATCTCTTGAATTGTGCAGCTTAAGAGCGGTTCACGGGAGTGACCGGATTGACAGAGTGTATATCGATTCTGTCTCCAGCCAAACGAATTTGCACGGGTCCGCGCGCCATTTCTGCGGGGAAACCATCTTCGAACGTGCGGTATACGCCGGCGATCGAGACCAGTTCCGGTTCCATGGCCAGCGCGAAGATGCGCGCCTGGGCATTGCCCGAGGCGCCGGCCAGCGCGCGGCCATACAGCGAGGAATACACGTGGATGCTGCCGTCGGCGATGATTTCGGCGCCATTGTTGACGACAGCCGTGATGATCAGGTCGCAGCCGCGCGCGTAAATGCGCTGGCCGGCCCGCACGGGCGTGTCGATCACCATCACTTGCGCTTCGGCACCCGCCTGGGCGGCCGCCGTGGGGCCATCCTTGGGAGGCGCATCGTCGCGCGTCTTGCCGCTGTCGAGGCTCAAGCCTTGCGCCAGGATGGCGTCATGCATGTCGGCCGGCGCATTGCGCACGGCCACGGCATTCAAGCGGTATTTTTTCAGCAAAGCCACGAGGGCAGCCCAGTCGATGGGCATGCTGCCGGGCGGCAAGGCAGCCACGTCCAGCACGGCCAGGTCGTCCTCGAAAAAGTCCGCCACGCCCCCCGTCATGTCGCGCAAGGCGGCATCGAGTGCCTGCGTATCGGCGCTATGCATAATGGCGGAGACAGCTACGACGGTGGAAATCTTGATTTCGATAGGCTTCTGCGACGGGCTTTTGGACATAAACATTTATCAAAGTGAAACTGCGGCAGGCCAACTGTTCCGTACGGCAACAATGGGAGCAGTAAATTTCTTGCATTCTACTGCAAAAAAATCAGCATCAGGGGCCTGGCGCGTGCTATTCCGCAGGGCAACACCTACTTCATGGCAAAAAAAACGGGCGGCGCCCGGGAAAACCGCTGCGCCGCCCTGCAAGCAGCCGGACATGCGCCCTGACGGCGTTGTCCCGTATCAAGCCGCACGCATCTGCTGTGCCGCCGCGACCATATTTTTTAAAGCCGCTTCCGTTTCCGCCCAGCCCCGCGTCTTCAAGCCGCAGTCCGGGTTCACCCATAAGTTAGCCGGCGGAATCACGGCGCTGGCTTTTTGCAGCAATTTCACCATGTCGGGCGTCGAGGGGATGCGCGGCGAGTGGATGTCGTACACGCCGGGGCCGATTTCGTTCAGATACTGGAACTGGCCTAAGCCCGTCAGCAATTCCATGTCCGAGCGGCTCGTTTCTATCGTGATGACGTCGGCGTCCATGGCGGCGATCTGCGGCAGGATGTCGTTGAACTGCGCATAGCACATGTGCGTGTGGATCTGCGTCGCGTCCTTGACCACGGATGCGGTGATGCGGAAGGCACGCGTGGCCCAGTCCAGGTAGGCTTCCCCCTGACCGCGGCGCAGCGGCAAGCCTTCGCGGATGGCCGGCTCGTCGATCTGGATGATGCCGATGCCGGCCGTTTCCAGGTCTTGCACCTCGTCGCGGATGGCCAGGGACAGCTGTAGCGCAGTGGTGGCGCGCGGCTGGTCGTCGCGCACGAACGACCATTGCAATAGCGTGACGGGGCCTGTCAGCATGCCCTTCATGGGTTTGTGCGTCAGGCTTTGCGCGTGCACCGTCCAGGCTACGGTCATGGCGGCCGGGCGCTGCACGTCGCCGTAGATGACGGGTGGCTTGACGCAGCGCGAGCCGTACGATTGCACCCAGCCCAGGCGCGTGAAGACGAACCCATCCAGTTGTTCGCCGAAGTATTCGACCATGTCGTTGCGCTCCGCCTCGCCATGCACCAGCACGTCCAGGCCCAGCGCTTCCTGGCGCCCCACGGCGTGGGCGATTTCGGCGCGCATCTGGTTTTCATACTCGGCGCTTGCCAGTTCGCCCCGTTGATGGCTGGCGCGGGCGGCGCGGATGGCCGCCGTCTGCGGGAAGGAACCGATGGTCGTCGTCGGGAAGTCGGGCAGGCGCAGGCGTGCGCGTTGCACTGCCTGGCGCTGCGGGAAGCTGGAATCGCGGCGGTCCGCAGTGGGCGTGAGCGCTTGCAGGCGCTGCGTGACCGAGGCACGGTGGACGCGGGGGCTGGCGCGCCGCCCTGCGATGGCCAGACGAGACATTGCCAGCGCGGCATCGTCGGGATGACCGGCCAATGCGTCCTTCAGCAGCGCAATTTCCGTCAGTTTCTCCGTGGCAAACGCCAGCCAGGTCCGGATTTCGCCGTCGAGGTCCGTTTCCGCTTCCAGGCTGAACGGCACGTGCAGCAGCGAGCATGTGGGCGCCAGCCACAGGTGGCCGTTGCGCTTGGCCGCCAGCGGCAGCAGCACGGCGAGGGCTGCGTCGAGGTCGGTGCGCCAGATGTTGCGCCCATCGACGATGCCGATCGACAAGACTTTATGCGCGGGCAGCCAGTCCGTCACGCTGATCAGCTCGTGTGGCGCGCGGATGCCATCCACGTGCAGGCCGGCCACGGGCAGGCGGCAGGTCAGGCTGAGGTTTTCTTCCAGCGGCGAGAAATACGTGGCCAGCAGGATATTCACGCCTACCTGGTTCAGTTGCCAGTAGGCGCTCTCGAAGGCGCTGCGCCAGGCGTTGGGCAAGTCCAGGCCCAGGATCGGTTCATCGAGCTGCACCCAGCTCACGCCTTGCTGCTTGAGGCGGTCGAGCAGGGCGCCGTAGACGGGCAGCAATTGTTCCAGCAGGGCCAGCCGCTGGAAACCAGACTCGCCCGGCGTCTTTTCCTTGCCCAGCCAGAGGAAGGTGAGGGGGCCGATCAGCGCCGCCTTGACCTGGTGGCCCAGCGCCTGCGCCTCGGCCACTTCCGCCAGCAGGCGCTCGCAGGCCAGCGAAAACCGGGTCTGCGGCGACAATTCGGGCACCAGGTAATGGTAATTGGTGTCAAACCACTTGCTCATTTCCAGTGCGTGGCCGCCGGCGGTGTGTTCATGGTGCGCGTGACTGTGCGTGCAGCCGGCGTGATCCGCCTGGCTGTCGTTGCCGCGCGCCATTGTGAAATAGCGCGACAGCGGCGATTGTGCTGCGTCAAAGCTGAAACGCGCCGGCTCGCAGCCCAGCAGCTGGATATGGTTGGCCACCTGGTCGTAAAAGGCGAAGTCGCCCACGGTAACGTAGGCGAGTCCGGCGTCGCGTTGCAGCGCCCAGTGGCGCGCCCGCAGTTGCTGACCGGTGGCTTCCAGGGTGGCCTCGGACACCTCGCCACGCCAGTGGCTTTCCAGAGCCCATTTCAGTTCACGCGCGGCGCCGATACGGGGAAAGCCAAGGATGTGGGTACGAATGGTCATGATGTCATCGAGATTTAATGTGAATGCGCTAGAGTGTGCGGCAACTTGGTCTATAATCAAAACGAAACATTTTGACGAATAACATGAAAATAATTCACGTACATTGCCTATTTTCCCGATGCTAGAAATCCGTCACCTGCGCACCCTGAGTGCCTTGCGTTCCTCCGGCAGCCTGGTGCGCGCTGCGCAGCTGCTCAATTTGACCCAGTCGGCCCTGTCGCACCAGATCCGTTTACTGGAAGAGCGCTACAAGGCGCCCTTGTTCGAGCGCAAGTCGATGCCGATCGCCTTTACTGCCACGGGCAGCCGGCTGCTGGAGCTGGCCGACAAGCTGTTGCCCGAGATCGAACTGGCCGAGCGCGACGTGGCGCGCCTGTCGCAGGGCGACAAGGGGCAGTTGCGCGTGGCGCTCGAATGCCATACCTGCTTCGACTGGCTGATGCCGGTGATGGATGCGTTCCGCCAGCGCTGGCCGGAAGTGGAAATCGACCTGGTGTCGGGCTTTCACAGCGAACCGGCGGAGCTGCTGCGCTCGGGCGAGGCGGATCTGGTGATCGGTTCGCCGTATGGCCCCGATTTCACCGTGTTTCCCCTGTTCCGTTTTGAAATGCTGGTGGTGATGGCGCAGAAGCACCGGCTGCAGGCGCAGCGCCGGCTGGTGGCGGCCGACTTTACGGGCGAGACCCTGATCACCTATCCCGTGCCGGAAGAGCGCATCGATTTGATCCGCGAAGTGCTGCGGCCGGCCGGCATCCAGTTTGAACGCCGCACGGCCGAGCTGACGGTGGCCGTGCTGCAACTGGTGGCGAGCCGGCGCGGCATCGCCGCCTTGCCGAACTGGG
This sequence comes from Janthinobacterium breve, assembly GCF_051380895.1. Taxonomy (NCBI): domain Bacteria; kingdom Pseudomonadati; phylum Pseudomonadota; class Betaproteobacteria; order Burkholderiales; family Oxalobacteraceae; genus Janthinobacterium; species Janthinobacterium breve. The sequence goes on along the minus strand of NZ_JBNYXY010000011.1, from coordinate 21,092 downwards.
CCATCAAGAATTACGTCGATTACGATTATGTGGTGGCGCGCCCGGTGGGTGAGCACGGCTTGTGGAGCGACCTGTATGTCTCCGTGCCGGAGCAGTTGCAAGACAAGGCGTATGTGCGCGATTTTGTCAGCGTGATACGCGAACAGTGCGCGGCCTCGCTCGACGGTATCAAGTTGTTGTCCTGATCAACGTTGAGTTGGAAACAAACCAACAGGAAAGCTTGATAAATATCAAGGTTTAGCAATGAACGACCGCTTACAGTTGAGCACTGTGCGGCGCAACATGGCGCCGCCTACTCTTTGGGGAGGAACGATATGTTTTCATTTTCCGAACAATGGGCACGCGCCGGCAAGGCCGTGGTGGATGCACAGTTGAGCAGTGCGCAAGCGTATGTCCAGGCTGCGGTCGACAGCGGTGCCAGCGTGCTCGATTGGCAGATCGATGCGGCCCGCGCAGCACTGGCCGCCGCTACGGTGGCGGGCAATCAGCTGCTGTCCGTGAAGGACCCGCAAGCGTTGTTGCAACTGTCGCGCACGCAGTCGCAACTGGCCATCGAACGCATCGGTGCATATGGCCGTCAGGCAAAGGATGTTGCTCAAGAAACCCATGAGAAATTCGATACTGTGACAAAGGGTGAGTTTGCTGCATCGCGTCAAAAATTTGGCGAGCTGTTGCAGGTGGTAAAGCAAACGCCCGTGCCCCTGATTATTCCCTTCAATAATTTTCTAAAAACCACTTTCGGCGGCGCCGATGAAGGGTATGATAAAAATAAAAATACGCGTCCCGCTCGTCAAACGTAGGCGCGTTGCGGCTTGGCAGCGGCTATCCGCCGCGCCAGGCCGCCCGCCGCTACCGCCGGGCAGGCTGCCATCGCTGCCGTCTGCGGTGCTGGAACTGTGGCGCATGCCACGCTAGAATGAAACACAGCTTGCTGTGTCTTCCCGAATTCGGATTCATTGGATTCTATTAACACCTTGACCTTGGCCTTCGTGGCCTGCATATCGGAGAAATAAATGGATGATGTCGTAATCGTGGCCGCCGGCCGTACCGCAGTCGGTAAATTCGGTGGCAGTCTGGCCAAGATTCCTGCGTCCGAACTGGGCGCGCATGTAATCAAGGGCTTGCTGGCACAAACCGGCATCGACCCGAACCTGATCGGCGAAGCGATCCTGGGCCAGGTGCTGACGGCTGCCGTCGGCCAGAACGCCGCGCGCCAGGCTGTCATCAAGGCAGGCTTGCCCAGCTCGATCCCGGCATTCACCATCAACAAGGTATGCGGCAGCGGCCTGAAGGCCACACACCTGGCGGCGCAGGCGATCAAGTGCGGCGACGCCAATATCATCATCGCCGGCGGCCAGGAAAACATGAGCGCCTCGCCGCACGCGATGAACGGCTCGCGCGACGGTTTCCGCATGGGCGACTTCAAGATGATCGACACCATGATCGTCGACGGCCTGTGGGACGTGTACAACCAGTACCACATGGGCATCACGGCGGAAAACGTCGCCAAGAAATATGAAGTGACGCGCGCCGAGCAGGATGAATTCGCGCTGCAGTCGCAATTGAAGGCGGAAGCGGCGCAAAAAGCGGGCAAGTTCAAGGATGAAATCCTGCCGCTGGAAATCGCCAACAAAAAAGGCACCGTGGTTTTCGACAGCGACGAATACATCAAGCCTGGCTCGACCCTGGAATCGCTGACCGGCCTGCGCCCCGCGTTCGCCAAGGATGGCACCGTGACGGCCGGCAACGCCTCGGGCCTGAACGATGGCGCCGCCGCCGTCATCATGATGTCCGCTGCGCAAGCGAAGGAACTGGGCTTGAAGCCGCTGGCACGCATCAAGGCCTACGCCTCGTCGGGCCTGGACCCGGCCGTCATGGGCATGGGCCCTGTCTCCGCTTCGCGTTTGTGCCTGAAAAAAGCCGGCTGGACGCATGAAGAGCTGGACTTGATGGAAATCAACGAAGCGTTTGCCGCGCAAGCGATTGCCGTCAACAAGGAAATGGGCTGGGATACCAGCAAGATCAACGTGAACGGTGGCGCGATTGCCATCGGCCACCCGATCGGCGCCTCCGGCGCGCGCATCCTGGTCACCCTGATCCACGAAATGATACGCCGCGACGCCAAGAAAGGCTTGGCAGCATTGTGCATTGGCGGCGGCATGGGTGTCGCTTTAGCGATCGAACGCGACTAAGTAGCTGGCACCGCACCCAAACTACTGCGCGGCGCGCTTTGCGGCCTGCGATGCTCACCGTGCTAGAGCACGGTTGCGCTTCTTAGCCACAAATCATCACCGCTCGCTACGCTTGGGTACGGTGCGGTACGCCGCCGTCACGCGGCGGGTGTGGATGGTTTTAAGCAAATGATTAACTTTTTAGCAACAGAACGACACTGAGGGGATGAAAATGGCAAGAGTTGCATTGGTAACTGGTGGCATGGGTGGTCTGGGCGAAGCAGTCTGTTTCAAGCTGGCGGCGCTCGGCTATCGCGTGGTGACCACATATTCTCCAGGCAATCCGAAGGTCGCGGAATGGCTGGCGACGACCAAGGACATGGGTTATGACTTCAAGGCATATCCGTGCGACGTGTCCGACTACGATTCGGCAGCTGCCTGCGTGGCTGCCGTGGAAAAGGATATCGGTCCTGTCGATGTGCTGGTGAATAATGCCGGCATCACGCGCGACATGACGTTCAAGAAGATGGACAAGCCGAACTGGGATGCCGTGATGGGCACCAACCTCGACTCCGTCTTCAACATGACCAAGCCCGTCTGCGACGGCATGGTGGAACGCGGCTGGGGCCGCATCATTAATATCTCGTCCGTGAATGGCCAGAAGGGCGCGTTCGGCCAGACCAACTATTCGGCCGCGAAAGCCGGCATGCACGGTTTCACTAAGTCGCTGGCGCTGGAAGTGGCGCGCAAGAACGTCACCGTCAACACCATTTCGCCAGGCTACATCGGCACCAAGATGGTCATGGCAATTCCGCAGGAAGTGCTCGACAGCAAAATCATCCCGCAAATTCCCATGGCGCGCCTGGGCAAGCCGGAAGAAGTGGCCGGCCTGGTGGCCTACCTGGCCTCCGATGAGGCAGCGTTCGTCACGGGCGCGAATATCTCGATCAACGGCGGCCAGCACATGTCGTAATCGGGTTTGAGGTACAACAGAGAGACAGCTTCGGCTGTCTTTTTTTATGCTGGCAAGCAAAACAGGCGGGGCGCGTGCTTTGCCTTAGAATCAGCATTTCTCCACGGCATCATCTCCATGACCCTCTTTCCTGTCTTGCGCCGCGCCAGCGTGCTTGCCTTCCTTCTCTTGGGCACTTCCGCTGTCCAGGCCAGCGTCGCGTTCCACGTCACGGTCACTACCGAGCGCGTCAACAAGCCCGGCGTGAAAACCAGCCTGCCCGCGCGCGATACGCAGGACAGCGATGTCGTGCTGGGCCCGCATTACCTGAGCGTGCGCGATGGCAAGAGCTTGTCCGTGCTCGATTTTGCCACGCGCCGCCGCCACGTCATCGATATGGCGGCATCCACCTATGACACGTATTCGCTGTTCGACGTGGCGGGCTTTCGGCGTATCGAGATCGGGCACCGCAAGGGCATGGCTGGCGCGCTCCAGGCTGGCGGCTTGCAGGCCCACGTCACGCCGCTCGTGTATGAGGAGCAATCGCTGTCTGTGCCGGGGGCAAGACGGCGCGGTGCGCTGGTGCCGCAGGTGCTCGACGGTGCCGTGCTGTGGTCGCTCGACGAGCAGCCGCTGTTGCGCCTGGGGATCGCCGGCAGCCCCGCCAGCGGCGACGATGCCGCGGCGTTTGCCCAGTACTTGCGCTACACCTGGGGCGCTCACCCGCTGGTGCTGAAGATGCTGGCCGATGGCAAACGCATTCCCGCCGTATTCACCTTGCATTACCAGGAAGTGGGCGGCAAGGTCACGCGCCATTTCCGCATCAGCGCCATGACGGTGGATGCGCCTGCCACCTACACGCTGGCAGCGTACCGGCCACGCCCGCTGATGGCCGATGCGCCGGCGCTCGAACGCGTGCTGGCGCAGGCGGCGCTGCTGCCGCCGCTGGGACCGCAGGCGCATCCGGCGCTGCGTGCCGAAGCGGAGCGCCTGTTTGCGGCAGAAAAGCCCTTCGAGGCTTTTTTGAGCATGTTGGAAGACCATTTTTCCACAGGAGCGCTGGTCGACAAACTCACGCCACAGCAGCAACTGGCCATGCAGGAGTGCGAGCCCATCCACGACTTGACGCGGGGCTTGCTGGCCAAGGACCAGGACGGCATCAAGGCAGCATTGGCCACCGTGCAGGAATTAAGGAAGCAAACGGGGATGGAACAGCCTGTATTGGCTTTGTTCGAAGGGAATCTGCGCGCCAAGCTGGGGCAGTGGCCCGAGGCGACCGCGCTGTATCTGCAAGTGCTGCAGGCAAAACCGCAGATGGCGGCCGTGTACCAGGATTTGGGCGACGCCTTGCTGGCGCAATTTAATGCGGCCTATGCCTGGCGCAGCTGGGATGCGGGGCGGGCCATGGCACCGTCGCTGCGGCAATTTCGCAAGGTCAACGACCTTGAGCGTAGCCTGCTGAACGATTACCCCGCCTTCTTTGCCGACGGGGCGCCGGTTTGGCCGAAAGTTCAGCCCAGCACCAACCGTCCGGCCAGCAGCACAAAGACAGAAGGCAGCACGAACTTGCCGTAAGGCGAAGGTTTGCCGCACAGGCGGCGCGCCAGACGCGCGGCCAATACGGCGTACACGGCGTCGAACAGCAGGCCCACCAGCACCAGGACGGCGCCCAGGCGCAGGTATTGCATGCCGACGCTGTCGCTGCCGGTGACGAACTGTGGCAGGAACATGCTGCAAAACAGCAGTGCCTTTGGATTGAGCAGATTGGTCAGGAAGCCGCGCGCCAGGCTGGCGCGGGCGCTGTGCGCCGTGGCGGGGGCGGCTTCTTCCTGCGCCGTTTTTTTCGACAGGGCCGACTGCAGCAGGCGCAGCGCCAGGTACAGCAGGTAGGCGGCGCCCGCCCATTTGACCCACTGCAGGGCTTGCGGATGCGTCACCATCAGCGCGGCCAGGCCCGCGCCCGACAGCGCCACGTGCACGGCGCGCGCGCCGGCGATGCCCAGGGCCGTCACCAGCGCCGTGGCCACGCCGCGCGCGGCACCTGTCGCCAGCACCAGCGCCATGTCGGGGCCCGGTAATAAAAAGGCGCCGGCCAGTGCCAGCAGGTACATCAGGAAGGTAGAATCGGACATGGGCCAGTCGAAAAGAAAAGCGGGAGCATGCGCACGCTGCAGCCTGCTCGCCGGGCCCCATTATGTTCTTGCTGTGATGAAATGTGCTTGCTTTTCCTGCCCTGCATGCCCTAGTATTAGGGTGGATTCCACTCCTATAAAAACAAAAAATAGATGAAAATTTCAGAAGTTAGCCTTGATGCCACCGATTTGCAGATACTCAGGCTGTTGCAGGATGAAGGACGGCTGTCCAACGCGCGCCTGGCCGAGCGCTTGAAGCTCAGCGAAACCCCCGTCTGGCGCCGCTTGCGCCGCCTGGAAGAAGAAGGGTTCATTACCGGCTACCAGGCTTTGCTCAATCGCAAGAAACTGGGCATTGGCCTGGTGGCGTTTGTACGGGTCGTGTTTGCCAACCATGGCGGCGAGCAGCCCTCGCAGTTCGAGCAAGCCATCGCCACGATTCCCGAGATATTGTCGTGCCACAATGTGGCGGGCGAAGCCGATTATTTCCTGCAAGTCGTGGCGCGCGACCTGGAAGCGTATGGCGAATTCGTCTCGACCGTGCTGCGCCGCCTGCCCGGCGTGGCGGAAATCCAGTCCAGCCTGTCGATGCGCGAAATCAAGTCGTCGAACCGCCTGCCCTTGCCGCTGGCCTGAGGAGCCGGGGGCGCACTATAATTGGAACAGTTGCCAGGATGCCTGGCCCCTGACTGCCATCTAAGGACCGCCATGCCCGATTCCCTGACTCCCCTGTTTCCCGTCCTGTCGCCGAACCGGCACGGCATGCTGGCGGTCGATGACATCCACACCATTTATTGGGAAGAGTGCGGCAATCCCGATGGTATTCCCGTGCTGTTCCTGCATGGCGGCCCCGGCGCGGGCCTGTCGCCGCAGCACCGCCGCTTCTTCGATCCGCAGCGCTATCGCGTGATCCTGTTCGACCAGCGCGGCGCGGGCAAGTCCACGCCGCTGGGCGAATGGCGCAACAACACGACGCAGCTGCTGATCGACGATATCGAAATGCTGCGCGTCCAGTTCGGCATCGCCCAATGGCTGGTGTTTGGCGGCTCCTGGGGCTCGACCCTGGCGCTGGCGTATGGCCAGGCACATCCCGAAGCTTGCCTCGGTTTCGTGCTGCGTGGCATTTTCCTGTGCACGCAGGCGGAAATCGACTGGTTCATCGACGGCGTGCGCTGGTTTTATCCGGAACTGTACGAAGAATTTGCCGCCCCCATTCCGCCAGAGGAAAGGGGCGACCTGCTGGCCGCCTATGTGCAACGCATCCTCAGCAGCGACCCCGCCGTGTACTGGCCCGCCGCGCGCGCCTGGAGCCGCTTCGAGGGGCGTCGCGTGTACCTGATGCCGCAGCCGGAAGATGCGCCGAACGATGCGCTGGACCTGGGCGTGGGCCGGCTCGAATCGCATTACATGGCCAATCTCGGTTTCTTCGAGGAAGACCAGTTGATCCGCAACATGGGGCGCATCGCGCATTTGCCGGCCGTCATCGTGCAGGGACGTTACGACGCCATCTGCCCGCCCCTGTCGGCTTACCGCCTGCAGCAAGCCTGGCCCGGCGCGCAGCTGGAGATGATCCCGGACGCAGGCCATGGTGCGCTCGAGCACGGCATCGCTTCGGCGCTGGTGCGCGCCACCGAACGCTTCGTGCCGGGGCGCGGCTTCGCATGACGTTCAACCATGCCGGTTGGCAAAGCGGCCAGCCGGCGTGCGCCACCTGCTACACTAGCGCCTGTGCCGCCGCCTTCCGCGGGCGGCAGTGCGACCTTACCTTTTTTTACCCATGAACATACAGATCGGCGACATCGGCCATATCATCCAGCTGGCGATTGCGCCGGTCTTCCTGCTGACAGGTATTGGCACCATGCTGGTGGTGCTGACCAACCGCCTGGGCCGCATCATCGACCGCACGCGCGTGCTGGAAGACCGGCTCGACATCGGCTACAACGATTTCTATATGGATGAGCTCGATACCCTGTATCGGCGTACCCATTTGATCAATTACTCGATTTCGCTCAGCACGGCGTGCGGTTTTTTCGTCTGCGTCATCATCGCCATGCTGTTTTTGGGCGACATCCTGAACCTGACCCTGGACAAATACATCGCGGTCTTCTTTGTGCTGGCCGTGATTTGCCTGATCGGTTGTTTTATTTATTTACTGCGCGAAATTTATCTGGCCGCGACGGCCCAGCGCATCCGGCGCCATATCCGCCCGCCACGTTAAGCGGCGCGCCGGTTTACCCTACTATTGAAGAACGAGTCCAGCATGCACGATTACAAACGTCCCCCCACCCTGCACCGCTACGGCCAGCGCAGCGAACTCGAGCTGGCGCTGAGCCTGGGCCAGTTCCGTCTGGTGCCAGCGGGCAATTGCCTGACCCTCAGCTTTTCGCAAGTGTGGGACAAGCAACTGTTCGACCTGTTCGCCCCGGCCGACGCCTGTTTGATCATCCACAATACGGAAGAATTCGGCGAACGCCTGCACCGCGCCGTACAGCGCACCTTGCCCAGCTGGGCTGGCATCGACGGCGTCGTCGAATACGGCCAGCGCGCGGCCCTGGGCGCTACCTTCACCAAGACGCGCGCCGAAGCACCCGAGCAGGAATGGCTGTTCGCCTGGCGCTCGATGCAGCCACAGGCGAGCTTGAACCCCGTCACGGTAAAACTGGGCAGTCTGGAAAACTTTGCGGAAATCCGCGACCGCGATACGTATTTAGCCTGATTTATCAGGATTTATCGGCATGCTGGCTGTCGATGCGGGCCAGCACGGCCGCCATCATGCGCTCGATATCGCCGCGTATCATGGTCGTGCCCAGCATGCCGGGCACATAGAAGCCCGGCATCAGCCGGCTGGAAAAGACGATGCGCGTGCCCCCCGTCTCGGGGATGGGGTACAAATTCCAGCGTGATTCGTAATGCCGCATGTCGCCCGAAATGAGGGCGATGTCGATGGCCGTGAACGGCGTTTCCGTGGCCCGCACTACCAGGTGGATGGCGTGGTTCATGAACAGGAAGCGCGCCATGCCCTGCTGCTCGATGATGACTTCATTGCCATTGCGCGATAGCACGCGGCAGGAACTGAGGTCGGGCACGAATTCATGCATGCGCTCGTAGGTGGTCAGGGTCTTCCAGACGGACGCCGGCGGCGCCTGCACGCTGCCGCTGGCATCAACTTCATACATGCGCTGCCCATCGACCTCGAGGCGCTTGACGTCGACCTTCAGCTTGTCCAGGCGTGCCGCCTGCATCTGCGCTTGCGCCGCCGCCGGGGTGGCAACGGTGCACAGCATCAGCAGGCAGAGGAAGAGTCGGGTCATGCTTCCTAGCCTACGGGAAACTTGCGCCCTGCACAAGCTGTACCCATCGCCGGCGAGTGCGCCGGGCGATTTAGAACTCCCGGTCTAGAGAAATACGCTGCGGCGGCCAGCAATGCTTGTTACCTTACGGCCTGCATACCACCATCTATCGGACCGACCATGACTGCCTATCCCCATTTGCTGGCCCCGCTCGACCTGGGCTTCACCACCTTGCGCAACCGCGTCATCATGGGGTCCATGCACACGGGCCTGGAAGACCGGTTTTATCATTATGGCAAGCTGGCCACGTTTTACCGCGAACGGGCGCGGGGCGGCGTGGGGCTGATCGTCACGGGCGGCATCTCGCCGAACCGCCAGGGCTGGCTGCTGCCGTTCGGCGGCACCCTCAATTTCCTCGGCGACGTGCCGAACCACCGCAAGGTGACGCGCGCCGTGCACGAGGAGGGCGGCAAGATCGTCATGCAGATCCTGCATGCGGGCCGCTACGGCTACCAGCCCTTCGTCGTCTCGGCGTCGGCAAAAAAATCGCCGATTTCGCCGTTCCGCCCCCGTCCCTTGAGCGAACGGGGCATCGAGCGCACCATCTGCGACTACGTGCGCTGCGCACGCCTGGCGCAAAAGGCCGCCTACGACGGCATCGAGGTGATGGGCAGCGAAGGGTACCTGTTGAACCAGTTCCTATGTGCGCGCACGAATCTGCGCCAGGACCGCTGGGGCGGCACGATCGAGAACCGCATGCGCCTGCCCGTGGAGATCGTGCGCCGCATCCGCGCCGCCGTCGGTCCCAACTTCATCATCATGTATCGCCACTCGCTGCTCGACCTGGTCGAGGGCGGCAATACCTGGGACGACGTGGTGACGGTGGCCAGGGCGCTGGAACAGGCTGGCGTGACGATACTCAATACGGGCTTCGGCTGGCATGAAGCGCGCGTCCCCACCATCGTCACCTCGGTTCCGCGCGCCGCGTTTGCCAGCGTGGCGGGCCGCTTGCGGCGGGAAGTGAGCATTCCCGTGGTGGCGTCGAACCGCATCAACATGCCGCACGAAGCGAACGCCATCCTGGAACGGGGTGATTGCGACCTGGTGTCGATGGCGCGCCCCTTCCTGGCCGACCCGTTTTTTGTCGCCAAGGCCGCCTCGGGCCGCGCCGACGAGATCAATACCTGCATCGGCTGCAACCAGGCGTGCCTGGACCACACCTTTGCCAACAAGCGCGCCAGCTGCCTGGTCAACCCGCGCGCCTGCCATGAAACGGAGCTCGTGTACGCGAAAAAGGCCGTGCCGCGCCGGGTGGCCGTCGTCGGCGCCGGGCCGGCCGGCCTGTCGGCCGCCACCGTGGCCGCCGAATGCGGGCACGAGGTGACCCTGTTCGACAGCAGCGACAGCGTCGGCGGGCAGTTCAAGGTGGCCATGCAGATACCGGGCAAGGAAGAATTTACGGAAACCATCCGCTATTTTGCCCGCCGCATCGCCTTGTCGAATATCAAGCTGCGCCTGGGCCAGCGTGTCACGCGCGACCAATTGCTGGCCGGCGGCTATGATGACGTCATCATCGCCACGGGCATCAAGGTGCGCCTGCCGGCCATTCCCGGCATCGACCATCCGAAAGTGCTGTCGTATCTGGACGTGCTGCAAGCCAAGAAGCCTGTCGGCGCGCGCGTGGCCATCATCGGCGCGGGCGGCATCGGCTTCGACGTGGGCGAATATTTGCTGCACGACCCGGCGCACCCGCTGCCCCAGCCCGTGGCGACGTGGGCGGGCGAGTGGGGCGTGGACTTGAATGCGGCCACGGGTGGCGGCCTGGTGCCACCCGTGGCACCTGTGCCCGTGCGGCAGATTTTCCTGTTGCAGCGCAAGACGTCGAAGGTGGGCGCGGGCCTGGGCAAGACGTCGGGCTGGGTGCACCGCGCGGCCCTGGCGCGCAATGGCGTGGCCATGCTGGCCGGCGTAAGCTACGACAAGATCGACGGGCAGGGCTTGCACATCACGGTGGGCGGCGAGCAGCGCCTGCTGGCGGTGGACAACGTGGTCATCTGCGCAGGCCAGGACAGTTTGACGGAACTCATGCCGCCCGTCGACGAGGATGGCAAGCCGCTTGCGTCGGGCGGCCCCCGCTTCCATAAAATCGGCGGCGCCGCGCTGGCGGCGGAACTCGATGCCAAGCGGGCCATACGGGAAGGCGCGGAGCTGGCCGCGAGTCTATAAAAAATGGGGCCAGTCCTTTCAGGCCTGGCCCCATCTAGAATAGTGCTGTTAAGTATGCTGCGGCATCAATGCCCGCCATGCCCCTTTTTCACCGCCTCAAAACTCTGCAGCACGTGCTCGGCCATGCCATTCGCCAGCTCGTGCTCGCCAATGAACACCTTGCCCGCGTTTTCCGCGCGCAGCAATTCCGCCTCTTCCTCGCTGTGCGTGCGCACCACCGTCAGGATGGTGGGGTTCAGCGCGCGCGCCGTCTCGATCATGGCGCGCACGTGGAAGGTGTCCGGCGTGGCGATGACGAGCATGGTGGCGTGCGTGATGTGCGCCTGGATCAGCACGGCCGGTTCGCCCGCATTGCCGGCCACGGCCGGGATGCCCTGCTTGCGCAGCTGGTCGACGATTTCGCGGTTTTCCTCGGCCACGACGAAATGAATGCCCCGCTCCATCAGGGCGGCGGCGATGCGCCGGCCCACGCGGCCATAGCCCACCAGCACGATTTGCCCCGACAGCTTTTCCTGCGGCACCGTCATCGGCAGCTCTGCCAGCGGGTCGGTAGTGCGTTCGAACTTGCGCGCGAAATCGCTGTTGCCGATCACGCGCAGCAGCGGCTTGGCCATGCTGAACACCAGCGGGTTGAGGGCGATGGACAGGATGGCGCCGGCCAGAATCAGGCTTTGCCCTTCCTGCGGCATCAGGCCCAGCGACAGGCCCAGGGCGGCCAGGATGAACGAGAACTCACCGATCTGCGCCAGGCTGGCCGAGACGATGATGGCCGTTTTCGGCGGATAGCGCAGGGCCATCACCAGCAAAAAGGCGGCGATTGACTTGCCGAAGATAATGATGGCGCACACGGCCAGCACTTGCAGCGGCTTGTCGATGAGGATATTCGGCTCGAACAGCATGCCGACGGAAACGAAGAACAGCACGGCGAAGGCGTCGCGCAGGGGCAGCGATTCTTCCGCGGCGCGATGACTGAGTTCGGATTCGCGCAGCACCATGCCGGCGAAGAAGGCGCCCAGTGCAAACGATACGCCGAACAGCTTGGTCGAAGCGTAGGCGATGCCGACGGCGGCGGCGATCACGCACAAGGTAAACAGTTCACGCGAACCGGTGCGCGCCACTTGCCACAAGATCCATGGGAACAGCTTGCGGCCCACCACCAGCATGAAGACGATGAAGCCGGCCACTTGGCCCAGGGTAATGGCCAGGGTTTGCCACAGGCTGACGGCCTCGGCATCCGGCGCAACTTTGCCACCCAGCACACCGGCAAATGCCGGCAGCAGCACGAGGACCAGCACGGTGACGAGGTCTTCCACCACCAGCCAGCCGACGGCGATGCGCCCGTTGAGCGAGTCGAGGATGCCCCGTTCTTCCAGCGCGCGCAGCAGCACCACGGTACTGGCCACGGACAGGGCCAGGCCAAAGATCAGCCCGCCACCGAGTGTCCAGCCCCACCAGTGGGCCAGGCCCATGCCCATCGCCGTGGCGACGCCGATCTGCAGGATGGCGCCGGGTAGCGCGATCTTGCGCACATCCCATAAATCTTCGATGGAAAAGTGCAGGCCGACACCGAACATCATCAGCATCACCCCGATTTCCGCCAATTGCCCGGCTATTTCCGCATCCGCCACAAAACCGGGTGTGGCCGGTCCGATGATGATGCCGGCAGCCAGATAGCCGACCAATGCCGGCAGTTTCAGGCGCGCGGCGATGAAGCCGAAGATGAGGCCGAACCCGAGGGCGGCGGCTATGGTGGTGATCAGACTGATGTCATGGGGCATGCGTGGTGGGTTCCTTATGGAGTCGTGCGGATGGAAAAAGAGGGTGTTCAGCGATTGAGTATAAACGCAACAAAGCTGCGGCTGGAATTTTCCTGCCGCTTTTTTTACAAAAAATTTGCGCTATATCTTCGTCCAGGTGGCTACGAACGCATGCCATCCACCCGCATCTGCGCCTAATTCAAGGAATCAGGCGCATCCCGCCCCAAACCCTTACACCTTGCGCACGACCACGCAGCCGATGGAATAGCCGGCGCCAAACGAGCAGATGACGCCCAAGTTACCTGCCGCCATGTCATCCTGATAGGTATGGAAGGCGATGATGGAACCGGCTGACGAGGTGTTGGCGTAGGTGTCGAGGATCACGGGCGCTTCGTTGGCCTCGGCGTCGCGGCCCAGGATCAGGCGCGCGATCAGCAAGTTCATGTTCAGGTTGGCCTGGTGCAGCCAGTAGCGGCTCACTTGCGCCACTTCCACGCCGGCCTTGGCCAGGGTGGCCTTGATCATCTCGGCCGCCATCGGGCACACTTCCTTGAAGACCTTGCGGCCTTGCTGGCGGAACAGCTTGTCTGCCTTGCCCACGCCGGATTCATCAAAACGGTTGAGGAAGCCGAAATTGTTGCGAATGGCATTCGAGAAGCGCGTTTTGAGTTCCGTAGCGATGATCTCGAACTGGTGCGTAGAGACGGCCGTGTCTTTCGCTTCGACGATGATGGCGGTGCAGGCGTCGCCGAAAATGAAATGGCTGTCGCGGTCGCGCCAGTTCAGGTGGCCGCTGGTGATTTCGGGATTCAAGACCAGCACGGCGCGCGCCTGGCCGCTTTGCACGGCGGCCACGGCTTGCTGGATGCCGAAGGTGGCGGACGAGCACGCCACATTCATGTCAAAACCATAACCGTCGATGCCCAGCGCATCCTGCACTTCCACCGCCATGGCCGGGTAGGCGCGCTGCATATTGCTGCAGGCCACCAGCACCATGTCGATGTCGGCCGGCGTGCGGCCGGCGCGCGCCAGCGCATCGCGCGCGGCGGCCACGGCCATCTCGGCCTGCAAGGACAGTTCGTCATCGCCCCGTTCCGCAATGCGCGACACCATGCGGGCCGGATCGAGGATGCCTGCCTTTTCCATCACGAAGCGCGACTTGATGCCGGACGCCTTTTCAATGAAGGCCACGCTCGACAGCTCCAGCGCCGTCACTTCGCCCGCAGCGATCGCGTCGGCGTGATCGGCATTGAATTTTTCTGCGTAAGCATTGAAGCAGGTGACCAGTTCTTCGTTGGAGATCGAAAATGGCGGCGTGTACAGTCCGGTACCGCTGATGACGACTTGTTTCATGGTTAAACTTTCAAATTTGGCAATCGGCGCGCTGCCGATAAGTGAAGCAAATTTTACACAAACGGACTCGACTGTAGAGAGTTTCGTGTTGCGGGGGAGGGGGAAGTGTGGCGGAAGATTGATTTTTGTCGCGTAGACGGGTGACCGGGGGGCATTGCGCCCCCCTGCTGGCGGTGTTGCTTATTTCTTCTTTTCTTTCTTGATGTCGGCTTGCACCACCACCGGTTCGGCTTTGGCCAGTTGCACCGGTAAGCCTTTCAGGTGGTTCAGCGCCTGGTGCAGCTGGAAATCGTCCTTGCTGCCAAATTCCAGCGGCTTGCGGATTTTTTCCAGGGCGATGATGCGCAATTGCTCTTCCATCTCGTCGTTGACGGGCGCCGCCTTGGCGCCGTTGTTGGCGCTGCTTTGGTCGCGGTCGTTGCTCAGGTGCTTGGAGAGGTCCGCTTCGCGGATGCGCAAGCCGTTCAAGCCGTCGCCGTCCGCATTCTCATCGACCAGCAGGTCGGGCACGATGCCCTTGGCCTGGATCGAGCGCCCGTTCGGCGTGTAGTAGCGGGCCGTCGTCAGCTTGACGGCCGTGTCGGCCGTCAACTGGCGGATGGTTTGCACGGAACCCTTGCCGAAGGTTTGCGTGCCGATGATGGTGGCGCGCTTGTAGTCTTGCAGGGCGCCGGCGACGATTTCCGAGGCCGAGGCCGAGCCCGTGTTGACGAGCACCACCAGCGGCACTTTCTTGATGGCGGCCGGTAATTTCGCCAGCGCATCGCCTTCCGAGCGGAAGGTATAGTATTCGGCGCGGCCGTAGAACACCTGTTTTGAATCGGGCAGCTGGCCGTTGGTCGAGACGATGGCCGCGTCCTTCGGCAGGAAGGCGGCCGAGACGCCGATGGCGCCCTGCAGCACGCCGCCCGGATCGTTGCGCAGGTCCAGCACCATGCCCTTGATGTTCGGGTCTTGCTGGTACAGGGCAGTGATCTGCGCGGCCATGTCGTCGACGGTCGGTTCCTGGAATTGCGACACGCGCAGCCAGGCGTAGCCCGGCTCGACCATCTTCGCCTTCACGCTTTTTTGATGAATTTCCTCGCGCGTGATGGTGAAGGCCAGCGGCTGGGGTTCATCCTTGCGGGCAATCGTCAGCGACACCTTGGTGCCCGGTTCGCCGCGCATGCGCTTGACGCTGTCGTCGAGGCTGACGCCTTTCACGGGCTGGCCATCGAGGCGGGTAATCAAATCGCCGGCCTTGATGCCGGCGCGGTAGGCGGGCGAATCTTCGATGGGCGAGACGATCTTGATGTAGCCGTCTTCGCTGAGGCCGATTTCAATGCCCAGGCCGACAAACTTGCCTTCGGAGCCTTCGCGCAGCTCGGCGTAGGCTTTCTTGTCCAGGTAGGCGGAATGGGGGTCGAGCGAGGCGACCATGCCGGAAATGGCGTCTTCCAGCAATTTCTTGTCTTCCACCGGCTCGACGTAATCGGACTTGATCAGGCCAAACACATCGGCCAGCTGGCGCAACTCTTCCAGCGGCAGGGGTGGCTCGACGTTTTTTTGCGCCATGGCCGAAAATTGCAGTGACACGGCGACGCCAGCCACCACGCCCAGGCCGATCAAGCCGGTATTTTTGAGTTTGCCCATCATTGCACCTTTGCAGCTAGCGTGTCTTGCACAAGCGCCAGTCCCCGTGGAGCGGCGCTTTCCTGAAAGTATAGACCTGAATCTCTGCCGGCGTGGGCCGGTCGTGGAAAAAGCGTACCTGGGTCCAGTCTACGCGCGAAAACAGGGCTTTCAGCTTGCCATATGTTGCGGCTTTGTATGCGATGTATAGTTCATCTTGAGGGGAGTAAGCATTTGTAAGAGTCGAAAAAAAGCGTGTGCAGCGGCCCTATAGTGGACTCGCATTCTCGACCCGAAGTGGTTTTGCCTGCGTCTGCGGACGCAGGCTTTTTTTTATCCGGAGCCCCCATGACATCGCTGACCTTTTCCCCCGCCTTGCGCCGCCTCAGCCTGGCTTTCCTGCTGGGCACTACCGCCTTGACCGCCTCGGCCGTGCCGATCGCCGAGATGCGCCTGGAAGACTTGCTGCCCATGGCCCCCGATTTCAAGGTGGAACTGAAACTCAATGCGAATCAAACCACCTTGTGGCAGCAGGTGGAAGGAAAAACCCGTCAACTCTTGCGCGAACGCAAGGCGCGCCGCGAACGCCTGCTAGCAGGCGTGACGCAGGGCTTGCAGGCGCCCCGCCTGGAGTTGCGTGACCTGCTCGCCGGCCTGGACAATGAAAGCACGCTGAGCCTGGCAGAAGAAAAGCAGGTACGCGAGTGGTGGCTCAGCGTCAACGATGCCCTGGACGAGCAGCAGCGCCAGATGGTGGCCCAGTTCATCGCCCGGCAGATGGCGCGCGTGATGGACGCCGCCGTACCCCACAGTGAATCGCGCGGCGCGCCCGGTGGCGAACACGGCGGACGCAAGGGCGGCAAGGGGGGCATGGGCGGCGTGAGCATGGGCAGCGGGGGCGCCGGCATGACGATACCCGGCAACTGAGGCTGTAACTGAGAGGTAATTCCGTGAGGGGTAATTCCGGGGCAGTCCGGAGGCAAGAATGGCCAAATGGCATGGTCGCGTGCTACATTCCTGCAGCGCCTGGCGCGGCGGGCTATCCGCCCGCAGCTATCTGCCCGGTCTTTTTGACATGCCCCATAAGGACAATCCGTGAATCGCTATCTCTTGAGCAGTCTGACCCTGACCCTGTTGGCTGCGTTTGCCCATGCCGCCGAACCGGCATCCGCCGCTGCCGCACCGACCGTGGCGCCCAGTGTCGCACCTTCCGCACCTGCCGCCGCTGGTGTCGTTTCCGGCATCGATGTGCAGTATATCGACCCGGCTGTGCGCGTGCAGGACGATTTCTTCACCCATTTGAACGGCAAGTGGCTGGCCACGGCCGAGATCCCTGCCGACAAGTCGAGCTGGGGTTCGTTCGCCAAGCTGCGCGATGACACCACGCCACAGTTGCGCGGCATCATCGAGTCCACGCAACAGGACAAGCACAAGAAAGCCGGTTCCGAAGCACAGAAAATCGGCGACCTGTACACCAGCTTCATGGATGAAGCCCGCCTCGACGCGCTGGGTGTGAAGCCGCTGGCCGGCGAATTGAACCGTATCCGCTCGCTGCGCGACAAGAAAGGCGTGCCCGCCCTGATTGCCCACCTGAGCCAGACGGGCGTGTCGACCCCGTACGCCGTGTATGTGGGCCAGGATGCGCGTGCCTCGACGAAATATGCCGCCTACGTGAGCCAAAGCGGACTGGGCATGCCCGACCGCGACTACTACCTGGAAGCCAAGCAAGCTGGCGTGAAGGAAAAATACCAGGCGCACGTGGAAAAAATGCTGGCCATGGCCGGCGACAAGAATGCTGCCACCCGCGCCAAGGCTGTCGTTGCGCTGGAAACGGCCCTGGCCGAAGTGCAATGGACCAAGGTCGAGAACCGCGACCCCGTCAAACGCTACAACAAGACCGACATCAACAAGCTGAACGACCTGACCCCCGGCTACGACTTGAAAGCGGGCCTGGCCGCCTCGGGCATCGCCAACAAGGTTGATTACGTCATCGTCAACCAGCCCAGCTATCTGGCTGGCTACAACAAGGTGCTGGCCGCGACCGACCTGGACACCCTGAAAGCCTACTTCGAATGGCAGTTGCTGCGTAGCTACGCCAGCTACCTGTCGAAAAACTTCGTCGATGAAAGCTTTGCCTTCTATGGCACGGTACTCAGTGGCGTGACGGAAAACCAGCCGCGCTGGAAGCGTGGCGTGGGCGCCGTCGAAGGCGTGCTGGGCGAAGCCGTCGGTAAACTATACGTGGCGCAATATTTCCCGGCTGAGCGCAAGGCGCACATGCAGGAACTGGTGAAAAACGTGCTGGCCGCCTACAAGGACAGCATCGATACGCTGGACTGGATGAGCCCGGAAACCAAGCAGGAAGCGCAAGCCAAGCTGGCCAAGTTCACGCCGAAGATCGCCTATCCGAACAAATGGCGCGATTATGCGAAGCTGCAAATCGTCCAGGGCGACCTGATGGGCAACATGATGCGTGCAGCGAACTTCGCTTCGGCGCGCCAGGTGGCCAAGCTGGGCAAACCGATCGACCGCGAAGAGTGGGGCATGACGCCGCAAACGGTGAACGCCTATTACAGCTCGACGATGAATGAAATCGTCTTCCCCGCCTCCATCCTGCAGCCGCCATTCTTTGACGCCAACGCGGACGACGCCGTCAACTATGGCGCCATCGGCGCCGTCATCGGCCATGAAATCAGCCACGGTTTCGACGACAAGGGCAGCCAGTCCGATGGCGACGGTAACCTGCGCGACTGGTGGACCCCGGCCGACCGCAAGAATTTCGCCGCCAAAGCCGATGCGCTGACCAAGCAATACGACGGCTACAGCCCATTGCCTGGCTACAACGTCAATGGCGCGCTGACCCTGGGCGAGAACATCGCCGACAACTCGGGCGTGGCGATTGCGTACAAGGCGTACAAGATTTCGCTGGGTGGCAAGCCGGCGCCCGTGCTCGATGGCTTGACGGGCGACCAGCGCTTCTACATGGGCTTTGGCCAGGTATGGCGCAGCAAGATGCGCGAAGCACAGCAGATCGTGCAGATCAAGACCGACCCCCATTCGCCGGGCCAATATCGCGCCAACGGCACCATGGTCAACCAGCCAGGCTTCTATGAAGCGTTTGGCGTGAAACCGGGCGACAAGATGTATGTTGCCCCGGAAAATCGCGTGATCATCTGGTAAGCGCGTGCGTGTCATCGTGAAAAACGTACTACTGTAGCAACAAGAAAGGCCACCTCGCGTGGTCTTTTTTGCATTCTGATCAAAGTTCTTTCTGTCGTTTCCGCCGGTATGCTACAGTCAAAAACCGGGCCAGAAGCCTTGGGCCTTCTGACCCTTATATTCCACACAATATAATATAGAGGACAACCGTGAATCGTTATTTGTTAAGTGCATTGACTCTGAGTTTGCTGGCCGGCGTGTCCGGCATGGCTGGCGCCGCTGATTCTGCCAAGAAAGCTGCTGCTCCCGCCACAGCTGTCGCCGCTGCGGCGCGGACGTCCGGTATCGCCATCGAATACGTTGACCCTGCCGTGCGCGCGCAGGACGATTTGTTTCAGCACCTGAATGGCAAATGGCTGGCGGAAACCGTCATTCCTGCCGACAAGTCGAGCTGGGGCAGCTTTGCCAAGCTGGCCGACGATACGCAAACGCAGCTGCGCGGCATCGTCGAAGGCGCTAGCGCCGACAAGGCCCGCGCAGCCGGCTCGAATGCCCAGAAAATCGGTGATTTTTATAACAGCTTCATGGATGAAGCCAAGCTGGAAAGCCTGGGCCTGACCCCCTTGAACGCGGAGCTGGCGAAGATCGCCGCACTGCAGGACAAGGCGGAATTGCCGGCTGTCATCGCCCATTTCAGCAAGCTGGGCGTGACCTCGCCTTACGACTTCGGCATCCACCAGGACGCCAAGGATTCCACCAAATACGTGGCCGACATCGTGCAAAGCGGCCTGGGCTTGCCTGACCGCGATTACTACCTGGAAGCGGGCAAGGCCGATACGCGCGCCAAATACCTGGCCCACGTGGAAAAAATGCTCAGTTTGGCCGGCGACGCGAACGCTGCCGCCAATGCTAAGGCTATCCTGGCCCTGGAAACGGAACTGGCCAAGGCGCAATGGAGCAATGTGCAGAACCGTGACCCCGTCAAGACCTACAACAAGGTGGAGCTGGCGAAACTGGCTGCCGTGGCGCCAGGCTACGACTGGGCCCGCTACCTGAAGGACACGGGCATCGCCGGCAAGGTCAACTACGTGATCGTCAGCCAGCCCAGCTACCTGAAAGGCTTCGCCGAGATCGCCAACAAGACGCCGCTGGAGACGTGGAAAGCGTATTTCCAGTGGCACTTGCTGCACGCCAATGCCGGCTATCTGCCGAAAGCCTATGTCGATGAAAACTTCGCGTTTTATGGCACCACGCTGACGGGCGTGACAGAAATGCGTCCGCGCTGGAAGCGTGGCGTGGGCGCCGTCGAAGGCGCGTTGGGCGAAGCCGTGGGCCAGCTGTACGTGGAGCAATATTTCCCGGCCGAGCGCAAGGTGCGCATGGAAGCGCTGGTGAAAAACCTGATGACGGCTTACAAGCAAAGCATCGACAAGCTCGACTGGATGAGCCCTGTCACCAAGAAACAGGCGCAGATCAAGCTGGCCAAGTTCACTACCAAGATCGGCTATCCGAACAAATGGCGCGATTACTCGGGCCTGACGGTGGCGCAGGACGATTTGATCGGCAATATCCAGCGTTCGCATCTGCTCAACTACAACCGCGAATTGAACAAACTGGGCCAGCCTATCGACCGCGACGAGTGGGGCATGACGCCGCAGACCGTGAACGCCTATTACAACCCTGAGCTGAATGAAATCGTCTTCCCGGCCGCCATCCTGCAAGCGCCGTTCTTCGATGCCAACGCGGACGATGCCGTCAACTATGGCGCCATCGGCGGCGTGATTGGCCATGAAATCAGCCACGGCTTCGACGACCAGGGCGCCCAGTACGATGGCGACGGCAACCTGCGCGACTGGTGGACCAAGGCTGACCATAAAAACTTCGCCAAGAAAACCAAGCAGCTGGTGGCGCAGTACAACAGCTTCAGCCCTGTTCCTGGCCACTTCGTCAACGGCGAACTGACCCTGGGCGAAAACATCGCCGACAATTCCGGCGTGGCGATCGCCTACAAAGCGTACAAATTGTCGCTGAATGGCAAGAAAGCCCCCGTCATCGACGGTTTCACGGGCGAGCAGCGTTTCTATGCGGGCTTTGCCCAGGTATGGCGCATGAAGATGCGCGAAGCGCAGCAACTGGTCTTGCTGAAAACGGACCCGCACTCGCCAGGCCAGTTCCGCGCCAACGGCACCATGCGCAACCAGCCCGGCTTCTACCAGGCCTTCGACGTGAAACCGGGCGACAAGATGTATCTGCCACCGAAAGACCGCGTCATCATGTGGTAAGACTGCTGTTCAAGGTCTGAGTTGCCAGCCGCCCCGCGCAAGTGAACTGAACCCCGAAAGTTGGACACCAACTTTCGGGGTTTTTTCTATGGCGAAGTACAGTACGCAGTTCAAACTGGATGTGATCCAGCAATTTCTGCAGGGTGAGGCCGGTATCAA
>NZ_JBNYXY010000010.1:0-381039 GCF_051380895.1 Janthinobacterium breve | reverse complement strand
TCCCACCCCTTCCCATCCCGAACAGGACCGTGAAACAACTTTGCGCCGATGATAGTGCTGCAACCAGTGTGAAAGTAGGTTATCGTCAGGCTTGTTATTCGCAGTAGAGAAAAACCCCGCCAGCAATGGTGGGGTTTTTTTTCGTCTGGTAGTTTTATCCATGCCAGCGATTGCCTGGTTTTTGAAAGGGATACCTTGTCTGCTTTGCATACACTGGAACAATTACGCGCTGGCCACCTGGCCGGCGTGCACCGTCTGAAGCTGTCCTGCGGCTTGACCGACTTCCCCCGCGAGATTTTCGATCTGGCCGATAGCCTGGAAATCCTTGATTTGTCCGGCAATGCGCTGTCCTCCCTGCCCGAGGATTTACCGCGCCTGCACAAGTTGCGCATTATTTTTTGTTCCGATAACTTGTTCGCCACCTTGCCGGCCGTGCTCGGTTCATGTCTGGACTTGAGCATGATCGGTTTCAAGGCGAACCGGATACGCCAGGTGCCGGCCGCCGCCTTGCCGCCCAGGCTGCGCTGGCTGACCCTGACCGACAATGCCATCGAAGTCTTGCCGGATGAGCTCGGTAAGTGCCGTGAATTGCAGAAACTCATGCTGGCAGGCAATTGCCTGAGCCACTTGCCCGCATCCCTGGCAGATTGCAGCCAACTGGAGCTGGTACGCATTGCCGCCAACCGTTTCACGGCGCTGCCTGATTGCCTGCTATCGTTGCCACGCCTGAGCTGGCTCGCGTACGCAGGCAACCCGTTCACGGAAGTGCGGGAAATGGCGGCCCTGACCGATGCCGGCGCGGCGAGTGTGGCATGGCAGCGCCTGGAATTGGCGCAGCAGCTGGGCGAGGGCGCATCTGGCGTGATTTACCGTGCCCGCCTGGACGGGCGCGATGATGTTGCTGTCAAAGTGTTCAAGGGGGCGATGACGAGTGACGGCTTACCGCGCAGCGAAATGGCCGCCTGTGTCGGCGCGGGTGCGCACGCGGGCCTGATTCCCATCCTGGGCACCCTGGACGGGCATCCGCAAGGGGCGCCTGGACTCGTCATGCCGCTCATCGATGGGACTTTCGGCAATCTGGCAGGACCACCGAGCCTGGCCTCATGCACGCGTGATGTGTATGCCGATGGCGCGCGCTTTGACGCGCCGCAAGCGCTGGCGATTGCCCATGGCATCGCCTCGGCCGTGTGTCAGCTGCATGCGCGCGGCATTGTGCATGGCGATTTGTATGGCCACAATATCCTGCATGCGGATGGCGGCGCCTGCCTGCTGGGCGACTTTGGCGCGGCTTCCATGTTTGTGCCCGGCTCGCCGCAAGGTGATTTGCTGCAGGGCATAGAGGCGCGCGCCTTTGGCGTGCTGCTGGGCGAGTTGATCGCGCATGGTGCAACGCCCTTGCCCTTCTTGCAGGCTTTGCAGCAAGCTTGCCTGCAAGAAGAAGTGTTGCGGCGGCCCAAGTTCGACGTGATCGAGCGGGCATTGCTGGAAATGCTCCAGGCATAAAAAATGGCGCAGCCTGCGAAGGCTGCGCCATTTTCAGTTCAGGCAGAGGATATTCAGCCCTGGACTTCTTTTTCCGGCAGGGCGATCTGGTTGTCGACGCTGAACTGGTAGTCCTTGAAGACGTGTTCGGCCGTCAGGATCTGGTATTCGCCGTTGTCCAGTTTATGCGTGGTGTCCTTCAGGCGATACGTGTAGTGGCCGCAGGTCCAGCAGTTGAAGTTGCGCATGTGCGTGCACAGGCAAGTCTTGTCCATCACGACGACGGTTTTTTGCTCGGGATGGGCCGCCACTTCGCGGTTGTACGAGTTGATGTACGCGCAGTTGCCCGTTGCGTCGAGCAGATAGCCATACGATTCGCAGCCTGGACGGATGCCGGCGCCGATGGCTGGCGTGTTCTTCAGCATGCGCATCGGGTAACCCGTCGGCGAGACGCCATTGACGATGATGTCTTCTTCCGAGGCCTTGTAGTATTCCTGCTTGACCTTGTTTGGCAAGCCGCATTCCTCGGTGACGGTGAAGCGCGTCGCCACTTGCACGCCAGCCGCACCCGCTTCCAGGAAGGAGACGGCATCGCTACCCGTGAAGATACCGCCAGCGGCGATCAGCGGGATGTCCAGCTGTTCCGTTTTCAGGTAGGCCAGGATTTCGGCGGTAATCGTGTGCAGGTCGTAATTGGCCCAGTCCATGCCAAAACCCAGGTGGCCGCCGGCCAGCGGGCCTTCGACGATGATGAAGTCGGGCAGGCGGTCCAGCTTGGCGTTCTTGCGCAGGAAAATTTGCAAGGCGCGCACGGACGAGACAATGATGCCCAGCTTGGCATCGCGGAAACGCGGATGGTCGGCGATCAAGGCAAACGAGCCGAAGTGCAGACCGGCCGACAGGGTGATGCCGTCGATGCCGGCATCCAGCGCCGCATTCAGGCGCACGCGCAAGGTTTCGCGGGGGCCGTTCATGGTCAGCTTTTCCATGCAATTGACGAAAATCAAACCATCGCCTTTTTTCGCTTCCATGGTGCGGCCGATATGTAGGCGCTGTGCTTCCGCCAGGCGGCCCAGGTCGAACTGCACCACGGCCTTGTCGCTATTATTGATGTTGAACTTGTACAGTTTCGTCTTGTCTTTGACGAAGGTGGTGTCGAAACGGCGATCCGACACATCTTCCACCATGGCATCGGAGATATGGCCGATACCGTTCAGCCGCGCCGCTTCCAGGGCCAGCTCCGACGTGGAAATATCCACACCCATTCCGCCTATCATGATGGGCACATATTCTTTTTTGCCAAATCGCAGGCGGAAATCATCAACACGTTTCATTGCTATCCTTAGACTACCGTGGTTATCACTGAGCCAGATGTACGGTCAAGCCCGCTGCCGGTCAGGCGCGCGGGCACATGTAGCTGCGCGCAGCTTCAATTCTACCCCAAGCGGGCAGGCTCTCCGGGGCAGCTTGCCACCGTGCCGGTGCAAGCGCGTGCCGGATCGCGCGCCCCATCAAAATTAATCGCGGAAATTGTTAAATTCCAGCGGCATGTCGGGCACGTCCTTGCGCAGCATGGTCATGGCCGCCTGCAGGTCGTCGCGCTTGGCGCCCGTGACACGCACGGCTTCACCCTGGATGCTCGCTTGTACCTTCATCTTGCTGTCCTTGATGACGCGCACGATTTTCTTGGCATCATCCGATTCGATGCCATTCTTGATCTTGATGATCTGCTTGACCTTGTCGCCGCCGATTTTCTTGATGTCACCTTCGTCGAGGAAGCGCACATCGACCTTGCGTTTGGTCAACTTGTTCGTCAGCACGTCGCGCACCTGGCTGAGCTGGAATTCCGAATCCGCAAACGCGGTCAATTCGTTTTCCTTGTGTTCGACGCGGGCGTCGCTGCCCTTGAAGTCGAAGCGGGTCGTGATTTCCTTGTTGGATTGCTCGACGGCATTCTTGACTTCGATCATATCGGCTTCGGAGACTACATCAAATGATGGCATGGTCTGTTCCTTTTCTTGTTAAAGCGAGCGCGCGCTCGGCGCACTGGGCCTTGGCGGTTGATTCTGCGCCATGGGACGGCCCTGTTAAAGATGCGACATTTTAACGGACAACGGGCAAGTCGCCCTTGTCCTGAGGTGGTTTTTTGTCGCTTTCGCTCTATAATCGAGCAAAATTCCCCTATCCCATGCATCCAGAGCTCACCATCGAACACAATTACTCCCTACAGCGCCTGAATACCTTCGGCATCACGGCCAATGCGGCCGCCTACGTACGCATCACTTCGCAAGCCGAATTGCAGGCCGCGTTGCAAGATCCCGCCTTGTCCGCCATGCCGCGTTTGATACTGGGCGGCGGTAGCAACATCGTCCTGACGGGCGACTTTCCCGGCGCCGTGCTGCACATGGCCACGCGCGGCATGCGCCTGGCGCAGGCGGACTTCGAGACCATCCTCGTCACGGCCGCCGCCGGTGAAAACTGGCACGACTTCGTGCAGTGGACCTTGGCACAAGGCGTGGGCGGGCTGGAAAACCTGTCGCTGATCCCCGGCACGGTAGGCGCGGCCCCTATCCAGAATATTGGCGCGTATGGCGTTGAAATCAAGGATTATCTGCATAGCGTGAGCGTCATGCACAGCGCCAGCGGCATCGTCTTCGACATGGATCGCGATGCTTGCCGTTTCGCTTATCGCGACAGCATCTTCAAGCAGGCAGACGGGCGCGAGCTGATCGTGCTGGAAGTGACGTTTGCCTTGCCTGCCGAGTGGCAGCCGAACTTGCGCTATGCGGAACTGGCGCAGGCCGTGGCCGAGCGCAATCTTGCCGAGCCGACGCCGCAACAGGTGGCCGAAACGGTGATGGCGATACGCCGGCGTAAATTGCCTGACCCGGCCGTTATCGGCAATGCGGGCAGTTTCTTCAAGAATCCCGTGGTGTCACGAGAGCAATGTCTTGCCTTGCTGGAACGTTTCCCCACGCTGGTGCACCATGCGCAAGCCGATGGCACGGAAAAGCTGGCGGCCGGCTGGCTGATCGATCAGTGTGGCTGGAAGGGGAAAAACCTGGGGCCCGCGGGAGTGTATCCCAAGCAGGCGCTGGTTCTGGTGAATAATGGCGGCGCTCGTGGCGCGGACATTACCCGGCTGGCGGCAGCGATACAGGATGATGTAGAGGCGAAATATGGCGTGCGCCTGTCGCCCGAGCCTGTGTTTGTCTGATTAGCCGAAGTGGCAGACGTAGTCCACGGTTTCCAATGTCTCGATATCAAAATAGCTATTGCCCGGGATGCTGAAGTTCTGGCCCGCGCCGTAGTTGTTCCATTCTGTCGCGTCGGCCAGGCGTACCTTGCACAGGCCGCCGACGATTTCCATCGTTTCCGGCGCGCCCGTGTTGAAGCGCAACGATGACGCGAAAATCACGCCCACGCTTTTCTTCGTGCCATCGGCCAGGATGACGTTGTGCGAGACGCACTTGCCGTCAAAATAGATATTCGACTTCTTGACGACGCTGACATTGTCCAGTTGTGTGCTCATGCTTCACTTTCCTTCAGTTAAA
Source organism: Janthinobacterium breve (assembly GCF_051380895.1). Lineage (NCBI taxonomy): Bacteria > Pseudomonadati > Pseudomonadota > Betaproteobacteria > Burkholderiales > Oxalobacteraceae > Janthinobacterium > Janthinobacterium breve. The sequence continues at coordinate 376,003 of NZ_JBNYXY010000010.1, read as the reverse complement.
AATCAGTCTTCGACGTCATCAGCGCTCAGCACGCTGTTGCGTCCGCCGCGCTTGGCCGCGTACAGGGCCTGGTCGGCGCGGTTGATCAGTTGCTCGACCGTTGAGTCGGGCGAGGGCACGATGGTGGCCACGCCGATCGAGATGGTAACGATGCCCATGCTTGCCGCCGGGTTTTCGATCTGCAAGCCCTCCAGATGGCGCCGGCACGCTTCGGCGATCAGCAAGGCCCCTGCAGCCTCCGTTTCGGGCAGGATCAGGGCAAATTCCTCGCCACCATAGCGGGCCGCCAGGTCTGCCGGGCGTTTCAAATGTTCCGTCAGCACGGCGGCGACCTTTTTGAGGCACAGGTCACCCGCCAGGTGGCCAAAGTGATCGTTATAGCTTTTAAAATGGTCGATATCGCAAAATAGCAGGCTCAGTGGCGTCTTGTCGCGCTGGCCCCGCTGCCATTCAAATTGCAGGGTTTCATCGAAGCGGCGGCGGTTGGCGATGCCCGTCAAGCCATCGAGGGCGGCCAGTTTCTGCAATTCAATATTCGCGTCGGCCAGATTTTTTTGGCTTTCGCGCAGGAAACGAAATGCCTGGTCGCGTTGCAAACGGCTGATATGGGCTGCCGAATGGTAGCGTATGCGCGCCAGCAACTCCAGGCGGTCCGGCAGTTTCACCACATAATCGTTGGCGCCGACTGCAAAGCTGTGGGCTTTCAGTTTCGGGTCATCCTTGGCCGACAGCACGATGACGGGCACATGCGCCAGCGCCTCGTTTTCGCGGTACAGCTGGATCAGCGCGAAGCCGTCGATGCCCGGCAGCACCAGGTCTTGCAGGATGACGGTCGGTTGCAAGCGCAGCGCCGTGTCCAGCGCCTGCGTGGCGTCGGTCACGTAATGAAACTCGATATCCTGCTGGTCGCTCAGCATGCGCCGGATTGCCTCAGCAATGATCAACTGGTCGTCCACCAGCAGGACGCTGACCTTGAATTCGGTCAATGCGGGTTCGTGCTGAATGAAGCTGGAGGAAAATTCTGGCATTGCATTCTTTTCAGATGTTAGGGGAGGGCTCCCACCCATTGTTGAGTTTTGCGCCCAGGCGGCTGCGCAGGCTTGCGCCTATTCTATCCAATGGCAGGATGTGCTGCGCCGCATCGAGCTCGGCCGCCGCGCGCGGCATGCCGTACACGGCACTGCTGGCCTGGTCTTGCGCGATGGTCGTCTTGCCTGCGCGGCGCATGGCCAGCAAGCCATCGCCGCCGTCGCGCCCCATGCCTGTGAGCAATACGCCGATGGCGTCGCCGCGCCAGTGCTGCGCCACGCAATTGAAGAACACATCGACGGACGGGCGGTAAACATAGTCGCGTGGTGCTGCATCGTAACCCAAACGATAATTTTGATCTAGCAGCAGGTGATCATTGGTCTTGGCGACCAGCACACTGCCTGCCACCAGTTCGTCGCCCTCGGCGATCACGCGCACCGGCATGTCCAATTGATCGTCCAGCCATTTCGCAAAATGCGAGGCGAAGGTTTCATCGATATGCTGCACCACCACGATGGCGCAGCCGGGCGGCGCGGTCCAGCCGGACAGCACCCTGGCCACCGCTGACGGTCCGCCTGTCGATGCGCCGATGGCCACCAGGGTGGTGACCTGGCCGTCGCTGCGTTCGCCATTGGCTTGCACCAGGCGCGGCGACGGCACTTCTGCGCTGTGGCGTATCAGCTTGCCGATGGTCTTGATCTTGGCCAGCAGCTCGCTGTCGCCCCCCACTTGCCCCTGCAGCACGGGGGTGGCCGTGACGTCGAGCGCGCCGGCGCCCAGCGCGCGGAAGACTTGATTGACATTGTCTTGCGGGCGTCCTGTGACGACCAGGATGGCGCATGGACTTTGCTCCATGATCAGGCGCGTCGCCTCGACGCCATCCATCTCCGGCATGTTCAGATCCATCAGGATCAGGTCGGGGCGGTTACCCTCGCACATGCGCACCGCTTCGAGTCCCGTGCGGGCAATCCACAGCACCTGGTGTTCCTGCGTGCTGGCTACCACCCGGCGCAGGGCTTCGGCGGCCATGGCGACATCGTTGGCAATGGCAATTTTCATGAAGTACGACTCATAAGCGGGCATCTCCTATCAGGTCCGCCACCGCGTCGAGCAAGGTCTCGTCGTGGAAGCTGCCTTTGGTCAGATAATAGTCGGCGCCGGCGGACAGGCCGCGCGCGCGGTCTTCCGGGCGGTCCTTGTACGAGACGATCATCACCGGCAGCTTGTGCAGGTGCAGGTCCTTCTTGATCAGCGAGACCAGTTCGATGCCATCCATGCGAGGCATGTCCACGTCGGTGATCACCAGGTCGTACTCGCCACTGCGCACCACGTTCCAGCCGTCGATGCCGTCGATGGCCACGTCGACGTCGAAACCGCGCGCCAGCAGCAGCTTGCGCTCCATCTCGCGCACCGTCAGCGAATCGTCGACCACCAGGATGCGCTTGGCGCGGCGCTGCTGCGCGTGGCCGGCCTGCGCCAGCTGGTGCAGGCCGCCTTCGTGCAGCAGCTTGTCGATCGACAGCAGCAAATCGGGCACGTCGAGGATCAGCACCGGCTCGCCATCATCGAGCAGGGCGGCGGCGGAAATGTCGCGCATCTTGCCGAAGATCGGGTCGATGGCCTGCACCGCCAGGCTTTGCTCGCCGCGGATGGCGTCGACCACCAGGGCATAGCTTTGCTTGCCGCGCCCGATCACCACCACCGGCAAATCGTCGGCGCTGCTGGCCGCTTCGCCCAGTTCCAGCACCTGCGCCGCCGACACCAGGCCCAGATGCTCGCCCTTGAGCTCAAAGAACTGCTTGTTTTCCAGCGTATGGATGGCCGCTTGCGGCACGCGCACCACGCTTTCCACCTTGACGATGGGGATGGCGTAGGCTTCGCCCTGCACGTCGATCACCAGCGCGCGCACGATCGATTGCGTCAGCGGCAGGGTAATCAGGGCGCGGAAACCGCGTCCCGGCTCCGATTCCAGGCGTACTGTGCCGTTTTGCTGGCGTATCGTCTCGTGCACGATATCGAGGCCCACGCCGCGTCCGGACAGCTGGTTGGCCGTCGCTTTCAGGCTGAAGGCGGGCAGGAACAGGAATTCCAGCAGCTCGCCCTGAGACAGCGCGGCGGCCATGGCGGGGCTGGCCATCTTGCGTTCGATGACGGACTGGCGGATTTTTTCCAGGTCGACGCCGCGCCCGTCGTCGCTGATCTCGATGCTCAGCATGCCGGCGCGGTGGCGCGCTTCCATGCGTATCGTGCCCATTGCTTCCTTGCCCGCCTCGATGCGCTCGTACGGGCCTTCCATGCCATGGTCGATGGCATTCCTCAGCATGTGGTTCAACGGGCTTTCGATCTTCGCCAGGATGTCGCGGTCGACCAGGGTGTCTTCGCCGTCGATTTTCAGCTGCACTTCCTTGCCCAGGCTGCGCGCCAGGTCGCGCACCATGCGGGGAAACGCGTGGATGCCGTCGCGGAAAGGGCGCATGCGCAGCGCCAGCACTTCGTCGACCATGCCTTGCGAGACGGCCAGCAGGCGCCGTTCATAGGTTTCGATGTCGGCGATGTGTTCGAGCATGAACTGCTTCAGGGGCTGCGTCTTTTGCAGCGCCAGCAGGGATTTTTCCATCAGGCCCGGGTCGCCCGAGCGGGCAATGGCGACGTGCAGCTGTTCGATGACGGAAAACAGGCTGCTCTGGTTGCGCTTGAAGCGCTGCAGGGCGCCGATGAACGGGTGCATCTGGTGCGCATTGATGCGCGATTCGCTGGCCAGCGACAGCAATTTGTCGAAATTCTGCGCTTGGGCCTTGGCCGGCGCGCCGGCACGCGGCGCGGGCGCGGCCGCCGATTCTAGCTGTTCGCCCGTCAGGGCGCTGACCACGGGTGCCGGTGGCTCGGCCGCTTCCGCAGCCGCCGCTGCCGGCGCTGGCATGGGCGCTGGCGCCGAAGGCAGGGCCGGCAATTCGGGCAGCTCGGCGATGCCGGCGATGGCGTTCAGGGTCTGGTCGATCTGCGCCGCATTTGCAGCCAGCCACGCTTCGGCGCCCGCGTCGTCGAGGCGCGACAGCTGCACGATCAGGTCGACGCCCGACAGCAGCACGTCGACCCGCTCCGGCGTGAGTTTCAAGCGGCCATGCTGGGCGGCGACAAAACTGTCTTCCATCCCGTGCGCCAGCTGCACCACCACTTGCAGGCCGACGATGGCGGCGGCGCCCTTGATCGAGTGCGCCGCGCGCATCATCGATTCGACGGCGGCCGCGTCGCCCGCATGGCGCTCCATGGCCAGCAAACCATCGGTGAGAATCTGGGTCTGGCTGTCCGCCTCCATGCGGAACAGGTCCAGCAGGGAAAAGGCACTCAGGTCGCCGTGCTGGTCCTGGCTCATCGTAATAGTCTCGCAAGTTGAAAGCCGATCAGCGCCGTGTCCAGACAGCCGATGCGCATGTCGCCCTCGGTGATGACGCCCGACAGAAAGCGCGACAGGCCCTTGTTGATGGTGGCCGCCGGCGTTTGCAGGCTGCCCGACGCATAGCGCACGATGCCGTGCAGGTCGGCCACGGGCAGGGCGTAGGCTTGCTCTTCCCAGCGCATCAGCAGCAGGCGCGCAAAGGTGTGGCGGCCCTTGGCCGGAGGCGCGCCCTGTTCGTCGATGCCCAGCAGGTAAGCCAGCGACATGCATGGATACAGCTTGCCGCCGATATTCACGATGCCAGACAGCCCGCGCCCGCTGCGGTGCGGCAGCACGTGCGGCCTGGCCTGCGGCGCGACGGAGTCGAACACGCGCGTGGGCAGCGCCAGCCATTCACGGCCGATGCGGAACGCCAGCGCCGAGCTGTCGCGCATTTCACCGCCTGCATCGATCTGGCGGAAGTGGCTGGCCCAGTCGCGCTGGTAGTGTTCGTCCACGGGCCGTTGCAGGTTGCGCTGGGCGGCGCCCGCATACACGTCGCAGTTGCGGCAATGCACGTTGGCTGGCAGCTTGGGACAGCTCTGGTCGCCGACCACGCCGATATGGTTCCAGCAGTCGTCGATGGCTTCCGGGGTCTCGCTGCCGATGATGGATGTCATGCGTACCCCTTAGTTGGACGCCTGGCGGCGCTGGTAGATGCGTGCCGCGCGCGCCTTCAGGGTGGCGGCGGCCGTGTGGTTGCCATTGCGCTCGGCCAGCAGGGCCAGATGGCACAGCGCCTCGTAATGGTCCGGCTGCAGGTAGATGCAGCGGCGCCAGTAGTCGTCGGCCAGGTCCATCTTGCCGGCCAGCTCATTGATGATGCCCAGCATGAAATACGCTTCCGCCGCCTCGGGCACGCGGGCCAGGTGGGCGTGGCATTTTTCGCCGGCTTCGCGCAGCTGGCCACGGTCGGCCAGCAGGCGCGCCTCGGCCAGCAAATCGGTTTGCGCGGCCGGTGCCGGCGCTGGCGGGGGCGATGGTACGGACACGGGGCGCGTGCGCAGCCCCGCCGGCGAAATGGCAGCGGCAGGGCGCTTTGGTGCCGGCGGCACGCTGCGCAAGGTGCGCACGGCCGGCAGCGACGCTACCTGGGGGGCGGCAGCCGGCGCCGTCGTTTCCTTCTTCAGGGCGAAGGCCTGGCGGAACTGCAGCGTCGCAAAGCCGTTCTGGCAGAACGACGGCACTTCCGCATAGCCGGCCAGCAGCATGCCGTCGTCGGCCAGCAGGGCGGACAGGTTGGCGATGGCCGCGCGCGTGGTCGGCTTGTCGAAGTAAATCAGCAGGTTGCGGCAAAAGATGACGTCGTAATGGCGGCTGTAGGTGGCGGTATCGAACTGCAGCAAATTGCCCTGCCTGAAGGTCACCTGTTCGCGCAAGGCGTCGATGATGCGGTAGGCGTCGTCGGCCACATGCGTGAAATAGCGTTCGCGGAAGGCCACGTCCTGCGCGCGGAAGGCGTTGCGCCCATACACGCCGGCTTGCGCCCGCTCGATGCAGCCGGGGCTCAGGTCATACGCGTCGATGCTGAACGCCTGTTTTGGCACGCCGCCGTCGCGCAGCGCCATGGCCATCGAATATGGTTCCTCGCCGCCCGCGCACGGGATCGACAGGATGCGCGTGGCGCGCCCTCGCGCCCAGCGTTCCTGCACCAGTTCGACGGTGGCGTAAAACGCCTGCGGATCGCGGAACAGCCACGATTCCGGCACCACCACCAGTTCGATCAGTTGCGTCATTTCCGCCGGCGTGAGCGCTTGCAGATAGGCTGCGCTATCGGTAAAACCCGTCTGCTCCATGCGCTGGCCGACGGCCCGCTCGGCCACGGTTTTGGAGACGGACAGGCCGGTCGCGCGGCGCAGCAGGACTTGCGCCGTCATGCCGCGCTCGCATCTTGAAACAGCAGCGCGCGTACGTCCTGCGCCAGCAGATGTTCCAGTTCGACCAACTGCACGATGCCGTCGGCGTCGCTGGCCACCTGGCCCAGGAACGGCGCCGTCGCCACGCCGCTGTCTTCAAGCTGCTGCGGGTCGATGTCGGCGATGCCGCGCACCTGCGAGGCCAGCAGCCCCAGCGCATGCGTGGCGCCGCCAGGTGTACGGTAGTCGACGATGACGATGCGCGTGTCGAACTGCGCGGCGGCAGCCGGCAGTCCGGCCAGGCGCGACAGGTCGATCACGGGCACGGGCGTGCCGTGCAAGTCCATCAGGCCGGCCACATAGTCTGGCGTGAGCGGCAACTGCTTCAATTCCAGCAGCGGCAGCACGCGCACGATGCCGGCCAGGGGCAGGCCATAGCGGTCGCGTCCGATGTGAAAGAGCAGCACTTTCATGGGCTCAGATGGTCACGGCGAAGGTCGAGACGCTCGACTGCAGGTCGCCCGCCGCATATTGCAGCTGGTGCACCGCCTCGCTGGTGGCCTTCAATGATTCCACCGTCTGCTGGGTGGCGTCGTTGAGCTGCATCATGGTGTCGGAGATTTGCGACGCGCCTATCGCTTGCGACTGCATGCCTTGCAGCACGGCGTCAAATTGCGGCGTGAGCTTTTGCACCTGGTCCATTACGGACGACAGTTGTTCGGCCACTTGCCGCACTTCGCCCACGCTGCGGCGAATTTCCTCCGAGAATTTATCCATGCCCATCACGCTGGCGGACACGGCCGACTGCATTTCCTTGAGCATTTGCTCGATATCCCAGGTGGAAACAGAGGTCTGGTCGGCCAGGCGGCGAATTTCCGTAGCCACCACGGAAAAGCCGCGGCCCGCTTCGCCCGCTTTTTCCGCCTCGATGGCGGCGTTCAGCGAGAGGATATTGGTCTGGTCGGCCACCTTCGTGATAGTGATCAGCACGCTATTGATATTGCTGGCCTTTTCCGACAGGGCGGCCAGCTTGGCGTTGATCGAATCGGTGGCCGAGACCATGTGCTGCATGGTTGTATCCATGCGCTTGAGGTTGTTTTGCGCTTCGGCCGTGGCATTCGTCGTGTAGTCGGCCACGGCAGTGGCGTCTTCCATGGTTTTCAGCAACTGGCTCGTGTTGGCCGAGATTTCCTTGGTGGTGCTGAGAATTTCCACGCTGGTTTGCGCTTGCTCAATGCCCGTGGCTTCCTGCTGGCGTGCCGAGGCGGCGATTTCCGTGGCGGAGGTTGTCACCTGGATGCCCGCTTTTTGCACATTGTTGAGCAGACTGCGCAGGTTTTCGAACATCTTCGCCAGGCCATTGCCCAACTGGCCGATGGCGTCGCTGCCCGTGATGCTGACCTTGCCCGTCAGGTCGCCCGAGGCCGCTTTCGACACCACTTCCAGCAAGGAATCGACCTTGGCCCGCAAGTTATTCGTGGCGGCCAGTTCATTGGCCTGGTTGTCCTGGATGGTTTGCGCCATGCGGTTGAATTCTTCCGTTACCTTGCCCAGCTCGTCGCGCGAGAGGATGGCGGCGCGCGCCCCTTGCTCGCCGCCAGCGATGCGCCCGACGGCCTCCGTCAGGTTGTTCAGCGGGCCGAGGATGGCCTTGGACAGGATGAAGGAAATGCCCAGTGCCAGCACGATGCACAGCACGCCGCCCAGGGCCAGGGTCAGCAGCATGGTTTCCTGCAGGCGGCTCGAGGTGGCCGTGCGTTCGGCCAGCAGGCGGTTTTCTTCGGCGGCAGCTTCGTCGAGCAGTTTATTGGCCTGTACGATGCCGGGCGAGCCGCCCGGCGGAAGGAGGCGCGCCACCGTTTCAATGGCGCCCGGCGCATTGCCCAGCGCGCGGCGCTTCTCGATCAGGGGATTGATCCACTCCTTGACCCAGGTACTGCTCAGCTGGTCGATCTTGCGGAAGCGTTCCGACTGCGGCTTGTTATCGGCCGTCATGCTGATGGTTTTTTGCGTGTGCTGGCTCAGCACTGCCGCCTCGTCCGTTTCAGGCGTCAGCGACGCTTCATTGCCGGTCAGGATGTAGCCGCGCGTTTCCACCTGGATTTGCAGGATGGAATTATGAATCTTGTCGATCTCGATCAGTACTTCCATCGTGTGCCTATCCCATGCATTGGCGTCGGACAGGCGCGAAAAGCTGTTGTAGGCCACGCCCAGCAAGATCAGGATGATGGCCACGATGGAGCCGAAGCCCAGGTACAGTTTATTCTTGATACTCAGGTCTTTGAACATGGGAGGGCTCCGGAAGCGGGAAGGTCAGCACAATTGCACTGTAGCATTTTGCCATGCGCACAGCAAAATGTGGGTGCTACGGGGGCGTGCAGGGCGGTAAATCGCTGTCGGGTGTGTTTCAAACGTAAAAAAGCCGCCCAGGGGCGGCTCAGGCGGATGCGGGAGGCGGTGCCTCCCGGTAATAAATTACTTCTGGCCGCGCTTTTCGCGGGCGATGGCGGCGATGCGCATGCGCAAGGCGTTCAGCTTGATGAAGCCGCCGGCGTCGGCCTGGTTGTAGGCGCCGCCGTCTTCGTCGAAGGTGGCGATGTTCATGTCGAACAGCGAGTCCGTCTTCGAATCGCGCGAGACGACGATGACATTGCCCTTGTACAGTTTGATGCGTACCCAGCCGTTCACGGTTTCCTGCGTATGATCGATCAGGGTTTGCAGGGCGACGCGCTCGGGCGCCCACCAGTAGCCGTTGTAGATCATCGAAGCGTAGCGCGGCATCAAATCATCTTTCAGGTGGGCCACTTCGCGGTCCAGCGTGATCGATTCGATGGCGCGGTGGGCTTTCAACATGATGGTGCCGCCCGGGGTTTCATAGCAGCCGCGCGATTTCATGCCGACGTAGCGGTTTTCCACCAGGTCCAGGCGTCCCACGCCATGCTTGCCGCCCACTTTGTTCAGTTCGGCCAGCACGGTGGCGGGAGACATGCGCACGCCGTTGATGGCGACGATATCACCTTTTTCGTATTCGATGTCCAGATATTCCGCTTCGTCCGGCGCCTTTTCAGGGCTGACGGTCCAGCGCCACATGCTTTCTTCCGCTTCGGCGCTGGGGTTTTCCAGGTGACGGCCTTCAAAGCTGATGTGCAGCAAGTTGGCGTCCATCGAGTACGGCGCGCCGCCGTTCTTGTGTTTCATGTCGATGTCGATGCCGGCGTCTTCCGCGTACTTCAGCAGTTTTTCGCGCGACAGCAGATCCCACTCGCGCCATGGGGCGATGATTTTCACGCCTGGCTTCAGGGCGTAGGCGCCCAGTTCGAAACGCACCTGGTCGTTGCCCTTGCCGGTCGCGCCGTGCGAGATGGCGTCGGCGCCCGTGGCGTTGGCGATTTCGATCAGGCGCTTGGCGATCAGCGGACGGGCGATCGAGGTGCCCAGCAGGTATTCGCCTTCATACACGGTGTTGGCGCGGAACATAGGGAAGACGAAATCGCGCACGAATTCTTCGCGGACGTCTTCGATATGGATGTTTTCCGGCTTGATGCCGAATTTGATGGCCTTGGCGCGCGCCGGTTCCAGTTCTTCGCCCTGGCCCAGATCGGCCGTGAAGGTGACGATTTCGCACTGGTAGTTATCTTGCAGCCATTTCAGGATGACGGAGGTGTCGAGTCCGCCGGAATAGGCCAGGACTACTTTTTTAATGTCGCTCATATTGCTTCCAGTTGTCGTTGTCGATGTATGTGTTGCGATGCTGCCAGAATGGTTGCAGTACCTGGCGAATTATTGGATTTTACCCAGTAACAGGTACTCGATTAAAGCTTTTTGCACGTGCAGACGATTTTCCGCTTCGTCCCACACCACCGATTGCGGGCCGTCGATCACTTCGGCGGCCACTTCCTCGCCGCGGTGGGCGGGCAGGCAGTGCATGAACAGCGCGTCGGGCGCGGCGCGGGCCATCTTCGCGCCATCGACGATCCAGCCGTCGAAGGCGGCGATGCGGGCCGCGTTTTCCGCTTCGTAACCCATGCTGGTCCACACGTCCGTGTTGACCAGGTGCGCGCCCTCGCAGGCGTCGGACGGGTTGGCGAAGAAGGTGTAGCGCTGCGTCTTGACTTGCGACAGGTCAATGTCGTAGCCCTGCGGCGTCGACACGTTGACGTGGAAACCGAACACTTCGGCCGCCTGCAGCCACGAGTACAGCATATTGTTGGCGTCGCCGATCCAGGCGACGACCTTGCCGGCGATCGAGCCGCGGTGTTCGATGTAGGTGAAGATGTCGGCAAACACCTGGCACGGGTGGTGTTCATTGGTCAGGCCATTGATCACCGGCACGCGCGAGTTGGCGGCGAAACGCTCGATGATTTCCTGGCCAAACGTGCGCACCATGATGATGTCGCACATGCGCGACATGACCTGGCCCGCGTCTTCCACCGGTTCGCCGCGGCCCAGTTGGGAATCGCGCGTGTTCAGGTAGATGGCAGCACCGCCCAGCTGGTGCATGCCGGCTTCAAACGACAATCGCGTACGGGTGGAGTTCTTTTCAAAGACCATTACCAGGGTGCGGTCGATCAGTGGATGGTAGATTTCGTAATTCTTGAACTTGCGCTTGATCAGATGGGCGCGTTCGATCACATATTCGTACTCTTCCAACGTGAAATCGGAGAACTGGAGGTAGTGCTTGATCGGTTTTTTTATCGACATAATGACCACTTGAAGATGCGCAGGCCGCCGGCGGCGTGCCTTTCCCGCCGGGTTGCATCAGCGTACAACATCTCGTCTGATGACTGCCTCGCCCGGCGCGCTGCTGTGTTGATCGGTGCCCGTGCCTGTTTGTCGCACGGGTCGATGCGGTTTGCCAAGTTGTAAATCATGCAATGGCAGGGACTTCAGCTATTCAATTATAAGGGTTTTGCTTTTAGATTGGAAAGACTGGCCGGACGGGTACTTGTGTAGACAGGTGGCCGCGTCCAGCCAGGGTCTTGCCGGCTTAATAGATGTTGGCCGGGGTGGTTGCATCGATCTGCGGCGCCACCAGCGGCAGATCGAGCGTGAAACGCGTACCGGCGGGGCTGCTGGCGACCTGGATGGTGCCGCCCAGCAGGGCCGTGACGATGTTGTAGCTGATCGACAAACCCAGGCCGCTGCCGCCCTGGCCCAGCTTGGTAGTAAAGAAGGGGTCGAAGATGCGCGACAAATGCTGTTCGGCGATGCCGCTGCCATTGTCGGCGAAGACGACCTGCACGCGCACGCCATCGAGCGTGGCCGACAGGCGCATGCAGCCCTTGCCGGCGGCGCCATTGTTGGGCGCGGCGGCAAACGCGTGCAGCAGGGCGTTGTTGATCAGATTGGTGATCACCTGGCCGAACGGACCCGGATAGCTATCCATGGCGATGCCGAAATCGATGTCCGTCTCGATGCGGTGGCCCGAGCTGCGGATGCGGTTCATGACGGTGGCGATGATTTCATTGCTCACTTGTTGCAGGTCAAACTGGCGCCGCTGTTCGGTGGTGCGGTCGACGGCCACCTGCTTGAAGCTGTTGACCAGGTCGGCCGCGCTGTGCAGGCCGCGCATCACCAGCGCCGACGCCTTGCCCGCATCCTCGATGTAGGCGGCCAGGTCGGAGCGGCGCAGGCCGGGACCGTTCATCAGGCGCTCCACGTCTTCCGTCTTTTGCTGCATGGTGCTGGCGATCAACAGGCTGTTGCCGATGGGGGTATTGAGTTCATGCGCCACGCCGGCCATCAGGGAACCGAGGGCGGCCAGTTTTTCCTGCGACACCAGTTGCGCCTGGGCATCTTGCAATTGCCGGTAGGCGCTGGCATTGTCGAGCGCGATGGCGCCATACGCGCACAGGGTGCGGAAGATCAGCCGCTCGCGTTCGCCGTAGGCACGGGCATGGCAAGCCTGCACCGTCATCACGCCCAGCACGCGCTCGCCCACCATCAGCGGTACGTACAACACGCTCTGGTTATGCAGGGTGCCGGGTACGGTGTAGGCGTGGCGCTTGGGGGGCACCTGGTCGATATACACTTCGCGCCGGCCCAGCAGGCAGCGCACGGAGTAGGCGCGTGGATTGCTCAGGGGAATGGCGTTGTCGGACAGGGGCCGGCCCGCTTCCATGCCGTGCGCGCGGCGCAGCGCCGTGCCCGCAGCATCGAGCATGTAGACGGCGAAGGTGTTGACTGGCAGTAAAGCGTGGACGTGGCGGTCGAGTACCTGGAACACGGCGCTGGCGTCGAGGTGGGTGGTGATTTCCTGGCCGATAGCCGACAGCCGTTCCAGCGTGTCGCTGGTCTGTTGCAGCACTTCGGCGCGGCGCGCTTCGGAGGCGGCCAGTTCGCGGTGGTGATAGCCTTCCGAGCGCGCATGTTCCGTCTGGTGGTAGACCTGCATGGCGGTGGCGCGGTTGCTGGCCTGCTGGGTGTGGCTTTTTTCGCGCGCCACGCCCGCATCGAGGGCGATATCGTAGGCGCGCGCATAGTCGCCCGCATGCGCGTATTCGCGCGCCAGCGCATCGAGCAGTTCGCCGGGTGGCGAATAGCCTTCGATGGAAGCGGCCACCTGCAGCGCCTGGTGCAGGAAATGCAGGGCCGGATTGCGTTCCAGCATGTCTGCTGGCGGCGGCAGCTCGTGGCGCGCATGCAGCATGGACAAGACGCGCAGCGCCGCCACCTGGTGCATGGCGTCGCCCTGCGCCGTGGCCAGCTGGCGCGCCCGCTCGGCCGCCTGCAGCGCTTCGTCCGGGCGGTCCAGGTAGGACAGCGCGTGGGCGCTGCCGCGCTGCGCCATGCTGCGGAAATCGGCCTGGCCCAGCGCTTCGGCACGCTGCGCCAGGCGGCTGAAGGCGTCGAGCGCCGTGTCGTAGTCGCCCTTGTCCAGGCTCAGTTCACCCAGGTGGAACAGCGCGTTGGCATAGGTGCGCGCGCCCGACATGGGCGCCAGGATCTGCAGCGCTTCGCGCAGCAAGTCTTCGGCGGCGGCCAGGCGTCCCAGCCTGCGCATGGTTTCGGCCGTATGCGTCTGGCAGGCGCCGATACTGCGCGGCCAGCCGGTGGGGCGCGCCAGGTCCAGCGCGCACTGCATCCATTCGAGGGCCGATTCGTTGTCGTTGAGGCTGGCGAAACAGTCGCCGATATTGATGGCGGCCGTGATGGCGCCGCGCAGCTGGCCGCTTTCCAGCGCCGCTTCATAGCTTTGCATATAGTGGCCGGCGGCCGTGCCCAGATCGCGCGAGGTGTGCGCCAGCAAGCCGCGAAAGTCATGCACCCAGGTGGCCAGCGGCGCGGGCAGCTTGCCGCTGGCGCTGTCGGCCTGGAAGTGCTTGCCCCAGCGCGCCTGAGCGGCTGGCGCATCGCGCAAGACGGCCCAGCGCGCCATGGCCGCGTCGGCCAGGCTGGCGCGCACCCCATCGCCGGCGCCGCGCGCTTGCTCCGCCGCGGCCAGCAGCTCGGCATCGCAACGGGCATGGTCGCCGCGGTCGACAGCGATCGAGGACAGCAGCCAGTGGGCGTCGGCGCAGCCGGCGCCGTCGCCGTACGCGCACAGGATGGCGTGCGCCGCCATGGCCAGGCTTTCTGCCGCATCGAGTGAACCTTGCAACCATGCAACTTCCGCCCGCACCAGCTGCAGGCGTGCCTGCGCGATGGCCAATGCCTGCGCCGGCAGGTTTGCCAGGGGCAACCAGCCCTCCGCTTCGGCCGCATAGTGCTGCGCCTGGGCGCAGTTGCGCTGGCGCAAATGCCAGGCCAGCAGCATCAGCAAGGGCAGGCGCTCCACTGCGCTGAGTGGCCGTAGTGTGTCTTCCCACTGTGCAATGTCATGTTCGAGTGCGAACATTTCCATCCGAAATCTCCCGCAAGGCGATGGTGTTGGCCAGCGGCCAGTGACACCTTATTGAATCGCATTGTAAGCTGCATTCGGATGCAGTTGTTTGGCCGACTCGACAGTATTTTCTGCACGCGTCATGTCAATCTGCGCAAAGCAGGCGGGGCGTGCACCAGCCCCTGCCGGCTGGTGCACGCCCCGTGGACGGCTTGGTGATGGCCTGGCGGCCCGTCGCCGTGCCGCTTGCTTTAGCGGCCGGCGAAGTGCACGGTGCTGGCCGTTTCGCCCGCCTTGGCGATGGCGCCCGGAATATTATTCAGTCCGGTAATGGCGATGACGTCGCCATCGTTGCGAAATTCCAGGCGGCTGCCGCTGGCCGTTTCAAAGATGCCTGGCGCGCGGCCGAACAGTTCCACTTCCGGTTGCCCCTTGATGTGCGTGAAATAGCGGTTGACTTGCTGGCGCAGCAGCAGGGTATCGCCCGTGTCGAGCTGGTAGCTGTTGCCGTACTGGCTGACTTCCTGCGGTGCCAGCTTGTAGACTTTGCCGGAGACCTGGACCTTGTCTTGTTCGCCCATTTCCAGTGCGCTGGCGCTGAGGCAAGACAGGCCGAGGATGAGGGCGGCGCTACCGAGGGCGAGGGTACGCGAGAATGATGGTTTCATGATTTCACCTTGTGATCGAGATGCTAGTTGGAGTTAGACCAATGTTGTCTCCAGCAGGTTCGCTGGCGGGGACAATGCCAAGGTAGCAAGTGGATCGGCGCCATGCCAGCGCGAAGCGACGAAATGCCGGAATCCGGCGCTGAAGCGCACAATCGCGCGACGGATGGTTTTGAAATGAACGGTGGAAAGTTGGCTATACAACAGAATTTAATTCTGTTTTAATTGCAACGATAGGGGTTTTATTGGATTGGCGCCCACTGTGATAGCGGGCGCCATGACAGATCAATACAGCGTCTGCGCCGATTCGTGCAGCAATTGGCCATACAGGGTATGGCGCATCTTGGCGATCTTGCCTTCAGACAAGGCTTGCAGGATGGCGCATTGCGGCTCGATCAGGTGGCGGCAGTTGTAGAACTTGCAGCCGCCCAGGTAGGGCTGGAATTCGCGGAAGGCCCGCTCCAGCATGCCTTCGCTCAGGTGGTACAGGCCGAATTCCTGGAAACCGGGCGAATCGATGATGGAACTGTTCGCGCTCAGTTCGTCGAGCTTGTACAGGCGCGTAAAGGTCGTCGTGTGCTTGCCCGTGTCGAGCGCGGCCGAGATTTCGCGCACGGCGATGTCCGCGTCCGGCACCAGCAGGTTGATCAGCGATGACTTGCCCATGCCCGACTGGCCGATCAGGATCGACGACTGGCCTGCCAGCAGCGGCGCCAAGGTGGCCACGGCGTGCTCGGGTTCGGCGCGCGCCGACACTTCATCGACGGGATAGCCCATCGAGGAATACGGCAGCAGGCGTTCGCGGGCTCTGTCCAGCGAAGCCGTCACATCCGTTTTATTCAGGATGATGCGCGCCGCGATGCCGGCCGCGTCGGCCGCTACCAGCGAGCGCGAAATCAGGTCGTCGGCGAAGCCCGGTTCCGTCGCCACGACAATGAACAGCTGCGTCAGATTGGCCGCCAGCAGCTTCGATTTGTACTGGTCCGAGCGGTACAGCAGGGTCTTGCGTTCCTCGATGCGGTCGATGACGGCCTGGTCGTTGGAGGTGCGCGTCAAGTGCACGATGTCGCCCACGGCCACATTGGTTTTCTTGCCGCGCGTCACGCATTGCAGCTTGGCGCCCTCCACGTCGGCCAGGTAATGGCGGCCGTGGGCGGCGATGATGACGCCCGTCAACTTGCCTTCGCTCATGGGGCCACCTGGCTGCTCTGGAAGATGAGGTCGGCCTTGGCGGCGCAGATGAAGTCGTTTTCGGACAGGCCACCGGCGCCCTGGTTGACCGAGTGCGTGTCGTAGCGCACGGCGCAGGTTTTGTAGGTAATGATGAGCTCCGGATGGTGGTCTTGCGTATGGGTCATATAGGCCAGGGCGTTCACGAACGCCAGGGTCTGGTAGTAATTCTTGAAGCCGAAGTCGCGGCACAGCTTGCCATTTTGCAAGCTCCACTGGGGCAACAGGGCGTGCAGGGTGGCGATGTCCGTGTCGCCCAGCGCCTGCTGGCGCGGTGCGCAGGACAGTTGGGACAGGTCTTGCGAGGTCGATGGCGTATTCATGTGGCAGCCCCTTTCAGGTGGCGGATGCGCACGCTGGCCGGCGGATGCGAGTCGTAGAAGGCCGAGTGCAGCGGGTCGGGCGTCAGGGTCGACGCATTGTCTTCGTACATTTTGACGAGCGCCGAGACCAGGTCATCGGCCTGTGTGTGCGTGGCGGCAAAGGCGTCGGCCTCGAATTCGTGCTTGCGCGAGCTGAGCGATGTCAACGGTCCCAGCAGGAAAGTGAAGACGGGCAAAGCCAGCATGAACAGCAGCAGCGCCAGAGCATCCGTCGGCTGGCCCGTCAGTGCCAGGGCGACGGGATCGATGCCCAGGCCCGCGTAAAACCATGGCTGTGTCTTCAGGAAGCCCAGCAGGGCCAAAAAGCCCAGCGAGATGAGGAACATCATGGCGATGCGCTTGACGATGTGTTTGAGCTTGAAATGGCCCAGTTCATGCGCCAGCACAGCTTCGATTTCCTGCGGCGCCAGGCGCGACAGCAGGGTGTCGAAGAAGACGATACGCTTGTTGGCGCCAAAACCCGAGAAGTAGGCATTGCCGTGGGCGCTGCGTTTTGAGCCATCCATGACGAACAAGCCTTTAGAGGCGAAACCGACGCGCTGCATCAAGCCTTCGATGCGGCTTTTCAGCGATTCATCGGCCAGGGGCGTGAATTTGTTGAACAGCGGGGCGATGACAGTGGGAAACAACACCATCATCAGCAACTGGAAGCCGCTCCAGACGAACCATGCGTACAGCCACCACAGGTCGCCCGACTTGGCCATCAGGGTCAGCACGACCCAGATCAGCGGCAAGCCGATGAGCGCGCCCAGGCCCACGCCCTTGAGCATGTCCGTAAAGAACAGCTTGCGCGCCATGGTGTTGAAGCCGAAGCGCTGCTCCAGCACAAATTGGCGGTAGTAATCGAAGGGCAGGTCGATCAGGCCGGAAATGATGGCAAAGGCGGCGATCAGGCCGATCTGGTACAGCATGGGCGAGCCCGCTCCCATCCATTCATTCAGGGACAGCGCCAGCCATTGCAAGCCGCCCAGCAAGGTAAATCCGATCAGCACGGCATAGTTGACCAGCAAGGTCAGCAAGCCGAACTTGGTTTTGGCTACCGTGTAGTCGGCCGCCTTCTGGTGCGCGGCCAGCGGGATCTTTTCCGCGAACTCGGGCGGTACAGCGGCGCGGTGGACCAGCACGTGGCGGATCTGCCGCGAAGCGAGCCAGAAGCGCACGGCCAGGGTCAAAACGAGGACGGATACAAACAAAATCGAAAACGCGAGTGAATACATTCTGTGCCTGTGAGAAAATGGCTGATTATTTAGTTTGATTAGGCCAAGAGAGAATTATGTCACAAGCGACCGACTTAACCGCATCCACCCCTGCACCCGTTGTCCCGGCACGTCCAAATGAGATGAACCTGGTCTGGGTCGACATGGAAATGACGGGCCTGGAACCTGATACCGACCGCATCATCGAGGTGGCGGTAGTGGTGACGGACATGCACTTGAACCTGCTGGCCGAAGGCCCCGTGTTCGTGATCCACCAGTCGGATGAAACCCTGAACAAGATGGATGCCTGGAACAAGGGCACGCACGGCCGCTCCGGCCTGATCGACAAGGTGAAAGCGTCGACCGTGACGGAAGCGCAGGCGGAAGCGGAACTGATCGCGTTTCTGAAGAAATACGTGCCGGCAGGCAAGTCGCCCATGTGCGGCAACACCATCGGCCAGGACCGCCGCTTCATGGTGCGCGGCATGCCGAAGCTGGAAGCGTTCTTCCATTATCGCAATGTTGACGTGTCGACACTCAAAGAACTGTGCAAGCGCTGGAAGCCGGAAATCGCCACCGGTTTCAAGAAACACCAGAAGCACACGGCCCTGGCCGACATCCTGGAATCGATCGAAGAGCTGAAGTACTACCGCGAGCACTTCATCAAGCTGTAATCGAAGACGCCTCACAAAACCTGCTGCGCGTCGGTATAGGCGGCCTGCGATGCTCACCGTACTAGAAGTACGGTTACGCTTCTTAGCCAC
The DNA here is from genome assembly GCF_051380895.1 of Janthinobacterium breve. Classification (NCBI taxonomy): domain Bacteria; kingdom Pseudomonadati; phylum Pseudomonadota; class Betaproteobacteria; order Burkholderiales; family Oxalobacteraceae; genus Janthinobacterium; species Janthinobacterium breve. The sequence continues at coordinate 357,622 of NZ_JBNYXY010000010.1, read as the reverse complement.
CTCTCCCTTCCGCTCGCTACGGTTTTGTGAGGCGTCGCGAAGGTTCCGTTACGCTAATTCGAAGGCGAGGGCGGACCAGACGCCATCCTCATCCTGCCACTCCAGCGCAAACGGTCCCGTTTGCCGTAAGTCCGTGATCCAGGCTGTTTCGCCAGGTTCGCGGAAATATCCCACGCACTGTCCAAACGGCTGGCCCAGCCGGCACAGCACCAATCCCTCGCCCGCCACGGCGCACCATTGCTCATTGATATCGATCAAGGCCACGGCCGGATCGCCATAGAATTCGCCCAGCTCTTGCCGCCATCCATCGGCCGCCGTCACGCTGGCCTGTTCATATGCATGCTGGACTATGTATTGGGCGCTGCGCGCCAGTTCCCTGCTGCTCATGCTGTCTCCGCAGTGGGCCAGACGGTTTCCTGGTCGGCGCGCGCCTCGGCGATCAGCCATTCGCAGAACGCGTGCACGAGGGGACGCGTTTCCGCCTGGGGCGAGCGCAGCAAATAATAGCAGTGGGGGCCGCGCACCGCGTGTTCGAACACGCGCACCAGGCGGCCCGAGCGCAGGTCGTCGCCGATCAGGGGACTGGCGGCGATGGCCACGCCCTGGCCGCTGGCGGCCGCGTCCAGGCATAAATACGTGTGCGAAAAGCGCGCGCCGCTGTTGCCGCTATTGCCGCTGTAATGCACGCCGCAGCTGTGCAGCCAGCGCGTCCAGTCGATCTCGCCGGGCAGGTGCACTTCCGGCTCGTCGTGCAGCAGCGGATAGCGCAGCAGGTCGGCGGGCTGGCGCAGGCTGGCCGCGTTGGCGCGAAAGCCGGGGCTGCAGACGGCGGAAAACCATTCTTCCATGAGTAAATCGACCTTCAAACCCGGATAACGGCCCGGCCCCAGGCGGATGGCCACGTCCACGCCATCACGCGCCAGGTCGACCGGGTGCATCGACGCCAGCACGCGCAGTTCGATCTGCGGGTAGCGGTCGCGCAAACGTCCCAGGCGCGGCATCAGCCAGCGCGAGACGAGCGAGCTGGTGGCCGTCACCGTCACCACCTTGTCATCGCCCTGGCGCCGCGCTTGCTCGGACACCTCGGCCAGCTGGTTGAGTATCGGCCCCAGCGCGGCCGCATAGCGCTGGCCGGCGCTGGTGAGCACCACGCCGCGCGGCAGGCGCTGGAACAGCACCACGCCCAGCCACGCTTCCAGCTGTTTCACGTGGTGGCCGATGGCGCCGGCCGAGACGTGCAGTTCTTCGCCCGCGCGCTGGAAGCCTTCATGGCGGGCGGCTGCCTCGAAGGCGTGCAGGGCGGCGAGCGGGGGCAAGGGACGTGACATGCGGATGAACCTCCTCGTTAAGGCTAAATAATATTGAGCCTATCCGTGAAGAATATTGGTTTGTTTCATTTTGCGCAAGCGAATATGATGCCGGCTATGCGTGAAGTGACCCGCAATATGATTAATGCAGGATTTTTCGCGCAAGCATCCCAAGCCAGGAACGAGATCGCCCGCAGAGGCGCTCCGGACAGCCCGCCTTGTTCTTCGTTCTACCCGATTTATTTGAAGAGGTTAGTCATGTCTGATCGCCGCGCTGTTGCGCTGGTGTTGCTGTCGGCCGCCGGTTTCGGCAGTTCAGCAGTGTTTGCAAAGGCGGCCTATGCGTCCGGGGTCAACCCGTCGACCATGCTGGCCTTGCGTTTCGTCATCGCCGCCATGTTGCTGCTGCCGCTAGTGTGGCTGGGCGGCTGGCGCTTGCCGCGCGGCCGCCTGCTGGCAGGCTACATGCTGATGGGCCTGATGTACACGGCCCAGTCACAAGGCTATTTCAATGCCCTGATGTATGCCAGCAGCGGCCTGTGCGGCATGCTCTTGTACGTGTATCCCGTGCTGGTGACCATCCTGGCGCTGGCGCTGGGCTGGGAAAAGCTGGACCGGCGCATGCTGGTGCTGATGGCGCTGGCCATTGCCGGCATGGCCATCACCCTGGGCGGCAAGCTGCAGGGCCAGCCCATAGGCATCGCCCTGGCATTGATGGCCGCCGGCGTGTACGCCGTGTACATTCTGTTTGGCAACAGCCTGTCGAAAAGCCGCGAGAATATTCACCCATTGGCCGCTTGCGTGGTGATCCTGGGCACGGCTGGCCTGTCGAATACTGCGATTGCCCTGTGGCAAGGCGTTTCCTTGCCGGGAACGGCGACGGGCTGGCTGGCCGTCAGCGCCATCGCCCTGTTCTCGACGGCCATCGCGATTGCCGCCTTCTTTGCCGGCGTGGCGCAAATCGGCGCGGCCAAGGCCTCCATCATTTCCACGTTTGAACCCGTCATCACGATGGCGTTCGGCGTGACATTGCTGAAGGAATCCGTCAGCGGCACGCAATTGCTCGGTGGCGCCATGGTGCTGGCCGCCGTCGTCTTGCTGGCGCAGCGGCCTACGGCGAAACCGGCCACCATGCCGGCGGTACAGGCCAGCGCCTGAATTCAACGCTGACATTTTCTCAACACTGATCAGTCGTACTGATCGGTCTCCTTTGGCGCCGCGACGGGTTTCCTGTCGCGGCGCTTTTTTTCGTTCGCTTTCAGGCGCACACACAAATAAGTCTTGATTGCGAATGATTCTCATTTATAATTGATTCAAGATTCCCCCACCACCAGCCAGCCCATGCCAGCCAGTGTTCGCCTTGAAAGGAGACACCGTGTTGAGCACCTTCCCCATTTGCAATACCGAACTGGTCGCCAGCGAATTTGCCCGCCTGCGCCGCGAAAAGAATGCCCGCCACCGCGACATCGCCGAGGAACTGGCCATTGCCGAGGGCGAGCTGATTGCTGCGCACGCGGGCTTGTCGCTGGCCGATGGCGCTTTGCTGGGCGCCCAGCGCCTGCAGGCGGACTGGCCCGCGATCATCGCCGCGCTGGAGCCGCTGGGCGAAGTCATGGCGCTGACGCGCAACGCCTCGTGCGTGCATGAAAAGACGGGCATCTACCGCAAGGCCAGCCACAACAACCATGTGGGCCTGGTGCTGGGTGGCGACATCGACTTGCGCGTGTTTTACCGCCACTGGGCGCATGGCTTTGCCGTACGCGAGGTGAACGAAAAAGGGGGCGAGAAGGAAGTGCAGCGCAGCCTGCAATTCTTTGACGCTGCAGGCCATGCCGTACACAAGATTTTCCTCAAGCCGCAAAGCGACCTGGCGGCCTATGACGCGCTGGTGGCGCGCTTTGCCGACGCGGACCAGACGGCTGGCATTGCCGTGACGGCGCCCGCGGCGCCGCCGGCGGAACTGCCAGACGCGCAGATCGATGTGGCCGGCTTTCGCGCCGCCTGGGCCGACTTGCGCGACACGCATGAATTTTTCACTGTGCTGAAAAAATACTCGGTCTCGCGCCTGCAGGGCCTGCGCCTGGCCGAAGCGCGCTTCGTGCAGCAGCTCGACAAGTCCTGCGTGCTCGACCTGCTCAACGACGCCGCCCGCGAAAAGGTCGCCATCATGGCCTTCGTCGGCAATGCCGGCATGATCCAGATTCATTCGGGACCTGTGCACAAGATCGCCGTGATGGGGCCGTGGATCAATGTCCTCGACACGCGCTTCAGCCTGCATTTGCGCGAAGACCATATCGCCAGCGCCTGGGTGGTCAGAAAGCCCACCGTCGATGGCCTTGTGACGTCCGTGGAACTGTTCGACGCCAGGGGCGACACCATCGTCATGTTCTTCGGCGAACGCAAGCCGGGCGTGCATGAGTTGTGCGAATGGCGCCACATCGTCGAGCGCGTCGTGCAGGAGGGCGAACTATGCGCCGCATGATCGCCGCCAGCGTGGCGCGCCGCATCGCGCTGAAAAAAATGGGGGCGGGAGCGCTGGCGCTGGCCGCGCCGATGCAGGTGCTGGCCGCCGTCAGCGACGCGGGCAAGCCGGTTGTCAGGGCGCGGCGCATCGTCAGCGTGGGCGGCGCCCTGACGGAAATCGTCTACGCGCTCGAGGCGCAGGCCGAACTGGTGGGCGTCGATACCACCTCGCTGTATCCGGCCGTGGCGCAACAGCTGCCGCAGGTGGGCTATGCGCGTACCTTGTCGGCCGAGGGCGTGCTGTCGCTGGCCCCTACGCAGCTGATCGCCACCGAGGAAGCGGGGCCGCAAGCGGTGCTGCGCCAGGTGCGCGACGCGGGCGTGCCGGTGGCGGTACTGAACGCGAATAACAAATTCGAAGGCTTGCTCGAACGCGTGAAACAGGTGGGCCAGATCACGGGCCGGCCCGATCCGGCCGCTCGCCTGACGCACGCTTTGCAACAGCAGTGGGACGGCGCCTTGGCCAGGGTGCGCCAGCGCGGCCACATGCCCGTGCGCGTGCTGTTCATCCTCGCCCATGCGCCGAACCAGGTGATGGTGGGCGGGCGCGAGACGGGGGCCGACGCCATGCTCGCGTATGCGGGCGTCGTCAACGTGATGGGCGGGCAGACCGGATTCGCCGGTTACAAACCCCTCACGCCGGAAGCCGTGATCGCCGCGCGGCCCGACATCGTGCTGGTCACGGACCAGGGCTTGAAGGCCTCGGGCGGCGTGGATGGCATCCTCAAATTACCGGGCCTGGCGCAGACGCCGGCCGGGCGCAAGCACCGCATCGTCTCGCAGGAAGCCATGCTGCTGCTGGGCTTTGGCCCGCGCATGCCACAGGCGCTGGCCGAACTGGACGCCGCGTTCGCGCAAGCCATGGCCGCATGAACGTGCGCGCGATGACGCCGGCAGTGTCCTTGCGCTGGCCACGCTGGAGCGCTGGCGGGCTGCTGGCGGCCGCACTGGCTTGCGGCTTGATCATTGCCGTGCAGGCGGGCGCCGTGCCGGTGAGCCTGGCCGACTGGCTGGCGCCGTTTCAATCTGGCGAGCAGGCACTGTCCGGCGGCGCGTATGTGCTGTGGCATATTCGCCTGCCGCGCGCCCTGTTTGCCATCCTGATCGGCGCCGCGCTGGCGCTGGCCGGCGGCCTGACGCAAGGGTTGTTTCGCAATCCGCTGGCCGATCCGGGGCTGCTGGGCGTGAGCAGCGGCGCCGCTTGCGCGGGCGCGGCCACCATCGTTTTCGCGGCCAGCCTGCACGTGGCGCCCGAGCTGCGCGTGTGGCTGCTGCCGGCCGCCGCGTTTGCGGGCGCCATGCTCATTTGCGTGCTGCTCGACCGCGTCGCCCGCTGGGCCACGCCCGGCTCCATCGTCGGCCTGCTGCTGACGGGCGTGGCGCTGAACGCCATCACGGTGGCCGTCATGGGCTTGTGCATCTACCTGGCCAGCGACGACCAGTTGCGCACCCTGACTTTCTGGACCCTCGGCTCGCTGTCGGCCGGCAGCTGGCGCCAGGTGGCGGCCCTGCTGCTGGTGCTGGCCGGTGCGCTGTGGGCCACGCGTTTCCTGATGCGCTCACTGAACGCGCTGGCGCTGGGCGAGGCGCAAGCGCTGCACGTGGGCATCGACGTGGGGCGTTTGCGCACGCAGGTGATCGTGCTGGTGGCCGTGTTGACGGGCTTCGCCGTCGCCTGGTGCGGCGGCATCGGCTTCATCGGCCTGATCGCGCCGCACCTGGTGCGCACCTGGCTGGGCGCGGACCAGCGCAAGGTACTGCCCCTGGCGATGCTGATGGGCGGCTTGCTGCTGCTGTTGGCCGACACCCTGGCGCGCACGGTCGCCATCCCGGCGGAAGTCCCCGTCGGTATTTTCACGGCCTTGCTGGGCGGGCCATTCTTCCTGATGCTGTTGCGGCGCTTCCGCCACGGCACCGCCTAGAGTGATGACCATGACGCCCTTACTTGAGCTGAGCTTTGCCACCACGCAACTGGGCCAGCAGTATTTCGGTCCCTTCAACTTGCAGGTGCATCCCGGCGAGCGCATCGCCATTCTCGGCCCCAGCGGTGCAGGCAAATCGACCTTGCTCAAACTGATGGCGCGCGAATTGCAGCCGCAGGCGGGCAAGGTGGTATTTGCCGGCCGGCCGCTGGCGCAGTGGCCGCTGGCCGAACTGGCCCTGCACCGCGCCGTCCTGCCACAGGCATCGAGCGTGGCCTTCGGGCTGCAGTGCGCGCTGGTGATCGGCCTGGGACGGGTGGCGCGCCTGATCGACCCGCAACTGGGACAGATCGTGCAGGATGCGGCCGCCCTGGCGCATGCCGCGCATCTGCTGGGCCGCCGTTTGGACACCCTGTCCGGCGGCGAACAGGCCAGGGTGCAGCTGGCGCGCATCTTCGCGCAGATGTGGGATGTGCAAGAGGGCTTGATACTGGTCGACGAACCGCTGGCGGCGCTCGATCCCGGCCTGCAGTTCGATTTGCTCGATAGCCTGCAGCAGTTTTGCGCCGCGCGCGACCACGCCGTCATCGCCATCCTGCACGATATCAATCACGCCTTGCTGGGCTTCGAGCGGCTGCTGCTGGTGCGTTCGGGCCAGCTGGTCGCCGATATTGCCAGCGATGCCGGCGCCGTTCCCGCCCTGGCCGCGCTGTACGGCATCGCCCTGACGACGGCCACCAACAGCGATGGCGACGTGTGCGTCATCCCTGCCAGAAGCGCCCTACGCAGGGCAGCCTGAGCGACTCACTCACTCAATCACCAGACGTCCGCCGCGCGCGGCCGCGCCATCTGGCCGCTGCCCAGCAGCCACACCATCAGGGCCTCGGCCTGTTCGCGCGTGGCCGCCACCTCCTGCATGATGCCGAAGGCTTTCATTGCGCCGGCCGCCATCGCTTGCAGGCGCGCGCGCTGTTCCGCGTCCGCTTCGACCGACACCAAGCCCCGGCAAATGGCGGCCAGCGCCACCTTGTTGTGCTTGAGCCACAGGCCGCGCCGCTTGCGGTCCACATGCGCTTCATCGCTGCGTTCTTCCTCGAACAGCATGACGAACGGTACACCGTGGCGCAGCAGGGCGTCCATGTCGTTTTCCCACAGCGGGGCATAGCCGGTGACGGCCGTTTCAGGGCGAAAGCGCACGATGGGAAAGTCGCTGACGTCGTGGATGGAGAACTGTGCGGGATTCGGTTTCATGGCGTGTTTCCTTGCGATGTAGTTGAAAATGCTTGCCAGCCGCCGCCCAGCGCCTTGTAGACCTGGACCAGCGACAGCGAGGCGGTGGCGCGGCTGTCGACCAGCGCCGCTTCGTTGTTCAATAAAGTGTTCTGCACATGCAGCACGTTGATCAAGTCCGTGCCGCCCTGGCGGTATTGCAGTTCCGCGCTGCCCAGCGCCCGGCGTCCCTGCTTGACGGCTTCATCGAGGCTGGCCTGGCGGCGGGCGTTGGCCTGATAGCCCGAAAGCGCGTCTTCCACCTCGTGCCAGGCGGCCAGCACCGTCTGACGGTAGGCGATGGCCGCTTCCTGCTGCTGCGCCTCGCGCAATTGCAGCTTGCCGCGCAGGCGGCCGCCATCGAACAGGGGCACGCTGAAGCCGGGGCCGAAGGCAAAGCGCTTGGCGTCCCAGCCGATGTCGGACAGTTGCATCGCTTGCAGGCCGACGCTGCCCGAGAGCGTGATGCGTGGATAAAAATCGCCTTGCGCCACGCCGATGGCGGCCGTGGTTGCGTGCAGCTGCGCTTCGGCGCGGCGGATGTCGGGACGGCGTTCGGCCAGGCTGCTCGGCACGCCCAGTTGCACCTGCATGGCCACGGCTGGAATGTCCTTGCCCGCCGCCAGTTCCGCCTGCAGGGACTGGGGCGGCAGCGCCAGCAAGAGGGCGAGGGCATTGCCCAGGCGCGCTTCGCGCTGCTGCAGTGGCGGCAGGCGCGCCTCGATGGTGGCTACGTGGGCCGCCGCCTCTGCCTCGTCGAGTTGCGTCGCCACGCCTTCGCGCAGGCGGATGCGGGTCAGGTCCAGGGTATGGCGGGCGATATCGAGCAGTTGCTGCGTGATGGCCAGGGTTTGCTGTGCGCCGCGCAACTCGATGTAGTCGCGCGCCGTTTCGGCCAGCACGGCCAGCACCACGCCGCGCTGCGTTTCCAGGGCCACCTCGACCCGCGCGTCAGCCGCTTCCACTTCGCGCCGCACGCGGCCCCACAAGTCCAGCTCCCAGGCCGCATCGAGGTTGTCTTGCCACAGGCTGTAGGCAGCCTGGCCGTTGTTGCGCGACGGGTCGCTCAAGCCTTGTTCGCTGTTGCGCGCGCGGCCATAGTTGCCATTTGCGCCCAGGGACGGGCCTTGCGCGGCGCCGGCCACGCCGCGCGCGGCGCGGCTTTGTTGCAGCCGGCTGGCCGCTGCCAGCACGTCGAGGTTGGCGCCGGCGGCGCGCTGCAGCAAGGACGACAGGGTGGTGTCGCCAAAGCTGTCCCACCAGCGCTGCTCGATGGCGGCATCCTGCTGCGCGGCGAAACGGGCGTCCTGCGCCTGGCGCCATTGCGGTCCCCGATCATGGTGTGGGCGCTGGAAGTCGCTGCCGACGCTGCCGCAGCCGGCCAGGCCCAGGGCCGTGATGAAGATCAGTGCTTTCATCGCGCGCTCACCTGTTTGATATCTTGACGGCGCATGGCCGTATCGATGCGCACTTCGGCCGACATGCCCATGCGCAGGAGGCTGCCCCGGTCCCGGTCGCCATCCTGGCCCGTATCGAGCGCGATCCTGACGGGGATGCGCTGCACCACCTTGGTGAAGTTGCCGGTGGCGTTTTCCGGCGCAATGGCGGCAAACGTCACGCCCGTGGCGGGCGCGATGCTGTGCACCGTGCCGTGCAGGAGCACGCCCGGATAGGCGTCGACGGCGATGCTGGCGCGCTGGCCCTGGCGCACGTGGGTCAGTTGGGTTTCCTGCAGGTTGGCGACGACGAAGCTGTGGTTCAGGGGCACCACAACCAGCAGGCTGGCGCCGGGAGCCACGAGGGCGCCGACGCGCACGGCGCGGCGTCCCACGATGCCGTCGATGGGGGCGCGCAGCTGCGTATGCGACAGATCAAGTTCGGCTCGTTGCAGGCTGGCGCTGGCGCGCAGCAGGGCCGCTTCGGCCGCGCCTTGCTGCGCTTGCAAAATTTCCGTCTGCTTGCGGGTGGAGACCAGGGCGGCGCGGTTTTGCGCCAGGCGCGCGCGGCTCACGTCGAAGCGCGATTGCGCCTGCTGCGCGTTTTGCACGCTGCCCGCGCCCTGGCCGGCCAGGTGCTGTGAACGGGCCAGCTCCTGCTGCGCCAGTTTGTCTTCCGCCTGGTTGGCGTCGACCAGGGTGGTGGCTTGCTCGATCACCGATTGCTGGCGCTGCAAGGTGGCGCGGGCATTGGCCAGCTGCGCCTCGACGCCAGCTACTTCGGCGCGGGCCGAGGCGGCGACGGCCTGGTAATCGCGGTCATCGATGCGTGCCAGCAGCTGGCCCGCTGTCACGCTCTGGTTATCTGCTACCAGCACTTCCCGCACGATGCCGCCCACCTTGGGGGAGAGCACGGTGTAGTCGGCGCTGACAAAGGCGTCGTCGGTGGTTTGCTCTTCGCCACGGGCGAACAGCAGTCGCCAGGCAGTGAAGGCGAGAGCGCAGGCCAGCAGGGCCAGGCCGAGGATAAAAGCGCGCGAGCGCAGGATGGGGACAGTCATGGTGAGGCTCTTTCGTGAAGTAAAAGTCAAGCGGCGCGCGGCGGATAGACGCGCGTCGGCAGGATGGGAATGATCACAATCATGGCCAGCGCGGTGGCGGCCACGGTGAGGTACAGGTCGGACGAGGTCAGGGTGACGACTTGCGCATGCATGCACGCACTCAGGCCAGGACCCAAACCCGCCATGTCCACGGCGGTCGGCAGGTTGCCCAGGCGCTCGCTGAGCACTGTCGAATGGAAATGGTTGCGGCGCGTGATCAGCGCATCGAGCACGCCGGTGGCGACGACGGCCGACATGCCCTTGATGGTGTTGAACCAGGCCGAGGCGAACGGGCCATCCTGCGGCGCCAGGCCCGTGGTGGCCAGCAGCAGCAAGGGAATCACGGCCATCGGTTGCGCAAAGATCTGCACCGCTTGCAGCAGGTAGAAATGCGTGCGTATCCAGTCCGGCGACATGCGCGCTCCGAGCACGCAGGACAGGGCCAGCAGGGCCAGGCCGATGGCCAGCACCCAGCGGCAGTCGACCGCGCGGATATTGCACAGGGCGGCCACCAGCGGCAGGGCGATCAACTGCGGCAGCGCCACCATCAGCATCACGGGCGCCGTTTGCAGCGGGCGATAAGCGTGCACCTGCGCGAGGTAGGACGAGGGAATCAGGATCACGGCCAGCAGCACGAACAGCACGCCGCCCAGGGTCAGCAGTGCGTGGCTGAGGTTGCGCCGCGACAGCAGCTGCAGCTGCAGCTTGAAGAACGGTAGCGGATGCGACCACTCATTTGTGAAAAACAGCACCAGCAGCAAGAGGCCGCCGCCCAGCAGCACGCAGATCAGCGGCGAGGCGAACCACGCCAGGCGCTCGCCCTGCAGCATGCCGACCACCAGCATGCTGATGGCGGGCAAGCCAAGCAGCAGGCCGCGCCAGTCGAACTGGCGCAAGCGCTCCAGGCGCAGCGGGTCTTGCGGCAAGCCCCAGGACACCATCAGCAGGGCGATGATGCTGCCCGGGATAACTTGCCAGAAGGCCCATTGCCAGCCCAGGTACTCGGTCCAGAAGGCGGCCAGCGGCGTGCCCAGACTGGGACCGAAGGTGGCGCTCAGCGCATAGCCGCCCAGGCCATACAGCTTGATGTTCGGCGGCAGGAAGCGCAGCGCCACCGTCATCAGCATGGGCGGCAGGGCGCCCCCGGCCGCGCCTTGCACCACGCGCAGGAGGATCAGCACGGACAGATTCGGCGCAAACGGGCATAGCAGGCCGGCGGCCATGCAGACGAGGATGGCGGTGGCCGTCAGGCGGCGCAGCGAGAAGGTGACGGAGCACCACGGCGCAAATGCCATGGCCGATACCGAGGCGGCCGCATACAGGGCCACGAGCCAGCTGGCGTCGTCGCGCGCGATGCCCATGGCGCCGCGGATGTCGGCCAGCGCGACCTTGGTGATGTTTTCATTCAGGCCGGACACCAGTACGGCCAGCAGCACGCCGGCCAGGCCCGTGGCCAGGCGCAGGCCGAAGACGGCGGGTACAGGTGGTGCGGCCTGTGGTGGAGAAGGGAACGGCGCGGCCGCAGGGGCGGCGCCGGGAAGGGGGACAGCAGACACAGGGAACTCCGTGGATGAGAATCAGTCCACGCAGTATAGGTAGCCGTTAATCTTGTGAAAATTGATCATTGATGAAGTCTGGATTGCGTCTGACGCAACGATTCAGGCTCCCGGCGCGCTGCTGCACAGCTCCTTGATCATGCGCCGCAGCCAGCGGTGCGCATGGTCGTGGTCGAGGCGCGGGTGCCAGGCCTGGAATACTTCCACGCTGTCGACGGGGATGGGCAGCGGGAACTGGCGCAGGCTCAGGCCCAGGCGCTCGACGATGGGCAGCAGGGGCGTGGGCATCAGGGGTAGCAGCAGGAGCGAATCGGCCACGGCGAAAATGGCCGACTGAAAATTGGGCGTGATCAGCGACACCCTGCGCGTGTAGCCACGCTCGGCCAGGGCGGTGTCGAACGGGCCGCGCGCCAGGCCGCGCCGCGAGACGCTGATATGTTCGTATTCGGTAAAGCTGTCGAGGTTGAGGGGGCTGTCGAAGATCGGGTGGTCGCTGCGGGCGATGCCGACAAAGCCGCTGGAAAATAGCTGCTGCAGCTTGATGTCGGGCGCAAAGGCGCGCCGCGCGCTGATGTACAGGTCGATGCGGCCCGCCTGCAGGGCGTCGTTTTCCGTGGCGCCATCGCCTTCGGGCACGAAGCGCAGCACCGTGTTCGGTGCATGGCTGGCCAGCAGGTCGCGCAGCTTGCCGCCGTAGGCGCCGACAAACACGTCGTTGGCGCACAGGCTGAAGGTGCGTTGCAGCGTGCGCAGGTCGATTTCTCGGCCGGAAGTGAAGACGGCGTGCGCCTGCTCCACCACGCCGCGCACCTGCTCGCGCAATTCCAGTGCGCGTGGGGTGGGCGCCAGGCCGCGCCCGGAGCGCACGAAAACGGGGTCGCCGATGGCGTCGCGGATGCGCGCCAGGGTGCGGCTCATGGCCGGCGCACTCAGGTTCATGCGCCGCGCGGCGGCCACGGCGCTGCCTTCCTCGAGCAGGATATCGAGGGCAACGAGCAGGTTCAGGTCGGGGAGTTTCATGCGGCGATTATAGCCCGTGGGCCAACGCCAGCGCTGCGCCGGCAGGACGCCGGCGCAGAGGGAGATGCTATTGCGGGATTACTCGGCTGCCGGCTCGGCGCCGCAGCATTTCTTGAACTTCTTGCCGCTGCCGCAAGGGCAGTCGTCGTTGCGGCCCACTTTCGGCTCTTCGCGCTTCATGGTTTGCACCGGTGCCTTGCGGCGCGGTACCCAGAAACGGTGGATGGCCGGCAGGTTCGCTTCCAGTTCCTGCGCCAACTTGTGCGCCTTGACCGGGTCTTCCACCAGTTTCAGTTCTTCTTCCTTGATTTCGTCGGCGCCCAGCAGGTAGATCGGCTGCATCAGCTCGGCCACTTCGGAGTTCCAGATTTCACTCCACGAGCCAGGACGCAGTTCCATGCCGTCCCAGAAGCCCCAGCACCAGGCTTCGGCGTCGATCAGGGTCTGGCCTTCGTAGTCGTGTTCGACGAACAGGGCTTCGAATTCCTTCGGCGCCACTTCAAACGTCACCAGCACTTCGTTCATGAAGCGCATGATCAGGTTGACGATGCGTTCTTCTTCCTTGCTGTTCTTGAATTTTGGTGCATCTTCGGCATCTTCGCCCCAAACGCGCGGCAACCACTCGGCCGGCATGATCGGTTCCGGGCCGATGGCCACAGCCGTCAGATAGCCGTGCAGCATATCCATGGTCATCGCGTCCTCGGAGCAGCGCTCCGACAACAGGAATTGGTCTAGTTCGTCGAATTCTTTTTCTGATAATGGCTGTTCGAGTTGCATGGCTTGCTCTTTGATTGAATGTAAGCCGTCAGTATACGCTTTGCTGGGCTGCGCCGCCGAAGTGTTTGCACCGGCGGCCCGCGCGCGCCTTACAATGTCGCTTATGCACAATGAAAACCAGCCGCACGAGGACGACCGGCCCGTCCATCCCTTTTCCGCCCTGAGCCCCGATTGCGTGCTCGACGCCCTCGATAGCGTGGGGCTGCGCGGCGACGGCCGCCTGCTGGCGCTCAACAGCTATGAAAACCGCGTCTACCAGGTGGGCATCGAAGACAGCGCGCCCCTGGTGGCCAAGTTTTACCGACCCGCGCGCTGGAGCGATGCCGCCATCCTGGAAGAACACGCGTTCGTGTCCGAGCTGGTCGAGCGCGAAATCCAGGTGGTGCCGGCGCTGGAGATCAATGGCAGCACCTTGCACCAGTACCAGGGCTTCCGCTTTGCCGTCTTCCCCCGCCACGGCGGCCGCGCGCCCGAGCTGGACGACCCGGCGACCTTGGAATGGACAGGGCGCTTCATCGGCCGCATCCACGCCGTCGGCGCGCTGTCCACGTACAAGGAACGCCCGGCGCTCGATCACCAGACGTTTGGCGTCGAACCGCGCGAGTTCTTGCTGGAGGGCAATTTCCTGCCGCCCGAACTGCTGGCCGCCTATTCCAGCGTGGCGCAGCAGGCGCTCGATGGCGTCAAGCGCTGCTATGACCGCGCGGGCGACGTGGCCGTGTTGCGCACGCATGGCGACTGCCATGGCGGCAACGTGCTATGGACGGACGCCGGCCCGCATTTCGTCGATTTCGACGATAGCCGCATGGGACCGGCCATCCAGGACCTGTGGATGATGCTGTCAGGCGAGCGGGGCGACATGGTGCGCCAGATGAGCGACATCCTGGCCGGCTACGAGGATTTTTGCGATTTCGACCCGCGCCAGCTGTACCTGGTCGAAGCGCTGCGCACCCTGCGCCTGATCCATTACTCGGCCTGGCTGGCGCGCCGCTGGGACGACCCCGCCTTCCCCGTCGCCTTCCCGTGGTTTAACACGCAGCGTTACTGGCAAGACCGTATCCTGGAGTTGCGCGAGCAGGTGGCCTTGATGGATGAGGCTCCCCTGTGGCCTATTTGACCTAAACGCCCGAAGAGCGTGGTAAAAGTCGCTCTTCTTGCCGTGCTGATTTGCAGGTGCTTACTCGATAATGGTGTTAATAAATTCCTATAAGCAACGGAATTCACCCGAATAAGCGAGAAATCATGCAAGCACAGCAAAATCAGCGCCAGGCCGTTTCCCTCACCGTCGCCTATTCGGCCGACGACGAGTTCGACCAGGACAGCATGGTCTCGCTGCATGATTTCAAGGACCTGGAGCGCAAGGCTGACGCACCTGCACCCGCACCTGTCCCTGCCGCCCTGATGCCCGAGCCGCAAGCCGAGCCGGCAGCGGAAACCGACAGCAAGGCGCCGGCTGCCGAACGCCAGAAAATGGAATTGAAGGCGATCCACGAGGCGATTGCCCGCGTGGAAGCGGAGGCGAAGGCCACCTGCGCCGCCGAAAGCCGCGCGCTGGCCGAGGCGCGCGTGCGCTCGCTGGCCGAGGACCGCGCCGCCATCGACGCCGCCGCCGCCGCCGCCGCGCAGCAGAATGCGCAGGCGGCCGAAGAAGCGATCGCCGCCAACCGCGAACGTCTCGATACCATGCGCGCCGCCGCGCAAGCCAGCGTGGCCCGCCTGGAAGCGGTCAGGCAGGAGACGGCCGAACTGCGCGCCCGCGTGGAGTCCGACAATGCCATCCGCCTGGCCGCTGAACAGCGTTCGCGCGCCGAGCAGGAAAGCCGCTTGCGCGCCACCGAGCAAGTGGCCGTGCAGTCGGAGCTGGCCGAGCAAGCCGCCCGCGCCGCCGACGAATTGCAGGTGCAGACGGAGCAGGCACGCCTGCAGGCCGTCGAGCGCGTCGCCGCCGTGCAGGCGGCCAAGGACGAAATGGTGGGCATCGCCTCGGCTGATGCCAGAGTCGCCGTGCTGGCGCGTGAACGCGAGCGTCATGCCCATGGTGCGCGTCAGACGGCGCAGATGCTGGCCGAAGCGGAAAGCGAAGCGCTGGACTTGACGGTGCAGCGCGAGCGTGCCGACCAGATCGCGCTGGAATCGGCCTTCAACCGCGCCGCCGCCGAAGTGCGCGCCCTGGAAGAAGCGCGCGCGCTGGCGCACCTGGAGCAGGAACGTGAAGCCATCGCCCTGGCGCAGGCGGAATCGGAACGCCATGCGGCGCAATCCCTGCGTTTGCGCCTGCAGACAGAAAAGGAATTGCGCGACGCGGCCATCCACCGCGAGCGCCTGGAAATGGTCGCAGTCGCCAGCGCGCAGGCGCGCCGGGATGCCGACGTGCGCATCCTTGCCGCCACCGAAGCGCGCATCGAGGTGGACCGCCAGCTGCGCGCCGTGGCGCTGGCCCGCGTAGCCGCCGAACAGGATGCGGAAATCGCCGGCCACGCCAAGCTGGAGGCGGAAACGGCAGCCCTCGAAGAAACCAGGGCCCGCGAGGCGGCCGAGCAGGCAGCCGCCGTGGCGGCAGCCCGCGAACTGGAAGAGCAGCAGCGCGCCGCCAGCCTGGCGCACGAACGCGCCGATCTGGCGCGCCAGGCGTCGGAACTGGCCGCCAGCCAGAATGACGCCGAGCAGGCCGAGGTCGATGCCGGCAAGGTTACATTGGCCGCGCAGGCACAGGCATCGCAATTGGCACAGGAAAAAGCGCAGCAGGCAGAGCAGCTGCTGCAAGCCGAGCAGGAGCGCCTGGCCGCCGAACAAGCGGCCATCGTCGCATTGAAAGAGAAACTGGAAGCGGAAGCGCTGGCGTTCAACGCGGCGCAGGAACGCATCGCCGCCGAAGGCGCGCAAGCGGAACTGCTGCGCGGCCAGCACGCGGCGGAACAGGCCTTGCTGGAAGCGGCGGAGAAGGAAGCCGACGCTATCCGCATCCTGATGGATCAGGCGCTGGTCGAAGGCGAACAGAAAGCCGCTGCCGCGCAAGCCGTGCAGGCGCAGGCGCGCCTGGCCGTGGAACTGGGGCAAGTGCATAGCGAGCGCGCCCGCGTGGAAGAAGACAAGGCGCAAGCTGCCGATGCGCTGCTGGCGTCCGAGCGCGATTTCGTCGCTGCCGAACGCGAGTCGCTGGCCCTGATCGCGCAAAAACTGGTGCAGCAGCGTCAGACCAGCAGTGCCGAAGAACGCGCTTCGCAAGCCATCGCCGGCCGCCTGGAAGCGGAAAAGCAGGCGACGGCGGCCGCTGAAACGCGCGCCACCCTGGAACAGCAAGCGCTCGACGCCATGCGCCAGCGCGAACAGCTGGAACGGGCGGCGCAGCAGGCGGCCAGCGAGAAGCTGGCCGCGCAGCAAGTTTTGCTGGCCAGTGCCCAGGCCCACGCCGCCCTGCAGCGCAAGGCGGCCGAGACGACGCTTGCCATGGCCGCCGCCAGGCAGCAATTGCTGGAACTGGACACGGCCCGCGCGCAGCAGCAAGAGCGTGAACTGGCGGCCCTGCGCGCCAGCCTGGAACAACCGCAAACCGTCTTTTCCAGCTCCTTGAGCGCCGCCCGCGCGAAAGCGGAACAAGTCAGCTCGGCCAGCCTGACGCGCGAAGTGATCGAGCGCTTGACGCAGCCGAATGAAGCAGGAGCCGTCTGGCGTTCGCGTTGAAGGCCTGAAAACCCGATAACACCCGGGGTCGGACCTTAAGGTCCGACCCCAGTCACAGGTTTGGGTTGCGTCTGTATTTCCATTAAAACTTCCTGCCCACCCCCACCAGCAACACATCCGCATCGCGGTGGTAATCCGTCACGACGTGGTTCCACGCCACTTGCGCCACCCATGCCGAATTCCACCTTTTCATTGAGCGAACGGATCAGCCACAGCTGGGCGGCCACGCCACGCCAGTGCGCCAGCGCCGTGCTGCCTTCATCGAGGGCGGTGACGGTCCAGTCCACGTATTTTCCCGCCGCGCGCCGGTATTCCAGGGTGAACGGGCGCGCGCTTTCCGAGCGCAAGCTGTTGACGATGGTGTGGCCCGTCGATAGCGTCAATGTGTCGTCGTGGGCCCAGTTCTGCAGGTGCAGCTTGGCGCCCGGCACGCCGTCAT
The DNA here is from genome assembly GCF_051380895.1 of Janthinobacterium breve. Taxonomy (NCBI): domain Bacteria; kingdom Pseudomonadati; phylum Pseudomonadota; class Betaproteobacteria; order Burkholderiales; family Oxalobacteraceae; genus Janthinobacterium; species Janthinobacterium breve. The sequence goes on along the minus strand of NZ_JBNYXY010000010.1, from coordinate 340,592 downwards.
ATCGGTAGCCGGCGCGTGGTGTTGTCCTTGCCATCTGGCTTGATGCGGTTGATTTGCGCTTGCGCATACCAGCGGTTGTCGAACTGCCAGCGCGCCTGCAGGCTGACGATGGAACCCCAGCCGTGGTCATTGTCGAAGTTGTGCAGGCCGTCGTCGGTCCTGGCCGTGTCGAAGAAGAAGTAGCGGCCCACGCCCGCGCCCAGCATCAGGCCCTGGTCCACTTTTTTCGTGCGCAGCCAGAACTGGCCCGCCATGCCGTCGCGGTGATGGTCTTCCGGGTGCCCTTCGTTGATGTACGACAGGCTGACGGCGTTGTAGCTGCCCACCGGCTGCGTGTAGCTGATGGCGGCGACAAAGGTGCGCTCATTGGTCGAACTGACTTTCAGGGCGCCTGCCATGCCGGACAGGTCCTGTGCCTGGATAGACAGGGAAAGCGAGAGGGCCAGCAAGGCCAGGACAGAATGGTGGATGCGCATGAAAATCCGGTGATGATGCAGGCTGAAGGTCGGCTGGCTGGGCATCATGCGATAGCGCAATAATCATGCACATTTACTACATTAGTAAAATGTCTCAGTCAGAACTAATTGCCCTAGTGTATAAGAAAGTGAGAATGTGTGAGGCGCGCCAGCCGCGCCATGCATTTTTTGCTGGCAGGGGATCGGTGGCTGCAGGGGAGGGGAATGGCGCCGGCGCGAGTATGGCCGGCCGGCGCGGGATTGCTGGACTTGCGGTCGTATTACTGTCTTGTTACTGGCTGAGTACGACTTTATCGGCAAAATATTCGGTCTCGCCGAAGCACTGCGTCGGCACGCCCTTGTGCTGGCTGTAGGTGACGAGGATGCGCTTGCCGGCAGCGGCCGACAATTGCTTCGCCACTTCCTCGTCGCGCACGCTGAACAGGAATTTTTCAGGGATGGTGCCCGGTAATGCCGTCAGCAGCAATTCGCCCTCCCATGTCTTGCAGATCCAGCCCCGCTTGGAGAACTTTTGCAGGTAGCCCGCCCGTTCGCCTTCCGAGTACGAGAAGCTGAGAGCCATCCAGGTGTAGGCGGCCAGCAGCAGGAAGCCGGCCACGAGGAAGATGACGAAGGCGAAGGTGACTTTTTTGGTCGTAGGGGTCATGTTGACTTTTATCGTTAAATTGAAGAAAACCCGGGGTCTGACCCCGGCCTTCCGCCAGTGGAGACGTACACTCAGTCCTTGCGGCCAGCTTTCCAGTTCAAGCCAAAATTGTAGCGCTCGTCCATGGCCTGGTGCGCCGTGATTTTACCTTGGCCGCCGAAGTATTCCACCAATTTTGTTACCTGCAGGTTGCCGCCGTGGTTTTCCAGCATGGCGATGGCGCACATGGCGTGCTGGCTGTCTGTGTCGAGGCGTACTTCCACGCTAGGCTGGCCGGGAATCTCGATCGTCACCACGCCATCCGTTGCGGCCCAGTTCGGCACGCCTTCGTAGATGAAGGCGTAGACGAGCACGCGCTTGATCTGGTCGAAATGGGTGCCGTTGATGAAGATGTTTTCGCCGCTGCTGACGCTGCCCGTGCGGTCGTCGCCTTCCAGGTGGATGTACGGCGGCCTGTCATAGGCGCCCCAGCTGTTGCCCAGCGCCTGCACGGCGCTCTTGCTGCCATTGCTCATTTCGAACAGGCAGCCGATATCGAGGTCGATGCCGCCCGCGCGGCTGGCCGGCTTGTTGAACAGCTTGCCGAGGAAGCCCGTGTCCAGTTTCGATGCGGGCGCCTGGCCTTGCGCGGCGTTCTGGTTCCAGTTCAGGTTGACGCGGATGCGGCCATAGCCGCCGCTGTCGCGCTTGTCGAGCGAAATCTTGTCGCCGCGCTTTTCCAGGCGAATTTTCGACAGCGAGATTTTATTCGCCGCCGGCGGCGCCGCCGGCGTAGGCACGGGAGCCGGCGCAGGAGATGATTGCGCTGCTTCGCTGCCGCCAAAGTGTTTCAGCAGCGCCGCCAGGCCGCCCGCAAAGCCCTGGCCCACGGCGCCGAAGCGCCAGCTGCCGTCGCGGCGATACAGTTCGCCGATGATGACGGCTTTCTCGTCCTGGAAGTCTGTGCCGGAAAAGGCGAACGTGGCCGCCTGGCCCAGCGCCATGCTGGAGTTGCCCAGCGCGCGCATGCTGCCCTGTTCCGTCGCTGCCGTAAACACCAGCTTGTCGATGGAGGCGGGCAGGCGGCCAAGGTCCAGCTGGAAGGTGGAACGGGAGCCGTTCAGCTCCACCGTGACGGCGTTGTCCGGCGCGCTTTTCTGGTTGTAGAACACCATGTAGCGGTCGTCCGACAGCTTGCCTGCCGCGTCGACGCCGAAGCAGCTGACGTCCACTTCCATCGAGCCGGAAGCGATATCGAGAGTGACGGCAAAGGGACCGTTCAAGCCCAGGTCAGCCAGTTTGCCTTTTTGTCCGCGTGTGAAATTGGTCATGGTCGTGCAATCCCTTCGTCGCTTGATAGTTGAGTCAATGAGGTATTCGATAGGTGCGCCGGCGCCGCGTCGGCCGCATGGCGGATACCGAACAGGCGCGCCTGTTCGATGATGCGCTGCGCCCAGCTTGAGTGGGTCGCCACTTCGCACATCGATTCCTGCATGCGGAACACGGCTGGGCTGTCCGGGTCGATGATGCGCAGCGCCAGTTCGATGTCCGACTGCGCCACCTGGTAGTGGCGCTCGATCTGCGGCACCTGGTCCGGGTGGATGGCAGTCTTGGCGATCATGCCGTGCGCCATGTCCTGCGCCACTTCGGCATCCAGCCAGCTGCCTTGCGACAGGTGCTCGAAGACGGGCGCCGTCAACTGGAAGCCGTGCGGCTTGAAGATGGTGACCAGGCGGCCGATGACTTGCCCCAGCGGCGTCTGGTAGATGGTGCCGCTGGTGGGACGGCGCAGGCCCAGCAGGGCCAACAGATCGTTGCCGCCGATGCGCAGCGCCAGGATGCGGCGACGCACTTCCGGCGCCGACAGCATGAGGCGGAACTGCTTCATTTCCTCGTCGTCGAACACTTCCGCCGTTTCCAGGGTCGGCATCAGCAAGTGATGCGTGTGGCGCACCAGCTCGAAATACGCGGCGAAGTTGTGGCGGGTAGACTTGGGCAGCACGAAGCCGCTCAATTTCTCGGCGCCGGGCATGCCCAGCACGCGCGCCAGCACCTCGAGATTGCGCACGCGCACGAAGCGCAAGGTATCCGATTCGGCGCCCATGTTTTGCAGCGCCAGCGACAGGTTGAACAGCGCGTAGCTGAGATCGCGCTCGGCGATGGCGTCCTCGGTGCACAGGATCACCGAGCGTAAATGGCTGAATTTGTCGCCATTGGCGATCGCCAGCAAGTCCTTGTGCGTGGTCGGCACGTACATGGAGGCGCCCAGCGCCGCCTTGTGTTCACTTTGCGGGTGTAGGGAGTTGTTATCCATCGACTGCGCTCCTGATAAGGGCGACCGCCTGGTAAGGCAGCGCCGGTTCTACGGTGACGGGTATGGCTTTTTCCTGCGCAAGAAGCAGCAAATGTGCCACGTCCGGCGCATTCGTGTCGCGCACGATCAGGCGCTCGGGCACGCGGCGCAGCAGCACGCGCGTCGCCTCGCCGATGCCCGGCTTGATCAGGTTGATGTCGCCGATGCCGTATTTCTCCTGCGCATCGGCCATGTAGGCTTGCGAGCGGGCCGCCATGGCTGGCGCATTGCTCGCCTCAGCCAGCGGGATGCCGCTGCTGGCGGCAATCGCCATGGCGTCGGCCACCAGGCCGTCGGCGAAATCGCGCGACTGATCGTGCTGCTCGAACTGCGCGTAGTACACGCAGCCGTGGAAATCTTCGGGGCCGATGCTGTCATTGAGCACGGAGCGGCTGACCAGGCCCGAGACGGTGGCGTTCAAAATGCTCGACGGGATCAGGTAGTCGCCCGATGACGCGGCGCAGGCGGCCGTGCCGGCCAGGTCGGACAGCACGAACAAGCCGCCGTCGATGGCCGTGCCCTGCGCCGCATTGAAATCATTGACCGTCTGGCGCAATTCGCGCGAAATCACGCCCTTGCCCGTCCAGCCGTCGACGAAGACGATGGAGGCGTCAGCATGACCCTGCGCCAGGATGTGCTTGAGGGCGTTCGCATCGATGCCGCGGTCGCGGATGATGGAGACTGAATAATGGCTGCATGCGCGCTGGAAGACCTGGCGCAGCAAATGACCGAGGATGACGCCCACGGGCGTGCCGGCGCGCGCCAGCGAGACCAAGGTGATGGGCCCAGTGCGGCGTGCCGCAATCAGGGCCGCCAGGCGCAGGCAGTCGCGCGCCATCTGCAGGCGGTTGGCGGCAAACGCGCTCTGGAACAGCGCCAGGTAGGCGGGCGAGGGCAGGGATTCGGGCGACAGCATTTCGCTGTAGTGGCGCTGGCCGGACTGGATCAAACGCTCCTTTTCGGCCAGGTCGAGGATGGGTTCGAGCGCCATCGGCGTGAGCAGGAATTCCACGTCTTCCTGACGGTAGCTGCCGCTGAAATGCTGCGTGCCTTCGGTCATAGCGCCGCCACCGTGAGTGCCGCCAGCTGGGTGCCGTTGGGGATGATGGCGTAGTCGCATTCGGCCATGAAGCGCGCGTCCGAACGGCTGTCGCCCATGCCGAAGCTGAGAATGGGTCCATGTTCGGCTTCCAGCTCCGCGCGCAGGTAGGCCACGGCGCGCGCCTTGTTCAGGGTCTTCGGCAGCACGGCCAGGTTGTTGCCGTTGCGGTGGATGAAGTAGTCGGCGCCTTCTGTCGCGATCCACTGCTGCAGCACTTGTTCTTCGATGTCGGCCAGGCGTTCGCCGCGCGCTTCGTGGTCCTTGACGACGATGTAGAACGGCGTGTTGTAATCCTCGATCAGGCGCGCGCGCGAGGGCATGCCCTCCTTGCTCTGGAAATCGTCGATGATGCGCATGGCGTCCTGCAGGCCAGGCAGCGCCGTCTGCATGTCGTTCTGCATCAGGGCCAGCCAGCCCGCGTCGAGCGCGCCGCCCGGCTGCAGCACGATGCCGCCGTAATCGAGCACGCTATAGCTGGTAAACGGCAGGTCGACCCGGCGGAAGGCGTCGCCATTCCTCGCCGTGGCGGGAATCAGGGTCATGCCGCTTTGCGCAAACGCAAAGAAGGCGCGCTGGCGCGCCGTCGTAAACGAGCAGGCGTCGCCATTTTTCAGATACGCGGCTGCTTGCAGGTCGGTCTCGCCCGGGCATTTTTTCGGGGTCTGGAACAGTGTGTCGTCCAGGTCAACAAACAGGAATTTCTTCAATTTTGGTCTCTGACTGAAAGTGGAACAGGCGGCCATTCAATTGGCCGGCGAGTTGCATGAGGGCCGGGCTGGCCGGAGTTTCATGGCAGATGAAAACGTGCTGGTACTGGCCAGGCGCCACGTTGTACAGGTAATTGGCGATGCCTTCGCCGTAATTGTCGTCGCAGCGGACGATATGGCCGACGGAGCCCCACGACAGGATCGGCGAGCGCGTGGTCGATTGCACCACCACGTTCTTGCCCAGTGCTTCGAGCTCGCGCGCCAGCAAAAACGACGGATGCATGAATTCGCCCGTGCCCAGCACCAGCACGGAGTCGCCAGCGCCGATTTCCTGCGCCAGCTGCACCGCCAGGCCTTGCGGCGGGTTCAAGGCACGGCCTACGCCGATACGGCCAAAGGCGGGGCTGGCGCCCCGTTCCGCATTCGCTTCGAAGCGTTGCGCGCTGGCCGCCACGGGTGCCGGCGCATCGCCGGCCTGGAAGGCGTAGTGTCCGGACAGTGCCGCGCCGACGCTGGTGGGCAGGCCGAAACGCTGCGTGAGGCCCGCGTTGGCGGCCTGGCCCATGAAATTGGTGATCACGCCCAGGTGCAGCTTCTCCAGTTGCGGATAGCGCGCGCGGCACACTTGCACCAGGTTGGCGAAGGTGTTGCCCGTCGACGCTTCATCGTCGATCAGCACCAGGCTGCGCGCCGTGGAAAACAGGGCGCTGGCCGCGTCGGACAAATGCAGAAACTGGCGCGGCGCATGGCTGTGCGATTCCTCGAATTCGAAGAAGGGCACCGTGCCCACGCGGTAGCGCGAGCTGTGCAAAAACAGCGCCTTGCCATTCGGGTTGGCGCGCAGCCACGCTTCGAACACGCCCTGGCCCAGGCCGACGGCCGTTTCCGCCATGGCGATGAAGACCACGGGGCCGGGCAGGCTGGGAGGAATTTGCGCGGCCAGGTCGTCGTGGATGGCTTCCATGGCGCGCGGCGTGACGGGCCAGTGCTTGCCCAGCACCTTGGACAGGAACAGGAAGCCGCGCTTGGCGTTGGCGCGCGCGGCAAAGCCGATCAGCCAGTCCAGCGGAAAGCGCGCCTCGTCCACCTTCAGGGTCAGTTCGCCCGTCGGCATCTGCTTCTTGACGATATTCATGGCAGCTCCACGGCGTAGGCGGCTTCGCCCACGCGCATGCCTGCACGGATGGCGGGCACGGTGAGCTTGTCATAGCCCTGGTCGAAGCCGGCCAGCGCCAGGTAAGGCAGGTTGGGGCCGGCCGCGCACGCCATGCCAATGCCGCCCGACATGCGCGGGTTAATCTCCAACAAGGCCAGGCCGTTGGCGCCTTCGCGGAACTGGATGTTGAAGACGCCATTCAGGCGGTAGTCGCGCGCCAGTTTGTCGCAGGCTGCCAGCAAGTCGTCGCGCAGCTCGATCAGCTGGCCGCTGCCGCCCCCGTGCAGCTTCTTGCGCGGCACGGCGCAAATGAGCTTGCCTTGATCGGCGACGCAGTCGGCGCTGTATTCGTGGCCGTCAAGGTATTCCATCAGCAGCAGGGTCTTGAATGTTTCCATCTGCGCCAGGCCGCTGCGCAGCTCCTGCGCATTGATCTGGTAGGCGGCGCCGGCCAGCAACAGCTGGGCGCTGCTGCGCTCTTCATCGAGAATGGCAAAGCCCAGGGCATACACGGATTCGGACGGCTTGATGCATAGCTTGCGGTGCAACGGGCGCAGTTCGGCGTAGGCGGCGTCGTATTCCTCGATGGTCGTGACGGCGCGGTAGTCGGCCGGGCGCGCTATGGGCAGATCGAGGCCGTCGCAGAAGCGTGCCTTGTCGTGCATCAGGTCCAGTACATCTTCGGTGGCCACGCTGAGCACGCGCGTGCCGATGGCGGCGAAGCGCGCGCTGGCGCTGCCAATCAGGCCAGCTTCCTTGCCGGGCCAGAAAATCGTGATGTTCCGGTCGCGGCAAAATTCCAGGCACCACTCGACATAATTGAGGCCCGTCAGTCCCGACGGTTCGACCGCAAATTCGTGGGCCGACAAGAATGCCGCCGCATGCGCGTTCGTATTGCTGCACACGATGTGATAGCGCGGCTGGCCGCCTGTGGCGGCCATATCGGCCTCGCGGATCAGGCGCATGGCCGTGCCGACCGAGGAAAACGTTTTGTTGAACCAGACTCTTTGCATGTACGGGGACCGGGTGGAAATAGGGGAAGCCGCGCGCAGGTGCGCGCGCGGGCAGTGTAGCCAGAAAAACTTAACCTGGCCTTAGGGAGAGGGGATCAGCCGGCCTTGCCGGTGGCTGTCCATTTCAGGAACGCATCGCGGTTGCGCGAGCAGATAAAGACCTTGCCGGAACCGGAAAAGCGCAGCACGATGCCTTCGCCGCTGGTCACGCTGTTGACGATATTGCCGAGGAAACCGCCGATGCCGCCGCCGCTGGCGCCGCCGCCCGTGGTCACGGAAATCTCGTATTTCAGGCTATTGTCCCAGCAGACCACGTGGGAATTGTCGATCACGACATCCTTGCCCGGCTCGACGTCGAGCTGGAACATGGAGCCGAAGCCCGACACCACCACCTGCCCCGTGCCGGCCGTCTCCATGACGAAGAAGCCGCCCGACTGGGCGAACAGCGCGTTGCCGATGCTTTGTGTGCGCACCTTCATTTCCGTGCCCGCAGTGGCGGCGACAAAGGCGCCGTCGTTGAGCAGGTACTGGCGCGCGCCCACGTCGACCACTTCGATGGCGCCCGGCAGGGTGGGCGAGAGCAGGCAGTCGCCGCTGCCGCGCACCGCTTCGATGTGCTGCTGGAAGAACGATTCGCCATTCGCGAAGCGGCGCATGATGGCGCTGCCCAAGCCGCCCGTCATCTTGCCTTTCAAGTCCAGCGCCGTTTCCATCATCACCATCGCATCGGATTCGCAATAGATGGTTTCGCCCTGTTTCATGCTGACGTGGAGGAAGGGATCGACGTCGCCCGTGACACTAAATACTGGCATGATAAATCTCCAAAAAAAAGCCGCCTGAGTACGTCCAGGCGGCTGTGTTTAGCGCATAAAACGTTTAGGCATTCACACCGAACGAACGGGCCAGAGGGCCCAGGCCGCCGTTGAAGCCCTGGCCGATCGCCTTGAACTTCCATTCGCCGTTGTAGCGGTAGATTTCGCCAAAGATCATCGCCGTTTCCGTCGAACTGTCTTCGGACAGGTCGTAGCGGGCGATTTCTTTTTCGCCTTCCGCGTTCAGGCAGCGGATGAAGGCTTTCGAAACCATGCCGAAGTTCTGGCGGCGCGCGTCGGCGTCGTGAATGGTGACGGTGATGCTGATGCGGTCGATATCGGCCGGCACGCGGGTCAGGTCGATTTCGATGCGCTCATCGTCGCCTTCGCCTTCGCCCGTGGTGTTGTCGCCCGTGTGCACGACGGAACCGTCGGTCGACTTCAGGTTGTTGTAGAAGATAAAGTCAGAGTCGCCACGGACTTTGCCGTCGTTTTTCAGGAGGAAAGCACTGCCGTCAAGGTCGAAGGTGGCGCCGTCGGTCGAACGAGGATCCCAGCCGAGGCCGACGATGATCTTCTTCAGGTTCGGTGCTTCCTTGCTCAGGTTGACGTTGCCGCCTTTTTGCAAGCTGATTGCCATGTGGTGCTCCTTTTCAGTAAATAACTCAAACATGCCTTCATGGGATGAGCGCAAGGCGCTCGTGCCATTACTCTCTCAATTGGGGGCGGAACCCCCGATTTCAAGCTTGTGCCGCGTGCCGTTTGCGATAACGCAAGGACGACCACAGCGAGACCAGGATGAAGGCCACGCCCGACAGGCCCGTAAACCACTCCGGAATATGGTACTTGACGGACGCCAGCATGATCAAGGCCAGGATGCCGATCGCATAATGGGCGCCGTGCTCCAGGTAGACGAATTCGTCCAGGGTACCCTTGTGCACCAGGAAGACCGTCATCGAGCGCACGAACATGGCGCCGATGGCCAGGCCCAGCATGATGATGACGACGTCGTTGGTGATGGCAAAGGCGCCGATCACGCCGTCAAAGCTGAACGAGGCGTCGAGTACTTCCAGGTACAGGAAGCCGCCGATGCTGCCGCGCGCCACCGTTTTCACCAGGTCGCCATTGCCGTTTTTCGCCGGTGCGACGCCTTCTTCCGCGTCATCCTGCAAGTCCGGTTCGCCTTCTTCCAGCAAGCCGCTGATCCAGTTCACGCCGATGTAGACGGCGATGCCGACGACGCCCGAAGCGAGCACGCTGTATTTTTCTTCCGCAGGGCCCATCGCCACGCAGGCGGCCACGGCGCCCATGGTGATCAGCACGGCCAGGCCTTCGGTGCCCAGCGCGTTGACTTTTTCCTCAGCCCAGCCCAGCCAGTGCAATTCCTTCTCGTCGTCGAACAGGAAGTTCAGGAACACCAGCAACAAAAAGGCGCCGCCGAAAGCCGCCACTTGCGCATGGTTGTCCGTCAGGTGCTTGGCATACACGTCCGGCGTGGTGGTAGCCATGGTCCACACGTCGACCAGGCCCAGGCCCGTGGCGACCGAAACGATGACCAGCGGGAACAACAGCCGCATGCCGAAGACGGCGACGAGAATACCCACCGTGAGGAACAGTTTTTGCCAGAATGCATTCCAGTGACGCAAGACCGAGGCATTCACCACGGCATTGTCAAACGACAGCGACACTTCCATGACGCCCAGAACGCCCGTGATCCAAAGCGCCTGGATCATGCCCGGCATGCCGCCATGGCTGTAACCCCACCAGCCCGACACCGCCATCAGGATAAAAGTGACTAAAAAGGAAATTCTGAAATGCCGCATGAGGACCCCGTTGCAAGTGTGAAAGACGTTTGATTATCCGTGCCGCTGTGCGCGCCGCACTCTGTGTTGATATACGTCAATTGTTGTATATGCCATGATTTTATATTAGTTGCCGCCGGGGGCGGCGTTTTATAGGCTGACGACAGACAGTTCTGCTGGCGCGGATGATCTGCGATAATTGCGGCGCGCCCATCCGGCTGCCGCTACCCCTGACACACTCTATACATATAAGAAGGAATACCCCGTGGATATCGCTTACCTCGTCACGCCCCTGATCGCCTGGATCCTGGTCGGACCGATCAAATTCCTGATTAACAGTGTCCGCACGCGGCAATGGGCGTTCGGCCTGGTCGGCAATGGCGGCTTTCCCAGCAACCACAGCGCCGTCGTTTCCAGCATGGCAACCCTGATCGCCCTGCGCGAAGGCATAGGCCACCCGGCCTTCGGCGTGGCTGTGACGTTGGCCTTCATCGTCATCATCGACGCCAACAGCCTGCGCCAGCACGTGGGCAAGCAGGCGGCGGCCATCAACCGCCTGGCCGGGGAAGCGGCCAGCGCCGCGCACAAGACCTTGCGCGAGCGCATGGGCCATACCCTGGTGGAAATCGCCGGCGGCCTGTGCACGGGCGTGGCCATCGGTTTCCTGATCAACACCATTTTTGCCCGCTAAGCGTCCTTTCCCCTGAAACGCAAAACCCCGCTTCACGGCGGGGTTTTGCGTTTCAGGGCGTAAAAACTACGTTTCATCCATTGATTAAAGCATTACAGGAAACCGCCGATTGACATGCCCGGATGTGCTCATGGATACTTTGGCGCTTGTGGTTTTAATAAAAATAAATGCCTGCTATCGCCTGCAGCCCTATCCGGGCCGCCGGGACGGTCGTGGTCCTATCTATCCGGAGAATTACCCATGTTGCGCAAAACCCTGTTTGTTCTGGCAATTGCTTCTGCCCTGGCCGCCTGTGGCAAAGAGTCCAAAGATCCTGGCAAAGGCGCTGGCAAGGGCGCCAAGGAACAGGCGGGCGCCGCCGTCAATTTGCTGGTCTCCCCGGAAGACCTGCTGACCATACAAAGCAATGCGCTGGCGTCGGGGCCCGTCATCACCGGTTCCGTGCAGCCCGAGCGCAACGCGGACTTGCGTGCCGAAGTGTCGGCCGTGGTGATCCAGGTCATGAAGGAAAACGGCGAAGCCGTCAAGCGGGGCGACGTGCTGGTGCGCCTGGACGAAACATCCATCCGCGACAGCCTCAATTCGGCCGAGGAAGCCAGCCGCGCCGCCAGCCAGGTGCTGGAACAGTCCGAACGCATGTTCCAGCGCATGAAAACCCTGCGCGCTTCGGGCATGACGTCGACGCAGGCGCTGGAAGACGCGGAAATCCGCCGCAACAATGCGCAAAGCGATTTGTCCGCCGCGAAGAGCCGCGCTGCCCAGGCGCGCCAGCAGTTGCAGCGCACTCTCGTGCGCGCGCCGTTCGACGGCATCGTGAGCGAGCGCAAGGTATCGAATGGCGATACGGCGCAAATCGGCAAGGAATTGATCAAGGTCATCGATCCGACCAGCATGCGCCTCGAAGGTCTGGTGTCGGCTGACAAGATTGGCGTTGTCAAGGTGGGCCAGCCCGTATTGTTCCGCATCAATGGTTATCCAGGCCAGGATTTCGCGGGCAAGGTGCGCCGCGTCGATCCTGCCGCCAACGCCGTCACGCGCCAGGTGGCCGTGCTGGTCGATTTCAACGACAAGGAACAGCCAAGAGTGGCGGGCCTGTATGCGGAAGGGCGCATCGAGACGGACAGCATCAGCGCGCTGATGATACCCGACTCGGCCCTGGTGAAGGCGGGCGACGTCACGTATACGTGGAAAGTCAAGGACAAGGCTTTGCATAAAGTCACGCTGCACATCGGCGCGCGCGACGTGCGCACGGGTCAGTGGGAAGTGCAAAGCGGCCTGGCCAGCGGCGACACCGTGCTGCGCACGCCTGGCTCGACCTTCAAGGATGGGCAGAAAGTGGAATTGACGGCCGGCAAGGCCGTGCCAGCGGCCGCCATGGCCAGCAGCAGCACCGCCGTTGCCGGTAAAGGAAACTAAGCCATGTTCCTTTCCGATTTCAGTATCAAGCGGCCCACCGCCACCATCGTCCTGATCCTGGCAATGATGTGCGTCGGTTTGCTGGCGCTCAAGAAACTGCGCGTCAACCAGAATCCCGACGTCGAAGTGCCCTTCATCGTCGTCAGCATCCCTTACCCTGGCGCATCGCCCGATACGGTCGAGCGCGAAGTGGTGAACCGACTGGAAAAGTCGCTGCAAAGCATTTCCGGCGTAACCGAAGTCAACAGCGACTCGAATGAAGGTTCGGCCAGCATCTTCCTGAAGTTCTCCTTCAATACCAACCTGATCGAGGCGTCCGACAATATCCGCAATGCGATTGCCGCCGTGCGCTACAAGTTGCCGACGGAAATGCGCGAGCCTATCTTGCAGCGCATCGACCCGGCCGCCGAACCGATCATGCAGTTGGCGCTGTCGTCGAATACGCAAAGCCACGCGGAAATTTCGCGCCTGGCCGAAGACGTGCTGTCGGACCGCTTCCGCACTGTTGATGGCGTGGCGCTGGTCAACGTGGGTGGTTCGCTGAAGCGCGAACTGTCCGTGCTGCTGCGGGCGGAAAAGTTGCGTGAATACAATGTGTCCGTCAGCGATGTCGTGACCGCCTTGCGCAACCAGAACACGAATGCGCCGGTGGGCAAGGTGCGCGGCACCCTGGACGAGAAAAGCATCCGCCTGGTGGGCCGCATCGAGTCGCCGGCCGATTTCGAGAAAGTGGTGATCAAGCGCCGCGGCGAGGAAATCGTGCGCCTGGCGCAAGTGGCCACCATCGAGGATGGCTTTGCCGAAATTAACAGCCTGAGCATGCGCAGCGGCAAGCCCAACGTGGGCATTTCAATTACCCGCGTGCGCGACGCCTCCACCGTCAGCGTGGCCAACAAGATCCGCGACATGGTGGCGGAAATCAACAAGACCTTGCCGAAAGGCACGATCCTGCAAGTGACGCGCGACGGCGGCGAAAACGCCCAGCATAGCCTGAACAATGTGATCGAATCGCTGGTCCTGGGCGCCGTGCTGACGATTTTCGTCGTCTACGCCTTCCTGAACTCCTGGCGTTCGACGCTGATCACTGCGCTGAGCCTGCCGACGTCCGTGATTGCCGCCTTCATTGCCGTGTGGCTGTGCGGCTTTACCCTGAACTTCATGACTTTGCTGGGCCTGTCGCTGGCCATCGGCGTGCTGATCGATGACGCCATCGTGGTGCGCGAAAACATCGTGCGCCACATGCAGATGGGCAAGGACCGCCGCACGGCCGCGCTGGAAGGTACGGCCGAGATCGGCATGGCCGTGGCCGCCACGACTTTCTCCATCATCGCCGTCTTCATTCCCGTGGCCTTCATGCCGGGTATCTCTGGCGAATGGTTCCGTCCGTTTGCCTTGACGGTGACGTGCTCGGTGCTCGTCAGCCTGGGCATCTCGTTTACGCTCGACCCCATGCTGTCGGCCTACTGGGGCGACCCGGTTGACGAACACTCGGCGCCGAAAAAGGGTATTGGTCGCGTGCTGGAGAAATTCAACCACTGGTTCGACCATCAGGCCGACCGCTACGGCCGCGTGATTGCCTGGGCCCTGCATCACCGCCGCTGGATGGCCGTCATCGCCTTCGGCAGCCTGGTGGGTGCCATCGTCCTGCACGCAACACATGGCGGCACGAGTTTCTTGCCGGCATCCGATTCGGGCAACTTGATGATCAATGTACGCACGCCATCGTCGAGCAGCATCGAGTATTCACGTTTGAAACTGGAAGCGGCGGCCGTGCTGGCGCGGTCCTTGCCTGAAACCAAGGATACCAACAGCTCCATCAATGCCGGTGGCGGACGCGTGTATGTCGACATCGGCAAGCGCAACACCCGCAAGCGCTCGGCCAAGGAAATCGCCGTCGAGCTGCGCGAGAAGATGTCGCGCCTGGTGGGCGCCGAATACGTGGTGCAGGATGACTTGAGCAACGGTTCGCAAAAACCCATCCAGGTGGAATTCACGGGTCCCGATTCGCGTAAACTCATGGAAATTACCAACGCCTACATGGACAAGCTGCGCGCCATTCCCGGTGCCGTCGACGTGGGCCTGTCCGAGCAAGATCCGAAGAATGAGCTGCAGATCGAGCTCAACCGTGGCCTGGCCAACTCGATGGGTATTTCCGTCAATGATGCGGCGCAATCGTTGCGCGTGGCGTTCGCGGGCGTGGAAGTGGGCGACTGGGTCGATCCGACGGGCGAAACGCGCGACGTGGCCGTACGCCTGCATCCTGATGACCGCGTGGCGTCGGAAAACATCGAGCGCCTGCCGATCAGCGTGACGGGCACATCGCAAATGGTGCCGCTCGACCAGATCGCCACCATTACCATGGGGAAGGGTCCGTCCGGCATCGAGCACAAGAATGGCAAGCGCACGATTACCGTATCGGCCAATGCGCAAGGCCGCTCGAATGGCGAAGTGACGAGCGATGCCATGAAGCTGGCCAATTCCATCGACTTCCCGCCCGGCTACGGCCTGGCGCTCGGTGGTGCCGGCCAGGATCAGCAAGAGCTGTTCACGGAAATGCTGATCGCGCTGGTGATGGGTATCGGCCTGATGTATTTGATCCTGGTCATGCAGTTTGGTTCCTTCACGGCGCCCGTGGCCGTGATGATGTCCTTGCCGCTCAGTCTGATCGGCGTGGTGGTGGCGCTGGTGATCACCAACAATACCCTCAACCTGATGAGCTTTATCGGCATCATCATGCTGATGGGCCTGGTCGCCAAGAACGCCATCCTGCTGCTCGATGCGGCGCGCAAGCGCGAGGAAGAAGGGCATGGCCGCGAAGACGCGCTGATGTATGCGGGCCGCATGCGTTTGCGTCCCATCCTGATGACGACGTTTGCGTTGATCGCCGGCATGTTCCCCGTGGCGCTGGGCCTGGGCGAGGGCGGCGAGTTCTACCGTCCATTGGCGATCGCCATCATCGGCGGCACCATCACCTCGACGATTTTGACCCTGCTGGTGGTGCCGACCTTCTATGACAGCATCGAAATCGCCCGCGATGGCGCCGTAGCCAAGTTCCACCGCCGCGCCGCGCGCATGCCCGTGGCCGTGGCCCTGATCCTGACCTTGATCGAGTGCGTGCTGACCTTGCTGCTGGTGCGCTTCGTCTATCGCATGCTGAAAAAGGCCGTGCTGTTCCTGATGGGACGCCGCACGCCGAAAGCAGCGTCGGTCAGCCTGCAAAAGTAATACCGGGCCAAGGCCAGCTTGCGCTGCGCCGTGGTATTTCAAGAGTCTTCTGCGGAAGGCTCTTTTTTTTGCCTGGACTTAGCCGTACTTAGCTGCTGCGCGGCGGCGGGGGCGTTCCCGCGCCGGTGCCCGTACTCGGCGTGGCAGGTGGCGGGGATATGGTCAGATGGGCCAGGACCGGGTGTCCTGGCCGCGAACGAAGGGTTTATTTGGCGGCAGGGGCCTTGCTCACTTCCACTTCCCAATCCACGCCCGACTCGACGTGGTGTTTGGCGGCAAAGTCCCCCTGGCTGATGGCCACGGCCACGTCGAGCAGGCTGTTCAGGTAGACCAGGGGTTTGCCCTTGGCGACGCCGCCAAACGTGTGCTCGAATGGCGCCGTGACCTTGGCCACTTGCTTGCCCTTGTGCAAAATGCGCACTTGTAGCGGGTCATGCAGTTTCACCTGCAATTCGTCGAGCAGGGATTTCGGGATATTCGTCCACACATTGCCATACTTGACGTCGAGCACGGGCACGATGCCCCGGATGGTATTGCCATCGTGCACAGGTTTTTGATAGGCAATCTTGACCACGGATTCGCTCGGCAATTGCGGACCCACCTGTTCATAGCTGATGGCGCCCGACGCCAGGCGCGCACCCACGTAGGCGTACACGTCGCGGCCATGGAAGGTGTAGGACTCGCCTGATCCAGCCAGGCGGTTGACCTTTTCATCGATTTCGCGCAGTTCGGCCACGCCGTCGCGCTCGGCGATCAGGGTGAACAGGCCGTTGTCCGGCCCCACGAAGTAGCGTCCACCCTTGGTTTTCAGCACCACCGACTTGCGGTTGGTCCCCACGCCCGGATCGATGACGGAAACAAACACCGTGCCTTGTGGCCAGTAATTGGCTGTCTGGTACAAGCGGTAGGCGCCCAGCCAGATGTCGTAGTCGGGAATCTGGTGCGTGAGGTCCGAGATGGTGAGTTTGGGGTCGACGCCATAGGCGACGCCATGCATGGCGGACACGGCGCCGTCGGCCGTGCCGAAGTCCGTCATCAGCACCAGCGGTGCGGCAGCCTGGGCGCTGGACAGCAGGAGGGCGCTCAGGCAGGCGCCGGCGACGAGGTGGGAGATGCGTTTGATGATCATGATTTATCCTTATCCGTGTTAGAACGTGTAGTTGAGCTTGGCGTAGAAATACGCGCCATTGACGCCGATGGGGTTGATGAAATTGTAGGGCTGGGCGCCGCCATACGTGGCGTTATTCGTCTGGCGCACGCGCTGCGGGTAACGGTCGAGGATATTGTTGCCACCCACGCTAACCGTCAGCTGCTTGCTCAGTTTCAATTGGCCTTCCAGGTCCAGCGACCAGACGGCGCCGAAGCGTTGCGCGGGAATGCCGTCGATCAAGGGCGCATCGCTGTCATACGAAAAATCTTTCAACTCGCCGAAGCGCGTGGCGCGCGCCTGCACGCCCCAGCCGGCCGCTTGCCAGTCGGCACCGAGGATCAATTTGCTGGTGGGTGACGCATGTTTGATGCGGAACAAACTCGTCTCCGTCAGCAAGGTCAGACTGGGATCGATATTGGTCAGCGCAGCGGAACTCTGGCGCACCTTGTCGAGACTGGTCTTGTTCAGGTTCAGTGCCGCGTTCAGGTTCAGCTTGCCTGACGTGAAGGCCAGGTCATGATTCAGCACCACGTCCAGGCCTTTTGTACGCGTGTCGAGCAGGTTGGCCAGGTACGCCACGGACTGGATGTCACTGCGGCCATTGGCGGCCAGGTAGGCGGTGACGGCGTCGCTTTGCAAGTCGCTAGAGCGCGTGATGCGGTCGCGGATGCGGATCACGTAGGCGTCCACCGTCACGCTGGTGGCGGCGGCCGGTTTCCAGGCCAGGCCCAGGGACAGGTTGGTCGACTTTTCCGGTTTCAGCTGTTGTGCGCCAAAGTTGCGTGCCAGCGGGTCGCTGGCCGGCAGCAGGGCCGCGGTTTGCAGGGCCGTGCCATCGGCGTTGAAGTTTAACGTGGCAAAGCGGAAACCCGTCTGCACGAGGGCCGGCGCGCGGAAGCTGTTCGACAGCGAACCGCGCACGAGGAAATGCTCCGTCACTTTATAGCGCGTGGACAGCTTGCCCGTGCTGGCGCTGCCGAAGTCGCTGTAGTCGGAATAGCGGGCGGCGGCGCCCACCAGCAGGCGTGGCGTGAGATCGCTTTCCACGTCCGCATACACGGAGCGGATTTGCCGGCTGCCGTCATAGGCGTCGGATGGCCGCAAGCCTGGCCCCGCCTGCGCACCCGGCGGTGCATCGGTGAAACTGCCGGCCGCATACGAGGCGGGGTCGCCGGCCGAGCTGGTGTAGGTTTCGCGCATCCATTCGGCGCCCACCGCCAGGCTCAAAGGCGCGGGCAAGCCGATGTCGATGCTGCGCGTGGCATCGACGTTCAAGGCGTTCTGGCGGAAGTCGAAGCCGGCCAAGTTGAAACGCGTGGGGCTGGCAGCGCCCAGCGAGGCGTTGACGGAGTGGCTGACGCCATAGTCAAAGCGATCGCTGCCGTGGCGCGCGCTGGCGTCCCAGTTCCATTCGCCCGCGCTGCCGCTTACGCCGGCCACGATACTGAGGTCGCGCTTGTCGCCGTTGGTGACGGGGCGGTAGCCGTTCGGATACAGGGACAGTACGTTGGACGGGTCGCCCGGATAGCGGAAGTAGGCGCTGCCGTCGGATTTGCGCTCGTTCAAGGTGGCAAACGAGTACAGGTCCAGGCCGTTGGCGAGGGTGAGCTGGGTGTTGTAGAACAAATAGTTGTTGCGCTGGCGCGAGTCGCCTGACTTGAACAGCACCTTGCCGTCGAGCGCCTGGTCGGCTGGCGTGAAGTTGTAGGAGGTCCAGCCCGCGTCGCTGGGACCGGCCCGTTCCGTGGGCGAGCGGCGCCGCGTTTCCGCGCCGAAGCGGAAGTAGCCGGCCTCGCCCAGCGGCACGCCATAGTCGGCGTTGACGATGACGGTCTGGCCATCCGTCAGGGTTTGATCGGTCGGGTCGAAATGCGTGTGGTTGGCTCCATAGCTGACGGAGGCGGCGCCGCCCGTGCGGGCTTTTTTCAGCACAATGTTGATCACGCCCGCCACGGCGTCGCTGCCGTACTGGGCGCCCGCGCCATCGCGCAGGATTTCGATGTGATCGATGGCGTTCGGCGGAATGGCATTGATGTCGACCGGCACGGTGCCGGCAAAGCTGCTTTCCGTGTCGAGCACGGCGCTCGTGTGGCGGCGCTTGCCGTTGATCAGCACCAGCACCTGGTCGGGCGCCAGTCCCCGCAACTGGATGCCGCGCACGGAGTCCGACGCGCCGCTCGACTCGATACGGGGGAAGTTGATCGAGGGCGACAGGTTTTGCAGGGCCGCGCCCACGTCGCCTGTCGACAGCGCATTGCTCACTTCGCGCGTGCCGAAGCGGTCGATGGGCACGCTGCTGTCGAAGACGGTGCGGTTGCGCGCGCGCGAGCCGACGACGGTGACCTGGTCGATGCTGGCGGTGGCCGTTTCAGCGCTGGTGCCTGCGCCGGCGGTGGCTTGCGCATCTTGTGCCCAGGCGGACGGTGCCCCCAGCATGGCGCAGGCCAGGACGATGGCGCGCAGCGGCGTGGCGGGAGTGGCAGATACAGGATAGAAGTGGCGCGGATGCACGGCGGTGTCCTTTGGGCTCAATTAGTGTTAGTACGGAAACAGTTGCCATGAGCTTAAGGGAGGCGGCGGTGCGCGCTAACGATTCTTTCTGGATATGCTTATGCTGTTGTTTTTATGCCGCCATCAGCGCAGCAGGGAAGGCGTGATGTCGATAGCGTCCATGCATGCCCCCGCGAAGTATCAGGATTTCGGCGCGGCCGGCATGTCGGGCTGGGCCGTGACGGGTGTGCCCGCCGCTTCCAGCGGCGCGACGAAGTTGCACAGGTCCAGCTGCAGCTTGCCGTACCTGCCGAGGGCGGGATTAAAAGCGTACGAGGTGACGCCGCAATTGGGTACGTCGGCGGCCTTGTCGATGGCCAGGATGGCCTGCTCGTCGCAGCGTTCCAGCAGGTAGCGGAAGCAATTGACGATGACCTGGTGGCCGACGATCAGCACCCGTTCGCCCCGGTATTCGCGGGTGATGGTATCGAGCACGCTGCGCAGGCGCAGGATGACGTCGCACCAGCTTTCGCCACCCGGCGGGCGGAAATAAAACTTGCCCACATGCTGGCGCTGTTCGTGCAGTTCCGGGTATTTGCTGGCGATGCCGTGCACGGTCAGGCGGTCGAGGATGCCGAACTCCTTTTCACGCAGGCGCTCGTCGGCCACCACGGAGGTGAGGCTGTCCGCGTCGATGCGCGCCAGCACGGCTTGCGCCGTTTGCTGCGCCCGCACGTAGGGCGAGTACAGCACGACGGTCGGTTGTTGTTCAGGGGGCAGGGTGGCGAACCAGTCGCCCAGGGCTTGCGCCTGGCGCCCGCCCAAGTCGGAGAGGGGGACGTCGACATCGCGCTCGGCGATGGCGATCAACAGCTGTTTTTCCGCTTCGGCGGCATCGCGCGCCACGTTGCCGGCGCTTTGGCCGTGACGCACGATCCAGATTTGCTGCGGCCATTTCTGCTCCATCGCCTTGCGCCTTCCTCTGTATTGATTATGTGTCAATATAGACGAAAGCGGCAAGGCGCGGCGCGCCGGTGCGGGCCGCCTTAAGCTGCGTGCTCCGCCTCGTCCAGATCGGGCGCGTCGTCGCTGTTGTAGACGGCCAGGTCGGTCTCGCCCATGACCCGGCTGGTGACGGTGCCGGCCGTGATCGAGCCGCTCACGTTCAATGCCGTGCGGCCCATGTCGATCAGTGGTTCGACGGAGATCAGCAAGCCGGCCAGGGCGACGGGCAAGTCCATGGCCGACAGCACGATCAGGGCGGCAAACGTGGCGCCGCCGCCCACGCCGGCCACACCGACGGAACCGATGGTGATGATGGCGAGCAAGGGCAGCAGGAAGCTGACGGTGAACGGGTCGACGCCGACGGTAGGGGCGATCATCACGGCCAGCATGGCCGGATAGATGCCGGCGCAGCCGTTCTGACCGATGGTCGAGCCGAACGAGGCGGCGAAGTTGGCGATGCCTTCCGGCGTGCCCAGGCGCTGGGTTTGCGTCTGCACGCTCATCGGGATCGAACCGGCGCTGGTGCGCGAGGTGAAGGCGAAAGCCAGCACGGGGAAGACTTTTTTCACGAAGCGCAGCGGGTTCAGGCCCACGCCGGCGATGATGGCCAGGTGCACCAGGAACATCAGTATCAGCGCGCTGTACGAGGCGACGACGAAGTTGATCAGTTTCAAGATGTCCGTGTAGCTCGACGAGGCCACCACTTCAAACATCAGCGCGAACACGCCGTACGGCGTCAGGCGCAGCACCAGGGTGACCATGCGCATGACGATGGCGTGCGCCACTTTCATGAAGTTTTCGAAAGAAGCGAAGATTTCCGGCTTTTTCGCGGCGATGCCCGTGGCCGAGATGCCGATGAAGATGGAGAACACCACCACGGCGATGGTCGACGTCTTGCGCGCGCCCGTCATGTCGAGGAAGGGGTTGGTCGGCACGAAGCTGACCAGCAGTTTGGGCAGCGACAGGGCTTTCGCCGTTTCCAGCGAACCTTGCAGCTGCACGCCGCGCGCCACTTCGGCGGCGCTCGACGTCAGGCCCACGGCCGTCAGGCCGAACAGCTTGGCCATCAAAATGCCCAGCGCGGCGGCGATCGTGGTGGTGATGAGCAGGGTGCCGATGGTCAGCGCGCTGATCTTGCCCAGGGAACTCGCATCCTTGAGTTTTAAAATGGCGGAAATGATGGAGACCATGATCAGCGGCATGATGATCATTTGCAGCAGTTTCACATAGCCGCTGCCGACGATGTCGATGTATTCATTGGTGCCCGCGATGATGGGCGAGCCGGCGCCATACAGCGCTTGCGCCGCCGCACCCAGCAGCACGCCCAGGCCCAGGCCCGTGAAGACGCGCACGGTAAACGTCGCGTGTTTGCGTTGCTGGTGGAACATGAAGGCGAAGACGGTCAACGCAACGAGCAGGTTCAGAATGATGTTAATTGCCATGAAGGGGCCTTATCTTGGTTTTATTCGAGACTGCAGAGAGCATGAGAACTTTACTACAAGTAATTGCTGCCCCAGCCCGGGGCGAAAGGGCAAGCACTGTACAGTACTATGGGGGCGTTTTGCGCAATACCGCTGCGAATATTACGCTATATAAATATGCTTCACAGGCATAAACGCAGGTATAGGTCTGCCGGATGATTGTGAAAAGGAAGATTTCATGCCAGCATTGCACGTTTGTTCGTTTGCTAATGTGGCGTACTATTTTTAAGGAAAAAGATGAATGCTTTAACGGAAGCTCAAGTACTCGATGCGGAAGAGCGCTTGCGCCTGGCCATGATGGCCTCCGACGTGGCTGTACTGAATGTGTTGCTGGCCGATGACTTGTTGTTTACGAATCACCTGGGGCACTTGCTGAGCAAGCATGCGGACCTGGCAGCGCATGAGCAGCGCTTGCTGACCATCACCGATCTGCGCGCCTCCGAGCGCCATGTGCGCGTCAACGGCCACATGGCCGTCGTCTCCGTGCGCATGCAGCTGACGGGCAGTTATCACGACGTGGAAACGCATGGTGATTTCCGTTTTACGCGCGTCTGGACGCAGGATGCTGCCGGCGCGCTGCAAGTGATCGCCGCCCATTCGGGCGTCGTGGCATAGGGGTGATGTAGTGGATCATCGTTCCAAAGGGCAGCTGTTTGAAGCTGTCATCGCCGCCGGCCCGGCCACCCTGGCCATCACGGCCGGCTATCCCGTGCTGTTGTACAAGCTGGTGCGCACCTGGGCCGATGCCCCCGGCGCCAATGCCCTGGCCGCCTTGCTGCTGACGGGCGGCCTGTGGGCCTTGCTGGAATTCTGGCACATAGCCCTGGCGACGGTGGCGCGCAAGGCGTATGCCTTCAACTGGCGCTTCTGGCTGGCCATCGCCGGTTTTCTCGCCTGCTTCGTGCGCTTCGTGCCGGACATGCCGGCCGGACTGATGCTGCTGTTGCTGGTGCTGCCGGCGCTGGCGTGGATACATTTCATCTTGCTGCAGATCAAGCGTCCCGCCAATCTTTAACGGTTTGCTGGCGGTAACAGGTTCGGACGACTATGCAACTCAGCTCGTCGTCCGCACCTTGGGGCTGTGCTAGTTCATCCTCTTGGATAAACCGCTGTGGAGGGTTTCCTTAGTTAGCGCCATCTTGTATGGTAGGAACAATGGTGTGATTGCGCAAGTTGCGTTCGATTTTCAACAGGACGATCAATAGAATCAGACCGACGAAGCCAAGGAACAATACCCCTGCCGCATACAGCGACCACATCGCTTGTTGCTGTTTCGATAGCGCATCGTTTTCTGCTTGCTGGCGCTGGTTGGCGATACGGTTCGCTTGTGCTTTATATTCACGTTGGCTATGTTCCAGGATTGCGTTGAATTCAGCTCCCACGTCCTTTTTCAATCGCACGATAATTGCCGGATTGGTGCTTGCCGTATTTAATATGCCGACAAATTGCGTGAGAAATGGACGGCCAAGCTCCGGATTTTTTTCGATCTCGCGAAAAATATTGTTCACCACTTCAATATTTAATACGAAGTCAGGGATGGCTGTCGTGCCTAATTTCTTGAGTGCACCTGAAAACTCTTCGAGCAGGGGATCTTTTGCTTTTGTGACTGCATTCTTGCCATTATGGGCAGAGTCGCCATGTGTTGCCAGGTCGCCCGATGGTTTGTAGTCTGCGAGGCTGATTTTTATGTCATCCTTCACCGGTACGGCTTGCGCATCGTGCTCCATCAAATAACGTCCGCCAAGAATGAAGGCAATGACGATGGCAATGGTGGCAAATAATAAAAAAACGACGCGCAGGAACTGCAGGTAGCCAGATTCCAATTTCTGAATAAGTGACATATTGCCTCTAATGGTGGTTAAAGTTACATTATGGCATTGGAATAAGTAAAAGGAAAAAATTGATGGCGGGAGGCGGAGGCTGGTGTTGTTTTATTCAGGGGGAGAAGATATAAATCCTTGTATTGCGCAATGTCAATGCAGTCAGAATTTATGTGACTTTTATTCCCTTGTGGATGAGTGTCTGTTTTATTGCGAGAATTGGGCACTGGAACTCATTCTGTTTTGTTTTGCCTGCCCAGGCCGGTGTCGCTTGCGCGATACTCAGTCCTGCGCATCCAGCCAGACTATCCGTCCATTGCCCGCTTCGTCCAGATGGGCCAGCAGGGCGGTGGCCGCCGTTTCAGGCAGGATGAAGTCGAACAGCACGTCTTCGCCGTGCGCCACGTTCAGCAGGGTGGCGCCGGCGCTATCGAGTTCGCGGCGCAGCATGCCTTCCATTGCATACGGCACCTTGCAGCGCAAGGTTCGCTGGCGCACGATGGCCGTCTTTTCCGCCTGTAACAGCGCTTGCGCCACGCTGTCCGTGTAGGCGCGCACCAGGCCGCCTGCGCCCAGTTTGATCCCGCCAAAGTAACGCACGACGGTGGCCAGCACGCCTTCCAGGTCCTGGTGGCGCAGCACGTCGAGCATGGGCCGTCCCGCCGTGCCGCTCGGTTCGCCATCATCGACGGCCGCCGACTGCCCGCCCGCCAGCAGGGCCCAGCACACATGGCAGGCGCCCGGATGCTGCGCCTTCAAGTCATTGACCACCTGCTGCGCGCTGGCGCGGTCCGTCATCGGCTGCACGCAGCCGATGAAACGGCTTTTCTTGATGATCAGTTCGCTGTGGACGGGGGTGGCAATGGTAAACGGCATGGCGGGTGCGAGGGCAGGCAAAGCAGCATGATAGAGGAAATGCGCGCCGGGCACGAGTCAGTGCCCGCTCACGCGGCGGAAGCTGACACCAGTTCGCGCAGCGCAAGGTCGCGCACCTGCAGGATGTCGAACAATCCCAGCGCGTGCAGGGCGGGCAAGGCGTCGAGGATGTCGCGTTCGGCGCTGCTTCGCTCGGCGCTGCTACCGGCGTCGTCCAGCCATAGCCGGGCATTGGCGAGGAAGGCGCCCACAGTGCCTTTGCGCACGGTGATGCCATTGAACTGGCTCTGATTTTGTTGATCGGGTAATACGTCTTCTGCACGCATGGTGAACTCCTGAACGATGGAAAGACTCCACTGTATGATGGCGGGATTGTCTTGCCTGCGGTGTTTATGTCATTCGATACGTCAAATCCGTCAATCTTGCCATCGTCTCCGTCGCCGCTGCGTGCCGTGCGCATGGCCCAGCCGCAGGAACGGGTGACGGCGGCGCACAGCCATGCCAGCGGCCAGCTGTTCGGCGCCATGCGGGGCTTGCTCTCCGTTGCTGCCGACACCGGGCAGTGGGTGGTGCCGGCCAGCCACTGCGTGTGGATGCCGCCCCATCACGTGCATGCGCTGCGTTCGCATGGCCCGTTTGCGGGCTGGAGTGTGTATGTGGACGAGGCCAGTTGTGGTGACTTGCCCATCGCGCCTTGCGTGATGCGCGTCTCGGGCTTGCTGCGCGAGGCGGTGGGCCGCGCCAGCGCCTGGAACGATGGGGCGTTCGATGCGCGGCAGGCCCGGGTGGCGGGCGTGATCCTCGACGAGATCGCCGCGTCGCCGCACGAGGCCTTCGGCTTGCCCTTGCCGACGGACCCGCGCCTGCTGCGCGTGGCGCGCGCCGTGCTCGATGACCTGACCGACGAGCGCGGCGTGGAAGCGCTGGCCGCCTGGGCCGGTGTGTCGCCGCGCACCCTGGCGCGCCGTTTCACGATCGAGACCGGCTTTACGCCCTCCGCCTGGCGCCAGCGCGCCCGCATCCTGCGCGCCCTGGAACTGCTGGCCGCCGGCCAGCCCGTCACGCATATCGCACTGGACCTGGGCTACGACAACGTCAGCGCCTTCATCGCTATGTTCAAGCGCGTGATGGGCGTGACGCCGGGCAGGTATGGAGAGGGGATGGCATAGCTGGCGCGCAAAACAAAAAAGCCAACCGCGAACGGTTGGCTTTTTACTTGCCGCGCATTCCTGACAGGCGGTGATGGATTCGAATGCGAGACCAGCATCACTATGAGTGATGAGCGTTTTGCCTAGCGCAGTCGCTCTACCTGTCACTGTTCTTACTGTATTTCTTGATGACGCTGTAGGCTTTTTTCAATTTCATATATTTTTCTTGCAACTGGCATCGGTCGGAAACTTGATGGTGCTTATCAGTTTTTTAAGATCGCTGGCTGGCGGCGTATCCAGTTGAAACATGGAGAATGCCATGACTTTTGAAATTGGCGAGATTGCCGGAGGTTCAAATTCGAAAACTAGCACATGCCGCGAAATATTTCCTTGTTTATCCCTCGTTGCCACGACCATACCTGCAGGCGGTCTTGCTCCGCTTGGCACGTTCCAGCCAAAGAAGCATCCCGCATCGACGACCTCCATTTTTTCCAGCACCTTGGCTATGCTGATATTCGTGGCACTTTCCGCTTCGGCTAATGGAAAGTATTCCAGACTGCCCAAATCTTTAGCTGATGATTCAAGAAGGTCCTGGGCTGGAAATTTTAAAATCCTGTACTGTCCCTTAGAAAAGAAGGAGGTGCGGGCTTTTTGCAGGAAATTCGTAATTTCAGGTGTCCAGTAAGCTGGCAAATTTACCGCAAGTTCAGTTTCCGTTAAAATAACTTCAATTGGCGAGGGGGTAAAGTACGCAGTGCCATAAACCTCTTCCAGTGTTTTCTTTATTCTGGGTTCTGTTTTCAGGCAATTCATGTAAAATTTTGGGCTGGTGCGCCACTTTTCACCGCTTGCCTCATCTAATGCGGCATCTACAACAAGTGCTCGATCAAAGGCATTGAAGCCCAGGTCTCGCAGTGTTGAAAATAGAGCGTCACATTTATTCCACTTCAAATCCCTGAACTCCTGCATGTTTGTTGGAACGTCAGAGTTCAGCCGTTGATATACAGACTGAATGCCAGGAATTTTTGGATAATTCAGCATCGCATGTCGTGATACCGCAGTTCCTTCCTTCAGCTTTCCCGCTTCGTCAAAGTCTTGATCATTAAAAAATGCCGAGCGCCGGGTCCTGATCCCGATATTTATCTCGATGGCAGGTTTGATGCTCTTGTCCGAGCGGATGCGGGCGATTGCCGTCCCTGTATCTTCACTTGTAAAAAAACCTGTATTTCTTTCGCCGATAAGAATGTTTACTTTCTTTCCTGTATACCCGTTGGCAATATCCTCCCAATTGAAGTGCAAAGGAATTGTTGCATCTATTTCACTTTTTCGTCGATTGTTGAAATCTCTTGAAAAGTAGTCGATCAAGACATCATTAGTTATTTTTGTCAGCCCAACCACAGTAACCGATGCTCCACCGGTAACTATCCCGCTGGCGACCGTCAGTAAGCCTTGCATCGGTTCGATAATGCTGAGATTTTCTTTGCCACTGGATTGAAATTGCAAAATAATGGAGGGCTCGTCTTGGTCCATTACTCCATTTTTTATCTTGAATGGGGATAGCGGAATGATAGGGATGGCGCTGCGCCAGGCGGTTTTGCATTTTTTATCCTTATTGTCTAGCGTATAGCTTGCAATAGGATTGATCTTGCTCGATTCCACGCCAAAAAAACCTGCGGGCTGTGCAGTGATTGCCAGGTCCAGAAAATCGTTGATAAATAAACCTGTTAGGCCAGAGTTGGTCAAAAAAACGCATTGATTGCCGCTGGAATTGTCAACTTCTGCTGTAACGTATATGTACGCATTATCTGTATAGTCATCTTTGAAGTATGGCTTTTTTGTTATTTTTTTCAGGTCCTCAGTGTTGAAGGTGACAATTTTCTCCGCGCTGACCTGGCCGGCCATCAAAAATATGCTTAACGCAAAGCCGAGATGGTGGAAATGAATAGGCATGACCGTTCCTTTTTCCATGTAATATTGATTATCAATATCGCATTGATTTTGTCTTTAAATCTAATCAATTGTCACTGGAAGTAAGAATATTTCTGCGCATTGATGGTTACGTTTTATTGCTTTGGGTGTTCATGTGGGGGAACAAGAGATATGGCACAAAGGTAAAGCTAGTGCAAAGGAAGTGGGATAAGGCGGGATGTGCTGGGAGAATGCGGGATGTCGGTCAATTTCAGCATGAAGTACCAAATGGCACAGTTTTGCTGCCGAAGCCGAAAAACGCCGTGAGATTTGGCACAGAAAAAAATCAACATTAGAGCAAGCATGGCCGATGGATCATCCTGGGTCATACCGTCATTGGCTGATGTCCAGTCGTTTGGCGCGAGGCGCCCTGAAACGCCGTCGATGCAGTCCATCAAGGGCTTTAAGAGGTCATTTGGCTCTACTGGGGTGGACCAGGCCGCCGCCATAGCGACGACCCATTGATATTGTTCGAAAGACATAACGTATTCTATAACGCAATGTTTCCTTAGTTACTGCCTTCTTGGTAATTGGCTCAACACCTCAGGCGCTTCTGATCTAACTGCCAATGAAAGAGTAGTAGACTTCCTTCCCCTTTCATCGGCATAACCCCCATTTTTTGGCACTTGACACTTCCAATGGTCCCCTGCTTACTTACTCCATTTGTCGAGAGTAAAGGTTCGACATTCTGTCGGAGAGCCACTCGAATCCATCTTACCGATCAGATCGGTAAAACTATTGTCAGCTTTGAGGTAAGTAAGCACTGTCATTGCAGTAGATCTATCAACGTCACCGTGTTGGAGGTCATTTTCGATATCGTAGAAGCCTTTGAAACTGCGCAACTCGTCAGGATCGTTCCAAATACCATCGAGAACCTTCGTCGTGTGATTGAATTGCTCTTTTGATATGAATCCAATACCTTCAAGCTCATCTTCGATGACGCTTTCAATGCCATTTAGAAGACCATAAATCCGCGAATCCTTTGCGCTACAAGGGACATTCTGGTTCTTTTGAAGGCGGTATATTTCGCCAAGAATTTTTCCGAGCAAAATTTGGTTGTTATCCAGTGCCATTGCGACTTCTCCCAGTGGTTGTTGAATGAAATATTACAGTATTAGCAACTGGTGTCTCATTCTTGGAAATCAAGTACCCGCAGGCAAACTATTACCGTTGACGGCAGTGTTCCCGATGAGCCCAATGGCGCACATCAGCCACTTTATGCCGCATTTCCCATTCTTCCTTTACCGATGCCATCCGGCGTGATCATCTCCTGGTCAAGCAGGTACTTGTAGAACTGTATTGCTTTCGTCGCCGTCTGCTTTGGTGTCTCCCCTGGCGCCGCAACCTGCATCATGCCAACGAACGCCGCTATCAGCGCATCCTCATTGATATGTGCTTTTGCAGGTGCAACTTTCCCAGGAGCAGCAGATGTCATCAGCATTTCCCCCTTCCCGGTAAAAAGCCAATTTACGTTTATATCTACGCGTGCAAGCATTTCTATTGCTTCCGCACCAGGTTTCCTGTGCTCACCTTCGTAGTTTTTCAGTGTGGAGAGCGGGAGGCCTGTATGCGCACAAAAAGCATCTTGCGTCATGCCAAGGGACTTTCTTACCGCTACAAGGCGCGTGGCAAATGAACTAGACATCGATTCCCACTTTCATCTGAAGAGTAGGCAAAAAAAGCGGGCATTGAAAAAAGTGTTCCCACTTAACGTAACTCATTGAAATCATTGTAAAAAACCAGAAAAAATAAAAAGTGGCCTAGTTTTAAAGTGGGCACAGCAAAAAAAGGTTCCCAAATGGGATTGACAAGGTTCCCAAATGAAAACTATCATTCATGTACTGCATTCCAACCACGAAAGGCAAAACATGAATACCCAAGGCCCAAAAAAATCCAGTCAAGAGGACTGGCACCCTGCAGACATCAAGGCGGCACTGCAAAAGCGCGGCACGACTCTTTCACGCGTTGCCCTGGACGCAGGCCTGACCAGCTCGTCCAGCTTGTCTGCTTGCCTGGCACGGCCGATGCCAGCCAACGAAAAGCGTATTGCTGCCGCCCTGGGTATGGAACCAGCCGCCATCTGGCCAAGTCGCTACAACGTGGATGGCACACCCAAACTGCGCGGCATCCGCGCGATCTGCTGCTCTGCAGATGAAATGCGTGCACGTTCTGCCGCAGGAAAACCCATCTTGCACAACTCGCGCCAAGCACTGGCTGCATGAACATCAAGGTTACACCGTGCCAGGCCGCACAACAGTGTCGGGCCGAACACGAGTTAGCTCGTCGTGATCGATGCATTGCGCTATCAGGTCAATGTGTTCGGCCGAATCTCGTATCCCTCGCCGATCACAGTCATCAGCCTGCGCTTGCAGATGATGAGTCAGTCGACTGGTTTGAAGGACGCCAGATTCAATCAAGGCATTTGCTAAACCGATAAACGCCGATTCTAACGCATAGAGCCTTGTTTCCTCGTCAAAACCAATGTCTTCATCGGAATGGTCTAGCGGTGGCAAATAAGAGTTCGGCATGCATAGCTCCTTGTTTATTGAGGTGTGTTTTAGAGCCTCCATTGTTGAATATCCGCACCGGAATCACCAGCGGTGCGATTGGATGATGTGTTTTTAAGGATATCCAAAATGAGTACACGAATAGGAAGACGTTCCACGCGCCGCGCCAATAGCATCGGCGAGGCCACTCAGCTGTGCCTGGAGTTCGCCATGAAGAAGCACAACCGCAGCGCAAAGCGCATTGCCGACCTGATGGGCGCGAAGCTGGACACCCTGTACAAGTGGCTGGGCGAGACCCGGATGCCTATCAATATGATCGCGCCGTTTGAAGCCGCTTGCGGGGTGACGTATGTCACCGAATACCTGTGCGCCCAGGCACACCTGCTGGCAGTCGAGATGCCCTCTGGCCGCAAGCTGACACAGACCGACGTGATGCAGCTGCAAAAGCACTTCGCAGAGACAACCAGCATGCTGATTGGCTTCAATGAACATGGTACCGATGGCGAGGACACTACGGCCGCGCTGACAGTGCTGATGGGAGAGATTGGCTGGCACCGGGCCAATGTTGAGCGTTGCACCCAACCTGATCTACCACTTTTCGGAAATGAAGCGTCATGAAAAGCATAGTGCAACCATCAATTGAGCGCGTCACTTGGTCGGAAATTGCTTCAGCGCTTGGAATGAGCAAACGAGGCGTGACAGCACGCGCAAGTCGTGATGCTTGGAGATTCGATGAAGTATCCAGTATAGGCGGAAAAAAGCGCTTCTACCCGCTTGCCAGCTTGCCGAAGGACGTGGCAAATGCTGTGCACATCCATGCGATGAGTCGCTCCGAGCTGGCGCCGCTAACCGAACAATCATCTGTGCCGGCTCCGCGTTCGGCTCCCATTTCGATTGATCCGCATAGCCTGACCACGCACCAGCTGGAGGTCGAGCGCGCCCGCGACCGCATTTTCGCTTTCGTCGACGGCTATCACGGCTCGACCAAGGCCGCACTGACCTGGCTGAACGACCAGAAATCTGCCGGCACGCTGACCGGGCCGATGCTGTGGGCGTATGAACGTGCCTGGGACAAGCCGCGCGCCGCCAACAAGCTGAACGCCAAGACCTATTACAACTGGGCAGCGGAAAAGAAGGAGCGCGGCCGCGCAGCACCGCTGAAAATCCAGAAGGATATGAGCGTCAAGCCGTGGCATGCCCTGGCCGTGGCGTTGAAGCAGCGGCCGCAGGGGTCGATGTTGGTCTGGATCGCTGAGGAGATTGCCCACCAGTGGAATCCTGCCTGGGGCAATGACGTTCCCACCAAGCGCGCCATCGGCTACTTCCTCAATGAAAAGTTCAGCGCGCTGGAGTTGCTCAAGGGGCGCCATAACGGGTCCGCCTTGCGCGCCCATATGCACTACACCAAGCGCAGCAGCGCCGGCATGCGGCCCTGGGATGAAATCCACGCCGACGGCTGGAATACCCACTTTACCGCGCCTCACAAGGTGACCGGGGAATTCGTCACCTACGAGGTGTGGCATGCACATGACGTGGCAACCCGCTTTGTGCCCCCGTTTGGCCTGGGCTATACGGAGAATTTCGACGTCATCGCCGCCTGCATTGAAAACACCGTTCGCTGCTACGGCGTGCCGGTGATCCTGCAGACAGACAGCACGGCCATCGTAAAGAAAAGCGAAAGGCTCAAGACGAACCCGGCCACGTCGCTGGCGGACCGCGCCGGCTTCACGATTGTCCACCCGCAGGAGGTCGGCAACAGCCAGGCCAACGGGATAGCCGAGAACTTCAACAGGTACCTGGACCGCTGCAGCCGGGAACTGGCGACCTACCAGGCCAAGGACATGGACAGCCTGGCGTTAAAGCGGGTCAAGAAGCTGACCGGGAAAATGGTGGCCGCAGCCGCCCGTGGCGAGACGGCGGAATACAGCAAGTTGAAGCTGGAGACGGAACGCATGGGCAAGGGCCGCGTCTTCGGCAGTTATGCCGAGGCAGTGGAGTGGCTAGATGAGAAGCGTGTGGCATTCAACAACCGGCCGCACTCCAGCCTGCCAAAGATGCGCGACCCGGAAACGGGACGGATGCGCCATCAAAGCCCAGCCGAAGCGTTGGACATACACCGGGCGGAAGGCTGGGAACCGGTCATGGTCGACGAGGCCCACCTGGTCGATATGTTCTGGCAGCACGTACAGAAGAAAGTGGTACGCCAGCGTGTCAGTCCATACGGAAAGATGGTTTTCCACGACAAGGTTTTGGCCGACTGGGAAGGCAAACAAGTCGTCGTCGCATTCAGTGACCGGGACGATACGCGGGTATGGGTCAAAACCATGGACGGCGAAATCATCTGCGAGGCGCAGCGTACCTATGAAAGCGCTTATCGCTCACAAACAGCCTTTGAGGCCGGCGAAGAGAAACGCGCACTGCAGGTCATCAGGCGCCTGGAGAAGAAAGCCGAAGCAGTCCGCACCCGCATCGGTGGCCTGGTCATCGAGAACGAAGGCGGCATGGTCGACGAGCCGCGCATGAAGTCGATTGCCGATTTTGTGGATGTCGATGCCCGCCCGGTGGAAACGGCGCTGTTGACTGCGGCCGACTTCCTGCCGGAACCGTCCGACACGCAAGAGCGCTCATGGAGCCGCGAAGAGACAAACATGTGGTTGCACGGGGAAATAGAGGAAGACGGCAAGGCGATGGAAAAACAAAGTGCCGCCGCGTAGTTACAGCTACGCAGCGGCGGTAAAGCAACTACTTAGAACAACCACTCATTACAACCAGAAGGATGATACATGAAACGCCATTACGTTAAAACCGCCAACCATCAACGCTTTTCCGCCGGCATTTCGGCCGTCGAAAACCGGGGCAGCCCCGAAGCCTGCATCCTGCTGCTGACCGGCGCCCCCGGCACTGGCAAGAGCACCACCGTCGACCATTGGGCCTCGGACCGCGATGCTATCTACCTTGAAGGTATGCCAGGCATGAGCATTACCTTTGTGCGCGACTACCTGGCCGACCAAACCGGTGTGCCGGCCGGCGCCAAGTTTGCCGAATACAAGGCGATGGTGGCCCACTTCAAGCGCAGCGGCCAGCCGATCATTCTGGACGAAGCGCAGCACGGGCTGGCGAACAAGGCGGAGTGCATCGAGTACCTGCGCCGCATTGCCGAACAGGCCGGCGTGATCCTGGTGCTGGTATGCCACACCAGCGAACGCTTCCGCTTTGCAGAAGACCGCCTGGCGCACATTGCCACGCGGATATCAGATGCGCCGGTGCTGTTGCCGGCCAACGTGGCCGACTGCGCCTCCTACCTGACCGAACTGTGCGAGGTGCAGGTAGATGACGCGGTCGTGAAACTGGTCTTTGAACAAAGTCGCGGCCGTTACCGCCTCATGGCCAATGCCGGCCGCACGCTGGAGCTGATCGGCGCGAAGCTGGGCAAGACCAGCCTGGCCGGCACCGATGTGAAGGGCATCAGTCTGTGCGAAGACGCCATGAAGGCTCTGAAAAAGGGAGCTAAATAAATGGTGCGGATCGTCTCAGATTCTGACAGCACTTCCGTACCAACGATTCGCGCCCGTGAGCGCAAGTCCAGCTGGGGACTGCGCAACAGGGCGTGGTGGCTGATCCGGCGCCGACTCACATTCACACTGATGGAGCTGCTTGACGTGTTGGCCACGGGTGAAGAGCGCGATGCACCTAGCAATCTGCGCAAGTACCTGCAGGCACTGGCACGCGCCGGCATCCTCAGCATGGCCGAGAAGTTGGTACCAGGGCCTGCGCTGACTAGCCCAGGAGCGATTAAGTATCGGCTGGAGATTAACTGTGGCCGCCAGGCGCCGGTGTGGCGTAAGTCACGTCAAGAAGTCTATGACCCGAACACTGGCCATATCTACAGCATCGGCAGTAAGGAGGCCAAAGATGCGTGATGCCCGGCTGTTGGCAGTAGCGCAAGCCGCTGTCGTTGGCGCTGGCAGCATCGCTGCCGCCGCCACGGCGATAGGGGTATCGCGGCCCTACCTCTCGCGCTACCTGAATGACGACCTGGACGGCGTGGAGCAGATCGAGGCAAAGATTGCCCAGCACTACGACCGCCGCCAGTGTCCGCATACCGGCCTGGAGATCACCCCGGACGTATGTCAGCGCAAAGCGCTGTCACCTGAACCATTTGGCGGTGGCGCGCGGCTGGCGCAATGGACCACCTGCCAAACCTGCAGTCATAAACCCACGAAGGAGATAGCACGATGAAATTACTAAAATTGTTGTTGCTCAAAATTCGCGTGACTATCGTCATGCAGCGATTGGCCATGATCGACAACCGCCAACGCCGTACGGTCGCGGACCTGGTATCCGCTGCGGACTATCGAATACAGGCACAGCTCGATTTTGCTGCCCGCAGTCAGTACAACGCGCGCTGTAAGCGTGCCTTGCTGGAAAAATTCGATGCTCTCTTGGGGAGCTTGTCATGAGCGACTGGAAAACCCGCATCGAGGCCAAGCTGGCCAATGGCAAAAAACCCACCTATGACGAGCTGGAAGCGGCGTTGCTCGGCGCCCTGGAGGAACGCAAGCTGTTTATCAGCAATGCCAACGTCAAGGCGGTCGCGCTGCTCGGTGCGCTGGAGCAGCATAAGGCCATGGTCAGTGTCAGCGAGGCGCAGGCCCAGGCGCTCGATGACATGACGTTGTGGCTGGGGAAGATTGCCGATGCGTTCCTCAAACATGACGCCGGCCGTATGGCGCAAGTCGTCCACGAATTTGTGCAGGAGCGCGTGATCGTCGTCGAAACGCCAGCCAAGGGAGAGGTGCACTGATGGATGCTCAACGCAAAGCGGCCGCGCAAGCGGTCAACATCCGGCAGTCGGACAAGCCGCCTGTCATGCCTGCCTGCAAAAACTGCAAGCACCACAGCTACGACGCTGGTGAGCGCATGGGTGCCAAGGGCGAGTACTTCGAAAAGACCAACCGCCGCTGCACTCAGCTGCTCATCAAGGTCACTACACGCCTGGTGTGCGATCTGCACGAATTCCGGCATGCCGACCACCGCGACGTTTAACCAGGAGAACATGAATGAAAACCCCCTACATTTACACCGGCCTGGCCCTGGCCATCACCGTGGCCATCACCGGTAGCCTGTGGTACTCCACCGGCGAGGCTGTCCCTGCGGTCGTCTTCGCAGCCATGCTGCTGACGATCCTGGTGCTGGGCTGGGCCGGTGGCGCCAGCGCGCAGCAGCGGCCCAATAAATCACCGGCGGCGTTTGCGCTGGCTGTCGGGTCGATCTCCAACACGATCAAAACAGTGTTTTCCCGTGCAGAGGCGGAGCAGGAACTGGCGGCGCTGAACCCGCCAGGTCAATACCCTGCCTGGCGCATCGTCCCGCTGTTTTGTGACGATCCGCAGTACGCAGAGTTTGAGTGCGCTCGCCCTGGATCGCAGTGCTGCGGTTCTATCGAACTATGCCCCCGTGACAAGTGTTTGCTGACCGCTGTCAGTAAAGCAGCCATCAACCAACCTTTAGTTTAATTACCGATGAAAGAACCTATGACGCAAACAACTATCCCTGACGGCTACAAGATGGATGCCCGTGGCCACCTGGTGCCTATCGCCATGATCCGCCCTATCGACCTGGCGCGCGACAGCCTGGTGCTGGAGATCATGACCAAGGCCAAGGCACTGGCCGAGCAGATCGCCACGTTAAAGGCGGGCTTCTTTAACGATGTCGCCGCCTTTGTGGCGCTCAGCGCCGAGCAGTACGAGGTCAAACTGGGCGGCGAAAAGGGTAATGTCAGCCTGCTGTCATTCGACGGCCGCTACAAGGTGCTGCGCGCCATTTCGGAAACGCTGGTCTTTGACGAACGCCTGCAGGCCGCAAAGGCGCTGATCGATGCTTGCTTGCAGCGCTGGAGCGAAGGCGCCCAGCCGGAAATCAAGGTGCTGATCAATGATGCCTTCCAGGTCGACAAAAGCGGCAACATCAATACCGGCCGCGTGCTGGGCCTGCGTCGCCTGGCCATCGAAGACGATGAATGGCAGCGCGCCATGACCGCCATCGGTGAGGCGCTGCAGGTTTCCGGCAGCCGCAGCTATATCCGCGTGTACGAACGGGTCGGCACCTCGGACAAGTACCAAGCGATTGCCCTTGATCTTGCTGGGGCTTGAGGTGGCGACCCGTGCCCCAAAAGCCGCTGTAGCGATGTGCATCGTCCAAATCGGCTACGAGAACTACGCGCTGCCAGTTGCCGCTGGCCTGCGGATTGTCGAGTTGATGAAGGACGCCAAGCTGGTTGATCAAGGTTTTGCGAGAGTCATGACGTACTACACGCATGACGAACCGGTCAGGCTGACCTTGGAGGTCGTCAGGGCCAGCCAAATTGTGGCCGGCCCTGCGCCAGACCGTGAAATAAGCGAATCTTAAAATTAGAATGAAAGACGGACATCATGAAACTGAAGCAATTTGCAGGACCCAAAACGATTGAATTGATTCGCGCTCAGTGTTTGCTGCAGCAGCTGGTGTGCGACAGCACCCTGTTTGACCAGGGTAAAAGCGATTACATCATCGTGTTCTCGCCAAAGGCGCCCGAAGCAAAGGTCTTTTACTCCGATGTAAATGGCCGCTTTTTCGGCCGTAATGATCGGGGCTACGAGTTCACCTCCGAGGTTCCGCTGGACGGCACGGACTGGTTCGATGCATTGCTGGCATTTTTCAATGAACCACTGCCGGCAGGCGCTGTGACAGCGGCCACTGAAAGCCAGGCTGCCTTGCCGGCCGTTGTCGTCGATACGACGCCGGCCGACGCCGAGCTGGTGGAGGCGTAATGGATAAGGCGACCGCAATCGAAAAAATCCGCAAGTGCATGGCGTTGTCGACGTCGGCCGAGCCGCATGAGGCCGCTGCCGCGCTGCGCCAGGCGCAAAAACTGATGGCCCAGTTTGAAGTCGATCACAACGAACTGCTGGCGGCCGGCGTGACGGAACACTGGGCGCGCAGCTGCGCCACCAGGGTGCCGCCACGCTGGGAGGTGGCCTTGGCCAGCTTGGTGGCTAGGTCATTCTGCTGCGAGATGATCTTTACGCGCCGCCTGAATGGTCCAGGTACCGCCATCCTGGGCGG
The DNA here is from genome assembly GCF_051380895.1 of Janthinobacterium breve. NCBI lineage: Bacteria > Pseudomonadati > Pseudomonadota > Betaproteobacteria > Burkholderiales > Oxalobacteraceae > Janthinobacterium > Janthinobacterium breve. The sequence goes on along the minus strand of NZ_JBNYXY010000010.1, from coordinate 303,665 downwards.
GTATGCACTGATCGGCGCGGCGCCAGCACCGGAGGTCGCAGCATATACGTTCAAGGTGTTGACGCGCCAGCTCAAGGCGGCGCGCGTGCGGTATGTCCAAGTGGCTCTCAAGCGCCACCGTAAAAACCGCGTCGCAGCGGCCGACCAGTTCTGCGTCGGCTGGGTATATGCCGTGCGTGGCCTGGTTGCGGCCATGGCGCCGACTGCCGCCCAGGTGCTTGCCATTGACGCCTACAAGCGGGTCAACTACGCCGAGACGAGCAAGCTGGCGCCGAGCAATCGACAGTTGATCGGTCCACGCGCAACGGAGCATGGTGCCATCGGATTTTTCGTCGGGCAGCAAGCGCATCTGCATCGGGGCGTCGGAGGCACCGCGTCCGGGCAAGTGCTGCTGGAGGCGCCATGAAGCCGGTGAGCGTCGAGGCGCTGCGCAAGCGCGAGCTGGCGATGATCCACGTCGCCAAGAAGGAACTGGCCTTGCCGGACGATGAGTACCGCAGCCTGCTGCTGGCTGTCACTGGCAAGTCGAGTTCGGCCGCCCTTGACTGGCAGGGCCGTAAGAAGCTGCTGGATCACTTCAAGAAGGCCGGCTTCAAAGTGAAGGCCAAGGCCGGGGCGCGGCCGCGGCCCAGCGTTGCGCCCGACCGCATGGCGCGCATGCGCAAGATCGAGGCGCTACTGGCCGATGCCGGCCGCTCCTGGGCCTATGCCGATGGCGTGGCCACGAAGCTGTTTGCCACGACTACCCGCGTCGAGCGCATCGAGTTTTGTGACGGTGAGCATTTGACGAAAGTCATTGCCGCCCTGGTCGTCGACGCCAAGCGGCGCGCCAAGAAGGAGGCGCCTGTTTTAACCCCATCGGGAGATTGCCATGCAACCTGATGTATCCCATTTGCCCGAGAGCGCGCAGCGCCTGGTTGCACTCATTGGCCTACAGGCCGCCGTGCTGCTCATCGAGCGCCACGGCGGCAAAGAACTGGCGCTGTACGTGCGCGGCGATAGCGTGGCACGTCTGGCCGCGAGTATCGGTGACGAGCCGACCGATGCGTTACTGCGCCATTTCGGCAGCGATCCGTTTAACGTGCCGCGCTGCACGGCCGCGCTCAAAGCGGTACGCAATAGCAGGATGCTGGCGGACTATGATAGGCTCACGTCGACCGAGCGCACGCACTCCGGGCGCGAGGCGATTCACCACCTGGTGGAGTCCTACGGGCTGACCGAGCGCCAAGTGTGGCGCATCTTGAAAACGGTTCCCAAAATGCCAGTGATCGACAACAGTCAACCAAGCCTGTTTTAATCCTTCGCTATCCCGTTGACAGCTGTACTGCTGTCAGTTGTCACCCTGAGACGCCGCCCCGCGCGTGCGTACAGTGTGACAATGAAATTCTCTCCCGCCGCCTCCGCCATCATCCGCTCGTTCGAGGGCATCCTCGACGGCGATCCTTCAACCGTCAATTACGACCCCTACATGGACCCGTCCAAAATCTGGACGATAGGCTGGGGCCACGCCATCTGGTATCGCGGCCGCTTTCTCACTGGCGAGGCCGACCGCGCGCTGGCACGTTCCCTTTATCCAAACGGCCTCACCCTGGCCGAGTGCGTCAAGCTGCTTGACGCGGATATGGCCAAGGTCGAAGTTTTCCTGAACAAGGAATTTACGCGCCTGACACAGCCCCAGTTCGACGCCCTCGGCTCGTTTGCCTTCAACTGCGGCATTGACGCCCTGGATGGCTCCACCCTGGCGCGCAAGCTGCGCCAGGGTGACGTGGCCGGTGCCGCCGCCGAGTTCCCTCGCTGGAACAAGTCCAAGGGCGTGGTACTGGCCGGACTGACCCGGCGCCGTGAGGCCGAACGCTTGCTGTTCCTCACCCCAACCGCCATTGCTGGCAAAACCACGACCATGGAGAAAAAATGATGGACCCGATTACCCTGGCCGTCAGTCTGGCGCAGTTCGCGCCGGGGCTGATGCGCTTCTTTGGGGCGGGCGATGCGCCCGCCGCCGTTGCCCAAAAGGCAGTTGATATTGCCATGGCCGTTACCAAGGCCGGCGACGGCCAGGCGGCTCTCACTGCGCTGGCAGCCGATCCGGTACTGGCACAAGCCTACAACCTAGCCGTGCTGGCAGCTGATACCGAGTTGGTGAAGGACTACCTGGCAGACGTTCAAGACGCCCGCGCCCGCGATCTGGCGCTGCACAAAACCGGCTACACCAACCGGCGCGCCGACTATATGGTGGCCGGTGATGTGATCGGTCTGATCGCCTGTATCGCCATCCTGGTGTTGTTCCGTTCCCAAATCCCTGGCGAAGTTGTCGGCTTGCTGTCGTCAATTGCCGGCATTTTTGGCTGCTGTCTGCGCGACGCGCACCAGTTTGAATTCGGCAGCTCGCGTAGCAGCCGGGAAAAGGACGTCATGCTGGGGAAACTCCAATGACCGACGTTTTTGACCGCGCAAGCGAGGTTGAGGAGATTGCGCGTCTCGATGCCCTGCGCGATCAGCGGCGCCGCGCCGGCCTGGCCGGCAAGACGGTCGCTGACTCCGCCCATGACTGTTCAGTGTGTGACGAGCCAATCGCCGAGAAGCGCCGCGAGGCAGTGCCTGGCGTTCAAACCTGTATCGAATGCCAGGAAGAACTGGAACGCGCGACCTATCCGGTCGGGGTGCATGCATGAAGGTAGAGCTTGAGTTCTGGCAGCTCGTTACGCTGCTGCTGGCCTTTTTTGGTGCAGTCGCCGCTGGCGCAAAAATGATGTTTGGCCAGTTTGAACGGCGCCTGGGCGACCGGTTCATGTCCCAGGAGTCGGCGCTGGCCACGTCCAACAAGTCGATCAATGAATTGCTGACGCGGCATGTGGAGGAGCAAGGAAAAGTCGTCGACAAGATGAACGAGTTGGAGCGCGACATGCTCAAGTGGCGCGCCGAGTTGCCGCTGCAGTACGTCCGCCGCGAAGACTTCATCCGCAACCAAACCATCATCGAAGCCAAGCTGGACACCATTAATCAGCGCGTACAGAACATTCAACTCTCGGGCAAACAACCAGGACAACCATGATCGACCATCAAAAAATTCGCCGTGAGGCTATGCGCTGGTATCTACTGCTGACCCTGCATAACGCCGCTCCCGTGGGCTGCTATGAGGACGTGCTGCTGTCCACTATCAGTGCTCTCTATCCCGATACCACGGCGCTGGAAATCCGCAAGGAAGTCGGCTACCTGGAGTCGCGCAAGCTGGTGGCGATCAAGCGCGAGCCAAGCGGTCGCTGGTTTGCCGAGCTTTACCACTATGGCACCGACATCGTGGAATACACGATTGACTGCCTGCCTGGCATTGCTCGTCCTGTCAAAACTTGGGCCTGAGCGTGCCGCCCCGTTCAAAGCTGGAGCAACTGCCAGCCGATATAAAACAATGGCTTGATAGCGCCCTGGTTGAATCAGGGTTTGCTGGCTATGAACTATTGGAAAAGGAAGTAAACAAGTTGCTGGAGCAGGCCGGCGCCGAGTTTCGCGTCGGGAAGTCGTCCATTCATCGGTATGGCAGCGCGTTTGAAGAGCGCATGAAGTCGCTGCGCATGGTCAGCGAACAGGCCAAGGCCATGATCGATGCCAGTCCTGACGAGGAGGATGCCGTCAGCCAGGCGTTAATCCGCATGACCCAAGAAAAGCTGTTTAACGTCGTCCTGGACCTGAACGTCGATCCGTCGAAATTGAACCTGGCCGGCATCACCCGCGCGATTGCCGACCTGGCGCGCGCCTCGATCAGCAATAAGAAATATGCGACCGAGGTCAAAGCCCGTGCCATCGCCGCACTGGCGTCTGTCACCGCCGTGGTTAAAAAGGCTGGCTTGACGCCGGAAGCGGTTGACCAAATCCGCCGCGAGATCCTGGGCATTGCAGGATGACCCTGACCGCACCAACCGTCCTGTTGCCGTATCAGCAGAAATGGGTCGGCGATCAAGCCCAGGTAAAGGTCTGCGAGAAATCGCGCCGCGTCGGTATCAGCTGGGCCGAGGCGGCCGATGCGGCGCTGACCGGCGCTGCCAGTCGGACAGCTGGAGGCGACGATACCTGGTACATCGGCTACAACCAGGACATGGCGAAGGAATTCATCCTGGACGTGGCGTTCTGGGCCAGGCACTACCAGCTGGCGGCCGGCGAGATGGAAGAACAGGTGTTCATCGACCAGGACGAGGACAAGCAGGACAAACACATCCTGACCTTTGGCATCACCTTCGCCAGCGGCTTTCGCGTCACGGCACTTTCCAGCCGTCCGTCGAACCTGCGCGGCAAGCAGGGGCGCGTGGTGATCGATGAAGCGGCATTTCATGGCGATCTGGCCGGCCTGGTCAAGGCGGCTATTGCTCTGCTGATGTGGGGCGGTCGCGTGCGCATCATTTCAACCCATGATGGAGATACCAATGCATTTAACGAGCTGGTGCAGGACTGCCGCGCCAAGAAATTGCCGTACTCGGTGCATCGCATCGACTTCAAAACGGCGGTGGAACAGGGGCTGTTCAAGCGCATCTGCTTGTCGACATCGAAGGTCTGGACGGAAGCTACCGAAGCGACATGGGTCGCGGGCATGCGGGCGTTCTATGCGAGCAACGCGGCCGAAGAGCTTGACGTCATCCCCGGAACCGGATCAGGAAGCTACCTGCAGCGTGCCGTAATCGAATCGTGCATGCGGGACGGTATCCCTGTCGTGCGCCTGGCGCTGCCGGATGAATTTACGCTGCTGCCACCGCATATCCGGGAGGCGGAAGCTGCGGACTGGTGCCGGGATCACCTGCAGCCGCTGCTCAAGCTGCTCGATCCGAACCTGGACCATCACTTCGGGCAGGACTTTGCGCGTAAGGGCGACTTGTCCGCAATCTGGCCCCTGGTACAAACCCGCGATTTGCGCCTGGTAACGCCTTTCATCCTGGAGATGCGCAATGTGCCGTTCGATCAGCAACGCCAGGTGCTGTTCTATCTGATCGACCGTTTGCCGCGTTTCCGCTCTGGCGCCATGGATGCGCGTGGCAATGGCCAGTACCTGGCTGAGGTCACGATGCAGGCGTATGGCGCGCAACGCATCGCCCAAGTGATGCTGTCGGTAGAGTGGTACCGCGACAATATGCCCAGGCTGAAAGCCGCGTTTGAAGACCAGAACCTGGTCATACCAAAAGACGCGGACGTGCTGAACGACCTGCGCGCTATCAAATTGGACAAGGGTGTGGCCAAGGTTCCTGACAATGCGCATACCCAAGGATCGGACGGCCATATGCGCCATGGCGACACCGCCGTGGCACTGGCATTGGCCACCTACGCCGTCTATCAGATGACCGCTGACGGCGTTTGTGACGGCTTCCAGTCGGTGAGCCGGCGCGGCCAAGGGACCGTTTCCCACAACGATGATTACAACGATTCTCGCTCACGGAGCATGTTATGAGCACCATAGTAGACCAGCACGGCCAGCCAATCGACCGGACCGTATTCATTGCCCCGCAGACTGCGAACGTCACCGCGTTGGAAAACCGCTACCTGACGCCCATGCTGGGCGGCCTGACACCTGCCAGACTGGATCGGGTATTGCGCGAGGCCGACGCCGGCAATCTATTTGAGCAGCACCGTCTGTTTGCCGATCTGGAAGAGCGCGACGCGCATCTGCGCTCGGAGATGGACAAGCGGCGCAATGCCGTAGCCAGCCTGCGCTGGAGCGTTGTCCCACCGCGCAATGCCAATGCGGCAGAAAAGGCTGCAGCTGAATGGGTGACTGAGATGTTGACCGATGCGACCGACCCGCTGGAAGACATACTACTGTCGCTGATGGAGGGCGTAGGCCATGGTTTTGCGGCAGTGGAACTGGAGTGGCGCCGAGAGGGGCAGTTGCGCTTGCCTACCTATTTGCCACGCCCCCAGGAGTGGTTCACCCTGGATCAGAGCCGCAGCACCATCAATCTGATCGATGGTTCCTCCTATGGCGCCGCCTTGCGTCCGTTCGGCTGGGTCATGCATACCCATGGCAAGCCGAAATCCGGCTACATGGGACGTGCGGGTCTGCACCGCACGCTGGTATGGCTGTTCCTGTACAAAGCCTACGCCCTGGGCGACTTCGCCGAGTTCCTGGAGACCTACGGGCTACCGATCATCATTGGTAAATATTTTGCGGGCGCGTCGGCCGATGAGAAATCGTCCTTGATGCGCGCCGTGACCGCCCTTGGCCACGATGCGCGCGCGATCATGCCCGATGGGATGTCGATTGATATCAAGGAAGTAAGTGGCTCGGGCGGCTCCGCTCACCTGGACATGATCAACTGGGCCGAAAAGTCGCAGAGCAAGAGCATTCTGGGGCAAACGTTGACCACCGATGTCGGCGCCGGCGGTGGCGGCAGCTTCGCCCTGGGGAAAGTACACAACGGCGTGCGGCTGGACCTGGCACGCGGTGATGCTCGTCAGATTAGCGGCACTATCACACGGGATTTGATTTATCCGATGGTAGCCATCAATCGGCCAGGCATCGAGGGCCTGGCGCGCTGCCCACGGTTCGTGCTGGAAACCAGCCAGCCGGAAGATATGACCGCTTACGCCACGGCGCTACCAAAAATGGTGGCTGTCGGCTTCAAAATTCCACGCAGCTGGGCCCAGGAGCGGCTGCACATTCCAGAACCCAAGGGCGACGAGGAAATCCTGGTGCTTCAGCCACGCTCAGCACAGACGCCTGCCGTGCCAGCTGCACAAGTGGCGCTATCAGCGACCATTCCAGCGCCGGCAGCGGCCCGTAAGCCCAGCCTGGTCGACGGTATCGTCGACCAGCTGGCCAGCGCGGCGAATCCGGTCTGGGCCAGCCAGATTGGCCAGGTCGGGGCAATGGTAGCGAATGCAACCAGCTTGGCCAGCCTGCAGGACGACATGGTGGCGGCGTTCGGCGGCGCGCCGCAGGAAACCATGGTGCAGCTGATGGCGGCCGCGTTCGCTCTGGCTGAGTTGAAGGGGCTGAGCGACGCCCAAGGCGGCGCGTAATGCCGGTTCCTGCCAATTTCCCTGGGAAGGACGCGGCCGGAAACTATGTCGCCAATCCGTTCGCCGAGCAACTGAACTTCTTTGAACAAAAGCTCAACCTGCCTACGGCCCGCTGGGACGACATCATGCGCAGCGCGCACGACCGCGCGTTCATCGTCGCCGGTGCCGCCAATGCCGATCTGCTGAATGACCTGCACGCGGCGGTTAGGAAGGCAATCGAGGGCGGCGCCGGCATCGACGCGTTCAAGAAGGACTTCGACGCTCTGGTGAAGAAAAACGGCTGGACCGGCTGGACTGGCGAGGGTTCGAAGGCTGGCCAGGCATGGCGCGCGGCGGTGATTTATCAGACCAACATGGCCACGAGTTACGCGGCCGGCCGATGGAAGCAGCTCACCGATCCGGGCCTGCTATCGCTGCGCCCGTACTGGGAATATGTGCATTCCGATAGCGTGCTGCACCCGCGCCCGCTCCACCTGTCCTGGGACGGCATCGTGCTGCCGCACGATCACCCGTTCTGGCTGACGCACTTCTGCCCGAACGGCTGGGGCTGTGAATGCCGCATCATCGCGGTAGATGCGGCCGAACATGCCAAGGCGCAGAAGGCGGGCCTGGACGAGCCACCTGCAGGCTGGGACGAGATCGACCCGAAAACCATGGCGCCAGTGGGAATCGACCGGGGATTCGACTACGCGCCTGGTGCAAACGTCGCCAAGCCGCTGGCCGAGCTGGTCGACGCGAAGCTGATTAAACTGGACGCGGCGGTGGGCGCCGTCATGAACCAGGCGCTGCGCCCTGCATTGCAGCAGGAGCGCGATGCCGCCTACAGGACGTTTGTCAGCGAAGCGAGGGCAATGCCGACGCCGGCCGGCCGCACGGCCGTGATAGGCGCGCTATCGCCTGAGACCATCGCCTGGATGGCGAAAAATCAGGTGCCAGTGCCAAGTGCGGCGGCCATCAGCATTCGGGACAGCGTGATCGCCAACAGCCAGGCCGCGCGTAGCCAGGCTGCTGGAGCACTGAGCGCCGACGATGTCGCGCGCCTGCCAGCCATACTGGCCCAGCCGGATCAACTGCTGTTCGATACCCGCACCGGGCGCCTGGTGTATGTCTCCTATGCCGGTGAGCCGCGCCAGGCCGTGATTGCAGCTGAAACGCAGCTCAACGAACGAGGCGTCTACGAGCTGGTCTCGGCTTACCAGCCAACAGGCGGCCTGCAGGCGGACATTGCAAAGGGACGTTATGCCATCATCCATTAACACATCGGGAGACGCAGTTTCCATCGCCCTGGGCCAGCTGCAATACAAAATCGGCCATTTGTCGCCGGTGCTGATGGTGTTGGGCGAGGATATGGTGGAGCGCGTCAAGCAGCGCTTTGCGGCCGCCACGTCGCCGTCTGGTGTTGCCTGGCGCCCAAACACGGCCGTCACGTTGGCCAACTACATCCGCTCGCGCGGTGGCACTTCAAAAAAGACCGGCAAGATGCTGGCCAAGGGCAAGCTACTGGCCGCTGCCAAACGTCCCCTGCAGGGCCGATCTGGCGCACTGGCGCGGCAGATATTCTCTGCAGTCACTCAAACCGACATGGGTGATGCGCTGACCATGGGGTCGACGATGCGATACGCCCGTATGCAACATGCCGGTGGCACCAAGGCGGCATGGCGGCACCTATGGGGAGATATTCCGGCGCGACCGTTCATGCCGCTGACACCGACTGGAGAACTGGAAAAAACGGAGGAGGATTTGATCGTCGAAGGCATTCGACAGTACATCATGTCATAGATAACAGTCGGCCTTGTCAATTACGCTATTATCTCGTGATTAAGCAGAGACAGGACATATGGCGATGAGTACTGAAAACGCATCACCTCAGTTTGTAATAACCATCTCGTCGAATGTTGATTACAGTAGCGAATGGCCGGGTGCGGCCCTTCATCGGGATGCTACCGCATTAAAATTACTTGGCGACTGGAATGGCGCGATAGAAAAACTCAAGCTGGCCAAGGTCGAGATGCTGAAACACGGAGATCACTCTGTTTATAGCTGGTGCCGTCTTCCCTTCTTTTTGCAATATGCAGGGCGTTACGCGGAGTCGATGCAGGAGTTTGATTTTTTGATCGAGGATGTTAAGCGCCAGAGTCTTGAGTGCCACACGTTCGCGTCAGTTAAAGAGAGAGGCATGTTTATCAGGGCTACTCGGCATGAACTCAGGGTCGAGCGCACGAGGGTCCAAGCCAGGGAGGTCCGGCGGCTGAAGAAATTGGCTGCTCCTCCAAAACGTGAGCGGAAAAAGGCCGCAATCAAGAAATAACGGCATTTCTCAGAGAAATGGTAGACAACGCATTTAAGCGCCGCTACGGCGTTTAAATGCACCCGGCTGGCACATCGCCTCATCCTATCGGGAAAAACGGCTATTAACGGGCCTGTAACGGCCTTGCTGGCGATTCCGCTAAGCAACTTCCCCCTCCAAATACTATTTTCGACCGTAATTAGTGCTGTCAGCTGACAGTCTTACATCCTCGCGCGCGCCTGACATGATGGCTGCATGTCCAAAGCCCTCCCAAAAAAACAACCTATTCACGCACCCCAGGTGGCCGTCGCCGCCTGCTCGATGGCCCTGCCTGAAAGCAGCTCGCGTGAAATCCAGTTGACGCCAACAGGCGAGTTTCGCTCATTCGATGGTAGACCAGTCGAAGCGAAAGCCTGGCGCATGACCGCCAGCCTGGCGCAACCGCTGATCGCCGCTGCGGCTGCGCGTCCGACGCCGTATGTCATCGACTACGACCACCAAATCTTGCACATTGAGAAAAACGGCCAGCCAGCGCCTGCAGCCGGCTGGTTCCACAAACTGGAGTGGCGCGAAGGCGTCGGACTGTTCGGCGTCGACGTGGAGTGGACCGCAAAGGCGTCGGGAATGATCGACGCAAAGGAATATCGTTTTATCTCGCCCGTGATCGGTTTCGCCGCGAATGGCGACGTCACGGGCTTGTTTATGGCGGCCCTCACCAACAACCCCGCAATTCTTGGCATGGATGAAGTCCTGACCGCTGCCGCCTCAATGCAATTTTCTTCCCTTAACGCTACAACTACCCAGGAGTCCCTAATGAGCTTGCTCGAAAAACTGATCGCCATGCTGAAACTGCCAGCTGAAAGCACGGACGATGCTGTTGCCGAAGCCATCCAGAAACTGATCGATGCGAAAGCCCCCGACGCTGCCAAGCCCGATCCCGCCAAGTTCGTTCCCGTCGCTGCCCTGACGGCGTTGCATAGCCAGGTTGCCAGTCTGAACGCCCAGTTGAGCACGCAATCCCTCGACAGCGTCATTCAAGCGGGCCTGGACAGCCACCGTCTGCTGCCATCGATGGTGGACTGGGCGCGCGAGTTCGGCGCTAAAGACACGGCGGCGCTCTCTGCATACATCGCCAACCTGCCTGTCGTGGCTGCACTGAATGGCACCCAAACCAACGGCCAGCCACAGAACAAGGTTAGTGAACTCAGCGAATCCCAAGTGGCGCTGTGCGCGGCCATGGGCGTCTCGCAAAAGGACTACCTGGCGACGCTGGCGGCTGAACCGCGCAACTAACGTCCTGCACACCCATTTCACTAAGGAGCCACTGTGTCACTTACCTCTGACCGCAACACGCAATACAAGCATGCCAACGCCATCCCCGTCGCGGTTGCGGCCGGCGTCAAGATTTTCGCCGGCGCCATCGTCTGCGCCAATGCCACTGGCTTTGCCACCCCTGGCGCCACCGCAACCACGCTGACGTATCTGGGCCGCGCCGAAGAATTGGTCGATAACACCGGTGCGGCCGATGGCGCCCGGACCATTCTGGTGCGCCGCAGCGAAGCGTTCAAGTGGGCCAATTCGACGCTGGACCCAGTCACCCAGGCTGAATTCGGCAAAACGGTCTACATCGTCGATGACGAGACGGTGGCCAAGACCAGCGGCACCGGCACGCGCTCGCCAGCTGGGCGCGTGGTCGGTATCGATACCGATGGTGTCTGGATCGAATAACAGCGCCTGCAGCAGGTATAAATCGAACCCGTAACACAACCCTATTGGAACGCTCATGTTAATTAATAAAAGCAACCTGTCGAACTTGTTCATCTCGCTCAAGGCGATGTTCAACAACGCATTTGACGCCGCGCCTACATCCTGGGCAAAGATTGCCATGCTGGTGCCGTCGACTTCCGGCCAGAACGACTATGCCTGGCTGAGCGCGTTTCCCAAGATGCAACGCTGGATCGGCGCCAAGGCGGTCAAGAACTTGAAGGGTTTCAAATATTCGATCACCAACGAAGACTTTGAAGCGACCATCGAAGTCGAACGCAACGATATCGAAGACGACAACCTGGGCATCTATGCCACACAAGCCAAAGGTGCTGGCATGTCGGCGAAACAGCTGCCAGACGAGATCGTGTATGACGTCGTCAATGCCGGCTTTACCAATCGTTGTTTCGATGGTCAGTACTTTTTTGACACGGACCACCCTGTCGTCCAGCCAGATGGTCACCTGGGCAGTGTGAGCAACATGTTTGACAAAAAGCTGTCGGCCGAGTCCGTGGCAGAAGCCCAAGCCAGCCTGGGCGCTGCAGGCATGGCGATGATGGAATTCAAGGATGACGAAGGCCGTTCGTTGAACGTAAAGCCGAACGTGCTGCTAGTCCCACCCGCCTTGATGTTCGTCGCCAACCTGCTGATGACGACAGATCGCCTGGAAGACGGCAAGGCCAACCCGTTCAAGGGTGCCTATGAAGTGGTCGTCGAACCGCGCCTGCGTTCGCGCAGCGCTTGGTTTTTGCTGGATACCACCAAGCCGGTGCTTCCGTTTATCTACCAGGAGCGCAAAAAGCCGGTACTGGTCGAGCAGACCGATCCCCAGTCGGACGCCGTTTTCAGCACCAAGAAATTCAAGTTCGGCGCCGAAGCTCGCGCGGCCGGTGGCTACGGTTTCTGGCAGACCGCGTTCGGCTCGACCGGTACCGCCGCGTAACTGTCACGGGTCATGTGTGTCGCCCTGGATGACATCCAGGGCAGCGCTACAGCGTAATTTCTTCAGGAGTAACCCATGACAAAAAAAGATATGCCCTCCGCAAAGTCAGCGACAGCGAGCGGTATGGGCGCCCAGGGCGTGCAAAGTTTGGATGGCGCGAACGGCGCCCAGGGCGAGGCAAGTACCTCTGGCCAAGAAGCCGCATCGAAAGCGGCGGATACGACAGGTACGAATGGCTCGATGTCGACTGACGCCGGCATCAGCGGCAAGCCAGGTGCCGATCTGGTGGCCGCCATCGCATCGAGCTTGGCTGTCGTGCCTGGTGATCTGCTTGACCAGGTGGAGGGTGTGAGCGTGCCAGGCCTGCAGGTTGTCGCGCGCTACGACGGTTTCCGCCGCGCCGGCCGCGCCTGGAGCACACAGCCAACGGTGGTGCGCCAGGACGAACTGACACTTGATCAGATATGGCAGCTGGAAGACGAGCCATGCCTGCGTGTGCAGGACGTGGACATCACACCAGGCATGGACGGCGACGACAAATGACCACGACCTACGCCACGCGCGCCCAGCTGGTGGATCGCTACGGACAAGCCGAGGTGACCCAGCGCGAGTCGATGCTGCCTGCGGGTGCGGTCGACAAGGCACTGTTCGCAGCATCTGCATTCGTCGATGGGTATATCAGTGGCCGTTACAGCGCGCCGCTGAATCCAGCGCCGGAAATCGTCGTGCAGTTTGTTTGTGCCATTGCCCGTTACAACCTGCTGGGCGAAGCGGCCAGCGAACGCGCCCGCGACGACTACACCGATGCGGTGAAGTGGCTCAAAGACGTACAGGCCGGGAAAGTGGCTCTCGACGGCGCTGCAGGCGTCCCTGGGAATACCGCGTCGGCCACCGTGTTGTTCACCACCAGCCCTGCAGTATTTCGACGCGCGGGCCGGCCATGATCGACGAGATTATTGACCGCCTGGCCAGCATCGAGGCGTTACAGCTGGTGGGTGGCGCTGCCGATTTTCAAACTGCGGTCGAGAACAACCCAACAGTCACGCCATGCGCGTTTGTAATCGCCCTGGATGAAAAGTACGGGCCAAGCCAGGACGCCACCACCGTGATTCAGCGGGTCGAGGCCACGGTGGGCGTGGTGTTCGTCGTGCGCAATGTCAGCGACGCGCATGGCGCTGCCGCACGTCAGGAACTTGCGCCGCTGCGAAAGGCCGTCAGCGAACTATTGCTCGGCTGGGAGCCAGTTTCAGGCTATGCCCCGCTGGAAGGCGCAGCGGCTAATTTGTTGGTGTTCAAGGACGGCCACATGTGGTGGCAGGACGTCTATATCACCAGTTTCTATAACAGGAGCATCTTATGAAAACCCCTGCACCTGGCGCCCCCGACCTTCACTGGGGACAAGGCGGCCAGTACGTGATTGATCCTGCGACTGGCCTGCGCGCTCGCCTCGGCACACCGGCCGCAGCACCTGGCACGTATGCCAGCAGCCTGGCAAGGCCTGACACAACATCGAGCGCGCCCCAAGCCGAAACGACGCCGCCGGCTGCCCTAGCTGACGCCCTAGTTGTCCAAACTGACCTGGTCATCGATGCCGCTACCCAGCGCGCGGATACCAACCAACCGAAGAAAGGTACGAAATAATGGCTAATCTGATCGTCAATCCACGCAAGTGGCGCAACAAAGCGCTGGTGCTGGCAACGGAAGCAACCTACGCCCTGGATGCAGCGCCGACCGGCCTGCTCAACTGGATCGAAGCGCGCAACGTCTCGTTGACGCCGATGGATGTGGACCGTGCCGAGCGCAACATCGATCTGCCTTATATGGGTACGTCGGGCAGCGTCATTGTCAGTACTTGGGCAAAACTGGCATTTGACATTGCCATTGCTCCGTCTGGCGTCGTCGGTACTGCACCTAAGTGGGGCGCATTATTGATGGCCTGCGGCCTGGCCGAAACGGTAACGGCCGCCACCTCCGTCGCCTACAACCTGGTGAGCAATGTTTTTTCGTCGGCGACTGCTTACATGGTCATCGATGGCACGCTGCATAAACTGCTGGGCATGCGCGGCGAAGTCAAAGCCAAAATGAGCGCAAAAGGCTTGCCGATGCTGTCCTTTGCCTTTGACGCCTGTTATGTCACGCCCGTGACTGGCGCCATGCCAACGGTCGACCGTACCGGCTGGACGCTGGAAGAAGCCATTAACAGCGTCAACACGGGGCCAGTCAACATCGGTGGCGTACCGCTGTCGTTCTCCGAATTCGACTGGGCGCTGGGCAACAAAATTGCGCGCATGGACAACCCTGGTCCGCAGCGTGAAATTTTGATTACGGATCGTAAGCCTACGGCATCGATCACGGTGCTGGCGCCTGACCTGGCCACCTTCAATCCCTTTGCCCTGAATGACTCAGGCGCAACGCTCGACCTGACCTCGATGCATGGCACGGTCGCAGGCAAAAAGTTTAAAACGGAAATGAAGGCGCGCATCACAGGCGTCGAATATGCCCAGATTGAAGAAATGGTCGGTTACAAACTGACGCTGGAGCCGTTGCCGGTCAATGGCAATGACGAAATTGCCTTGACCTGCATGTAACACATTCGCACCAGGGAGCATCCCTGGTGCATTTTCTCTCCCCTAATAAATAGAAGGAAATACCATGTTTAAAGTCGCCCAACTCCCTGCCTATACCTGGCCTGTCACTGTCGATTTTCCTATCGATGGCGGAAAAACGCGTGCAGTGCAATTTACTGCCAAGTTCCGCCGCCTGTCGCAAAGCGAGATCGTCAAACAGCAAGAGGACATTAATGGCGGCGCCATCGGCGACCGCGACATTATCGATGCGGTACTGATCGGCTGGTCGGGCGTGGCAGATGAGGCGGGTGTTGATCTGGAGTTCAACCACGCCAACCTGGATACGGTGCTGGAAATGTTCCCTGTTCGTCCAAGTATCGTGCGCGCCTATTTTGACTCCCTGAAGAACGCCAAGCAAAAAAACTAAGTGATGCTGCCGCCTTCTGGGCTGGCGGCAGCATCGCCCAGGGGGCCGATGAACTGGCCTCGGACTTCGAGGTGCTTGGGATGGCGGAAGAGGCCAGAACCTACGCTCATCGGCCAATCCCGGTTTTTGAGGTATGGGCCGAAAACCAAGTCATCGTGGATGTGTTTGTTTCGATGGACACGCAATGGCGGTTTGCCGTTGGTATGGCGTCAATCAGTTACATCGGACTGGACTACAGCGCGTTACGGGCTACGGTGGAGTTGATGGGATTGCGGCGCACTCAATGGGCAGATGTATTCACAGGCATCCGCGTCATGGAAGCCGAAGCATTGAAAATATTTAGAGAAAAGGCATCGCGTGGCTAATAAGGTCGTTGAGTTCGGAATTCGTATTGCGGTGGATGGCCAGCAAGCCACACCAGAAATCGAACGTATCGATACGGCCGCCAAGAAAATGGCGGCTTCCGTTGAGCAGGCCGGCCGCGCGATGACGACCGAATTCACGACCGGCACCGAGGCCGTTGCCAAGTCGGCCGACGCTGTCGTCAAGATGGCCGAAAGCGAAGAAGCCGCGACCGCACGCATCAAAGCAATGGTCGCGGCTTCGCGTGAGCAGACGGCGGCGCTGGATGCCGAGTCACGTGCCGCCGAACTGTCCGCTGTCAGTACGCGCCGCTACGCGGACGAAAATACCAACCTGGCCGCGTCCTTGGCACGCGCTTCTGCACAAATGAGTGCGCAGTCGGCGCATACCACAGGCGCAGGAGCCGGCAATGTCGCCTCCGAGGAGTCGCAGAGGTTTGTCGCAAACCTGCAGCGTCAATATGACATGCTGGGGAAAAACGCGGCCGAATTGGCGCAATACGAGGCAAAAATGCTGGGCGGCACGCGTGCCACCCAGGCACAGGCCGGCGCCATCGTCAGCAACACCGAGGCACTGCGGAACATGATTGCCGCCGAGGAGCGCCAGGGCGCGGCGGCTGACAATTTTATCGCAAGGCTCAAAGAACAAACTGCCACCATCGGTATGTCGCGCAGCCAGCTCCTCGCGCACCAGGCGGCCCAGCTTGGCGTCACGCAGGAGGCCGCGCCGCTGATCGCGCGCTTCACTGAAGCCAGCGAGGCGGCAAAAAAACATGCCGACGATGTATCCAAGGCCACCAAGGGACATCACGAATTCAGTTTCTCAACGGCCCAATCGAAAAAGGAACTGATCGTTCTGGCGCATGAACTGAGTCAGAACCGGTTTTCCAATTTCGGTGGCTCCCTGATGGTGCTGGCCGAGCAGACCGGCGCCGCATCGTTTCTGTTTAGCGGCATGGGCCTGGCCATTCTGGCCGCCGCTGCTGCCGTTGCAGGGCTGGGCTATGCCTTCATCAAAGGCGGTATGGAACAGCGTGAGATGAACAACGCGCTCATTTTGACGGGGAATTACGCCGGCATGACGGCCGACTCGCTCAATGCCTTGGCCCATTCCGCTGTAGAGATGGGTGGTACTGTTGGCGCGGCAAAGCATGCCGTTACCGAGCTGGCGGCCAGCGGCAAATTTACTGGCACGCAGATCGGCTACATCACTGAGGCAGTTGTCGCCCTGGAGCATGGTGCGGGCGTATCAATCGAAAAAACCATCAAGCAGTTTGAAAGCCTCGCCGTTCAGTCGATGGGCAGCACCACGCGCGCCACCGAGGTCATCTCGCGTGCCACGCTCAAACTCGATGACCAGTATCACTTCCTGACAGAAGCTGTATATGAGGAAATTCGGGCGCTGGAAAAAGAGGGTGACGCCAAGGGAGCGAGCGCACGGGCGACTGAGGAGTTTGCGCGTGTTCTCAATGATCGCAGCCACGAAATGGTTGCCAACCTGGGCAATATCGCCAAAGGGTGGCATGAAATCCGTGCTGGCGTGAGCGCTGCAGTTGATGCGGTAGGCAACTGGGGGAAGCGGGCCACGCCGGGATCGAATGTTGG
The DNA here is from genome assembly GCF_051380895.1 of Janthinobacterium breve. Classification (NCBI taxonomy): domain Bacteria; kingdom Pseudomonadati; phylum Pseudomonadota; class Betaproteobacteria; order Burkholderiales; family Oxalobacteraceae; genus Janthinobacterium; species Janthinobacterium breve. The sequence continues at coordinate 286,711 of NZ_JBNYXY010000010.1, read as the reverse complement.
CAAATACAGCTTCCAACTTCAGCAGTTTGACTCCGGGCTAGCAGAGAGCAACGAACGACTGGGCCGTGCGCCAGATGCAATGAGCGCCAGCCTGGCCGAGTCACGCATGAACATCGTGCGCAAGCTGACAGCCGCCGTCACCGAGTTGAATAAAGTGGATGCTGAGGCGAATGCTGAGGGTGCACGGCAACTCGTCCAATCGACCGGGGAGCATGCTGCATCGCGTGTATTAGCTGACGATCAGAGATTGCAAAAGCGTGGGCTGGGCGAACTGAGAGTGGCATTGGATGGCTATTACGAGGACATCAAGAAGATAAAAGAGGCCAATCCTGACAGTGTTCTGGTCACGCCAGAAGCGGTTGCCGCGCACGTCAAGGCACTCACCGCCGCCCATAGTAATAAGCCCAAAGCGGCTAAAGCTGATGCCGCCGACAACATTGAGCTGGCCGATCAAATGGCGCGCATTCAAGACTATGTGAATGCTGAAAAAACGATGATCGCCCAACTGGGCCGTATGGACGACCTGTTCCACAGCGCAGGCAAGATGGGCGACGAGGAATACTATAAAAATAAGATCGAATACGCGCAGGCCGCTGGCAAAGAAGAAATCGACGGCTATGCCCGCCAAATCACGGCCCTTCGCGCCCACCACAATTTGACGGCGGCGGAAGAGGCAAAGCACGCCAAGCAGATTGGTGACCTCACCGCAAAAAGCAAGGCCGCGCAACAGAAGACCGACGACGATGTCAACCTGCTGGGAGCAGCCGAATTCCTGCGCCAGGAGGCGGTTGTTTCCGCATCCGACGACGCCATGAACAAGTACATCAGTGGCCTGAGTGCTGAAGCTGACAAGATCGATGCCGCAAATATTGGTCGTGAAGAGTCGCGTGGCGCTATCGAGCGCGAAACCGCCGCACTCCTGGCCCTGGCAATCGCCAGCCAAAAACAGTTTATTGAAGAACAGACTCTCTCCGGCGCGGCGGAAGCCGAGATTGAGCAGGCGCCGAAAATTCTGAAGTACCTGGAGGATCAGCGCACAGCGCGCTTGCGCCTGGCCGATGGCCTGGATCGCCAGGATGTTGACAAGGGGCTGAAAAAAGCGGCTGAACGGGCAATTCAGGATTGGAAGTATGTCGGCACATCCATTGCAGAGAGCCTGAGTTCCGCGTTTGGAGCGGGCGGCAAAGCCATCGGTGGGATGGTCAAAGCCTATTCGGACGCTGCAGCACGTCAAGTTCAAATTGGTAAAGACCTGGCCGAGGCCACCAAAGGACGCGCTGACACTGACCCCGAAAAATTCCGGCTTGCCTCAGTCGCACAGCGGGAGTCGGCACGCGCCCAGGTCAAATCCTACGGCGACATCACAAGTGCGGCGAAGGGATATTTCAAGGAAGGCACTGCGGGATATAAGGTATTGCAGGCAACTGAACGTGCGTTCCGCGCAGTCGAAATGGCGATGGCAGTGCAATCGATGGTGCAATCGCTGGCAGCGACGTCGACCAAGACAACCGCAGTGGTCGCAGGCAAGGGCTTTGAGTCGGCAGCGATGATTGGCGCCGCCACCGTCGATACAGCGACCACTGGCGTGTCCGTGGCCAATAGCGTGGTCAAAACGACCGCCTCGACTATCGCTGGCGTCGCCAAGGCGTTTGAACAGCTGGGTGTGTGGGGTTTCGTCGGCGCGGCCGCAATCATCGCATTCATGGCTGGCATGGGTTCCAGCATGAGCGGTGGCGGCGGTGCGGTGGCGACCACGTTTGAGGAGCGCCAGAAAACCCAGGGAACCGGCACGGTCTTGGGCGATTCCACGGCCAAATCCGAATCGATGGCGCACTCGCTCGACATCATGGAGAAAAATTCCTCGCTGGAGCTGGGCTATCAAAACTCGATGTTGACGGCGCTGAAAAATATTGAGTCGGCATTGGGTGGGGCCGCCAAGGGCATATTTCAGACTGCTGGTCTTACGAAGGGGAGTGCCTTTGGCACTCAAAACTCATCGACCAAATCGTTTTTCGGCAGCGATAAGAGCACAACCATTACCGATTCTGGCGTCAAGTTCAGCGGTTCCCTGGGCGATTTGCGTCGCGGTAAGGGTAACGGTATCCAATATGAGGATGTAACGAAGACAAGCGATGGCGGCTGGTTTCATGGCAATTCAAGCGATAGCTATGTGAATAAGGCGCCCCTCAGCCCAGCTGCGCTCAAGCCATTCACCCTTATTTTTGACAATATGGGGCAGTTGATGGTCGATGCCGGCGTCAAATTGGGCGCCGATGGTAAAGCACTCACTGATGCGATTAATGCGGTGGTTATTGATTTTTCAGTCACGACTAGGGAGCTTAAAGGACAGGACTTAATTGACGCGCTATCAGCTGGCATCAGTGTGGCATTTGACACACTTACCACGGCGATTTATCCGCAGATGGAAGGTTTTCAAAAGGTTGGAGAGGGGCTGGGTGAAACGTTGGTACGTATTGCCTCAAATTATGCCAGCCTCGATGCGATTATGCGTTCCATCGGCACGACATTTGGCGCCGTTGGAATGAGTAGCCTGACGGCACGCGAATATCTACTTGATCGTGTCGGTGGCTTAGACAAGTTGCAAAGTCTCACAGAGGCGTTCGCTACTGATTTCCTGAGTGAGGCCGAGCGCCTGGCGCCTGTCAGTAAAATGGTCACTGAACAGATGGCCTTACTCGGATTGGCCGGCGTGACAACGCGAGATCAATTCAAAGACACTGTGCTGGGCTTGGCTAACTCGGGTGTACTGGCGACTGTAAACGGCGCTAAGCAATATGCGGCATTGTTGGCCCTGGCTCCAGCCTTCGCTAAAGTCTACCCAGCAGCCGAGGATGCCATCGAAGCAGCCAAGAAGATCACTGAGGCATGGCAGTCTGTTACCGATAGCATTATTGATGAAATCAAGCGCATTCGTGGTCTGCTGGGAACGGATGCCACACAATCCTATGCGGCAGCACAAGCGGCGTTCGCCATCGCCACAGCGAAAGCACGTGCAGGGGACCAGGAGGCCGCCAGCAGCTTGCCGGCATTGTCGCAAGCCATGCTGTCGCTGGCCGAGTCGCAGGCCTCCACCGCCCAGGAATTAGCGCTGATTCGTGGCCGGACGGCCGGGAGCCTGGAGGCTACGGCCGCCACTACGGTGCAGTATGGCGTCAAGATTCCGGGATTCGCTGCAGGTGGCGACTTTGGCGGCGGCTTGCGCCTCGTCGGTGAAAATGGGCCCGAGTTGGAAGTCACTGGGCCGTCGCGCATCTATAACGCGATGCAGACCTCAGCCATGCTCTCTGGTAGCGATAACTCTGCCCTGTTAGCGGAAATGCGTGCGATGCGCGAAGCGCTGAACCTGTTCGCCGGACAGTCGCAAGATGGTGATATTGCTATTGCACAGAATACCGGCGCATTGGTGCGTCTGTTAAAGCGCGTTGACGGTGAAGGCTTGCTTGTGCGGGCCGATGTTGATCTGCCGCTGCCGGTAAAGGCGGTGTCCGCATGAAGATTATCCGTCCCCTCGTGATCACCGATGAAATGCTGAAATACAGCAATATTGTCGAGAATGATTGTCCGCTCTACAGCTCGTCGGTGAGCTACAGCATCGGTGCCCGCATCATGGTCATCGGCCCAGATATCCACAAGATTTACATTTCGCTGCAGGCTGGGAACATGAGCCACGCTCCCGCGACCAGCCCCACATACTGGGTCGAGGAAAGCGCGACGAATCGTTGGAAAATGTTCGATGCCAGCATCACGTCGCAGGCGTCAAACATGGACTCCATCGTCGTCACGTTGGCCACGACGGGCATCGCCAATGGGATAGCCTTGCTCAATGTCGACTGCGCCATCATCCGGGTAACAGCATCCGATCCGGTCCTGGGCGTCGTTTTCGATAAGACGATCAATCCTGCGACCACGTCAGGCATCAATGATTGGTATAGCTATTTCTTTGAGCCGATTGTCAGGGTAAATGACATCGCCTTTACCGACCTACCTCTGTATTCAGACCTGACAATCACGATCACGCTTACCAATGTTGGGCACCTCGTCTTATGCGGTGGCTTGATCATAGGCCATGCCAAAACGCTCGGCATGACCCAGCGTGGGGCAAAAATCAGCCTGACTGATTACAGCGTTAAAGCGCGCGATGCGTTTGGCAATTTTAACGTGGTCGAGCGCGCGTTCAGTCGTCGCGTGACGCTGCCGTTGTGGCTGGATTCTAGCGCGGTCGACCAAACATTCACCCTGCTGGCCCGCTACCGCGCGACGCCGATTGTTTACATCGGGATAGTCCGCTTCGGTTCCTCCATTGTGTACGGGTTCTACAAAGACCTGTCCATCGATATTACCTACCTTAACTACGCCGTTTGCTCAATAGAAATAGAAGGATTGACATGATTACACCACTGCCACCGGCCCCATCGCGCGGAGATGATTCTGACGTTTTTGTCGCACGCGCTGATGCGCATATTACCGCTCTAGCGCGCTGGACCAGCGAGGTAAATGTCTTGGGCGAAATATTCAATCTCAGTGCAGCCAATGCGACTCTAGGATACTTGCCCCCTGTTGAGTATGCTGCTGGCTTGTTAATGAAAATCGCGACCCAAACAGTTCAATATGGAGATAACACCTACGCACCAATCCTGCTCAAGCTCCCGTTCACTACGTCAGGTACCTTTGAGGCAGATAAGTTTAGGCTGATCCAAGGCTTGACCTCGGCTGACTTAGCATTACCGACCGGTGCTGCCGGTGTGGGGTACGGTACTAGGACGGTGGATGCCGCGCTGCGCGAATTTCCTAGCGTGGTGGACCATGGCGCCGTTGCTGGCGCAGCATTGGACAACACTGCCGCGATTGCCGCATGCGAGGCGGACACGGCCACAGATACATTCCACGTGCCACCTGGCTATTTCAATACCAGCGCCAAAAAATTGCTGAAACGCTACATAGGGCCGGGCTATGTGCGTACGGGCTGGATAGATACGAATTTTGGCACCGCCTATCCGGTACTGAAGGAAAATTCATGGCATCCTGACCAGGTATTTACCGCTGATCGCCCCGTGTTATTCCTCCCGCCAGCGATCCGGGCTGCATATAACAAGGGTTCATTGCTCGGCGTCATCGCCGGCGATTCCATTTCCGAGGTGTGCGATTCATTCTATGGTAACGGCGTCGCCGCTATGGTCCAGACCATGATGGCTAAACGGATGCCGTTCTGCAAAATTCGCGTCCTGAATATGTCGCTTCTTGGCCGCGCCCTGGACAATCTGTCCTCCCCCGCATTTGTTGCTGGTGATCCGGCCACTACGGGGCAAAATGATGGCGGATCGTTCTGGCGCGATGCATTTCCGCATCGGGGTGGTGGTAGCGAAAGTATTGGCACAGACAGTAATCTCCGTAACGACGTGTGGCCGAACGGAACCGTCACTGGAAAATCATGGCTGGCGCACGTGCGGGACGCTCAACCTGATTTTATTGTCATCGCTCACGGCACGAATGCATATGGCGGCAATGAGGTTTCATGGATCGCGCATATGAAATCAATATGGACCTCGGTGCAGGCGTGGGAGAAGGTTCCGTTTCTGGTGCTGGTGCCGCCCTCAATCCCGTCGATTATCCAGGCGTCGGGGGTCATACCGGTCACTCAGGCGATTGCTGATGCGGCGCGGGCGATGGCTCTGCAGTACGGGTGGGGACTCATCGACGTCAATGCCCTGAGCCGCGTAGTCCTGACCGGTACGCATACCGACAATGCCCAACGGCTCCGTGAACGCAATTTTAACGGCTGGGCAAACGCCGCGCTGTGGAATGTCGGCACCGGCATGATGTATGCAAAAACGAGTTCCTCGGCCGGCTACACCTGCACCGTCACAGCTACCGGCGCCAATTCGTATTCCACGCGCAGGATCAAATCGGCCGACGTCGATATTTCCGCCACATTCACGCTGGCGGTGGCTGGCACGATCGCATTCCTGGTGGCCAGGTCGCCGTCAGAGTCAGAAACGGGCGGCCTGTTGGTCAGGCTGGAGGCCATGGGGGCCACTTTGCGTGTGTATTCCGGGACGACGCAGCTGCTGTCTATAGCGACTGGACTGACAGTGCCGGTGGGCGGTGCTGTGCGGCTGCGGGTGCGTCCAACCGGCGGTTATCTCGAAATATGGGTCAATAATTCCAAATTGGTTGACGGCTACGGCTACGCGCCATCGTTTTGGGCTGGAGCCGTTGGATTCGGATACGCAGCCGGGAATGGCGTCGTGTCGGAATTTGAATTTGAATATACTCCAGACTTGGTGCTCAGCACGCCAATCGTCGATGAATATCTTGTTTTTGGTGGCACCCCTGGCCTGGTCGGTGGAACAATTGGTTTTCGAGAAGAGTCAGGGTTCCATGGCGGCGATGGTATTCATCACCCTAGCGGTGATGGGCTTCAGCGGCTCTACACCCCGGCTGTCGGCCGATTTGTTTCTGAGTTTGTGGAGGCGCTGCGCCGGCCGGTACCAGCCGTGGCGACACAATTTTCAGCACAGACAACTACCAACGCGGCTGCAAGCATACCTATTGCCGGCACGACGGTATCTGTAATGAGTCCTGCCCCAGCTAATGCTGTGCCAGCCAAATGCGAAATCACAATTTCGTTTCCATACACCAATACAGAAGCTGGCGGTGGCGCGGTGCTCTCACTATATTCGGGGACAGAGACAGCACCAGGTGCCACGCTGCGGGCGTGGTATTTGGATGGATCGACGGCCTATCGCAAAAATATATTCACCCGCGTTCTACTGGATATTGGTGCCGGCCCCATCAGTTTCCACTTGCAGTGGCAGGGGGCGGCATTAACTGCTGGCAGTGGGGTATACCCTATCGAGGTGGCAGCCACGATTTTGTCCTAGCAAGTCGGACTGCGTGTTTGAATCAGGGGGGGCGTTACGCCGCTGTTAGTGATATATATTTCACTATTCTTCTTGGATTGTACGCGCCACAACCCGCTTCAGCGGGTTAGTAGTAGTGCTAAATCTAATGTCTTATCGTGCTAAATCTCGCGGCGCTTTACATTCACCGATTGCATCGGCGAGTGCGCTGGCGCGGACCCGGCCAAGAGGTGTTCGGCACCTCGCGCGTGGCGGTGACACTTGCTATCGAAGCAATACCGGAAATGGGGAATGAAGCCTGACATTTTGCCCAGGACGGGCAGGAAGCTGCCAGAAACAAAAAAGCCCACGAACCGAAATTCGTGGGCTTTCCTGAAGTATTTGGTAGGCCGTGCGGGATTCGAACCTGCGACCAACGGATTAAAAGTCCGCTGCTCTACCAGCTGAGCTAACGACCCAAAAACTTTTTCAACTGAACTGCGGTAACGCTGTGCCGTATCAACATGCTTGCCATGATGACGACTGAATCTTGGTAGGCCGTGCGGGATTCGAACCTGCGACCAACGGATTAAAAGTCCGCTGCTCTACCAGCTGAGCTAACGACCCAAGGGCGGCTATTATGACGGCCAACGGCGGTTTTGGGAAGGGCAGGGGTGGAAAAAAGCCTTGCATGGCCCTCATGCACGGTCTAATATGGGTAGGTAGCCTACCTATTTATATCCTTATGCCCACTACCGAAGACCTTCCCATCCCCGCACGCGCGCTGGCGCTGTCCGATGAATTGCGCACGGCGTTCAAGCGTCTGCTGCGCTGCATGCAGCGCGAAGGGGGTGAGCTGGACGCCCACGTGTCGATGATGCAATACATGTTGCTGGCGCTGATACACGAGCAGCCCGGCATTGGCGTGGCCGCGCTGGCGCGGCTGCAGAACGTGCGCGGGCCCACCGTCAGCGCCCAGGTCAAGTCTTTGGCCGAGGCGGGGCTGGTCGAGCGCAACGCGCCCGATCCGCAGGACCGGCGCCGTTCGGGCCTGCAAGTGTCCGCGCAAGGCTTGAACGTGCTCGAGACCCTGCGCGCGCGCCGCCGCGATGCGCTGGCGCGGCGCATCGCCCGTTTGTCGCCGCAGCAGATCGATGCGCTGGCCGCCTCCATGCAGCCGCTGCTCGAGATTGGCCAGGCATGAGCGGCCACGATCACGCCGCAGGCGCAGAAAAAGACCCGGCCAAACCCGTCACCGGGCGCGAAGTGCGCGCCATCTACCTGGGCTTGATGGCCGTGCTGGGCCTGGGCGCGCTGGACCAGAGCATCGTCGCCACGGCCTTGCCGCGCATCGTCGATGACCTGGGTGGCATGGCGCACCTGTCGTGGGTGGTCACGGCCTATGTGCTGGCGTCGACGGCCACCATGCCCCTGTATGGCAAGCTGGCCGACCAGTATGGCCGCCGCCCCATGATCTTTACGGCCCTGCTGACCTTTTTGCTCGGTTCCGTGCTGTGCGGGCTGGCGCAGAACATGACGGAGCTGATCATTTTTCGCGCCATCCAGGGTCTCGGTGCGGGCGGTTTCATGCCGCTGGCGCAAATCATCATCGGCGACATCGTGCCGCCGGCCGAGCGGGGCAAGCGGCAAGGCATGGTGCCCATCGTGTTTGCCGTCACCAGCGTGCTCGGTCCGGTTCTGGGTGGCGTCATCACGGATGCCTTGTCATGGCACTGGATTTTCTATGTCAACCTGCCCATCGGTGCAGCCGCCTTTGTCATCATTGCGCGCGCCATGCGCAAACCCGTGCGCACGCATGCGCACAAGATCGATTATCTTGGCTCGGCCTTGCTGACGGGCGCCATCACGGCGGCCCTGCTGGTGCTGGCGCTGGGCGGCACGGAGTGGCCCTGGGATTCCTTGGCCATCAAGGTCTGCGGCGGCATCGCCCTGCTGCTGGGCGGCTGGCTGGCGTTCCACGTGGGTCGCGTGGATGAACCCGTGCTGCCGCCCGACCTGTTCGAAAACCGCACCTTCAATATCGCCAGCCTTGTGATGGCCATGACTTTCATGGGCTTGATGGGCGCCAGCGTCTTTTTCCCCCTGTTTTTCCAGCTGGTGATGGGCACCAGCCCCGCCGAATCGGGCGTGATGACGGTGGCGATGATGGTGGGACTGGTGGCCTCGTCGATGTTCAACGGCCGCGTGCTGTCGCGCTCGGGCAAGTACAAGATGGTGCAGGTGGCGGGGCTGGCGGTGGCGCTGCTGGCGTTTGCCGTGCTGGCCTGGGCCATGGCAACGTCGCGCGGTTACTGGACCATCGAGCCGGCCATCTTCTTCCTGGGCACGGGGCTGGGACTGGTGATGCCGAACATGACGATTGCCGTGCAAAATGCCTTGCCGCTGGCGCGCCGCGGCGTGGGCACGGCCATGCTGGCCTTCTTCCGCTCGCTGGGCGGCTTGCTGGGTGTGACGGCCTCAGGCGCCATCCTTGCGCACCAGCTGCACCAGCATGGCGTGGAAGCCGTCTCGGCGCTGGGCGCGCATGCTGCGGCGCAGACGGTCGAGGTCTACCGCCATGCGATCGCCAGTGTGTTTGGCGCCGGCGCGGTGCTGCTGCTATTGGGACTGGTCTTCCTGCTGTTCCTGCCGGAGCTGCCCCTGGAGGGGCATCCGGCAACGGTCAAGGATGATCAGTAGCGCTCCAGCCAGTGCGCGTACGGCGCCGGCAGGGTCCACGAGGCGCGCTCCACGCCGAGTTCCTTGGCGGCAAAGTAGGCCCAGTGCGGATTGGCCAGGTGCGCCTTGCCCACCATCACCACGTCCAGTTGTTCTTCCTTGACGACGCGCTCGGCGATGGCCGGCGTGCCGAAACCCCAGGCGGACGAGACGGGCACACCCGCTTCGCTGCGGACGCGCTCGGCAATCGGGCCCATGAAGGCCGGACCCCACGGAATCGATACGTCGGGGATGGTGAAGCCCATGCTGACGCTGAGCATATCCATGCCGGCATCCTTGAACTGGCGCACCAGGGCTATCGATTCGAGCAGGGTTTGCTCGTCGCGGCCGTCGAATTCCAGCACGCCAAAGCGGATGGTCAGCGGCAGGTGCTCGGGCCATACGGCACGCACGGCTTTCAAGGTTTCCAGCAGGAAGCGGCTGCGATTTTCCACGCTGCCGCCATAGATGTCGTCGCGCTGGTTCGAGTGGACGGAAAAGAAGCTTTGCGCCAGGTAGCCGTGGGCGAAGTGCAGTTCCAGCCATTCGAAGCCCACTTCGCGGGCGCGTACGGCGGCATCGACGAAGTTCTGTTGCACCCGGGCGATATCGTCGAGGTCCATGGCGCGCGGCACTTTCGGCAGGCCGCCGCCAAAGGCGATGGCGGACGGGGCGATGGTTTGCCAGCCGCGCGCGTCGCCTGCAGCAATATGGTCGTCGCCTTCCCATGGGCGGTTGGCGCTGGCCTTGCGGCCTGCGTGGGCGATCTGGATGCCGGGCACGGAGCCGGCTGCCTTGATGGCTTTTACCACCGGCACGAAGGCTTGCGCCAGATCATCATTCCAGATGCCCGTGCAGCCTGGCGTGATACGGCCTTCGGGCGCTACGGCCGTCGCTTCGACGATCACCAGGCCCGCGCCGCCGCGCGCCATGCCCGCGTAATGCGACAGATGCCAGTCGTTGGCCTGACCATCGACGGCCATGTACTGGCACATGGGCGGCACGGCGATGCGGTTGCGAAGGGTAATGTCTTTAAGACTGAATGGCTGGAAGAGGGCGGACATGGTGGCCTTTGTGTTTGCTGGTGGAAAGATAGGGAAATACTGATTCGGTAGTTCGTAAATATTCGAAGAATAGAATTAGTATAGCGCATGCTGTATGATTCTGCTCATGCGTCCACACAAACATCCCTCCGCCAGCGAATTCGTCCTCGAGCGCGTGCTCTACGCCTTGAGTGACAGCATCCGCCTCGACATCGTGCGCCACCTGGCCAGAGTTGACGCGGCGGCCTGCGGCGACCTGGACGGCGGGCGGCCGAAGTCGACCGTCTCCCACCATTTCAAGGTCTTGCGCGAAGCGGGCCTCGTCTACACGGAAAACGCGGGTACGACGCACATGAACACCCTGCGCCGCGCCGATATCGAGAGCCGCTTCCCCCGCTTGCTCGATGCCATCCTGGCGCAGCAGCCCTTGGCGCCCGAGCCGCCGGAGGCGGAAAAGCCGGCAGCTTAGCCGCCTGCCGTGCCCCGCCATCTTCCGGGCTAGGCTATGATATCGGCCTTTCGGTAAGTCCTCAGCCGCGCGCCTGTTGCGCGACGGGCTGGCGACACTGCCTGGCACGGCAAGGGATGGGAATGACGGTAGTAGCAGCGGTATCACAGGCGGATCTGGCAAAGCGTCCGCAGTTTGGCTGGATCAATGGTTTAAAGGCAGGCGCGGCGCAGTTGATCGTGTTGCACCACTTGGCGTTTTACGGCCCCATGTCCGACTATGTGCGGCCCCTGTGGCCCGCATTGCTGGACTGGCTGGGCGGCAGCGCGCGCATCGCCGTGCAAGTGTTCCTCGTCATCGGCGGCTTTTTGGTCGCCAAATCCCTTTCGCCCGCCGGCCGCGCCGGCATCGCCACCCCGTTACAAGCCGTCTGGCGCCGCTATGCCAAGCTGGCGCCGCCTTTCCTGGCCGCCACCTTGCTCGCCGCCATCATCACGCCTGTGGCCGGCATCTGGATGCTGCACGATTCCATGTCGGCCGCCGTCACCCTGGGCCAGCTGGGTGCCCATGCCTTGCTGCTGCACGGCGTGCTGGGCTATGAATCGCTGTCGGCCGGCGCCTGGTATGTGGCCATCGATTTCCAGTTGTATCTGCTGACGGTATCGCTGCTGTGGCTGGGCGGCCGCCTGGCGGACCAGCGCCGGCACTGGCTGATGCCGCTGGCCGTCACCGTGGGCATCACCTTTTCCCTTCTGTATTTCAATCTCGATGCGGGCTGGGACAATTGGGCGCCGTATTTCTTCGGCAGCTACGGCCTGGGACTCATGGCCTGGTGGGCCAGCGACCCCAGGCGCAAGCCCGGTGTCATGGCCGCGCTCATGGCTATGGCCGCCGTGCCCGTGCTGCTGGCCCTGGCCATCGACTACCGCAGCCGCATCGCCCTGGCCCTGATCATCGCCTGCGCGCTATTCCTGTTCGGTCGCGCCCGCACGCCTTCCCAAGGCCGGGCCTGGAGCGCCATCAACGCCCTGGGACGCATCTCGTATGCCGTGTTTCTGGTCCACTTTCCCGTCAGCCTGCTGGTGAATGCCTTGTTTACGTCCTATGCCCCATTGGAACCGGCCTGGCAGGCGCTGGGCATGCTGACGGCCTGGGGCGCCAGCCTGGCGGCCGGCGCGGCATTTCACCGCTGGGTGGAGGTGCCGCTGGGGCGGGTGGTGCAATCGCTGATGGGGAAGGCTGGCATGCGGACGGTGACAGCGTAGGCGGGAATGGCGCTGGCGCTAATTGGACATGCCGGCAAATGGCCTGCTGTCGAGCGGCACGTCGATCGTGAATGTCGTGCCGGTTTCCGGCGCGCTGTCGACGACGACGCTGCCGCCATGGCTATGGGCGACACTGCGCACGAAGGGCAGGCCGATGCCCCAGCCGCTGGCCTTGTCGCTGTCCTCGCGCCGCAGATACTCGAAAATGCGCTCCCGGTTAGCCGAAGCTATCGGCGTACCTGAATTATGCACCGACAGCATGATCCGCTCGTGGGCCTGCACCAGGTGGATGCGTATCGGTCCTCCGTCGCCGTACTTGATCGCATTGCCTGTCAGATTTTCTATGGCGCGGCGCATGGAATTGGGGCACCAGTAGCCCACCACGCTTTCCCCCGTCAGTTCGCATGCTGCGGTGCCGCTGTCGTTGATTTCGCGGCACACGGCCTTGGCGATCGCAGTCAGGTCGGTCCGTTCTATTGCCAGCGGCAAGTCTTGCTGCTGGTCGATGCTGAGTGCTTCGAGCAATTCTTCGACCATGTCATTCAAGCGCTTGCCATTTTCCAGGATGCGGGCTGTCGTCAGGCGGCTCTGTTCGCTTGTATCTGCGCGCAGGTTTAACACGCTGGCGCCGTTCATGATTACCGATAGCGGCCCGCGCATGTCGTGTGACAGGGCTGCGGCGATCCGGTGGCGCAGCGACTGGTGCACTTCCGTGAAATTCTTGACCGCCTCGCGCACGGCGCGGTCGATGGAAGTCTGAAACACGGTCCACTGCACAGCGTCCAGTTCGATACCCTTCTCAGTCATCACATGAATGAAGGCGTCTCGAAACAACTGGTATTCGTGGATGACCTGCTCTGGCCCGTAGCTTGTCATGCGGGCACGCTCGTCGCCATGCACGCCCGCAATATTGGCGTGGCTATCAGCCATCGCGCGGGGATAGTCGGGCGTCATGGCCTGGGCCAGGTTGTCGTAAAAGATGGGCAGGGTATTGATCAGTATGGGGTAGGGCAGGCGCCGCGCCAAGTCCACATTGGCCCGCGTTTGCTGGCTCCAGCGTGCAATGACGTCGTCGCGCAGCGCAATTAGCCGGCGCGACATCGATGACAAGCCCCTGCCGTCGGAATTCTGGTCGGTCGCTAGTGTCATTGCTGCTGTTTCCGTAGAATGGCGCGCGGCATGGCGCAGCCTAGTTGTCGTCGTTTCATGATGTTACCAGAAGGCGCAGCCCGGAAAAAATTAACTTTGGCAGGCTGATGAGGGGAAGTGCTGAAAAGGGCAGCGATTCTGTTTCACACTGAAAACAAAAAAGCCAACCGCGAACGGTTGGCTTCTTCATAGTATTTGGTAGGCCGTGCGGGATTCGAACCTGCGACCAACGGATTAAAAGTCCGCTGCTCTACCAGCTGAGCTAACGACCCAAAAACTTGTACAACAACTTCGGTAACACTGTGCCGTAAAAAAATGCTTGCTAGTACAACTCGCAAGCAGATCAGTACTGCGTATTCGTGGTAGGCCGTGCGGGATTCGAACCTGCGACCAACGGATTAAAAGTCCGCTGCTCTACCAGCTGAGCTAACGACCCGAAGAAGAAAGATTATAGGGGGTGCCCGGGATTCTGTCAAACCTAACGGGCAACTTTTTCCCCGTTTTTACTTTTTGCCGCCCCGTTCCTTGGCGGCCTGGGCCGCGCTGGAGTCCGGGTAGCGCGAGATCAGCGCGTTCAGCGTCTTGGTCGCGTTGGGCTTGTCTTTCAGCTCCGTGTAGCAGCTGGCGATGTTAAGCATGGCGTCGGGCGCCTTGGGGCTGTCCTGGTAGTGTTTCAGCACTGCTTGCTGGGCCGTGATGGCGCTCTTGCAGTCGCGCTGGGCGTAATAGGCGTTGCCCAGCCAGTATTGCGCGTTGGCCGCGTAGGCCGATTCCGGATAGCGTTTCACGAAGGCGTCCAGGGCCGTGACGGCGCCCTTGTAGTCGCCCGACTTGAACAGGCCGAACGCGGACTCGTACGAGCTTTGCTCGGACACGCCCACGGCCGCTTCCTGACCATCGATGGTGACCTGGCGCGGCTCCAGCTTGCGCAGGCGCGCGTCGATGTCGGTGTAGAAATCCTTCTGGCGCTTTTGCGTGTTCGTCAGGTCGTTGCCCAGTACTTCGATCTGGCCGCGCAGGCGGGCGATCTCTTGCATGGTCTGGTCGTGCTGGTTGAGCAGGCTCAAGGTGCTGGTCTTGTCCGCCTTGGCATCGACGCGGCTGTTCAGGTCGCGTGCCATGGCGTCCACCTTGGCGCGCAGCTCCAGGATGGCCTTGCGCGCTTCGTCGTCGTCGAACAGAGCGGCGTTGGCGTGCAGGGGCAGGTAGGCAAACGCGGCCATCAAGGCGGCGGCGACGCCGGCTTTCGAGAATGTCATCATGGGTCGGGCTTTCAAAGGTTACGCAAACATGCAAACGGGGCGCCGGGCGGTGATACACCGCGCTGCGCCCCATTATTATGCCTATGACTGGCCAGTTAGGTAAGCGTCAATGCTGCGGCGCTCACCCATGAACATCAATAAACGATGTCAGCGCGGCGGTTTTCAGCCCATGCTGCTTCGTTGCTGCCTTGTGCTTTAGGCTTTTCTTTGCCCAGCGACACGGCTTCCATTTGGCCTTCTGGCACGCCCAGGGCAGCCATCGACTTGCGCACGGCTTCAGCACGTTTCTGGCCCAGGGCCAGATTGTACTCAGCGCCACCGCGTTCATCGGTGTTACCTTGGATCAGGATCTTGCGGCTAGGCGTTTTCACCAGGTAGCCAGCGTGGTTTTGCACGACTGGGGTGTCCGCTTCGCGCACGACGTACTTGTCGAAGTCGAAGTAGATGCTGCGGTTAGCCAGCACGCCTTTTGGATCGTCCAGTGGATCGACCGATGCGGTCGTCACTGGCTGAACTTGACGGGTGTCAACTGGTGCAACGACTTTTTCAGGAGCGCGCTCAACCACTGGGGTTTCTGCTACTTTGACTGGGGTGCTGCAGGCGGACAGCAGGGCTGCGGTAGCGGCGATGAAAGCCAAACTTTTAAAGTTACTCATTTTTATTCTCCGGGTCATGGTTAAAGGTGAAACTGTACAGCATTTACTTCATAAAAGGACCCCAGGTGGGCTCCTTGATATTGCCAGCTTGCGTAGTCAAACGCTGTTTGACGCGGCCATCCACCGATACCACTGCCAGCGACTTGCGTCGTCCGGATTCGGTCGCGTACATGATATATTTCCCGTTGGGCGAAAAGCTCGGTGATTCGTCGTTGGCGGTGTCCGACAGGCGCAGTTCCTGGCCACTAGCCAGGTCGAGCGCGTAGAGCTGGAAATTGCCGTCGCGACGGGAAATATAAGCGAGAGTCTTCCCGTCGGACGAAATCCGCGGGCTGATGTTGTAGGAGCCGCCAAACGTCACGCGCTTGGCTTCGCCACCGCTGGTCGACATGCGGTAGATCTGTGGTCCGCCGCTGCGATCGCTGGTGAAGTAAATGCTTTGTCCATCGGCCGAGAATTGGGGTTCCGTATCGATGCCGCTGCTGTTGCTGACGCGGCGCAAGCCGCTGCCGTCGGCATTGACGGTGTAGACCTGGGTATGGCCATCGCGCGACAGGGCCACGGCCAGGCGCGAACCATCCGGACTCCAGCTCGGCGCCGAATTGCTGCCTTTTTCATTCGAGACGATGGTGCGCTGGCGCGTCACCAGGTTTTGCACGTAAACGATGGGCTTTTTCTTTTCAAACGACACATACGCCACCTTGGTGCCATCCGGCGACCAGGACGGCGAAATGATCGGCTCGTTCGAGCGCAGGGCGACCTGGATGCCTTCGCCATCGGCGTCGGCTACTTCCAGGCGGTATTCGCGGCCCGATTGCGTGACGTAGGCGATGCGCGTGGCGAACGCGCCTTTGACACCCGTCAGTTTTTCATAGATGTCATCGGCAATTTTATGCGCCAGCAGGCGGTTGAACTGCGGCGCGGCCGCATTGTTCATGCTGGAGATCTGCGCGCCCTTGATGGTGTCGAACAGCTTGTAGCGCACGTCCAGGCGGCCATCGGCCATGCTCTGCACGGTGCCGGCCGCCAGCGCATCGGCGCCGCGCGACTTCCATTGGTCGTAGCTGACGGGCGCCGTTTCCGATACGGGCGCATCGGCGTCGATCAGCTTGAACACGCCGCTGCGCGCAAGGTCGGCCTTGATGATGCTGGATAACGATTGCGGCGCCGCCGATTCATTGACAAAGCTGGCGACAGCTACCGGGATCTGGTTGCTGCCGATCCCTGTAATCTCCACGCGCAGCTGCGCCTGGGCGCCGGAGGCTCCCAGTATCAGGCTGGCACAGAGCACGACATAGCTCATTTTTTTCATGGTCATCATTTAGGCAAATCCTTCATCTCGAATATGAGTTCAATCTCGCGTTCCACGGTGCCGTCTTTTTTCTTCGGCAGTGGCGACGATTTATTAATGGCGTTTTCCACCGAGCTGTCATACGCCGGCAGGCCGCTACTTTTAATCTTTCGGACCGAAATAATTTCCCCAGTTGGCAGTTGCTCGATCTTGAACACGGCGCGCGGGTTGCCCGGCACGTCCGTGCTACCGCTGTACGCGATATTGCTCTTGATCTTGCTCGTCAGGGCAGCGACATAGCCGCTGTCCTTGCGTGGCGCGGTCGCTTTCGCGGCCGTGCCCGTTGTGCCCGCGCCTGCCGCACCCGTGATGCGACTCATTTCCGCGGCACGCGCCTTGTCGGCGGCTTTTTTCTCTTCCGCCGCTTTTTTCGCCTTGGCCGCTTTTTCCGCCGCCGCTTTTTTATCGGACAGTTCTTTCTCGGCTTTTTCTTCCGCCGCTTTCTCTTTGGCTTCCTTGGCTTTCTCCAGCTTGTCGGCCTTTTCTGCCTTTTCTTTCTCCAGCTTGTCAGCCTTGTCTTTTTCTTTCTGCTTCTGTTTTTCCAGTTCGCGCTTTTCTTCTTCGCGTTCCTTCAATTCCTGCTTGCGGCGTTCTTCCGCTGCCGCTTTCTCTTCCTTCAGCTTGGCCTTCTTGCGCTCCAGGGCGATTTCCGCTTCGCGCAAGTCAACCTTCGGCTCGGGCGCGGCCACCGGTGGCGGTGGCGGTGGGGCCGGCTGCTCCACTGGCGGTTCCGGCGGTGGTGCCGGTGTCGGCTCCGGTTGCGTCGCCACGTCGGGCGGCGGCGCGGCCGTCTGCACTTTCAGGTCCCACACTTCCGCTTCGACGGCCACAGGCTCCGTATTTTGCCAGTGTACGCCTACCCACAGGAAAAACAGCAGGCCAAGGTGCATCGCCAGCGCCAGGCCCAGCGAGGGCCAGCGGCTGCGTTCGCGCGGCACGCTGTAGGGCTTGCCGAGTACATGGTCGATTTGTTTGGTCTGCAAAGTCTAGTCTATCTAAAAACGGTCAAGTCTGGAAACAGGATGCTGTGCTTACTTGGTGGCCAGGCCGACGCGGGTAATGCCCATCTTTTTCGCTTCCGAAATGAGCTGGATCACATCGTCGTACTTGCTTTCCTTGTCGCCCGCAATCATCACGGGATAGTCGGGATTGCTCTCGTGCAAGCCGCGCAGCTTGCGCAGCAGGGCGTCGCGGTTCGGTTCCGTTTCCGGCGACAGCTGTTCCTTGCCGATGACGCCGATCGACAGCGAACCATTTGGTTTCAGCACGATCTGAATATAGTCATCGGGCGGTTTGGCCGACCTTTCCGCGTTGGGCAGGTTCACCACGCTGGGATTGTTCGACGACGGCATCACCATGAAAATGATCAGCAGCACCAGCATCACGTCGATATACGGCACGACGTTGATCTCGGACTTGAACTTGCGGCCGCGGCCGCCGCGCATGCCGCCGCTATTGAATGAGGAACCCATGGACGCTGCTCCCTCTTAGCGCGACTGGCGCTGCAAGATGTTGGAGAATTCCTCGACGAAGCTCTCGAAGCGGATCGCCAGGCGGTCGATGTCATGCGAAAAACGGTTGTAGGCGACGACGGCGGGAATCGCCGCGAACAGGCCGATGGCGGTGGCGATCAGCGCTTCGGCAATGCCGGGCGCGACGGCGGCCAGGGTGGCTTGTTGCACGTTGGCCAGGCCGCGGAAGGCGTTCATGATGCCCCAGACGGTGCCCAGCAGGCCGATGTAGGGCGAGACGGAGCCGACGGAGGCGAGGAAGGCCAGGTGCGATTCGAGCACGTCCATTTCACGCTGGAAGGCGGCGCGCATGGCGCGGCGGGCGCCGTCGAGCACGGCGCCGACGTCCAGCGCTTCGCGCGAACCGTAGGAAGCCTTGCCCTTGATGAATTCGCCCATGCCGGCGTCAAAAATGCGGGCCAGCGCGCCGCTCTGGTCGCGGTTGCCGCTGGCGCTTTGATGCAGCGCATGCAGGTTGCCGCCGGCCCAGAAGCTGCGTTCAAATTCGATGGTTTGCTTGCGCGCCTGGCGCACGGCAAACATCTTGCGGAAAATGTAGGTCCAGCTGGTCAGGGAAATCAGCAGCAGCAGGGCCATGATCAGTTGCACGATCAAATGGGCATTGGTGATGAGCGCGAGGAAAGAAAGATCTTGTGTAACGTTCATTGGCTGGCAGTCTGTTGGGTGAATTGTCCGGGGGGGGCGGGTAGGGTTCAGGCGGCGCGCATGCGGGCCGCTACTGGATCAGGCACGGCGCGCGGGCGCAATGCCGAGTCGACGCAGCCGATCTTGACGCGGGCCGTGTTCAGCAGGCGGTCGCCGCACCAGGCTTGTTGCAGGAAAACAATGGAGGCGCGCCCCATTTTTTCTATGCTTAAGGTTAATCTTACCGTGTCATCGAGCCTGGCTGGCGCATGATAGTCAGCGTTGATGCTTTTGACAACGAACATTGCGTCGTGCTGTTCCAGCAATTCCTGCTGGCCCACGTCGATGGCGCGCAGCCATTCGGTGCGCGCGCGTTCGAAAAATTTCAGGTAATTTGCGTAATAGACGATGCCGCCGGCGTCGGTGTCTTCATAGTAGACACGTACGTTCCAGGTAAAGACTGAAGGCATGTTTATTGCGCCAGTAGTGAGATTGAGCAACATTTTACGCGATTTTTCTTCTTGTGACTGTGGGCGCTTGCTGGAAAGCCATGCAAAAGCTGCATATAAGTTGCACCGCAGCATTGTAAATCCGGGGCGCACAATGGCAAGCTTCGTAACATACGCTTACATGCCGTGGCCAGGTTTAAGTTCAGCTTAAGAGCCGCAGTCTTGCCCGGGGCGGTCTGTGCCCGTGCCCGGGCTGCATTGGCGCGCGGCGATTATAGCTGTACGGTTGCATTCCTTGCTCAATTTGGGCACTTAACTTACAATTTGCATTCCATTACGTCTCACGTGACTGGCGAAAAGTCGGGCGATCTCCATGGATGGCGATCGGCAAACCGGCGAAAGGTGGGCACCCACCGGGAAACGTGAGATTTTTCATCAGCCGTTCGCCTGGGTAGCCACTATGGAAAAGCACGAAGAGGCTGCCTGTCCAACGTTGTTATTCACTTAACGCCGGCTCCCCTCATTCGATCCAACCTGCCAGTACAAGCACCCTTATCTTTGGAGTTTTTACATGTTCGCAAAAGATCACACCCTCGCCAACGTCGATCCTGAATTGTTCGCCGTCATTCAAAAAGAAAACGTGCGCCAGCACGATCACATCGAGTTGATCGCGTCGGAAAACTACACGTCGCCAGCCGTCATGGAAGCGCAAGGTTCGCAACTGACGAACAAGTATGCCGAAGGCTATCCGGGCAAGCGCTACTACGGTGGCTGCGAATTCGTCGACATCGCCGAGCAACTGGCCATCGACCGCGTGAAAAAACTGTTCGGCGCCGAATGCGCGAACGTGCAGCCGAATTCCGGCTCGCAGGCGAACCAGGGCGTGTTCTTTGCCATGCTGAAACCGGGCGACCTGATCATGGGCATGTCGCTGGCCGAAGGCGGTCACCTGACTCACGGCATGCCGCTGAACATGTCCGGCAAGTGGTTCGACGTGGTGTCGTATGGCTTGACGGCGGAAGAAGACATCGACTACGAGGCGATGGAACGCCTGGCCCGCGAACGCAAGCCGAAACTGATCATCGCCGGCGCGTCGGCCTTCTCGAAAAAGATCGACTTCGAGCGTTTCGGCAAGATCGCCAAGGAAGTGGGCGCCTACTTCATGGTCGACATGGCCCACTATGCGGGCCTGATCGCCGCCGGCCTGTACCCGAACCCGGTGCCGTTCGCTGACTTCGTGACCTCGACCACGCACAAATCGCTGCGCGGCCCACGCGGCGGCATCATCCTGATGAAGGCCGAGCACGAAAAAGCCATCAACTCGGCCATCTTCCCTGGCATCCAGGGCGGCCCGCTGATGCACGTGATCGCCGGCAAGGCCGTCGCCTTCAAGGAAGCGCTGAGCTCTGACTTCGTCGAATACCAGAAGCAAGTGATCAAGAACGCCGACGTGCTGGCGAAAACCCTGATCAAGCGCGGCTTGCGCATCGTGTCCGGCGGTACCGAGTCGCACGTCATGCTGGTCGATCTGCGCGCCAAGAACCTGACGGGCAAGGAAGCCGAAGCCATCCTCGGTTCCGCGCATATCACCTGCAACAAGAACGGCATCCCGAACGACCCGCAAAAACCATTCGTCACCTCGGGCATCCGCCTGGGCAGCCCGGCGATGACGACGCGCGGTTTCAAGGAAGCGCAAGCGGAAGAAGTGGGCAACCTGATCGCCGACGTGCTGGACAATCCGCATGACGCCGCCACCATCGAGCGCGTCAAAGCGGCCGTGAAAGTGCTGGCTGACGCGCACCCGGTGTACGCATAATTATTTGTCCAGAATGTGTCATACAGAGTAAGATTCTGTATGACACATTCCAGTCGTGCCCAAGGGCGCCCGGAGTGATTCGGGCGCCTTTTGTACAAGGGCGGCGATTTCCCGTAATTATTACTATAAAGTTGTAGCCAGCCCATGAAATGTCCATTTTGCCAGCACGGCGATACCCAGGTTCTCGATACGCGCGTATCGGAGGAAGGGGATGCCATTCGGCGCCGCCGCCGCTGCGGCAAATGCGACAAGCGTTTTACCACCTACGAACGCATTGAACTTATCATGCCGGCCGTCGTCAAAAAGAATGGCAGCCGGACGGAGTTCGCTGCGGATAAGTTGCGCGGCAGTTTGATGCTGGCCTTGCGCAAGCGTCCCGTCGCGGCCGCCTCCGTGGATACGGCCATTGCGTCCATCCAGGAAAAACTGCTGACCAGCGGCTTGCGCGAAGTCGATTCCGGCTATATCGGCGAGCTGGTCATGCAGGAACTCAAGCGCCTGGACAAGATTGCCTACATCCGCTTCGCCTCCGTCTATAAGAATTTCGAAGATCTGGCCGAGTTCCAGGATGCGATCGCCGAAGTGGGCCAGGCGCGCAGCAAGCCCTGACGTTCACCTTATTGAAAATGGGGCCGCTCCTGCGCCCCGTGTTCACCACGCCAGCGTTCGCCTGGCAAGCGGCCTGATCAATCCAGGCGCTTTTTTTCCCTTCTTTTTCTCTTTTTCGCGGCGACGTTTGCGCTGCCTCATGCCTGCGTTTTTGCATGCGCCTATCGTGTAGCTGGGCCGGGCGTCCGCGCGGCTCCAGTCTATTCTCTCAGCGGGAGAAGCTCATGCACAGCGGTACGCGTGGTCCCATGGATGGCAGCAGCCTCGTCGAGGTGCTGGTGTCGCTGCTGCTGTTGGCGCTGGGCTTGCTGGGCGCCAGCATCCTGCAACTGAGCTCGCTACGTGCGCGCCATGAGTCGGCGCTGTTGTCGGCGGGCGTGCAACTGGCCGCCGGCATGGCCGAACGCATGCGCGCGAACAGCGTGCTCATGCATGGTCCCGATGCGGGCAATCCCTACCTGAACGTGGCCTATGCGGTGGCGGACGGCGCCGAGCCTGCCGGCGGCGCTCCCGACTGTTTCGGCGCTGCCGCCTGCAGCGCGGCCGAGTTGGCGCAATTCGACATCGCCGAATGGAAGCAAAGGCTGCAATCGGTCTTGCCCGGCGCGCGCCTGCATATCTGCCGCGACGCTCCCGCGTGGGACGCCGCCGCCCAGGGCTTGCACTGGGCCTGCAGCGGCGGCAAGGGCGCGCCCATCGTCATCAAGCTGGGCTGGCGCGGCCGACAGCCCGATGGCTCACCCGCCGTGAATGCGGCAGGCGAGTCGCTGCCCAGGCTGGCATTCCAGCTTGGGGGAGGCGGCGCATGAATGGCATGCACGCCCGCTGGCGCCGGCATCGGGGCATGAGCCTGGTCGAATTGCTGGTGGCCCTGTCGCTGGGCGCGCTGCTGATGCTGGCCGCCAGTACCGTGCTGCTGGCGGCCAGCGGCAGTTATGGCGAGCAGTCCGCCAGCGCGCGCCTGGACGACAACGGCCGCTATGCGCTCGACACCATCGCCCGCGCCGTGCGCCAGACGGCGTATGTGAATTGGGACAGCAGTGCCGCGCCCGTCGCGCATGCCGCGCACGACAGCGCGAATGTCGCCGGCCTCGACGCGCATAGCCTGGGCAAGAACAGCGAGGGCATCAGCGGCGCGCTGCCCGACGCCCTGCATGGCAGCGACGTGCTGGCCCTGCGCTATTACGGCGCTGGCAATGAGGAGGGCGGCGACGGTTCCGTGCTCAATTGCGCCGGCTTTGGCGTGGGCGCCGCGCAAACGGAGGCGCAGCGGGGTTGGAGCATTTTCTATGTGGCGCAGGGCGCCGATGGCGAAGGCGAGCTGCGCTGCAAATACCGTGGCGCGAACGGCTGGGGTGCGGATGCCGTCATCCGTGGCGTCGACGGCTTTCAGGTGCTGTATGGCCTCGACACGGATACGCCGCCCGATGGCGTGGCGAACCAGTACGTCAATGCCAGCGCACTCGACGCCTACGATGCGGCGCTGCAGCTGGCGGGCGCGGATGCGGCCGCGCGACAACGCGATTTTCACCGGCGCACGCACTGGAAGCGCGTGGCCAGCGTGCGCGTGGCGCTGCTCTTGCATGGCGAAGCGGGCCAGCTGGATAAGATGGCGGAACTGGGGCCGGTGCAATTCGACCTGTTCGGCAAGGCGTATGCGGAGGCGCACGGCGCCAGCGACACGGGCGTGCGCATCGCGCGCGCATCGTTGCCTGCCGCAACGCGCTCCAGGCTGCGGCAACTGGTGCAGATGAGCATCATGCTGCGCAACGGGCCGGCCTAGGCGGGGGCCATGATGGCTGGCGCGGGTGCCCGCTGTTGCGTACCTTGTTGCGTACCCTGCTGCGTTCTTGGTGCGCGGCGGCGTGGCGCCACCCTGGTATATGTGCTGTGCCTGTTGGTGATCATCTTGCTGCTGGGTATATCGGCAGCGCAGATGGCCTTGCAGGGTGAAAAGGCGGCACGCGGCGAGCGCGACCGGCAAATCGCGTTTCAGGCGGCAGAGGAGGCATTGGTGGATGCGCAAAACGATATCGAAGGCTTGCCCGGCGCGCCGGGACGCAGCAGCCTCTTCGCATCAGGCAGTGCGGCCGGGTTCGCGGTCGGCTGCGGCGAAGGGGGCGCACTGGGCCTGTGCCTGCCCGCAACCCCGGAGGCGCCGGCGCTCTGGCTGAGCATGGACCTGGATGGCGCCGAAGCTGACAGCCGCGTGGTGCCGTATGGCCAGTTTACGGGCGCCGTCATGCAGACGGGGCAGGGTTTCCTGCCCTCGCGCCGGCCCCGCTACCTGATCGAACTGCTGCCGTTTCACCCGCCCGGCGCACAGGCGGCGGCCGTGGCAGGCGGCCTGGCCACGGAAAGCTATGTGTACCGCATCACGGCCATGGGTTTTGGCGCGCAGGACAGCACGCAAGTCGTGCTGCAAAGTTACTACCGCAAACAGGCGGGAGCGGGGCCATGAAGGCGCTGTGGTCCGTCTGCTTGCTGCTGCTGGCTTGCCTGGCTTGCGCCGCCGTCGCGGCCCCTCCCGCGGTGACGCTGGCGCGGGCCGACGCGGGCTTGCACGGCGCCAAAGTGCCACCGAATCTGCTGCTCAACCTGTCCCTCACGCATGCGGCCGCCGCTGCCGCGCATGGCGGCGACTATGCGCCGCAGCGCGAGTACGCAGGTTACTTTCACGCGCGCATGTGCTACAGCTATCCGTACCGCAGCAAGGATGGCGCCATGCTGCCGGACTTGCGCGTAGCGACCGCTTACTTCTCCGTGCTGAAACGGGCCGATGCGCTGCACGGCTGCGGCGGTGATAGTTTCAGTGGCAACTTTCTCAACTGGGCCAGCACCAGCATGCTCGACATCGTGCGCTATGCCTTGACGGGCGGCGACCGCGTCATCGACGAAGTGCGCAAGACGGTGCTGCAGCGCGCCTGGCTGCCCGATGCTGGCAGCCCTATCGACTTCTTTGCCCACCCCGTCTTTTTCCCGCGCAAGGTCCTGCAGGCAGGCGTGTCAGCGGCGACACCGTTTGCGCTGGCGCAACTGGCCATCGTTTCCTGTCGCAACCGCCTGCTGTTCGGCGATGCCAGCTTGCCGCCGGGCGGCAGTTGCGACGCGCCCGGCACTGCCGCCACGCACGGCGTGTTCCTCGCGCGCGTGCGTGTATGTGACGCCGTTGAGGGGCCGCTGCGCGACGACTTGTGCCTGGCGTATGGCAAGAACTACAAACCGGTGGGCGCCGTGCAGCGCCATGGCGGCAGGGTGCGCGTGGGCGTGTTTGGCCACTTGAACGGCGTGAGCGCCAGCGCCGGTCCCGTGTATGGCGGCGTGCTGCGCGCGCCGCTGGCCCACGTGGGACGACAGCGCTGGGCGGCGCCCGATTTTTTGCCGCAAGACAATGCCGACGCCGAGTGGAATCCCGCCAGTGGCGTGTATGTGGTGCCAGCTGCGGCCCAAGCTGCGGGCCCTGGCGGCGGGGTGACCGCTTACATCAATGGCCTGGGCCGCAGCAATACGGGGCATCCTGGCGCCTACGCCAGGGCGGCGCCGCTGGCCGAATTGCTGTACGAATCACTGCGCTACTTGCAGGGAAGGCAAGCGAGCACAACGGTGCCTCCAGCCACGGCGCCGCCTGCCATCGACCACGGCTTGCCAGTCGTGACTCAATGGAGCGACCCGCAAACGGCCAGCTGTCAGCGCCACATCGTCGTCAGCCTCGGTGATGCGGGCATGGCGGGTGACCGTTACGTGCCTGGCAATGTTCCGGCAACGCCCGCATCAAACGGCGACCGCGCACGCGCCGCCGATGGTTTTGTGGCGCCGCCGTTCGATGCCATGGCCTGGACGCATGCGGTGGGCAGCCTGGAAAGCGGTGGCGCGCAGGGCAATCCCTCGCCACGGCCCGAGCTGGCGGCACTGGAACTGCTGGCCGACGGGCCGGGCGGCGCCAGCTACCATGCGGCAGGGCTGGCCTACTGGTCGCATGTGCAGCCACTGCGTCCTGGCGCGAAGAACGACGGCGTGGCAAAGGTCGAGCACTATGCGGGCGACTTGCGCCAGGGCGACCCGGCGGGCGTGCCTGCCGCCACGCCCGCCTCCACCCCCTTGTTGCTGGCGGCCAAATATGGCGGTTTTCTCGATGTGAACGGCGACGCCAACCCCTACAAGAGCGCAACGGGCAACGCGCTGGAGGAGTGGAGTGCTGACGGCCGCTGGCCCTCCCATTACCTGCCGGGCAGCGATCCGGCCGCCCTGATCGCGGGATTGCGCGCTGCCTTTGCGGCCGCCGACAAGGGCAGCTTGCCGGTGACGCTGGCGGGGCCGGCGCTGATGGCCTTGGCCAGCGGTACGGAAGAGGCATATTGGTTCCAGACGCAGATGCGCCTGGCCGATGGCAGCATGACCTTGTCGCGCACCGCGTTTGCCGTGGGTGCCAATGGGGCGCTGCTTCCCGGCAAGCCATGGTGGCGCGCCGGCGGGCAGGAGAAGGTGGCGCCGGATGGAACGTCCCCGGCCTTGCGTCCCGTCTACACGCTCGACGCCCAGGGCAGCCTGATGCCGCTGGCCTGGAACCGTCTCGACGCGGAACAGCGCAGCGCATTCGACGACGGCGATGGACAGGCGGGGCAAGGAGAGGCGCGCCTGGCGTATCTGCTGGGCAAGCGCACGCACGAGGTGGGCCAGCCAGGCGGCATCCTGCGGCGCCGTGCAGGCAGCCTGGGCGCTGCGCCGCATGGCAATTTGCTGTACGTGGGCGCGCCGGGGCTGGGCATGCCGGGCGCCGATTATGGCTTGCACCGCAAGTTGCTGCTGCAGCGCCGGAAAATGCTCTACCTGGGCGCCAACGATGGCTTGCTGCACGCCTTCGATGCGCGCACGGGCAGCGAGGTGTTTGCCTATCTGCCGCAGGCGCTGCTGCATGCTGCGGCAGCCGTTGCGAGCACTCACTACAGTCCCGGCCCGCTGCTCGATGGCGCGGCGGCCACGGCGGAAGTGCTGGCGCTGGGGCGCTGGAAGACGGTGCTGGTGTCGGGCATGGGCGGTGGGGCGCAAGGCGTGTTTGCGCTCGACATCACCGACCCGGCCCGCTTCGCGCAAGACGGGGCGCTGTGGGAATTCACGGACCGCGACGATAAGCTCATGGGCAATGTGCGCGCGCCGCCCGCCTTTGCCCGCATCAATATGGGCGGCAAGGAAGGCGTTGTGGCCTACCGCGATGTCGCCATCGTCGCCAGCGGCTACAACAATCATGTGGACGATGGCAAGGACACGACGGCGCCCGCATCGTCCGCTGCGATCTTCCTGCTGGCGCTGGACAAGGCGCCCGGCACGCCCTGGGTGCTGGGGAGTAATTACTTCCGGCTCAAGGTGCCCGTGGCCAGCGGCGGCGGCCATGAAAGCGTCGGGGAGGCGGACGCCATGTCCCGCGCGCTGGGCCCGCCCGCCGTGGTGCCGGGCGGCGATGGCGCACTGGCTTATATCTATGTAGGCGATTTGCAGGGCAATATCTGGCGCCTCGACATGGCTGGCGGGCCGCCTTGGAAGGAGGGCGCGGAGCGCAAGCTCGTGTTTGTCGCGCGCGATGCGCAGGGCCGGCGCCAGCCCGTGACGCAGCAACTGAACGTGGCGTATGCGCCCGGTGGCGGTTATGTGCTGCTGTTCGGCACGGGCAAGCTGGTCGAAACGGCCGATACCTGGCCCGCCGCCTTTGTGTCGCAGTCGTTTTACGCCGTGCATGACGATTTGCGCGATGCGTCCCCCACGCGCAGCCGGGCCGATCTGGAGCGGCGCAACTTGGGCGAGGTGGTGGGCGGCGTGCGCGTCGATGGCGCCGAACTGCGCTACACGGGCAGCGACGCCAGGCACGGCTGGTACCTCGATTTTCTCCATCCCGCGCAGACGGGCGAACGCAGCGTCAGCAGTCCCGTACTGGCCGCCGGCAAGGTGCTGTTCAACACTGTCCTGCCGGGGCGCGATCCTTGCGCCAAGCCCGCCACGCGCCTGTACGTGCTCGATGTGCTGAGCGGCTTTGCCGCCGATGGCGCCGGTGTCGTGCAGGCGGGCGAGCAGACGGGGCGCTTGTTCGACGGCCTGGCGCGCGCGCCGCCGCTGGCGCTGGAACTGAACAGCACGGTGGGCGCCGCGACGGCGGCAGGGCGGGCCGAGGGGCGCAAGGAACTGGCCGTGCTGCAACCGGGCTTGCCCGGTGCGGCCAGCGGAGTACTCCAGGCGCTCAAGGTCGTCAGCGCACCGCTGCCAGCGCGGCGCCTCAGCTGGCGTGAAGTGGCGAACTGGCGCGAATTGCACGAGGCGGCCAAGAAAAAATAAGCGGGCATGGTTGGGGCGTGCTGAAAGTTAACGATGCAAAGGCCCGCGCATCGCATCGGCTGGTGCTTTTTGCAGAGGAGGGACGTCGCATGGGTGTGCTGGCAAGGCGGAGCTGGTCCGCTGCAAACGGTGGTGGCCTCGCGGGCTTCAGCCTGATCGAACTGCTGGCCGCGCTGGCGATCATGAGCCTGCTACTGGCGCTGGCCGTACCCGCTTATCACGGCCATGTCGTGCGCGCCAGGCGGGTGCAGGGACAGGCGACCTTGCTGCGGCTGATGCAGCAGCAGGAGCGCTATTATTCGCAAAACAATCACTATCTGGCATTTTCCTCGGCCTCGCCGGCGCCGCCGTTTCCGTGGTGGTCCGGCGACGGGCCGGCTGCCAGCGCGGCCGGCAGCGCGTATGAAATCGAGGCGCTGGCCTGTCCCGGCTTGACGATCGGGCAATGCGTGCTGTTGCGGGCCATGCCGGGCACGTCCAAGGTCGATGCGCAGTTCCAGGATGCCGATTGCGGCATTCTGTCCTTGAGCAGCACTGGCCAGCGCGGCAGCAGCGGCCCCGCCAGCCATTGCTGGCCCTAGGCCATGGCCATGCGCAAGCGGCCACCGTGGATCGGGCACACCTTCGGGCATACCTTGCTCGAATTGCTGGCCGTGCTGGCGATTGCCGCGCTGCTGGCCGCCGCCATGCCCGGCTTGCAGCACGTGCTGGCGCGCCAGCAGGTGCGCGCGGCGGCCACGGACTTGTTCTCGGCCATCGAATTGACGCGGGCGCAGGCGATGGCGCGCGGACAGCGCGTACTGCTGATGCCGGCCGGGCCCGGTGGCACGGACTGGGGCACGGGCTGGCTGGTCTTTATCGACCGCAATGTCAACCTGGCGTTCGACGACGGCGACGAATTGCTGTTCCGCCAGGGGCCGCTGCCGGCGGGCATCACGGCCCAGTTCGCGTTTTCATCGGCCACGGTGCCGTTTTATATCGCCTACAATGGCGCAGGACGCAGTTGCAGCGCGAGCAATAGCCTGGCGGCGCGCTGGGGCACCTTGTCCCTGACTTTGGGAAAGCAGGTGCGCCATATTAAAATCAACATGCTGGGCAGGGTGCGCGTGTGCGACCCGCAGCAGCAAGCGAGCAATTGCAGCGGCGTGGCCGACAGTTCGTAACCCGACTCACCTATCATTCATCTATCACTCACTATCAAAGAAGCCCGTGGAAATACTCAACGATATCGATGGCATGCGCCTGGCGCTGGAATGGGCGGCGCGCGGTTTATACACGACCTCGCCCAATCCCCGCATCGGCTGCGTGATCGTCCGGGATGGCCAGGTGATCGGCGCCGGCGTGACGCAGGCGGCCGGGCAGGATCATGCCGAGGTGCAGGCGCTGGCGAATGCGGCGGCGCGCGGCAACGACGTGCGCGGCGCCACGGCTTACGTCACCCTGGAGCCGTGCAACCACCATGGCCGCACGCCGCCCTGCTCCGATGCGCTCGTGCGCGCGGGGCTGGGACGTGTCGTGGCCGCCATGACGGACCCGAACCCGCTGGTGGCGGGGCAGGGGCTGGCCAAGCTGCAAGCGGCCGGCATCGCCGTCACCATGGGCGTGCTGGCGGACGAGGCGCATGAAATGAATATCGGCTTCTTTTCGCGCATGCAGCGCGGCAAGCCGTGGGTGCGCATGAAAACGGCGGCCAGCCTGGACGGCATGACGGCCTTGCACAATGGACAAAGCCAGTGGATCACGGGGCCGGCAGCGCGTGCCGACGGCCATGCGTGGCGCGCGCGGGCCTGCGCCATCCTGACGGGCATCGGCACGGTCAAGGCGGACGACCCGCAATTGAACGTGCGCGCCGTCGAGACGCCGCGCCAGCCGCGCCGCATCGTCATCGATAGCCGGCTCGACATCAGCCTCGATGCGCGCATCTTGCAGGGCGGCGGCACGTGGATCGTGGCGGCCATCGCCCATCCCGAGAAAGAAGCGCAGCTGCGCGACCTGGGCGCGGAAGTCATTCTGTTGCCAAACGCGGCCGGCAAGGTCGACCTGGCCGCGCTGATGCTGGAGCTGGGCCGCCGGCAATGCAATGAAGTCCACGTCGAGGCCGGCTCCAGGCTGAACGGCTCGCTGATCCGCGAAGGCTGCGTCGACGAGCTGCTGGTGTACCTGGCGCCCACCTTGCTGGGTGATGCGCAAGGCATGTTTGCCTTGCCGACATTGACGGATCTCAAACAGCAGCGCACTTTGCAATTTCACCAGGTTCAGCAAGTGGGCGAAGATTTGCGTATCCTTGCAAGATTCGCCCAGCGCAATTAATACACTCACACTTTTTTATAGGGTTAGCTCCATGTTTACAGGAATTGTTGCCGCCATCGGCAAGATTGAAACCGTGCAAGCACTCGAAGGCGGCCTCGATGCCGGCGTGCGCCTGAACATCCACGCGGGCGGCTTGCCGCTGGCCGACGTGGCCCTGGGTGATTCGATCGCCATCAATGGCGCCTGCATGACGGTGGTGGAAAAATCGGATACGGGCTTTGCCGTCGATGTCTCGCGCGAAAGCCTCAATTGCACCGTGGGCCTCGATACCACCACGGAAGTGAATCTGGAAAAGGCCCTGACCCTGGCCGAGCGCCTGGGCGGCCACCTGGTGTCCGGCCATGTCGACGGCCTGGGCATCGTGCGCAAGTTCGAAGCCGTGGGCGAATCGTGGGAACTGGTGATCGAGGCGCCGCACGAGCTGGCGAAATACCTGGCTTTCAAAGGTTCCGTCGTCGTCAATGGCGTGTCCCTGACCGTCAACCGTGTGGAAGACCTGGGCGCGGGCGCCGTCAATGGCTGCCGCTTCTCGATCAACCTGATTCCGCACACGATCGCCATGACGACCCTGAAACACTTGACGGTCGATGGCAAGGTGAACCTGGAAATTGACTTGATCGCCCGCTATGTCGAACGCATGCTGTCGCTGGACCAGGCTGCCGCCTGATATAAGAACACAGCAATAAGAACACAGCAGCACAGCCTCCGCCTTGCCAAGCGTGTGTTGCTTTTCTTTCAAACGTGCATACTATGAAGCTTTCCGCAGTGGAGGCTAGCCATGGACCCGATTTCGCGCGCAACCGTGCCCAATGCCATACCGGCAACGCCCCGCGTGGGCGAGACGGCACCTCTGGCGCCGGCGCTGCCCGTGCCGTCGTCCAGCGCGGCGGCGGCCCTTGCCATCCAGTCCTCGACCCAGGTCGACATCTCCCCGCTGGGCCAGTTCCTGTCCGGCGTGGCCTTGTCGCGCCGGCAACTGCTGGCCTTGCAGGGCGCCACGGACGAGGCCAAGGCGGCAAATACCCCTGTGAATGTCAATGACGACTTGCTGGCGCTGGCGCGGCAGCTGACGGAATCGTTTGCCCAGCTGCAAACGAGTGGCATCGATGCCAGCCAGCTGGCGACGGCTGGCGACACGCCGGGCAGCCTGGCGCAGCGCTACGATTTGTTGTCGGGCGACGGCACCACGGATGCGGCCGCCGCGCTGGCGCAAGACGGCGGTTTGCTCACGCAAGCACAGCTGGCCCGCATGGGCATCGACTTGCGTAATGAAGATGTCGATGCAGTAACTTTGCAGGCCGCGTATGCGGCCGACAGCCATACCACTCTGAATGCCCTGCAACAGGGAACGGATGTGCTTGCGCAAGTGGGCGCCGTGCTGGTCCAGCTGCAGGGCGCGCCGCTGGCCGCCGTTGTGGTAGCGGATTTGACGGGCGAAGCACTGCCGGCCAGCGCCGCGCAGGCCACGCTTCAAGGGGGGGCGGCACAAACTGCTGCCATTGCACAACGGCAATTGGAACTGCAGCAGCAGCTGGAAACGGAAGAGCTGAACCTGGACTTGCAGGAATTGCGGCCACCGGCGCCGGCAACCGTCACCCTCGATGAGCAGGACTTGCTGCAGGCGCAGCGGACAGACAGCCAGCGCGTGGATGCCCAGCGCATCGACAGCGAACGCATGAATACCGATCAGCAGGCGCTGCAGGAGGAATCCGCAGGAGCGATACAGGCGGCGTCCGCCCGGACGCAGTCGTTGGTACGCGAAGCGCAAGTGCAGGCCGATGCGGGTCTTGCGACGGCGCAAGCCCAGCTGGCCCAGCAAAATGCGCAGGCGCAAGAGCTGACCGCGCAAGCGGCGGGCATGGCCGTGCCGCCGCCTTCATCGCAAGACCCGTCCGTGGCGGCGGCCATCGCGGCCTATAACTTGAACAATGCGGCGCTGAATCCCGGCTTGATGAATCGGCCATTGCCGGCCAGCGATTCGCGCCTGCCGCTGGTGGCGCCCGTCGCTGCCGTGGCGCCCGTCAAGCCCGTGCCTAAAATCTAGGGCAGTAGGGTAGCGTCCAGGGTAACGTTGGCTTTAAGCAACTTCGACACGGGACAGCCGGCCTTGGCCTTGCCCGTCAATTCCTCGAATCTGGCTTGGTCGGCGCCCGGTATCTTCGCTTTCAGGGTCAGGTGGACGGCCGTGATGGCAAAGCCGTCGTCCACCTTGTCGAGGGTGACTTCGGCCGTCGTTTCCATCTTTTCCGCAGTCAGGCCCGCTTCGCCGAGGATCAGCGACAGGGCCATGGTGAAGCAGCCCGCGTGGGCGGCGCCGATCAATTCTTCGGGATTGGTGCCGGGCTTGCCTTCGAATCGGCTGGCAAAGCCGTAGGGATATTCCTGCAAGGCGCCGCTGCGCGTGCTGATGGCGCCCTTGCCGTCCTTGATGCCGCCTGACCAGATGGCCGATCCGTTGGTTTTCATGTTGCCGCTCCTGTGTGGGGTGTCGCTGCGAG
The DNA here is from genome assembly GCF_051380895.1 of Janthinobacterium breve. Classification (NCBI taxonomy): domain Bacteria; kingdom Pseudomonadati; phylum Pseudomonadota; class Betaproteobacteria; order Burkholderiales; family Oxalobacteraceae; genus Janthinobacterium; species Janthinobacterium breve. The sequence goes on along the minus strand of NZ_JBNYXY010000010.1, from coordinate 253,800 downwards.
TGGTGTGTCAGCGCCGTGGCGGTGACTGGCTGATCTTATGCTCTTCGCAAGGCCGGCGGCGCGCGTTTTAGCGTCGCCGTTTGCGCTGGATCGAGGAATCGGCGCTTTGTGGGGCAGGCTGCGGCGCCCGTGCCGCAAACCTGTCTTATTTCAGGTCCGTAAGCGCTAAATCCTTTAAAATAGCAGGTTATAAGAAAATTCCCGGAAATTCGCGGAGTATTCGCGCTTGATGTTTCAGGTTCAGGTTCAGTTTTTAGTTACATTAACAACGCCCGGCAAAACCGTCGCGAGCGGAAGGGAGACGCGGCTGAGAAGCGCAACCGTACGAAGGTACGGTGAGCATCGCAGGCCGCCTATACCGACGCGCAGCAGGTTTTGCCAGGCGTCATACGAGGATGAATAATGTCTATATCCAGCACCGAAGAGATCGTCGCTGAATTGCGCGCCGGCCGCATGGTGATACTGGTCGATGAAGAAGACCGGGAAAATGAAGGCGATCTGGTGCTTGCCGCCGATTTCGTGACGCCTGAAGCCATCAATTTCATGATCACGCATGCGCGTGGCCTGGTCTGCCTGACCCTGACGGAAGAGCGTTGCGACGAGCTGAACCTGTCGATGATGACGTCGCGCAACGGCACCGCCTACGGCACGAACTTTACCGTCTCGATCGAAGCGGCCGAAGGCGTGACGACGGGCATTTCCGCCGCCGACCGCGCCAGGACCATCCAGGTAGCCGTGGCCAAGGGCACGCAGCCCAGCGATATCGTCCAGCCTGGCCATATCTTCCCGCTGAAGGCGCAAAAAGGCGGCGTGCTGATGCGCGCAGGCCATACGGAAGCCGGTTGCGACTTGACGGCCATGGCCGGCCTGACGCCCGCTTCCGTGATTTGCGAAATCATGAAGGACGACGGCACCATGGCGCGCCTGCCGGACTTGCTGGTGTTTGCCGAGCAACATGGCCTGAAAATCGGCACGATTGCTGACCTGATCCATTACCGCAGCCAGACGGAATCCCTGGTCGAGCGCGTTGCCGAGCGCACTTTGCACACGGCGCACGGCGAATTCCGTTTGATCGCGTTCCGCGACAAGCCCAGCGCGTCGGCCCATCTGGCCCTCGTGCATGGCGACCTGGCGCCCGGCCTGGAAGCGCTGGTGCGCGTGCACCAGCCCGTTTCCCTGCTGGACGTGCTGGAAAGCGAAGCGACCACCCACTCGTGGACGGTGGCCGCCTCGATGGCTGCCATCAAGCAGTCCGAGCGGGGCGTGATGGTCTTGCTGAACTGCGGCGAGACGTCGGGCGAGCTGTTTGCCCAGTTCACCGCGCTTGACACGCCGCAAGCCAAGCCGAAAGGCCGCGCCGCCAGCATGGACTTGCGCAGCTATGGTATCGGCGCGCAAATCCTGCGCGACCTGGGCGTGAGCAAGATGCAGTTGCTTGCCAGCCCCCGCAAGATGCCGTCGATGGTCGGTTTCGACCTGGAAGTTACGGGTTTTCAGTGCCATCCAGGCCAGGACGCCTAACTAAATCTACTGCGCGTCGCGATTTGCGGCCTGCGATGCTCACTGTACTATTCGTACAGTTGCGCTTCTCGGCCACAACTCACTGCCGCTCGCTACGATTTTGTCAGGCGTCGATGAGAGAGTAAACGATGGCGGCATGTGCGTGTCGCCCTGAACCACCAGATTAAAGAGGCATATGATGACCGTAGGAACATACGAAACAAATTTTGCCGGCGAAGGTTTGCGCGTCGGTATCGTCCAGGCACGATTCAATGAAATCGTCGGTGGTGGCTTGCTGTCGGCATGCCTGGAAGAGTTGAGCAAGCTGGGCGTGGCCGATGAAGATATCCTGCACGTGACCGTGCCGGGCGCCCTGGAAATCCCACTGATTCTGCAAAAAATGGCAGAAACCGAGCAATTCGACGCCCTGATCGCACTGGGCGCCGTGATTCGCGGTGAAACCTACCACTTCGAGCTGGTATCGAACGAATCGGGCGCGGGCATCACGCGCATCGGTCTCGATTACGGCATCCCTATCGCCAACGCAGTGTTGACGACCGAAAACGACGAGCAGGCGGAAGTGCGCATGCTGGTCAAGGGAGCCGAAGCGGCACGCGTGGCAGTGGAAATGGCCAATCTGGCGCAAGCGCTGGAAGAGTTGCAAGACACAGACGAAGATTAATCGTGCTTGCGCCGCAGTGTGCTGCCTGGCAGCGCGCCGCGGTATTCGTCACTATTTGCAGTACATACGTATTTAAGAACAGGTAACAATCATGACTGAGAAAAATTTGCTCGCCAATCCCAGCAAAAACCGCACGCCGCGTCACCGCGCGCGCGAGTTTGCGCTGCAGGGCTTGTACCAGTGGCTGCTGAACAATGAAGACGCGACCACCGTCGTGAACAATATTCGCGCCGCGCATGGCTTCGACAAGGCCGATGGCGATCATTTCACGGTGCTGCTGTACGGCACCATCAAGGATTCGCTGGCGCTGCGCGACAGCATGGCACCCTTGATCGACCGCAACATCGCGGAGCTGTCGCCGATCGAACACGGCATCCTGCTGATCGGCGCTTTCGAGCTGAAGAACAACATGGAAATCCCGTACCGCGTCGTCATCAACGAAGCGGTCGAGTTGGCCAAGTCGTTTGGCGGCATCGACGGCCACAAGTATGTGAACGGCGTGCTGGACAAGCTGGCAGTGAAATTCCGCGAGGAAGAAGTCAACGCCAACAAGCGCAAGTAATAGAAGAGCAGTTCCTGCGGCTAGCGCCGCAGGGCAATAAAAAAGCCACCGCACGCAAGTGTCGGTGGCTTTTCTATTTTGACGCCCCTGTGAGGGCTTTTAAAGGGTCACAGGCCGGCGATCTCGTTGTGGGGCAGCACTTTGATGGTGATGCCACTTTCCGCTGCCGGTGCCTTGGCTGGCGCTGGCGTGTTCGAAGCCATCACTGGCGTCGTGGTCGGCACGCGCTGGCCGGCCGATACTTGCTTCAGGCGGCGGTATTCTGCCAGCACGCGCGAACCGTAGCCCGAGTCGGTGGCGAAGTTGGCGGCGCCCACGTAGGTTTTCAAGCCCGCTTCGACGGAACCGCCACGCGTGACGTAGTCTTTTAGGATCAATGAGCCGACACGGATGTTGGCCACTGGATTGAGGGCTGCTTGTACGCCGCCCATTTCCTGGAAGCGCTCATGGTGCACTTTCGACATGACTTGCATCAGGCCTTGCGCGCCCACTGGGCTTTCGGCGAACGGGTTCAAGCCCGATTCGATGGCCATTACGGCCAGGATCAGCAGCGGGTCCAGTTTGATTTCGCGTGCCGTCAGGTAGGCCGTCGACACCAACATATTGGTCGCATCGTTGGCCACGCGGTAGCGCTTGGAGAGCCAGGTGGTGACCCATTGCTGCTGCTTTTGCGTGCCCAGCAAGGCTTTTTCTTCCTTGGTCAAAGGTGCGTCGTTGGCGGCGGCCGTTTGCACGGAAGCAGGCGCTTCCATCAGTGCCGACAGGGCCGGTGCTTCAACGGCTTGCGCCTCTGCCATGGGCAGCGGGAACAGGCTGTGCGTCAGTTGCTTGCCCAGGTCGGGGCGGAACATCAGCAGGGCGATCAGTGCCAGGGCGGAAATGCCGAAGACTGTCAGTGTGTGTTGCGCCGTGGTTAATACGCCACGTGCCGAAATGGCCTGTGCGCGGGCGCGCAAACGCGCCAACGCTGGCTGGCCAGCCACGGTTGAAGCAGGCAATGCTGCTTCAGTGCTACGATGAGTCATAGAGTTCCCCGAAATGTCGCGTCAACAGGCAGTCCCTCCGCGGTCTCGCGGTGTTGTGGGTACTGCCAATGCCGTGCATCAGAAATATCATCGTTTCCGCCGCGTATGGATGCGTGCGAGAAACGCCGTCATTGCTTGCTTGAGCTGATCGGTCCCGTTTTGGTATTGGATCAGTCGCAATACAACTTTTACCGGGGGTAAGGCAGACGCCTTTTGAAAACACTCCTTAAAATGTCATGTGGAGCCCCGACTCCGTGAATGAAAGAGAAACGCTAAAATCAAGCTCTGGGCCGGCGTGCTCTTTCAAGTTGGGCGAATTGTAGAAGCCGTTTTATATCAAGTCAATACTAACGAATCGATTCTTTATTACTTTTATGTCTTACTTTTTGTCTTGCATTGTGCCAAAAGCCAATAAAATCAATTACTTGGCATAGATCCTTCAGCAACGGCGTCCGACGTCAAAAAAAATTAAAAACACATGAAATATTCAGATTTGCGAGATTTTATTTCCCAACTGCAACAAATGGGTGAACTTAAGCCCATTTCGACCCCCATTTCACCGATTTTGGAGATGACGGAGGTTTGCGACCGCACCTTGCGCGCAGGTGGGCCGGCCTTGCTGTTCAATCATCCGACGGGACACACGATGCCGGTGCTGGGCAATCTGTTCGGCACCACGCGCCGCGTGGCGCTGGGCATGGGGGCGGAAGATGTCAGCGAGTTGCGCAAGATCGGTCATGTGCTGGCGCGCCTGAAGGAGCCGGAACCGCCGAAGGATTTCAAGGATTTGCTGGGTCTGGGTTCGCTGGTGAAATCCGTGTGGGACATGTCGCCGAAAGAGTTGCGCGGCGCGAAGTGCCAGGAAATCGTCTGGGAAGGCAACGACGTGGACCTGGCGCGCCTGCCCATTCAGCATTGTTGGCCCGGCGATATCGCCCCCCTGATCACCTGGGGCCTGGTAATCACCAAGGGCCCGAACAAGAAGCGGCAAAACCTGGGCATTTACCGCCAGCAGGTATTGGGGCGCAACAAGGTCATCATGCGCTGGCTGGCGCACCGGGGCGGGGCGCTGGACTTCCGCGAGCATGCGATTCAAAGCAAGGGCAAGCCGTATCCGATCGCCGTCGCGCTGGGCGCCGATCCCGCTACTATATTAGGGGCCGTGACGCCGGTGCCGGACAGCCTGTCCGAATACCAGTTCGCGGGCTTGCTGCGCGGCAGCCGCACGGAGCTGGTGAAAGCCATCGGCAGCGAGCTGCGCGTGCCCGCCTCGGCTGAAATCGTGCTCGAAGGCCATATCTATCCGGACGAAAACCATCCGAGTGGCTATGAGCATGCGCTGGAAGGGCCGTATGGCGACCACACGGGCTACTATAATGAGCAGGACAGTTTCCCCGTGTTTACCATCGACCGCATCACCATGCGTCGCGACCCGATCTATCACTCCACCTACACGGGCAAGCCGCCGGACGAGCCGGCCGTGCTGGGCCTGGCCCTGAACGAAGTGTTCGTGCCCCTGCTGCAAAAGCAGTTCAGCGAAATCACAGATTTCTATCTGCCGCCCGAAGGCTGCAGCTACCGCATGGCCGTGGTGCAGATCAAGAAGCAGTACGCGGGCCACGCCAAGCGCGTGATGTTCGGCGTGTGGAGCTTCTTGCGCCAGTTCATGTATACCAAGTTCATCGTAGTGGTCGACGAAGACGTGAATATCCGCGACTGGAAAGAGGTCATCTGGGCCATCACCACGCGCGTCGACCCCATCCGCGACACCACCCTGGTCGACAACACGCCCATCGACTACCTGGACTTCGCTTCGCCGGTCAGCGGTCTGGGCAGCAAGATGGGCATCGACGCGACGAATAAATGGCCGGGCGAAACGACGCGCGAGTGGGGCACGACGATTGCCATGACGCCGGAAGTGAAGGCCAAGGTGGATGGCATCTGGCAAGAGCTGGGTTTGTAGAGCGGCTGGGGTCAGACCCTCAACACCGCTAACACCAAGGTCATTGCCAACTCGACCGGGGGGCTGACCCCGGATTTCAGCTTGCTTCCCCAATCCGCCCCAGACCGGTTATAATTGTCCCTGGCGGGCCCCTGCGCATCGTGGCATGGCTAACCTGGTCAGGTCGGGAACGAAGCAGCCACGGCTATTAACCATGAGTGCCGCAGATCAGGCTCGCCTCCTTCGGGAATGTTTATCAGGATCACCAATCAAGCTGCCATGGGCAGCTTTTTTGCTTTTACGACCACATTTTCTTGCCGACCCGCAGCATTGCCGGGCTTGCCGTGTTTTCCCTGTTTCTACCGGGCCATGTTATACAATTGCTGCTTTGCCGCGTTTGCCAGGAAGCCTGGCCCGGCCATGAGGCTTGCGCCCGCCGCGCAGGATCACACCGCAACTCGCATGGTAAAATCTCAGCATGTCCTATCAAGTCCTCGCCCGTAAATACCGCCCCAAGAATTTCGAGACGCTCGTCGGCCAGGAGCACGTCGTGCGCGCGCTCACGCATGCCTTGCACAGCGGCCGATTGCATCACGCCTATTTGTTCACGGGCACGCGCGGCGTCGGCAAGACGACCCTGTCGCGCATCCTGGCCAAATCGCTCAATTGCATCGGCCCCGATGGCACGGGCGGCATCACCGCCCAGCCTTGCGGCGTGTGCGAAGCGTGCACGGCGATCGATGCGGGACGCTTTGTCGACTATATAGAGATGGATGCGGCGTCGAACCGCGGCGTCGATGAAATGGCGCAGTTGCTGGAACAAGCGGTCTACGCGCCAAGCAATGCGCGCTTCAAGGTCTATATGATCGATGAGGTGCACATGCTGACGAACCACGCGTTCAATTCCATGCTGAAAACGCTGGAAGAGCCGCCCGAGCACGTCAAATTCATCCTGGCCACGACGGACCCGCAAAAGATTCCCGTCACCGTGCTGTCGCGCTGCCTGCAGTTCAACCTCAAGCAGATGCCGCCCGGCCACATCATCAGCCACCTGGACAATATCCTGGGACAGGAAGGCATCGATTTCGAACAGCCGGCCTTGCGCCTGCTGGCCCAGGGCGCCCACGGTTCCATGCGCGATGCGCTGTCGCTGACGGACCAGGCCATTGCGTATGCGGCCGGCGCAGTGACCTTGGATGCCGTGCAAGGCATGTTGGGCGCGCTCGACCAGTCCTACCTGGTGCGCCTGCTCGACGCGCTGGCGCAGCAGGACGGTGCCGACTTGCTGGCCGTGGCCGACGAGATGGCGTCGCGCAGCCTGTCGTATAACGGCGCGCTGCAAGACCTGGGTACTTTGCTGCATCGCATTGCGCTGGCGCAAACCGTGCCAGCCGCCTTGCCGCAGGATTTGCCCGAGTATGCAGATATCGTGCGCCTGTCTGCCGCGTTTGATGCGGAAGAAGTGCAGCTGTTCTACCAGATCGCCGTGCATGGCCGCAATGAACTGGGCCTGGCGCCCGACGAATACGCGGGCTTTACCATGACCTTGCTGCGCATGCTGGCCTTTCGGCCCGGCATAGGCGGCGCCGATGGCATGCCGGCCGTCGCACCGGCTTCTGTACATGGTAACCGTCCCGCTGCCGTGGCCGCCGCGCGCGCCGCGGCAGGGGCGTCCGTCCCGGCAGCCCGGGCCGCCACGAACAGCGTGGCCAGCCACGCAGCCGTGACACCGCCCGCCGTCGTGGCCGCCGCTGCCGCCAGCATGGCCCGCAGCGAAGCGCCGCCGCCACGCGTGGCGGCACCGGCACCCGCACCTGTAGCAGCGCCGGCACCAGCAGCGCCGCCGCCCGCCGCCGCCGCTCCTGCTGCGGCTGCGGCTGCCCCGGCAGCATCGGGCGCGCCCATCAGTTCCGCCCGCGCCGCCATCAACGCGGCGCTGGAAGCGGCCCGCGCCGCGTCGAAAGGTCGTCCGGGCAGCACGCCATCGGCGCCATCATCGGCGCCCAAGCCAGCTGCCCCCGCACCGGCCCCGGCCGCTGCCGTAGCCGCGCCAGTGCCGGCAGCGCCCGTTCAGGCGGCGCCGCCACCGCCGGCCGCCGCGAAAGCGCCGGCGCCGTGGGACGATGCGCCGCCCGTGGCCGTCATGGAAGCCCCCGCACCCGTGCAGCAGGCGCGTCCTGCCGCACCGCCGCCACAGCAGGCGCCCGCCGACGACGACTTGCCGCCGTGGGTTACCGAATTTTCCGACGATAGCGCCTCGGCCGCCGTGTCGGCGCCAGCCGCGCAGAGCACTGAGCAGCCCGCCGTCGTCATGCCGCAGCGTGCCGCCAAGCAAGCCGCGCCCAGCGGACCGTATGTGATCACGCCCGTGCCGGGCCTCGATTGGGATGGCAACTGGCCGGCCGTCGCCGCTGTGCTGCCCTTGCGCGGCGTGGCCCAGCAGCTGGCCGTGCAGGCCGAGCTGATCGAATGCCTGCACGATGGCCACAGCACCACGTTCCGCCTGCGCGTACCGATCGACACGTGGCGCAGTCCGGCCAACGTGGAAAAACTGGCGGCCGCGCTCACCGAACGCTTTGGCCGCAAGGTCGCGGTCGATACGGAACTGGGCGCCGTCTGGTACACGGCCAGCGCAGAAGCGCAGGCGCACCGCGAGGCGTGCCAGCTGCAAGCGGAAGAAATCATTGCCAGCGACCCCTTCGTGCTCGACATGAAGCGTGCATTTGACGCTTTTGTCGTGCCGGGAACGATTACCCCTGCACCGGCCGGCTCCGCCGCGCCGACCCTGCATTGATGATTAACAAACTCACAAACTGAATTAACGGAGCATTCTTATGATGAAAAATCAACTGGCTGGCCTGATGAAGCAGGCGCAAGCAATGCAAGACAACATGAAAAAGGCCCAGGAACAACTGGCGCTGGTGGAAGTGGAAGGCCAGTCCGGCGCCGGCCTCGTCAAAATCGTCATGACGTGCAAGAACGACGTCAAGCGCGTTTCCATCGACCCGTCGCTGCTGGCCGACGACAAGGACATGCTGGAAGACCTGGTGGCTGCCGCCTTCAACGACGCCGTGCGCAAGGCGGAAGCGACGTCCGCTGAAAAAATGGCAGGCTTGACCGGTGGCATGAACTTGCCAGCCGGCTTCAAAATGCCATTCTGATGCCATACCGCATGCGCTCGATCTGTGGCACGGGGCAGGGTTGATCCATGTCCAAGTCGCTTGAATTTTTGACCGAGGCGCTGCGGCGCCTGCCCGGCGTCGGCCCCAAGTCGGCGCAGCGGATGGCATTTCATTTGTTGCAGCACGATAGGGAAGGCGCGGCCATGCTGTCGCGCGCCCTGTTCCAGGCCGTCGATGCCGTGCATCACTGCGGCCTGTGCAATACCTTTACCGAACACGAAGTGTGCGAGACCTGTCTCGACGAAGAGCGCGACAAGCGCTTGCTGTGCGTGGTGGAAACGCCCGCCGACCAGTTGATGATCGAGCAGACGCTGACCTACAAGGGCCTGTATTTCGTCCTCATGGGGCGGCTCTCTCCGCTGGACGGCATCGGCCCGAAAGATATCCACCTTGAAAAATTGCTGGGCCGCGCCAACGATGGCGTGGTGGGTGAAGTGGTGCTTGCCACCAACTTCACCAATGAAGGCGAAGCGACGGCCCATTACATCAGCGAAATGCTGAAGGCGCGGGGCTTGCGCGTGAGCCGTCTGGCCCGCGGCGTGCCCGTGGGCGGCGAACTGGAATACGTCGACGCGGGCACGATTGCCCGCGCGATGCTCGACCGCAGGGCAACCTGAGCACAATATGACAGAATCCTCCGCGAACGCTGGTCCCTTGACGGGCATCAAAGTCCTGGAACTGGGCACCCTGATCGCGGGGCCGTTCTGCGCCCGCATGCTGGCCGAATTCGGCGCCGACGTGATCAAGATCGAGTCGCCCGATGGCGGCGACCCTATCCGTACCTGGCGCGTGCTGAAGGATGGCACCTCCTTGTGGTGGTCGGTGCAGGCGCGCAACAAGAAAAGTCTGACCTTGAATCTGAAAACGCCGGAAGGCCGGGCCATCGCCCGCCAGCTGGCCCTGGAAGCGGACATCATCGTCGAGAATTACCGCCCCGGCGTGCTGGAAAAGTGGGATCTCGGCTATGAGCAGTTGAAGAAAGACAAGCCCTCCCTCATCATGGTGCGCCTGTCCGGCTTTGGCCAGACGGGTCCGATGAAGGATTTGCCGGGTTTCGGCGCCATCGGCGAATCCATGGGCGGCTTGCGCTATGTGTCCGGCTTTGCCGACCGTCCGCCCGTGCGGGTCGGCGTGTCGATTGGCGACTCGGTGGCGGCCCTGCATGGCGTGATCGGCGCCATGATGGCCCTGCGCCACCGCGATGTGACGGGTGGTGCGGTTGCCGGCGAAGGCCAGATGGTCGACGTGGCCCTGTACGAATCCGTGTTTAACCTGATGGAGTCGCTGGTACCTGAATATGACCAGGCGGGCGTGGTGCGCGAGCGCACGGGCGGCTCCTTGCCCGGCATCGTGCCGTCGAATACCTACACCACGGGTGACGGCGAAAACATCGTCATCGCAGGCAACGGCGACGCCATCTTCAAGCGCCTGATGCTGGCCATGGGCCGCATCGACATGGCGGGCGACCCGCAGCTGGCGCGCAACGACGGCCGGGTGGCGCGCACGCAGGAAATCGATGACGCCATCGGCGCGTGGTGCGCCACGCACACGATCAACAGCGCGCTGGCCGTGCTGAAGGCGGCCGACGTGCCGTCCGGAAAAATTTACTCCGTGCGCGATATGCTGAGCGATCCGCAATTTCTCGCCCGCGATATGTTTGAACAACACCATTTCGCTGACGGCACGCCCGTCAAATTGCCCGCCATCAGCCCGAAACTGTCCGCCACGCCGGGCAAGACCCAGTGGCTAGGACCGACCCTGGGCCAGCATAACGACGAAGTGCTGGCGTCGCTGGGCTATGATGCGGCCGCCATCGCGCGGCTCAAGACCGATGGCGTGGTGTAAGCCACGCTCCTGCCGACTCAACGATACCGATCATGCCTCCATTGTTCCGCCGCGCGCGTAGCGCGCTTGCCCTGGCGTCTGCCGCCATCCTCCTCTCGGCTTGCGCCAGCTTCCCCCACGATGCGCCGATCACGACCCTGCGCCTGATCGGCGAGCAGCGCATCGCGCTCAGGCACGCGTTCGAGGGCACCACGGTGGGCGGCTTGTCCGGCATCGATTACGCTGCGGACAGCAACAGCTGGGTGATGGAAAGCGATGACCGTTCGGAAATCAATCCGGCCCGCTTCTACCGCGCCACTTTGGCCTACGACAGCAAGGCGTTTACGGGCGTGACCCTGAGCAGCGTGCATTTCTTCACGCAGCCCGACGGCAGCCGCTATCCGAACCTGGCACATGCCAAGCTGGAAAGTGGCGACCAGGTGCCCGACATCGAAACCATCCGCGTCGACCCGCAGGACGGCAGCCTGTGGTACGGCAGCGAAGGCAACCGCAAGGTGGGCTTGCACCCCTTCGTGCGCCACGCAGACCACGATGGCAAGTATCTGGCCACCTTGCCCACGCCCGCCATGTTCAATGTCTCGAAGGAAGAAATCGGTTCGCGCAACAACATGAGTTTTGAAGCGCTGTCGTTTTCCTCGGATGGCAAGAGCTTGTGGCTGGGCATGGAAGCGGCCCTGTACCAGGATGGCCCGCTGGCCACGCCCGATCACGGCTCCGTGGTGCGCATCACGCGCCTGGACCGCGCGGGCAAGGTGCTGCGCCAGTATGCTTATCCGATTGAGCCGGTGGCGTCGCGGCCCGCGCCGGGACGCGAAGCGGACAATGGCGTGTCGGAAATCCTCGCCGTGAATGACCACCAGTTGCTGGTGGTGGAGCGGGCCGGCGTGGAACACGCCGATGGCGTGTATACGAACCACGTGCGCATCTATGCGATGGAGACGGAGGGCGCCACCGATATCCAGTCCATCGCGGCCCTGGCGGGCGCGGCCTATATGCCGGCGCGCAAGCGATTGCTGCTGGACCTGGAAAAGATCGGTCTTGAAAGAGTCGATAATATCGAAGGCATCAGCTGGGGCCCGCGCCTGGAAAACGGCCGCCGCAGCCTGGTGATGATTTCCGACGACAATTTCAACGCGCAGCAAGTCACGCAAATCCTTGCCTTCGAAGTGCTCTAGTTTCCAGGCTGGCCAGTTGGTCGGCTTGCCTGGCCAGCATGGCCGTGATCGTGTCGTGCGGCGACGGGTGGCCCAGGAAATAGCCTTGCGCCATGTCGCAGCCGTATTCTTCCAGCATCAGCAACTGCTCGTCCGTCTCCACGCCCTCGGCCACCACCACCATCTTCAAGCCATGCGCCATGGCAATGATGGCGCGCGTGATGGCCGCGTTTTCCGTATCTTGCGGCAAGCCGGCGATAAAACTCTTGTCGATTTTTAAGGCCCGCACGTCGAAGCGTTTCAGGTAATTCATCGACGAGTAGCCCGTGCCGAAGTCATCGATCGACAGGTACACGCCGATGCCGCGCAATTGCTCCAGGGTCACCATGGTGGCGCGCGCATCGTCCATCAACGTTCCTTCCGTCAATTCCAGTTCCAGCAGGCGCGCATCGAGGCCCGTGTCGGCCAGCACCGAGAGCACGATCTGCATCAGGTTTTCATCCTTGAATTGCTTGGCCGACAGGTTCACGGCCATGCGGATGGCACGCCCGCCATCGCTTTGCCACGCCTTGGCCTGGTTGCAGGCCGTGCGCAGCACCCATTCGCCGATGGGCACGATCAGCCCCGTCTCTTCGGCCAGCGGGATGAATTCCGTGGGCGAAATGATGCCCCGTTCGGGATGGCGCCACCGGACCAGCGCTTCCACGCCCACGATCTGCGTGCTGGGCACGTCGATCTGCGGCTGGTACAGCAGGTACAGTTCGTTGTTTTGCAAGGCCTTGCGCAGCCCCACTTCCATTTTCACGTGGCTCATGATTTCCATCGTCAGCGATGAACTGTAGAGCTTGGCGTTGTTCTTGCCGCAGTTCTTTGCGTGGTACATGGCCGTGTCCGCATATTTCAACAGCGAATTGCAATCCTCTCCATCTTCCGGATACAGCGAAATGCCGATGCTGGCCGTGACGAAAATCTCGTGCCCCTCGATCATGAAGGGGCGCCGCATGGCTTCCTTGACCCTGTGCGCCACGTTGAGCGCATCTTCCACCCGCTCCAGGTCGGGAATCAATATTGTGAATTCGTCTCCGCCCAGGCGCGCCAGATTGCTGCCGCCGGAGCTGGCCTCAAACTCGTGTTCGGCGCGCAGAACCAGGTCGCTGGGGCGGATGGTTTCGCGCAGGCGTCCGGACACCACCTTGAGCAAATGGTCGCCCACGTCGTGGCCCAGGGTGTCGTTGATGCGCTTGAAGGCATCGAGGTCCATGAACAGCACGGCGAATTTCTTGTCGTGCTCTTTCGAGCGCACCAGTTCGCGTTCCAGCGTTTCCAGGAAGGCTTGCCGGTTGGGGATGCCCGTCAGGCTGTCGCAATAGGCGAGGCGGCGGATCTGCTCTTCCGTGCGCTTGCGCTCGCTGATGTCGCGCACCAGGCCCAGCACCTCGTCGGCCCCCGTTGCCACCAGGCGCGCTTCGAAATGGCGCGTGCTGTTTTCGTGCGTGAGCGTGTAGTCGACCGAGCCGATGTGCTGCGTGGCCAGCACGGCGTGCGCCTTGTCCAGCAGGCGCGCGGCGATTTCGGGCGGTAGCACGTCGCCGATATGGCTGCCCACGCAGTCGCTGATGGAAAAGCCCGCGCTGGCGTCGTGCCCCTGTTCATAGTCGAGATAAAAGCCCTCGCGGTTCAGACGAAAGAAGGTGTCGGGGATGGCGGCCAGCACGGCGCGGTTGTGCGCGTCGGCGATGCGCAGGCGGGCGATGGCGTCGCTGGCGCGCAACACGTACAGCGCGCGATGACCCAGGATGGGCCAGTTGATGGGCTTGGAAATGAAATCCGTGGCGCCCACCTCGTAGGCACGCGTGACCGCTTCCAGCTCGTCGTCGCCCGTGACCATGATGATGGGTACGGTGCCGCCCACTTCCTGGCGGCGGATTTCGCGGCACACGGCAAAGCCGTCCAGGGCCGGCATGTCGACGTCGAGCATGACCAGGTCCGGCCCGCTGTGCTTGTAGCTGGCCAGCGCCTGCACGCCATCCTCGGCCTCGATCACGTCCAGGCCCACCTGCGTGAGCATTTGCCGCATCAGCAGGCGCATCACGGGATCGTCGTCGGCGACCAGCACCAGGCCGCGTGGGGGAGGGAGGGGCGCTGTCATGTCAGTGTTCCTTCACGAGGATGGCGCTCAGCGATTCGCGTACGGCCAGGAAGGCTTGCTGCATCTGCTGCAGCAGGATGGCGGCGCCCTCGGTACTGCCGGCGCGGCCCAGTTTTTCCATTTCCTTGCACAGCTGCGCCAGGCCATCGGCGCCCACGTTGGCGCTGCCCGACTTGAGGCTGTGCGCCACCTTGCGCAGCGCTTCCGCATCCGCGCCGGCAATCGCTGCGCGCATGGCGCTCAATTGGCGTGGCGTCTCGCCGGTAAAAGCGAGGATGACGCGTTCCAGCAGCGCATCGCCATCGGCGCGCGACAGGGCGCGGATGTTTTCCAGCGCCTGCCGGTTCAGCGGCAGGCCGGCGGGCGGGACGGTAGGCACGGGCAGCTGCACCTCGGGCGGCATTTCCACAGGCGCTTGCGGCGTTTGCGGCTGCGGCGCCTCGCTGTGGTGCACGGTGGCCGCGCGCGGCAGGGTGATCCAGCGCGCGATCGTGTGGCCCAGGTCTTGCTGCGTGAACGGTTTGCTCAGGTAATCGTCCATGCCGGCCGCCAGGCATGCTTCGCGGTCGCCCTGCAGCGCATTGGCCGTGATGGCGACGATGGGCAGCACGCGCGCGTGGCCGCACTGCTGTTCATGGCGGCGGATTTCCGCCGTGGCGGCAAAGCCATCCATCACGGGCATCTGGCAATCCATCAGTATCAGATCGAAATCCTCGGCCTGCGCCGCCTGCAAGGCTTCTTCGCCGTTGCCCGCACACACCACATCCAGGCCCAGGCTGTCGAGCATGGCCAGCGCCACTTCCACGTTGACGCGATTGTCCTCGGCCAGCAGCACGCGGCGGCGCTGGCGCCGGCCCACCTGCCGCGCCGCGTGCGGCGGATGGATGCGCATGCCCTCGCTGGCGCGCGGCGGCGTGACGATGCAGTCGAACAGGTCGCATTCGCGCGCCGGCTTGATCAGCTGGAAGGCCACGCCCGCCTCGCGCCGCTGCACGGGGTCGGCCGCCGCCTGCTCCGTGCTCAGCAGCAGAAGCTTGAGGTCGGCCAGCAGCGGGTCGCTCTTGATGGTGGCGGCCAGGGCCAGGCCGCTGGTGCGCGGCAATTCCATGTCGAGCAGGGCCACTGCATACGGCGTGCCCGCCTGCGCGGCTGCGCGCAGCTTGCCCAGGCAGTCGCTGGCCGTGCCGGCGCTGTCGCTGACGATGTGCCAGCTGGCCAGTTGCCGTTCCAGCACGGCGCGCGTGGCAGGTGTGTGGTCGACGATCAAGGCGCGTAACCCTCGCGTGGTTTTCAGGTTGAAGGACGGGTCGTCGCTGTCGACGCGCCGCTTATCGAAATTTACTTCGAACCAGAAGATCGATCCTTGCGTTAAAGCATTATCAACGCCGATAGTGCCGCCCATCAGCCCTACCAGCTGTTTCGAGATCGTCAGTCCCAGGCCCGTGCCGCCGTGCTTGCGCGTGGTCGAGCCATCCGCCTGCGAGAACGATTCGAAGATGCGCGTCTGCGCCTCGCTGGAGACGCCGATGCCCGTATCGTGCACCTCGAAGCGCAAGCCCACGCTGGGCGCGTCTTCGCTGCACACTGCCACTTTGACGGTGACCTGGCCCGTTTCCGTGAACTTGATGGCATTGCCCAGCAGATTGACGATGATCTGGCGCAAACGGTTCGGGTCGCCGCAGATGGCGATGGGAATGTCGTGGGCGATATCGAATTCCAGGCTGATATTTTTCGCTTCCGCCTGCGGCGCGAATACGTGTTCTATATCGTCGAGCAATTCGCGGAAATTGAAGCGGATGTATTCCACGCTCAGCTTGCCCGCCTCGATCTTGGAAAAGTCGAGGATGTCGTTGATGATTACCAGCAAATTCTGTCCCGAGCGCTGCACCATGCTCGTGTAGTGGCGCTGCTGCGGGCTCAAAGGGCTGGCCAGCAGCAGTTCCGTCATGCCCAGCACGCCATTCATGGGCGTGCGGATTTCATGGCTCATGGTGGCGAGGAACGCGCTCTTCGCCTGGCTGGCCGCCTCGGCCGCGTCCTTGGCCTTTTCCAGCTGCGCCGTGCGCACGCCCACCTGGCGTTCGAGCTGGTCGCGGTAATTGGCCAGGGTGCTGTCGCGGCTGTCGATCTGCGCCAGCATGTCGTTGAAACTGTCGATCAGCACGCCCAGCTCGTCGCTGCGCTGGTGCGCGATGCGGTGGCTGTAGGTCTGGCTGCTCGACACTTTTTGCGCTGTATCAATCAGCTTGGTGATCGGTTCGGCAATCACGCTCTTGAAGCGCCGCGCCAGAAACACGGCCACCAGGAAGGACAGCACGGTGGCGCCGCCGATGGCGCCCACGTGGCGGCCGATGTCGCGCCACATGTGGTTCAGGTCGGCCTCGATCAGCACGGCGCCGATGATCTGTTGCGCCTCGCCTGGCCGGTACACGGGATGGTACAAACGCATGGCGGGCGCCAGGGTCGTGCCCGCGCCTTGCGTGACGGGCTGCACGGCCATGTCGGCCAGCAGGGCCGGGTCCATGTCTTCCGGCGTAGCCAGTCCCTCGGCGTGCTGCGGCGCGCGGTACAGGGCGAACAGGCGCCCGCCCCGGTCAAACAGGGCCGCCTGGGCAATCTCGTCGCGCGCGGCCAGTGACGCCAGCACCTGTTGCGCCTGCGCCTGGGCAGGCTTGCCCGCCAGCAAAGGCACCGCGCTGGCCGCACCGATTACGCCCGCCAGCGACAGCAATTGCTTGCCTTCATCGTTCTTGTGGCTGAGCACGGACGTCAGCGCAAACGCCACGAACACCAGCAGCAGCGCGCAGCCTGACGACAGCACCGAAATCATGGTCAACTTCTGGCTGATGCTGGAGCGTTGGAAATTGAACATGATGGCGGCGCTTCTCCGGGCTATCCATTGACTGTTTTTTTAATGCCTATTGGAAAAATATAGACGCGAAGACACACCCAGATATTGATGTGGGTCTAAGGGAAGAGAGGGGAGGGGAACTTATACGAGATGAAACAAATAGGGCGGTCCCGCAAGACCGCCCAAGACTGCCCTTTACTGAGTTACGACACCGGACAAAACCGTCGCGAGCGGAAGGGAGAGGTGGCTAAGAAGCGCAACCGTACTTTGTACGGGGCCGCCGAGGCGGTGAGCATCGCAGGCCGCCTATACCGACGCGCAGCAGGTTTTGTCCGGTGTCCACCTAGCAACAGCCGCCGCGTTTGCCGGCTCCGCCATAACGGGCTTCCTGCCGTTCGCGGAAGAACTCTTCATACGTCATCATCGGCTCGCCGGGATGGGTTAATTCCCGGTGCGCCACATAGGTGTCGTACTCGGGCAAGCCGCACATGAGCCGCATGCTTTGCCCCAGATACCGTCCAGCCTTGATGATTTCGTCTAGCATCATTGCACCGTGGGCATGGCCTGGAACGGTGTTTCTCTGGTGCTAGGCTGGCTGTCGGCGCGCGCCTTCATGATGGTGCGGATGCCGAAGAACAGCACGCTGATCACGACGATGACGAAGAAGGCGGCCAGGCCGGCGTCCAGGTAGTCGTTGAAGATGATCTGCTGCATCTGCGCCACCGACTTGGCCGGCGCCAGCAGGGTGCCTTCATCGAGTGCCGCCGAGTATTTCTTCGCATGCGCGAGGAAACCCACGCGCGGATTGGCGTCGAAAATCTTTTGCCAGCCCGCCGTCAGGGTGCACAGCAGCAGCCAGATGGTCGGCGTGATGGTGACCCACGCGTACCGGCCCTTTTTCATCTTGAACAGCACGCAAGTGCCGAGGATCAGGGCAATCGCCGCCAGCATCTGGTTGGCGATGCCGAAAAGCGGCCACAGGGTGTTGATGCCGCCCAATGGATCGACCACGCCCTGGTACAGGAAGTAACCCCAGGCCGCCACGCACAGGCCCGTGGCCAGCAGGTTGGCGATGACGTTTTCCGTCTGTTTCAGGCTAGGCACGAAGCTGCCCAGCAAGTCTTGCAGCATGAAGCGGCCCGCACGTGTGCCCGCGTCGACGGCCGTCAGGATGAACAGCGCTTCGAACAAGATGGCAAAGTGGTACCAGAAGGCCATCATGACCTTGCCGCCGATGGCGCCGGACAAGATCTGTGCCATGCCCACCGCCAGGGTCGGTGCGCCGCCCGCGCGCGAGATGATGCTGTGCTCGCCAACATCCTTGGCCGTTTGCGTCAGCATTTCCGGCGTCACGTAGAAACCCCATTGCGAAATCGCCTGTGCGGCCGACTCGGCCGTGGTGCCGATCAGGGCTGCCGGGCTGTTCATGGCGAAGTAGATGCCTGGCTCGATGGTCGAGGCGGCTACCAGGGCCATGATGGCAACAAACGATTCCATCAGCATGGCGCCATAGCCGATGAAGCGGGCGTGGCTTTCGTTTTCAATCATCTTCGGCGTGGTGCCCGAGGAAATCAGCGCGTGGAAGCCGGAAACGGCGCCGCAGGCGATGGTAATGAACAGGAAGGGGAACAGATTGCCCGACCAGACGGGGCCGGAGCCGTCGATGAACTTGGTCATGGCCGGCATTTTCAGGTAAGGCGCGACGACGATGATGCCGATGGCCAGGCCCAGAATCGTGCCGATTTTCAGGAAAGTGGACAGGTAGTCGCGCGGCGCCAGCAGCAGCCATACGGGCAGCACGGAAGCGATGAAGCCGTAGCCGATCAGCATCCACGTCAGTTCCGTGCCCGTGAAGGTGAACATCGGGCCCAGCACGGCGGATTCCTGCACGTACTGGCCGCCAATGATGGCCAGCATCAGCAGCACGAAGCCGATGATGGAAATTTCGCCGATGCGGCCCACGCGGATGAAGCGCGAGTACACGCCCATGAACAGGGCGATGGGGATGGTCGCCATCACGGTGAAGCTGCCCCATGGGGAACCGGTCAGCGCCTTGACGACGATCAATGCCAGCACGGCCAAAATAATGACCATGATCATGAAGCAGCCCAAGAGCGCAATCATGCCGGGAATTTCGCCCAGTTCAGCCTTGATCAGGTCGCCCAGCGAGCGGCCGTCGCGGCGCATGGAAATGAACAGCACGATGAAATCCTGCACGGCGCCCGCAAACACCACGCCCGCCAAAATCCACAGCATGCCGGGCAAATAGCCCATCTGCGCGGCCAGCACGGGGCCGACCAGTGGACCGGCGCCGGCGATCGCCGCGAAATGGTGGCCGAACAGCACATATTTATTCGTCGGCACGTGATCCAGGCCATCGTTGTGCTTGAAGGCGGGCGTCATGCGGCGCGCGTCCAAGCCCAGCACCTTGTCGGCGATGAACAGGCTGTAGAAACGGTAGGCGATCAGGTAGACGCAGACGGCGGCGATGACGATCCAGATCGCGCTGATCGGTTCGCCACGTTGCAGGGCGACGACGCCCAGGGACCCGGCGCCGGCCAGCGCAAGCGCTGCCCAGCCGAGCTGTTTGAAAATGCGGTTCATGCTTCCTCCAGAGATTGACGGGCGCTATGCCGTGCGATGATGTGTGCTGCGGGTCCTGGTCGTCGCCAGTTTGATGTTACTTTTGGTGTATTTGCAGCTTATGGCAAGTATTCAGGAATCGTATAATTGCCGCAAGCGCACGACTACGCAGTACCGCTCAGTATTACTACGCAGGGCTAGCGCGGCGCTGCGACGTAAAATCACGCATTCCCACCAGCATCGACGCCGCCGGAGCGCGCAAGGCCATGAAACTCAGACAGAAAGTCATCTTCCTGGCCATCACGCCGCTCATTCTTGCCCTGTGCGCCATCGCGTTTGCCGTGCGGCACCAGGCCATTACCCTGGCTGAGCAGCAGCGCGCCACCATCCAGCAGGCGTATCTGGCCAGCAAGGAAGCCGAACTCAAGCATTACGTGACCCTGGCCAGCCATTCCATCGCCTCGCTGTATGGTTCTGGGCGCAAGGATGCCGCCACGCAAGAGGAAGCCAAGCGCATCCTGTCGGCCCTCAGCTATGGCGACGACGGCTATTTCTTCATCTATGATTTGCAGGGCAAGTCGCTGATGCATCCGCGCCAGCCCGAATTGGTGGGGCAAAATCTGTGGGAGTTGCGCGACGCGGACGGCAATCTGACCATCCAGCGCCTGATGCAGCGGGCGAAGAGCGGCGGCGGCTTCGAGCGCTACAACTGGATCAAGCCCTCGACGAACAAGTCGGCGCCCAAGCTCGGCTATGTGATATTGATGCCGGAATGGGGCTGGATGATGGGCACCGGCATCTACATGGATGACGTGGACCAGGCGTTGGCCAAGGTCGACGCCCAGCAGTCGCGCAATATCCGCTCGACCATGGAACTGATCGCCGCCATCGCCATCCTCGGCTCCCTGCTGGTGGCCGCCAGTGGCCTGGCGCTGAACTTGCGCGAATTGCGCGTGGCCGACGCCAAGCTGAAAGTGCTGGCGCAACGGGTGGTCGAGTCGCAGGAGGAAGAGCGGGCGCGGCTGTCGCGCGACTTGCATGACGGCATCAGCCAGTGGCTGGTCTCCATCAAGCTGCAGATCGAGGCGGGTATCGCGCGCCTGGCCGGCAATGCCGAGCAGAAAGACAAGGCGCCCGCCACGTTCGAGCGGGCCGCCGAGCAGCTGAACAAGGTGCTGGGCGAAGTGCGGCGCATTTCGCACAATCTGCGCCCGGCCATCCTAGACGACCTGGGCCTGGCCGCGGCGCTCGACCACCTGGTGCACGAATTCAATGACAGCAGCAGCGCGCAAGCCAGTTTCACGGCCAGTCCGGTAGCGGCGGGCGAGGGCTTGCCCGACATGGTCAATACCGTGTTGTTCCGCATCGCCCAGGAAGCGCTGACCAATTGCGAGCGCCATGCCCACGCCAGCGGCGTGGAAGTGAGCCTGCGCGAGGCGGGCAAGGCCGTGGAATTGCGTATCCAGGATAATGGCGGCGGCTTCGACTTCGACGGCATCGCCCTGCATCCGCAGCGCGGCATCGGCCTGCGCAACATGACGGAACGCATGGAAGCCATCGGCGGCAGCCTGCACATCACATCGTCCCCGGCCGGCACCCTGGTGCTGGCGCGGCTCGCCCTTCCACCCACACACTGATAGATATACATGACCGAGACGATCAACATCCTGCTGGTGGACGACCATCCCCTCGTGCGCGACGGCTTGCGCGCGCGCCTGGAGGCGGTGGTGCATTTCGACGTGGTGGCCGAGGCGGGCGGCGCCGACGAGGCGCTGGCCCAGGCGCGCCTCCACCAGGTGGACCTCGTGTTGATGGATATTAATATGCGCGGCATCAACGGCATCGAAGCGACGGCGCTGTTCAAGCAGGCGTTTCCGCAGATTGCCGTGCTGATCCTGTCCATGCACGACAAGCTCGAATATGTGTCGCAAGCCATCGCCGCCGGCGCGCGCGGCTATGTGCTCAAAGATGCTCCAGGGAAAGATATCGTCTTCGCCATCGAGACGGTGATGTCCGGCGGCATTTATTACAGTGCGGCCCTGGCGCGGCAATTGTCACGCCCGCAAGTGCACGATTCCTTCCTCACCACGCGCGAGCAGCAAGTGCTGCAGCACATCGCGGCGGGCCAGTCGAACAAGCAGATCGCCCGCGACCTAGACCTGAGCGTGCGCACGGTGGAGACGCACCGCCTGAACATCAAGCGCAAGCTGGGCATCGAAGGGCAGGCCGAATTGATCAAATATGCGGTCGAGCATGCGCATGGCGGCGGCGCCTGAACGGCGCTGGCGTCACGGCGGGTTTTTGCAAACCCGCATGACAGGCGGGTCTCCCGGCGGAATGTTTTTTTTGAACATTTATTGCCAAAATTAAACTGTTTCACTGGTGAGATTCGGATAGAATGATTCTCGCTGTCGAGGGCATCCCTGTCGGGCCAGGGTTGCCAATGCTGGTCAGTTTATTTACTATGGCGCCCTACCCACACTGAGATACCGATGTCAGCGTCTGAATCAAACCTGTTTCCGTTGGTGGGATTACAAGCAGTGGCCAATGCTCATAACGAGTGGGTCGCTGTCACCTTGCATATACCGCAGGCCTCGACGGCGCCGCTGCTGGCGGTGCTGGCCGCCGCCGATGCGTATGCCTTCCTGGCGCCGCTCGACTGCATCATTCCCCTGGCCGATCCGCATGGCGTGGACGAGGCCGTGCTGGCGCAACTGGCGCCGCAACGCACCATTTTCCGTTTGCCGGCCCAGCTTGCCGGCGACAAGCAGATCCAGAAAAAATGCCAGCAATGGCGCGACGCCGGCTATCGCATCCTGCTCGATGGCGCCGATGCCGGTCCCGTGGTGGCGGCGCAGGTCGAGGCGCGCGCGCTGAGTTTTGACGCGGCGGGCGCACGCCCGGGCCTGCATCAGCTGCTGCCGTTGCCGGGGCCGCACCTGGCTTACAACATCGTCGACGCCGAGCAGTTTGCTGCCTCGCAAGCGCTGGGTGCGAGCTGGTTTGCCGGTGATTACGCCCTGCACCATGCGCGCCAGCAAAGCGAACCGGAAGACGCCACCTCGCGGCGCCGGCTGCTGGCGCTGCTGGGCCTGCTGGCCCGCGATGCCGACGCGCACGAGCTGGAAGTGCCGCTCAAGCAAGACCCATCGCTCAGCTATCATTTATTGAAACTGGTCAACTCAGCCGCCTTCGGTTTCACGGCGCCGATTACCAGCTTCAGCCAGGCCATCACGCTGCTGGGCCGGCGCCAGCTGCAGCGCTGGCTGCAACTGCTGCTGTATGCGCGCCAGCAAGACGATGGCAAGATCCACGCGCTGCTGCCGCTGGCGGCCGTGCGCGCGGCGCAGATGGAAGCGCTGTGCCAACTGCGCGGCGGCGACCGCGACGCGCAAGACCTGGCCTTCATGGCGGGCGTGTTTTCCCTGCTCGACGTCCTGCTGGGCATGCCCATGCCGGACATCATCGCCACCCTGAACCTTGCCCCCGAAGTCAGCGCCGCCTTGCTGGAGCGCAATGGCGAACTGGGCACCTTGCTGGCGCTGGTCGAAAGCGCCACGCCGCCGCCCGAAGGCTTGCGCCGTGCCGGCATCGATGGAGAAACCTATTGGCGCAGCCTGCTACAGGCCTACCAATGGGCCATCCAGGTCAGCCGGAACCTGTAACATGACCTTGCTGCCGGTGTCGGATTACCTTGGTGACAGCGCCGCCCTGTGCGATGCCGTCGTGCGTTTGCGTGGCCCCGCGCTGGTGGCCGAACTGGGCCGTATCGCCAGCGCCGTGATGGCCAGCCCGCATGGCCAGTTCCTGCCTGCGGCCAGCATGGACGCCGCTGCAGCGCCCGCACTTTTCCCGCGCGATACGTCTGCCTTGCTGCAGGAAATCAGTTTCGACGGCCACTGCTTCGGCCATTACAGCGTGGCCGGACGCAGCCTGTACAACGAGGCCGACCGCCGCCACCTGGCCAGCCTGGCATCGCTGACGGCCGGTGTGCTGCAGGTGCATTCGCTGGCGCAACGTTCGACCCATGCTTTTGCGCAAGTTGAAGCCTTGCTGGCGCAGCAGACGCAAATCCTCGACCAATTGCACGAATCCGTGCTGACGATGGACTTGACCGGCTACATCACCAGCTGGAACAAGGGCGCCGAGCGCCTGTTTGGCTATACCTCGGTGGAAGCCGTGGGGCGCAACATTTTGTTCCTGTACGACGATGAAGACACCGGTTTCCACGACGCCTTCCTGGAGCAGGGAGGGCGCCTGATGGAGGTGCGCCGCCGAAAGAAATCAGGCGAAATCTTCTGGGCCAGCCTGTCCTTGTCGCCGCTGCAGGACATGGACGACAAGCCCATCGGACTCATCGCCTACCTGACGGACATCACGGAACGCAAGCTGGCCGAAGAGCGCCTGCACCACCTGGCGTATTACGACCCGCTGACCAGCCTGCCCAACCGCACCTTGCTGGCCAAGCTGGTGGACCAGGCCCTGAGCGTGGCGCAGCGCAGCAAGATGCTCGGTTGCGTGCTGTTCATCGACCTGAACCGTTTTAAGCTGATCAACGACACCCTGGGCCGGCGCATCGGCGACGAATTGCTGCGGCAAGTTTCGCTGCGTTTCCGCAAGGTATTGCGCGACCAGGACCTGGTGGCGCGCCTGGGTGGCGACGAGTTCGCCGTTGGCCTGTTCGACATCGGCCAGCATTTCGAGGCCAGCATGGTGGCGCAAAAGTTGCTCGCTTCCCTGGTGCAACCGTTCCTGATCGAAGGCCACGACTTGCGCGTGGGCGCCAGCATCGGCATCAGTGTGTATCCGCAAGACGGGCAGGACGCGGAAACCCTGCTGCGCTTGGCCGACATCGCCATGTACCGCGCCAAGCAGGACAGCGGCGGTGAAGCGGAAAGCGTGGCCTTTTACAGTCAGGACATGAACGTGGGCATGCAGGCACGCATGCGCCTGGAGACAGGCTTGCGCCAGGCATTATCGGAACAGCAATTGCTGCTGCACTACCAGCCGAAATACGCCTTGGGCAGCGGCCGCATCATCGGTGCAGAGGCCCTGGTGCGCTGGCTCCACCCGCAGCACGGCATGATCCCGCCCGCCGAGTTTATTCCCCTGGCCGAATCGACGGGCCTGGTGGTGCAGGTGGGCGAATGGGTCCTGGAAGCGGCTTGCGCCCAGGCGCAGGCGTGGAAACTGGCCGGCCTGCCTCCCATCCGTCTGGCCGTCAACGTTTCCGCGCGCGAATTCACCTCGGCCCTGCCCGCCAGGGTGGCGGCCACTCTGGCCCGCTACGGTCTCGAAGCGGCCTGGCTGGAGCTGGAAATCACGGAAAGCACGCTGATGCACAACATCGAGCGCGTGATCGGCATCATGGACCGCATCACGGCGCTGGGCGTGGCCCTGTCGCTGGACGATTTCGGCACCGGCTACTCAAGCTTGTCCTACCTCAAGCGTTTCCCCATCGACACGCTCAAGATCGACCGCTCGTTCACCACCGGCATCCCGACAGACGCCAGCGACTGCGCCATCGCCAGCACCATCATCAGCATTGCCCAGCAGCTGCACCATAAAGTGATCGCGGAAGGCGTGGAAACGGCGGAGCAGCTGGCCTTCCTGAAGAGTTCAGGCTGTGACGAAGTGCAAGGCTATTTGTTCTCGCGCCCGCTGCCGGCGGTGGAGTTTGAAAGAGCGCTGCGGGAAAACTGGGGCCTGTAGGTCTTCTGCCTCGGCGTCTGCGCAGGTATCGCCCCCGGCCCTTGCCGCCGGGGAAAATAAGACCACGACAGTACTAGGCATTGGTAAGCCTCTGACCTTTATGTATAATGCTGCCACCAGGAAGCGTGGCCGAGTGGTTGAAGGCACTAGTCTTGAAAACTAGCGACGGGTTACACTGTTCGTGAGTTCGAATCTCACCGCTTCCGCCAGAAAAATAAGATAAGCCCTTGATTTTCAAGGGCTTTTTTTTGTCGATAATTTTTGTTCCTTAGGGCAAGACATGTGGGTTAAGAGCCCGAGTTGCGGAAGCGTTTCCGCAACTCGGTCAGTTTTTTTTCAAATTGGCAACTATTTGCCACGTCATCAAGTAAAATAATGCAATAGCGTGATAGTTGGAATTTCCACGCCTTACTTCATTTTATGCACCTCAGGTGAATTTTATGTCATTTGATTAACGGAAATAGAGACACGATGCTGGCAGAACGTCAAAAAACACTACACATCATTGAGTTGCTTGAACAAGCAACTAGCCTGGACGTCGTCCGCGAATTTTTAAAGTCCAAGGGGCTGCGTCATTCCGCAGGAAGCTGGGATGACTTAAGGGAAAAGCGATTATTGCCTGCCATAGATGGTGGTGAAATTGTTAACGCTGATCTTATTGCCTTACTTACATCGGCGGAAGAGTGCGGCAAGCAACACGTGTTTCTCTATTTTTGTGACCCTGCCCGCGCAGTTGCCATGATCGACCGTGGCCGCGTGAATGCTGCCCTAAAGCATGCGAAATTGGCGCACCTTTTAACCGAGCCGGATATCTTGGTCAAACCAGAGTCCCCAACCATTGTTGATGTTCGGTGGGAAACGGCTAATGTCGATACTGCCTTAATTATCAAGGAAGTTGAGGTGCGTACTCACCGACGCTTCCTGCGTGACGAGATCATAGGTGACAATTTTCATAGGGTGTACACTAATCAAGTGCAGCGCGCCGTCAACTTGGCAAGATTGCATCGTAACGGTGCCCTTGAGGTAAGGATTGCTGCGCATGCAAACTCATCAAAGTATGAGGGAGACGTACTCCGGTTTTTTCGACAAATTCAAAATTTCATATCGTTGTTCGATTTTTCGGAAGTCTCATTAACTAAGGCCAAAGATACTCTGTGGGCTAAGCGTGCGAGCATTGGGGCGTTGATAAGTTATACTGATGCATCAGTGACCGATAAAGCAGGCAACGTTTTACGTGCCGTTGCCGGTTCAGATAAGAGCGATTTATCGAACGATAAAGCAATAGGTGAATCTATCGATCATTTGATGAACCAGGATAAACATGCTTATTGTTCTGATGCTAATCTATGGTTTAATAAGTCGGCACAATTGACCTCAAATATCCATGTTTTATTTAATGGTGAAGCTAATGAATTTGCTTTGCCTGCAAATTGCAGTCAGGGGGATTACGAATATGTCCTCAACCAGATTAAATTTTTTAATAAATGAGTTTCCTGAAGAGGTAGATGCAATAAGTCGCCTCGGGGATATCGTATGCGATTCGGAGTCTTCCGAGGCAGGCGTTCGTGAAGTTACTTCGCAACGAATGTACGATTTGGTTCGTCCATCAAGTTTACGCGTACTCGTAAGGATGATGGCGCGCGCAGCCGAATTAGGTGTTGTCGAAAAGAGTGTACGTGTTGAATCTATAGCTAAAGGTGGAATTGGTGATTTTGCATCAGTATCGGATATTCCTCCCGTGATATACGATTCTCGCCTTGGGTACGAGGTTGAAGTTTCTTTAGAACAAATTCGCCTTATATATAAGGTTAATACTTTCCCTTGCACTAAATGATTGAACGATTTACTGCAAAAGGCAGCTCTAAAAGCCTACATGAGATAAAAGCGGAATTATGCGCCATCCATGATGTTAGGGAACGTGAGATCGCAGAAACGTGGTTTTTCATGGGGCAACTAGTGCCCCATGTTCAGCCAAAACAGCATATTGTCGCGATGATTCATGGCATCAATACCCATGCCGAGTGGCAGCAGGAGTTGACTAATCAATTAGACGCTGAATGCGGCATTAAAGCTATTCCAATTGGTTATAGGAAATTTCGTGTTTTTAAGTTTATATTTCCTCTCTATTTTAGGTCTGTTCCGGTCAAGCTTGTTAGTCGCAAGCTTCGGTCGCTAAGGAATGAGTATCCAGATGCAGATATTTCAGTAATCGCGCATAGCTTTGGAACCTATATTCTCACCAAGTTTCTTGAAGAAGAGACTGATTTTAAATTTTATAGAATTCAGCTGTGCGGTGCAGTCTTAGACACTGATTATCGCTGGGATAAAATAAAAACAAGAATTTATGGGCAGATTGTGAATGATGCTGGTTCTCGTGATGTTTTTCCTATTCTTGCGAGTAAGGCAAGTTGGGGCTATGGCGAGAGTGGAACCTTTGGTTTCAAACACCCATCTGTAACTGATCGGCATTTTGACTATGCGCATAGCGACTTCATGAAGGCAGAACACGTAAGCAATTATTGGAAGCCTCTTCTGGCTTATGGTCAGATTGTGCCTTCAACTTTTAAGCGTGAACCTCCGAAATTTGCTTATCGTGTTCTACGAAATATTCCATTTAACTATATTTTGTGGATAGTAATTCCATTATTAGTGGTGTTTTTTTTGATTCCTTTTCTGTCTTCAATTATTAAATTCTAAATCGTCCGTTTGGGAATTTTTTTATCGAGTTGGTTTAACTGCTTGACCAATTCGCCGATAGACCTTTTCAGTTATAACTTTTTCACTATGTCCCAGCAGGGAACTGGCGGCGCCCAGGTCGGCAATGTCACTGGCTGAGCGCGCCCGGATATCGCGGAACTGGAAGGCCTTGATACGGCTGGCAAGCTCTTCGTCTCCAGCCTTTAGCGCCAGTTCCGCTGCTGCCTTCCGGGCGCTATCGAAGCGCAGGCGCAAATGCCACTTCTTTACCTGGTAACCATTCGGCAGCGCGACGATGAAAGTGGTGCGCGGCCGGTGCGCGCGCGCGTGGATGCGCTCGATGACCTTCGCCAGTTCGGACTTGATGCCGTCGTGCTCGAGCACGATGCGCAGCAGCTTGTTGCTCTTGCCCTGCCGCACCTGCAGGGCCCCATCCTTCAAATCGCCGTCGCGCATCTTGAGCACGTCCGCAGGCCGCTGGCCGGTCAGGTAGTTCAGGTCCATGGCGTCCTGCAGCTCTTCACAGCCAGCGTTCCGTACCGCATCCCACACGGCCTTGTCGGCATAGAAGTCGCGCGGCACCTCTTTATTTTTGCGCACGCCCCTGCAAGGGTTCTCGCGCTTCGTGTAGCCCCATTCCCTTGCCATATTGAATACATGCGACAGCAACGCGATTTCGCGGTTGGCGCGTACCTTGGCGCTGCGCGCGTCGCGGTAGCGGGCAATGTCCTGTGGCGTGATGGCGTCGATGGGCGCGCTGTCGAAGACCGGGCGCAGCTGGCTCAACGAGCTGGAGTTCTCGCGTTGCGTGCTTGGCGCCTTGCCCGGCAGGATGTCCCGGACGTATTGCGCAAACACGTACTCCATGAGCGTGGCGTCGGTCGGGACTGGCTTGCACTCGTATTCTGCCCACAGGCGCTTGGCCTCGACCAAATCCGTGCCCAACGGGTACTCCTTCCGGTTCCCGGCGTCGTCCCGGCCGTTGTAGTAGTAGCCGGTCCATGTTTCGCCCGATTTCAGCTTGCGTACGCGGCGCAGCATGCGCGGTGGAAGTTTGTAGCCAGTGCTCTTAGGTCGCATTGTTTTCTTTCTATTAACGTACTTTGGACAGGTCCGGCGCCCAGGCCGGCGTGCTTACCAGGCTGGCGGGATTGATGCCGCTCAAGCGCAACCTGGCGTACAGGCGCCCAATGATGGGCGCGCCGGCGCGGTTCTTGATGAAGGTCCAGCCGTTCTGCTGCAGCCATTTGATCTGATCCACTTTCCGGCAGCAGCCTGAAATGGTTTCCAGCTCTTCCGCAGTCAGGGTTTCGGACTGGATAGAATTATCAAAAAGATTATTCATTGGATGCCGCTTTCGTTTTGGCGGGGCTGCATGCCTTGCATTTGTCCGTGGCCAGGGAGAACGCTTCTGCCTCCGTGTATAGCGGAACTTCGGCGCCAGGCTTGCGATAGTCGCGCAGCCGACAGAATTGCTTGTAATTCGCTTCCTCGGTCAGGGCGGTTATTAAGCGTTCCGCCATCATGCTGGGCACCCGACAGGCGCGGCTGCTTTCTTGACCTCCTCGATGGCGCCCAGCGGCACGGCCCGGAACATGCCCGGCCACTGGTGGTCCAGCTCCACCCACGCATGCAGCTCGCCATTGCCGGCGTCGCCATCGGCCATGGCGGCAAAGCCGATGCCGGCCAGGCGGTTGAGGATGGCGTCGCGCGTCTGGCGCACGCTGGCCAGGTATGGGGCGGCCAGCACAGCAAAAGGCAACGGCGGGGGCGCGGTGATGTCCCACTTGCCACCGGATTTTTTACGGATGGTCGCACCGGCGGTAATCGCCGCGCGCAGCTTGGCTTCATCCTCGGGCGTGACTTCGACGCCATCGGCCGGCCAGGTGCCCGCCGCTTCATACGCGGCTTGCATGTCGGCCGGAAAGAAACCACGGGCCTTGTTGGAGTAGAGCGTCGTCATGTTATTTCCCGATGGCGAGGAAGTTGGCGGAGGCATCTGCGGCGGCATAGGCGTTAAACCCGGTAATGGTGGGAGAATCCGAGCTGACATAGCCAGGGTAGTTTCCGTTCGATACGGTGAGGAAGACGCGCAGGCACTGCTTCGGAAAGGCAAACTGAAAAGCCACGCGCGTGCCTGCCGGCCCTGCCGTAACGGAACCCCATTGCATGATGAAATCGCCCGGCAGTTTCAGATCGCCGTCGGGCAGCAGCCTGGATGCAAAGTCCGCATTGCGCCACAGTTCGGCGGTCGATTCGATGACTTGTCAGATGTTGGGCCCGGTCTCCATGAGAGTCAGGTATTGCCCCGGCTTGATCGTGATGCTTGGCACACTGCCTACATCAAATCCAATGACGACACCGGGCGCGGCAAGGATGGTGCCGCTATGGAAAAGTCCGAAGAACCGGACGCACTTTCCAGAATTGGGGGGAATGCCCAGCGATGCTGGGTCGGGAATGGTGAGAGTCCTGCCCGCATACGGGAAGTACAGGGCGCAGCCGATATCCTCGGCGGTGAGCGTGCGGCTCTCCAGTACGTGGGAATAGCGCACCATGTTGCCTTGTGCGCGCTGCACAAAATCGGTGTTGGCCAGCTTGTTCGACGCGTCAAACTTTGGCGGCGTCGCCACCTCTTTCATGCTGTATTGCGGATGCGGATCAGCAGCCGCTGCGTGCTTGGCCAGTTGCGCGTCTGCGTAGTCTATGACGGCCTTGTCCTGTTGATCCATATGGCTGCGCTTAGCCAACAGTGGATGGGGATCGTCAGCAGCCAGGTGCTTGGCCAGTTGCTGGTCGCCATAGGCGTGTGCGCTGGCGTCTTGCCGGTCGATGTAGGCAACGACATCACGAACCTGCTGATCGACGTAAGTGACCTTGGCCAGGAGCGGGTGCGGGTCGGTGGCAGCCTGATGATTGGCCAGTTGCTGATCGCCATAGCTGCATACGCTGGCGTCCTGCTGGTCGACATAGGAGGATCTAGCCAGCGTTGGATGCACATCGAGGGCGGCCAAGTGCCTGGTCAGTTGCAGATCACCATAGGCAGCGACATCTTTGCCCTGCTGCTCGACGTAGGCGCGTATGCTGGCATCCTTCTGATCGACATAGGTGCGATGGGCCAGCAACGGGTGCGGGTCAAGAGCGGCCAGGTGCTTGGCCAGTTGCGCATCGCTATAGGCGCGCACGGTAATGTCTTGGTCATCGACATATTTACGGGTGGCCAGGATGACGGACGGATCGATTTTCAGTTCGATGGCGGCCGTGCTGGCGACGATCAGCACGATGCGCACCACTTGCGTGCGCCCGCTGCCCTCGGCCATCAGGGGCTTGTAGCTGGGCGGGCAGTTGGCCACCGCGCACAGGTCGCCGGCCTCGTCGAAGATGCCGATTTCGCGTATCCACCAGCCGCCCACGTCCTCGGGCAAGACTTGTTCGACGATGATTTGGCTGGCGTTGGCCGGGTCGATGCTCAGTTGGTTCAAGCCGGCGCGGCGCACTTCGCGCACCAGCGCCTTTTGCGTGCGCACAGGCATCGGCAGATTGCCGTTGCCGTCGCCCACGGCCAGGCTTTTCAGTTTCAGGGTTTGACCCAGGGCGATGGCGTTGGCCAGCTTGGCCTCGCCCACTTCGGTCAGGATGGCAAAGTATGTGCTCATGGATAGATGGTCAGGGTGTCGATGGTATGGGATGCGCCGGCCTGCAACAGCCTGC
Source organism: Janthinobacterium breve (assembly GCF_051380895.1). Taxonomy (NCBI): domain Bacteria; kingdom Pseudomonadati; phylum Pseudomonadota; class Betaproteobacteria; order Burkholderiales; family Oxalobacteraceae; genus Janthinobacterium; species Janthinobacterium breve. Next base: position 222,208 of record NZ_JBNYXY010000010.1, on the reverse strand, counting down.
CGCGCACTTCGATGGTTTCCGCGATCCAGGGATACACGGTCATGGCGTCGCCGTGGTACGCACAAGCGCCCGCGTAAATGCTGCCGCGACTTTCCAGATAAATCGCCAGGCCCGTCATGTGACGGCTGACGGGCTTGGCGTCGGCAATCAGGCGTTCCATTTCCTGAAACATGTCGTCCGTGATGCCCGTATCCAGCACGCCCACGTCGAGGCGGAAAGTGCCCGGTACGCCCGGTGGCGTGGTCTGCCACCATTCAGTAATGCGGATCAGGTAGCCCAGTGACTCCACCACGCGGCGCACGGCGGCAATCGTGCCCTTGTGCTTGTGGATGAAATAGGCCGCCTTGATGGCGCCGCGTTTGATCGACTCGGGCCAGTTGTCGTCCCAGCGGTCGACAGAACAGGCCCAGGCCAGAAAAGGCAGCAAGTTGACCGGGCAGCGGTCGGCGTTCCACAGGTCGCGCAGCGGCACGGGCACGTTGACCAGCTCGGCGCAGGCCACGGCAATGGCGCGCTCCAGCGCCGTGGTGTTGGGCGGCAGGGTGGGAACGGTCCTATTCATCGAGTACCACCACATTGAGCTTGATGGCAGTGCAGCGCGCGGCCTGGGTGGCGTTCAGTTCGATGTCCGCCGCCGGGCTGGTCAAGACGACCTTGCGCACGCCCTCGACGTGGACGGCGGCGCTGCAGGCGGACCGGTAGATGCTATGCCCCAGCGGGCGGCGCGGTTGCGACACTCGCACGGCGTCGGCGCGCGCGGCGTCCAGCAGAATCGGCACTTCCGGGCCGACGCCGATAAACAAGGTGGCCTCGATCTGGTAGTCGATGACCTGGGCGGCTTGCACGGTGAGGCGGTCGCCCAGGGGGCGCACGTCCTCGGCGTTGAGCGCGCGCGCCACGCTGGCCAGCAGCGCGGCGTCGGCGATGCCCGTGTCGTTGTTGGCCAGTACCGTGACGATGACGTGCGCCGGCGCGGGGCTGGTGGCGCTTGCGTCCTTGACGCGGCCGTCGCTGCTGCGCGCGTGGAATTCGTAGGACGCTTTCGGGCCGGCCACGGACAGGCCGTCCGGCGCTTCCTGGATGCGCAGGCGATAGGCGTCGTTGTCTTCCATGACGGCGGCCACGGGCGGCAGGGCGTTGGGATTGGCCGGCATGATGGTCAGGCGCTCTACGTTGACGTTGGCGCCCAGTTGGTCCAGATCTCCATCGAGGGCAAACGCCAGCATGACGGCCTTGCCGGCCTCGTTGACGCGGTTGCGCAGGATGGTTTCCTGATACGCGTTTTCTTCCAGCAGCTTGGTGGCCGGTTCCGATTCCAGTTCCAACAGGGCCGTGACGGCGGCGCGCTCGGCTTCCGGCAGCAGGCTGACCAGGTGCGTCTTGCGGCCGGCCAGGATAGCTTCGAAGTCCAGCACTTCCACCACGCTGGGCGCCGGCAATTGGGTCAGGTCAATAGGTGTGCTCATACGGCGCCCCCTTGTTTGACGGGCACGGATAGGGTGATGCCCTGGCCATTCGCCGTGCCGTCGAGCAGCAGCGCGATGGCGCCGTCGGTGTCGCGCGTGAGCTGTACGCTGGCGAGCTGCAAACGCGGCTCCCAGCGGCGCAGGGCAAAGTCGGTAGCTGCGTAGATGCGCAACTGCGTGGCGCTGTTCAGGGGCTGGTCGATCAGCTCGGGCACTTCGGAGCCATAGCGGCGGCGCCGGATGCGCGAGCCTATGGGCGTGGTCAAAATGTCGGTGACCGACTGGCGCAGGTGGCCCAGGCCCGTCAGGTTGCGCCCGGTGGCGGCGTGCATGCCCATCATGATTGTGGCCCGCCCGACTTGTCGCTGCCGGCTTTGACGCCGCCGTGTGGATGTTTGGCCAGGCTGATGGCGCCGGCCAGCACGTCGTCGCTGGCCTTGATCGTCCCTTGCACGGCCATGGCCACGCTGCCAGCGGCGCCGGCCTTGGCGTTCACGCCGCCGTTCAGGGCGGTGGCGCCGTTGACGATCAGGTTTTTCATGACGGTCAGGTCGCCCGTGCAGATGGTGCTGGACGCATTCGACGTGACCTTGTCAGCGGTGATGGTGGCCGTACCGCCGGGTAGGGTGGCCGTCAGGGAGTGGGCCGCGTGGTCGTACTGCACCACGGCGCCGTCCGGGTAGTGCGTGGTGTGGATGGTAGGGCTGGATTCGGGCGCGTCAAATTCCTGGGAGTACAGCGCTGGCAGGATGATGCCGCGCGTCAGGTCGCCGCCCGGGGAAAAGACGATCACTTGTTCGCCGACGGTGGGCGCCGACCAAGTGCACGTGCTGCCAGCGCGTCGTGTGGCCCAGTTCAGCCATTCGGTGGTGAGTGTCGGCCCGAGTCGCACGCGCGCCTTGGCTCCTTTGACCTCGGCGATGGTGCCCAGGCGGATCAGGTTTTGCAGCAAGCGGAGGAGGTCGGACAGGTCGGCGTTCATGCAATGCATGTTGCCGAAGTCCGCGTGCGGATGCACGCGGGGGCGGGTTGATATGTGGCTTAGTGACTATCGCAGACCGTGATGCATAAGCTCATATTTTCCAAGTAAGGGCGATATGGTGGGTGTCTGCTTTCGCCCCAAAGCAGACTGCCAGCGTTCGCGCCGCTGCCTTCACGGTGATTTTCTAGCGTCTGTAGTCATGCCACCACCGGGGTTAAGCGCGTTGCCTTATTTCTACACCAGTCGCAGGATGCGATGCTCGATACCGGAACTCTGTGCAAATTTAGAGTCCTGCTAGAAGCGTGAATGAATTTAACAATCGCTGCAGGCCACAACTTTATGATTTTTCAAAACGGAAACGTATTACTTCTGCGCGTTGTTTTTTGGTGAAGAGACGACGCCGACAAAAGCGTCCCATTTCTTATATGTCTTGTCCATCGATTTCGGACAAATCACTATTACGCCGGGCTTACCGTCCTCGTTGTCAGACGCAACGGCCCAACGAGTCTTAAAGGCGACGGCGCAGGTGGGGACGAATGTCCGCACGTCCGGCATCAAAGCCATCCATTCCCCACGGGCAGGAGGCGTTTGCCGCTTGAGAAATTTGCGGGCCTCTTCCCTGACTTCATACATCCCCTGCATGCCGCCGATTGTCCGATAACGCAGTAATGGGTCGGCTGATTGGATCGGTTGAACGCCGTCCGCGAAGCACCGAGGCGCGATCGCGCAGGCCAAGATCACGCACAAGGCGGCACTTCTATTTGATGGTGACTGTGCCGACATATATTCCCTCCGAGTCGCTGCGGTTTGAAATCAGATAATGGTAGAGCGCGTTCCATTGGGTCAGATCATACATCGTCACGCATCCCTCCGACACGTTACCTACATGGACGAAATTGCTGTTGTGGTTCGGAGCGTATTCGATAGGGAACCAGACGGTATGGTATTTCAAATCAGGGTTGCCGCCGGGGGCGGTAACGTAGAAGGCGGTGTATTTGTCGGCCTTAGCGGACTGCGGTGCCATAATCCGGTAGATCCCGCGCGGCAGAGGCTTGGAATGGCGCTGCTGATTGAAGAACGGGCTGACCCGATTGGTCTCGACATAGGGGATGTCGGAGTCCAAAGTAATCATCGCGCTATGCCCGTCGAACTCTAAAGTGGACACAAGCTGGTTGTGGATCTGGCCGCGGCGAGGCTTTGATGCGAGTTCTTTGTAGGTTCCCATTGTCGCGACCAGCTTTGCTCCAGAACCACGCTTTACATCGACTAAGCACTTCGCAGCGTTTTCCTTCTTCATGCTCGCGGTCCGGCCCTTGTGTTCCCCTTCCTTGATAACGAAGAATGCGCGGTCGCCCTTCTCGCCAGCCATGATCACTTTGACGAACTCGCAAATGAATGCGAAGTCCGTCCTTTTTCCCGTCACCGCGTCAGCTTCGAGCTGGACTTTGAGCCAGCCCGTGGTGTCGTAGGACTTGGTATATCGGGTGGCAGCCGTCACCCGATGCATGCTGCCTAACCTTGTGTTGGTGGTCGCTGTCGCGAGAGGTCCGCTCATGCTATGTGGTGTCCCAAGTAGATTTCGATCGGTTGAGCCGCGTCGGTGACGTAGCGCTCCGTGCGTCCTTCGATGTCGGTGATGCCCCGGACGAGCTCGCCCGAAGGCAGCTTTACGGTATAGGGCATTTCGGCCAGGACGCTCTCCTCTTCGTTGAACAGCACGAACTGCTCGTCGAACGGCTTTGCATCGGGTCCTGGCTTCGACACATTGACGTTCATCACGGCTGCAGCTGCTGCTTTGGCAGCAGTAGTCGCACTCGACGATCCCGATGCGCCCACGCTCCACTCGACAGTGTCGGTGAACTGCGTCGCGATGAGTATCGCGCCGCAACTGGTCTTCATGCCAGCGACGGCGACACCCTTGCCGTAGAAAGTTGTTGTCATTACGCCCTCGACTATTGGAAAGTCGCCTTTGCACTTCGGGCAGTGGACCTTGTGGCCGATGAATGCAATGGGCTGGCCCATGCAAATGTCCATCAACGACCCCTCTAAAACAATGCCATGGTGGCTCGTTGGATCTCCCTTCCTTATGATTTCGCCAGCCATTTTAGCTCCACATCTATTTTAATATAACGAATCGCCACGACAACCGTACTCCCCCCTGAGAGGCTTTGTTACATAAAAAATCCCGACATCTTGACTCTACTGTGAACTGCAAACAAGAATCTAAAAACTTTATCAATGAAGTTAATTGTTTGATAATTTATGCAAGATGCCTCGCAGAACAGCCACTGTCTGCTTTTGGCCGGTTGCGGTCGTCGGTAGGTTCCGCCCCGAAGCGGACGGCCCTGCGTATTACGGAAACTACTCATCCGTATGACGCACGACATTGACAGATAGGCCAACTCCAGCACACGGATTGGAGTTCCCTAGATCGACGCCCACATGCAATGCCGAGTTGCTGGATTTGGCAAGGTCGAGTTCTGCCGCTGCCTTCAACAAAAACTCGCCAATCGCGCGCAGCTCTTTCGGTGTTCCGTGAAAATCCACATCAACAATCGTCACAGGAAGAATACAGCCATCTGCGTCGGGTTCTTCTGGCCAGCCAACGATGCGCATCTGATCTCCGGGTTGGTTAAATGTCCGCTCTTGGACGTTAGCTGAAAAATTATTCGTCGGCATATGGAATCATATCGATCTCAGGGAAGGACGTTGTGTAGACGCCCCAATCTCGAAATCTATAATACATAGTCATTGCCTCGAATGGACTCTTCGCATCAACAGTCCATTCCAACCGCGAATTGCTCGGTAGAAGAGCTCGGGCGGCATCGCCTTCTGGGCCAGCCAAGAAAAAGGTATCAAGGCCGTCCGGTTCAACCCAAAGCTCATGCAGCATTATGTCTCCCTAATTCGTCTAGGTTTGCTCTTGACCGCTTGCCGCCGTTGCTAGGTTCCGCCCCATTGCAGACATACGAATGGGTGACAGAAGCCTTGACGATTGAAGGTGGCCACCTAGTGTCAGTGTGGCTAAATCTTGGCAGGCCAGATGACGTCATGAATCTCTGGTTCGTGCTTTGAGAAAACGCTGACGCAAGCACCAGCCGTCACAATAAGCCACTCGCGTAGCGACTGGGTATAGCCGAGCCGCTCGTCTTCTTCCTTCGCCCAACCACCATCGAACACCTCAAGGACGGGATAACCCGAAGGAAAGCCTTCACCGATCCAGTACTCTGCCAGTGGGACTTCATCAAGAAGCCTGAATCCGTCAACATGGGTAAATGTGACCTCGACCCCATCATCCCTGTTGCGGTTTCGAAGGACGCGTATCGACAAACCACCATCGTAGGCAACCGAGTGTATGTCTGCTCCCCAGTCGAATTGCTCCTGGCAGCCAAAGGGTTTCGCTGTAATTGGCATGTATTTCGTGTCTTAGAAAGTTTGTTGAGCATGGCTGCAAAACGATTTATGGCAACTTGGCCGGTGCAGACACGCATGGGCAGCGGCCGTTTCTGGCCGGAAGTGGCCATTCTGCGAATGTACGGGCAGAGGCTTTAGGTACCCGTCTCATCCCGCAATATTGCATAGACGTTCATATCGACATGTTGGCCACGCACGAAATTAGCACCGCGTGATATCCCTTCTTTCTGAAAGCCGCTTTTAATCGCTACCTTTTCCGATGCCTCATTGCGCGTGTCCATACGAATCTCTAGTCGGTTGACCAGTGTGGAATCGAACAAGTAACGCACCAGCAGCCGAACGGCCTCCGTGACGAAACCCCGGCCGCGATACTCATTCGACAGGGTGTAGCCAATCTCACGGGCATTAAAGTATGGAACTGCCTTACGGTGCCATATCGTTCCGATGACAGTGCCGCCGGATTTTTCAACAATCACAAACCGTACCAGGGTATCGCTTACCATGCCGTCGGCCTTGAGGTTTCGCTCTAGTTCAATTGGCGAATGTATCGCATTCGTCAAGTATTCTCCACGCACATCGGGGTCGTTTAACAAAGTCGTCAGTGCAGGGAGATCGCTGTGGACAACATGACGGATAACGAAATTGCTTCCTTTAATCATAACGTGTATTTCCCTATTTATACGGTAAGACTGTTTCTGGCCGGTTACGGTCGGTTTCACGCGACTCTAACCCATTTGATAACTAATGTCAGTTGAAGTTTGCATTGAAGCATCTTAGTTTTTTTCCATATGACGTAGCAGCGATTCGCGTATTAACGTCCGATCCAGTTCACTCAAGCCCAGCAGCGGCCGCTCCGGGTACCTGAGCGCGCTGCAGTCGGCATGGCTCAACGAGGCGGCGACTCTGTTCCGCCGCAAGTATTACAAGAACGGCTCGCATGCCGGTTTCGTGTTCTACATGACGGACGCGGCCGCCAACACCCAGGACGTGGACAACCTGCGCCAGGCCATGCGCGACAGCAAGGGGCCGGGCAACTTCCGCAACCTGTTCATGTACGCGCCGAACGGCAAGAAGGACGGCATCCAGATTCTGCCGGTGTCGGACGTGGCCGCCAAGGACGAGTTTTTTAATATCAAGAGCGTGACGCGCGACGACCAGCTGGCTGCGCACCGCGTACCGCCCCAGCTGATGGGCATCCTGCCGAACAATGCTGGCGGCTTCGGCGCCGTGGAACCGGCCGCGCGCGTCTTCGCGCGCAATGAACTGGTGCCGCTGCAGGCACAGTTTGAAGCGATCAACGAGTGGGCCGGCGTGGAAGTGGTGCGCTTCGCCCCGTATGACCTTGCCACGGGCGGGGAGGGCGCGCAATGAGCGATCACGTAGACAATACCGACAAGATCATCTTTGCGGAGGTAGCGCGCGGCCTGGCTGCCGTGCGTGGTCGGCCTGCCCTGGTGGCGCATGGCTGCTGCCACTACTGCGACGAACCGCTGGCGCCCGCGCTGCTGTTCTGCGATGTGGACTGCCGCGACGACTACGACAAGGAGCAGGCGGCGAAGACCCGCGCCGGCCGCTCAGGATGACCGCCCCGCCGCGATAGCCAGCGGGGCAGGGCCGCGGCGATAGTCCAGCCACGCCAGAGCGCCCCAGCCACCGGACAAGCCGCCCACGAGGCGGCTTTTTCACGTCACGACGAATGATATTGCATCGAAAGAAAGAAAAAGTCCCATTTCAGCCCGGCGCGCGCAGTTGTCCCCCCTCCACACCTGCCCGCTAATTAGGGCTCTTTTGACTCAAATTTGCGCCATGGCCGAAGGCGCATGAGGACTGGCGTGGCCGGGCGAAGAGGAGGTATCAGATTTGACGCATTTTGACGCACTTTGAGCGGGTTTTAATATATGGGTGCGATGGGCGTGGAAAGGGCGGTTTGCTTGAGCTGGAGAGGCTGTATTGCAGCCGCATGACACATCGCTATTCCGTGCTGGCCAGACCTGCGGCAACCTGTGGGCAATCTACACCATGGTTCAATTTCGTTCTGACGATTGTGGCGCTCGAAAAGATTGGCATCGAACAATGCAGTGCCTGATGAATGCATGGCTTCAACATTAGATGTTGGCGTGGCGTCAAGCAACTGGCGCGCTTTTCGCGCTGATGGGCTAGATTCATTGGCCGTGAAGCTAGTTGGCTTTCAAATTATGGTAATTTATGCAATTCAAAACGAGCCACTTCCTTGCTTTAAAAGAATGTTTTTCTACAGCCTAGCAAAGAAGATCCCATTTTAGTAAATTTTTTAGAGATGTTATGTATGCAAGCGTACATAACATTTTGAGTATTAATTTCAAGTTGTTACAAACTGTGAACATTTGTCCAGGACGAACTAGTATGCTTTACCTTGACGGGCGGAAATAGTTTTTCATTGTAATTACATTGCGATATTTATTTTATTTTTATAAGTAGATAAATATTCTTGTTGCATGAATGAATTTCAATTCTTTGCGAGGTTAAGGTGGAACTTGATTCTATTCCGGCAGGAGAAAATAAGAATTCTGACCTCGCTTATTGGATTGAAAAAAATGATATGCAGTCTTTCCGGATGCTTTACGATGCTTCAAGTAAGCATTTATTATTTTATGCGTATAAAATTGTTAAAAATCAATACCTTGCTGAAGAGGTGCTGCAGGAAACATTCACGAGTATTTGGCTACAAGCTAACTCTTATAATGCCGAAAGAGGTAGTCCTGTAACGTGGATGCGAACAATCGTCAAGAATAAAGCTTTGGACGCTTTGAGGAATTCAAAGTTTTATTTAAATGCTGAATTATTGAAAGATACGAATAACGAGGAAGAGCCAAGTAATTCCCTTGAGCCTGACGCGGTATTAACAGAGAAGCAGTCTTCAATGCTTATAATGAAATATTTGCGAAAGCTTAACGGTTCTCAAATGGAAGCGATTTACCTTTCTTATTACAACGGCTTAAGTCACTCAGAAGTTGCAATTATGGTGGCTGAACCTTTAGGCACTGTAAAAAATCGTATAAGGCTTGGAATTTTGAGTCTGAGAAGAAGGCGAAGTGGTTTGCGGGCTGCGTAGCTGTCAAGACTAGCTTGTCTGCTCGCTCAACAAACGCAAGATAGCCTGCATGGGTGCAAGCTTTGATGACTGATACGTATCCATCGGTGTTGGGTCGTGTTGACTCACTTTGCCGTTTCCTGCATATCGCGTGGGGCGGAAGTTGCGCTCCGCCATGGTGCGAGCAACTGGCCAGCCAGGCTGGCGGGCATAGTCTGCTCGATGCCGCAGGCATCGGGCCACTCGCGCGGTAGGTGGTAGGTGCCGAACAGGAGGTCCAGTACGGGCAGAGTGGCTGCATAGTTGCGGTTGATATGCTCGATCTTGCTGTGATGCCAGTGGTGGAAAGCAGGTGTTGCCACCAGCCATTCTAGGGGGCCAAAGCGCCAGCGCACGTTGGCATGGATAAAGAAACCCCAGACCGTACCCGTCAGCAGCAACAGCACAGGAGCCGCGCTTCCAGCCACGCCGGTGCCCGCCATACCCAGCAGATACAAGGGTGTCATGCCGAACAGGCGCGTGACGACCATGTCTACCGGATGGGTGCGCGTATTGGCCAGGAAATATAGGTTTGCAGTGCTGTGGTGGACGGCATGGAAACGCCATAGCCACGGTATTTCATGACTGAGCCTATGCCCCCAGTAAGTGCCGACTTCACCGAGCAACAAAACCAGCAGCACTTTACTCCACAGTGGCAGGGCCGACAGAGTGGAGGGTACTGCCTCGGGCAGCCAGCGCTGGCCGGCCACGGCAATCAATGCCATTGGTGCCGCCAATAACATGGCCGGCACCAGGCTGCTGATGAAATAGAAACCCAGGTCACTGCATAGCTCGCGCCGCGAACGTCCCGGATGGCGTTCGCCAAAGAACCGCTCCAGTGGCAGGAACAGTATCGTCAGCGCCACTAGCCACAGGCTTAGGCGAAACACATCCACGGCCAAGCCAGGCAAGTGGGCCTGTATCCATTGTAGTGAACTCATGCTTATCCATTAATTAGCCAACGAAAAACAGCAAAGCGTAAACGCAACACGAAGCCCGCCTATGCCCTGGCCGCACCTCCATGTGATATTGCCGTTTAAGCTAGTTTTCCCATTTTCTTGCGGCGTGCCATGAAGCCCAGCAGGCCCAAGCCACCGGCCAACATGGCCCAGCTCGATGGCTCAGGCACGGCGGGCACGGACGCCATCATGGTAACGTTGTCAAGCAGTGAAAATGGTGGCTGGCCTGTTGGCGTGCCCTTTGCCAGGAAGGACAGTACTTCGCTGGTGTTACTGGCGGTAAATGTCATGGTTTCATGCATCCAGGGCACAAAGCCATGGCTGGCATTTTGCACAGTGGAAGTGGTGTATTGTTCCGCACCCAAAGATACTGTCCAGTTTTCCGTAGTGGCACCCGTAAAACCTGATTGTTGCGCCGCGGCCCAGTCGAAGCCTACGACATATTTCTGTCCTGCCACCAAACCATTGATGGTTTGCGAGATGGGACCTACTTCGTAGCCGCCGTCTGCAGCAATGAAGTTGCCTCCCGTAGGGCTGTTGCTCAGTCCATTGTTCTCACCCGTTCCAGGCCCCCAAAACTTCACCATACCGCCGAGCGATGATGCCGCTCCAACGGTGTCGGCGGTACCGGCCGCATACACGAAGTTGTAGCCGATCGATTTCCAGTCGGTGACGGTGGTCAGATAGGTCAGTTGCTTGTTGGCACCATTCGACGTCTTTTCGAAGTCACCGTTTTTTACCAAGTTGACAGTTTGGGCGGATGCTGCGCTAGCAGCGAGGGTGGTAAGGGCCAGGATAATTGCTTTGAAATACATGAGGAGTCCAGTCAGTAGGATTTAGTTGATTTAATGCTATCTAAGTGTCGAAATAATAATCTAGCACGGAGAAAATATCATGTTATTTGTACATCTGTAAATATATTTTTATTATTTGTTGCATGGAGAACTAACTGTGGATCTTGGGTCATTGCATCGCAGTGTTGCTACCGCAGTGGTGGATTGACGATATCTGCGCGCGGGCCGCAAGCCCGCATGGGTGTTGAGTTTCTTGTCGAGCTTCCCAAGCTTGCGCTCGGGCCCGTCCTCGAAGGGAGCTGGCTATGGACTGGCGACCGAAAGTCTGAGGCCTGAAAAATTCTGTGTTCCTATCAATCGACGGTACGAAAGTAGGTACATTAATGGTGGGTGGCAGTGCAGGGCTTCTGAATGCTAGCTATGTGCATTACACCGCTTCCGCCAAGGGATGAAGAAACCACCTTCGGGCTGTTTTAATGCCAGTTGAAGCGAGCAGGGAGCCTGCTCGCGAGCCAGCCTCTACGACCTCCAACACATCAATCTGTGTCTGAATGGCAGGCCTGCGCCTGCCCCCGCTCGCTCCGTGCTCGTCCTGCATATCAGCCCATATATTTCCTGTCGTTTGACTAAACGAATTTCTCGGTACCCCATTTATCAATGAATGCGCCCCCGGTATCGTCGAATTGATCGAATTTTTCACCACAACCGAGATGTTGCAAGTCGAGCTGGGTGGGGGCCAGCATTTTCTCTACGGTATGGGTTCCGTCTCTGGATCCAGCTTTGAAATCTAGCTTCGGTCGTCGCAGCGACAAGTATTCCTTCGTTCTGTATCCGACAGGCAGGGTACCTGCCAGCGACTTTGCCTTATTTTTAGCCAGCTGCTGGAATGTCGCTTCCAGCTCTGGTAACACGACCTTGCCCAGCGCCTTACATGTGGCATCAAACATTTCATTGCTGAGATCGCCTAGGACTTTGGCTGCCGACACGACAGGATTGGACCGGTAGATCAAAGTGAGTTTCAATAGTGCGTTCCCATTGATGCTATGCGGCAGTAGATACCCACAACCGCGTGCGCACTTGAGCCAGGGACCATCGGCCCAGAATAGTATGGGGCGGTTGAGAAGCTCGCCGGACTGCGCCGGCAGAAAAATCACGCAGACGAGGAAAGCCGAGTCGCTGCTAGTGATCTTCGCGAATTCCGACTCATTGACGAAGAATTCGACCGCTACTTCGTATCGGTTACTTTCATTCAGTGCCAGCGGACCGGTCCAGCGCGACTTGACCTGCAGTACATAAGGGAAGGCGGTGCTCCGCACTTTTACCGGGGCTGTCCCCTGGCTCGCCTTCAGCAGTTCGAACTGATTTGAAACCAGCAGGTCGAATCCGAAGTCGGCGGGTAGTTTGAATGCTTCCAGACCACAGGCGAAGATGCGGCCAGTAATAAGATTTTCGGCTTCGAAGCCCTTGTACAGGCGCTCGAAGAAATCGAGGTTGTCCATCAAGTATTCCTGGGTATTAAATATCAAGCAACATACTAACATTGAAATTTTGATATAAGTTGCCTTTAGGTAATCGCGAGGTCGTAGCCTATTCCCGTGCCCTTTAGTTTGCATTTGCATAGCAAAAAACGTTTCCGCATCGCCTATATGTGGCCACGAGACTAGGGCATTGTAATACTGCAGAAAAATCTTGAATGCGGAATGAAAAATATGCTAAGTCATTGATGTTGAATAAATATTTATGAGACTTGAAAACTAGCGACGGGTTAAACTGTTTGTGAGATTCGAAGGGCTGGGCCTACATGCCCAGCTCGCCCCGAATCCTCCCCCCGCTTTTGTGACTCTAGTGCACGCTCTTCATCAACACCAGCACGATGAACACGCAAAGCACGATGTTGGCCACCAGCAGTAACATGCAAGTGCGCCACAGCGCGCCCCATTTGCCCAGGTTGTAGGTACCGCGTAGCTGCAGAAACATGTGCAGGGGCGGCGCCAGGCACACCAGCAATCCGATCAGCCAGCCCTGGTTGAGTATCGATAGCGGTATCAGCACGGTAAACAGCAAGGACATGAAGCACAGCGAGTACAGCACGAACACCGCATGCTCGTACATGGTCACGTCGCGTTTCCATAAAAACATCAGCCACATGAAGGGCAGCGAGATCGGGATCAGCAGGAACGAGAACCTGTAGATCGTGTTCTTGAGCTTGTAAAACGCCAGCTCGGGATTCTCTGCTGCGTGATGAAAGCTTTTTTCCAACTCCGGAAACGTGGCGTTGGGATTGGGCGGGCTGGACGCGATCTTGGAGGCCATCTTGTCGAACCAACCGGGCTCTCTCAGCTCAACTGCCTCCTCACTGGTCACTTTTTCGGGCGACACGACGTGCAGCAGGCGTTGTTCGGCTTCGTGGTGAAGCTTGCGCGAAACGGCCAGCGCCTTCTCGACACCAGCGACCCCGACATCGGCCTTGCGAGCCTCATCCAGCGCTAGCTCATTACGCTCGACCCGGAGCTTGGCAGACGCGGCGTGTTTGGTCAGCGAGGCGATATTGGCGTCGCGGGTCAGAAGCTGGCCGCCGCCGAACGAGGTGACGAAGAAGGTCAGGAACACCATGAACAGGAACAGCGCTAGCGGCGAAACATAGTTCTGGCGCTGGCCGTCGATGTAGCGGCGCGTCAGGCGGCCAGGAAAGGCCACCAGCAGCGGGATCGTCTTCCAAGCCTTGGCGTCGAAGTGCAGGATGCCGTGCACCACTTCTTCGGCCAGGTGCAGCAGCGAATGGTGGATGTGGGCCGACTGGCCGCAGGCCTGGCAAAACGCGCCGCCCAGCGGCGCCTGGCAGTTGGCGCAGTTCGCAACGCTGGGCGGCGGCGTTGTATCGCCCTCGATCTCGCTGGCCGTCACACCTGCCATCGTCAGGGCGCCGACCGCTTTCAGGTCACTCATCATGCATCTCCCACCAGGAAAATGGCTGATTGTGCAACAAGGCGTCTGGATGTTCAAGTAAATACTGGCCAAAACGGCAATCGGCGCGCTCCCGGACAGTGCCGGCCACGGCTGGCGCCGGCAGCGGCACCGTCAAGGCCATCGAGCATGCCGTCGCATAAAGACGTTTCCGCATCGTCCGTGTGGGATGGTGAAAACAGTACGTTACAAGGTGACGGAAAAACATTGCGTGCGGAACGAAGTCGCGCGCAAGCAACTGAAAAGGATGAAGTATTTTGAAGATTTGAAATCTGGCGACGGGTTGCACTATTCGAAGGGCTGGGCCTACCGGCCCAGCCCGCCCCGAATCGTCCACCTGCTGCCCCTGCGCGGCAGCTCCGCGCGCCGTGGGAGCGCGTTCGTGGTTCTAACTGGGTTTCGACTGAGCCAGCTTCCATGGCATCCAACGCATCAGCCCGTGCTTGAATGGCGACCTGACCCAAAGCAGACGTTGTGCCGCACGGCTAACGTAGCTTTCTGCCAGTCGGTTCACCTTCGCGCGTGACCTCACGATAAATACACACTGAGGCAGCAAGCCAATGTGCGACCGTCTTGAGAAAACTCCCGGATGCAGCACAGTGTTTCCTGGACAGTTAAACCACGGCAGCGCTGAACGACTCGGGCCGCCGCGCAAGCAGATGAGACAGTCGTTGAAGACCCGCCTGCAAGCGTCCACGGTCCTTGATGCACCCCAAAGAGATCCGAATTGCATTCACGGATCCGCTGCCAGTGGCGAATGCCTCCGCCGGTGTGACTGCGATGCCCTCTCTGTCGGCTGCACGCGCAAGCTGTGAGGAGTTCCAATACGCCGGCAACTCGAGCCATACATGCAGGCCGTCTTCCGTGCCGCTGTACCGCCCCGCCAGAATATCCCGCGCCATGCGGTGGCGCAGGCGCGCCTCCTTGCGTATGCCTTCCATCAATCCGTCAGCCGAACCGTCGAGTATCCACTGAGTGGCCAGTGCGGCCGTCAGAGGAGCGACCATCAGCGCAAATGATCTTAGCGCGACCAGGAAGCGTTCGCGTTCGTGCGGGTCGCGTATCAGCACGAAGGCGACGCGCAAGCCGGGCGTCAGGCATTTCGACAGGGTTGATATGTAGTACACCTGTTCCGGGGCAAACGTGGCAATAGGCGGCGGCGGGGCATCGGCAAGGAGCCAGTAGGGATCGTCCTCGACGATGCGTACATTGCAGCGCTTTGCTATGTTGGCAAGCTCCTTGCGCCGGCGTTCCGGAATGGTGATGGCGGTCGGGTTCTGTAATGTCGGATTGAGGTAGACCAGCCCGGGCTTGTGCTGGCGGCACGCTTGCTCAAGCATCTCAGGCACCATCCCGTGCCTGTCCGCTTCCACCGCAATGAGGTGCCGGCCGAATTGGGTCGCTGCGGCACGCAAGCCGGGATAACTCGTTGGCTCTGCCAGGATAATGTCGCCAGGCTGCGTCAGCGCAAGGATCAATGCGGCGATCGCCGCTTGCGCACCCGGACAGACAACAAGCTGCCCGGAATCCAGATGTCCAAACATCGGTGCCAGCCATTTGGCGCCAGCCTTACGGTCGGAGTCGCTTCCCCCGCCCAAGTGGTAAGTCATCAGCAATTCATTATCTGCCCGCATCAATACTTGAGACAAACCTTGTTTCAACATGTCGTCGAAGTCCACGCCATCCGGCGGTGGCGGGGTATTCATGCTCAGGTCGAGGATAGCGGTCAATTCGACTTTCGGCGCCGCGACATACGTGCCTCGAGCACCGCGGCCCTCCAGCAAGTTGCGGCGCCTGGCTTCGTCGTATGCGCGCGTGATCGTCGTCAGGTCGACGTCCAGCTGGGCTGCCAACTGGCGCTGCGTAGGCAGGCGGTCACCCGGTGCCAAAGATCCGTCTGCCACCGCCGCCTGCAACGCATCCGCAATCTGCAAAAACCGTGGCCCTTTGTTGCTGGCCAAGCGCGGCAGCCAGATAGTCAAATGTTCATCTTGTATGGTTTTCAACTGGGACATTTTGTCTCAATGTATGGAAATTGTTTTCAGGTAGTATGCATCAGAACGTGCAGCAATACCATCCTTGCATGGCAGTCGCTGACGTTTTCTCATCTCTCATCTGGATCATTCGGCACAGTGCTGCGCCCGATGCCATGGTTATTTCATAGGCAGATATAATGAAAGAGTCAGACAGGATGCCTGGGGATGGTTTGAACAGAAAGCTGCTGAAGCAGCGTTCTGAGGTAGTTCTCCTCACGATAGATAGTGTCAAGTAATAGACTGGAAATACGCAAAATGATGGATTGGACCCCTATAGTCTTCGTGACGTTCAAGGCTCTCGTGCTCGGCACGG
Organism: Janthinobacterium breve; assembly: GCF_051380895.1. Taxonomy (NCBI): domain Bacteria; kingdom Pseudomonadati; phylum Pseudomonadota; class Betaproteobacteria; order Burkholderiales; family Oxalobacteraceae; genus Janthinobacterium; species Janthinobacterium breve. The sequence continues at coordinate 206,171 of NZ_JBNYXY010000010.1, read as the reverse complement.
GCATGTTCTTCGCCATCAAGTGGCATTACGATCAAGGGAAGAAGGATAAGGATAAGGCGAAGCAGAATCGCGCGGTGCTACGCGCCAGCGGCAAGGTGGTCGCAGTCTTTGCGCTATCGCTCCTGGCCTTGGGGATCGTCACCTTCGTCGTTGTCAAGATGGTCGGGTTGGACATGACCTTGCCATGATGCAAGGAGTAGTCGGGCTATATCCAGTGTTGCGGCAGGCAGGTCAGAGCTCGCTTCATAGCCGTTGCTCTGGGCATTTGCAACGCCGCTAGAATGCGTTGGCGTCATATTTTCGGAGCGGGTCTGCTCGGTGGTGACGGCATGTCAATGTGTGCCTTGCCTGTCTGGAAGTACTGTGTAAAAATACAGTGTCAACATTCAAAAAGGACACATCATGATCAACGGCAGTTGCTGCTGTGGTTCAGTAAAGTTTGAATTGGCATCGCCCCCAAGCATGATGGGTATGTGTCACTGTTCTCGTTGTCGGAAGGCGGGAGCGAGTGCCTTGGCCTTCGTTGATAAAAATTCATTTACCTTGCTGGAGGGGCGAGAATTTATTCAACGATATGAGCCAGAGCCACCGTTTAAATATACAAGAACTTTTTGCAAAAACTGCGGGACTTCTTTGGGAGAAATTGGCTCAGAGAATGATTCATTCCCAATATCCGTTAACTGCTTGGATGATGATCCTGAGGTAAGAATGCAATTTCATGTTTATGTTGGCTCCAAGCCTGCATGGTATGAAATTTGTGATAATGCAAAACAGTTTCAAGAAAATCCAGCATAGTTAAAAAGCCAGTCATGTGCTGGCTTTTTTATCGTACTCTGATATTGCGAAGAATTTCAATGTTCGTTTTCTGCCTTCGCGCCCTGCGCGTGAGGTTTGAAGGGCTGTACCTGCCGGTCCGGTCCGCCCCGAATCTTCTGACGGCAGTATCGCCCCCCCTTCTCATCTCGAAATCATCGATTCTTTGAAATCACACCGCTCATGTATTGATTTAAATCGCGAAAATCCTGAACCTTCCATGCGTACGGCGATATTTTTACGCCATTTTCTCGCAAAGTTTTTGGAATCAAGTCGCCATTGGGACGAAGTATGACTGATGAAACAATAACGCCAGGATAGTCTTTTAGTCGTTTTTTGAAAGCCGATGTTGTAAGATCAGGTGTTGGAGGATTGCTTTTATTAGCCAATGGTCCTGTTCCTTTGATATCTGTTCCGTGGCACATGGCGCATCTCTGTATGTAGAGATTTTTCCCGTTGATAATATCCGCGAAGGCTGGTGATGTTTGAGTTAGCGATAGAATTCCTAGCGAGGCGATGAATAATATTTTCATGTGGTATTGTGGTGTCAGTAAAATCTGAATCTATTATTATATCTGCCGTTGTTCGCTTACACTAGCGTGGTGATTTTAGTAGCAAAATTGTGCTGCCCTTGCTAAGGCCGTGCCACATATCGTAGGCGCGCGTTCGTGGTTCTTTATCGCCTCGACTGAGCCAGCTTCTACGGCAGCCAATGCCTCAGTTCGTGTACAAACGGCAGACCTGCCCCTTGCGTGCATGGGTAGTTGAATCGTTCGTGAGCCGGATCTGATCATTTATGCGCCATCGTCCCCTTATCGATTGGTACGAACACTTCCCATTTCTTTTGTGTCGTGGGTTTTACGGTCTTGCCGCAGCTGATAGCAACATTCGGTCCAGACAGGCCATGACTTTTGGGAACCCATTTCACATGCAAAGATATCGCGCATTTGGCAACCAGAATCTTCCGGTTCGGCTCCATGGCCTGCCATCTTGTTCCATTTTTCAGATTCTCTGCTGCAATGAATTTTACAGCTGCCTCCCTTATCTCAAACAATCCATGTATGTCGCCTCGTGTCCGATCTTCGTTTAGAGTGGTAGCGAGTGCCGATGAGGCACCGGCGACAAGAAAAAAGGAGCTAGCAAGGGTGGCGTACACGCGTTTATGCCATCGTAACGATACCAACATACTTACAATCCTTGCCAAGTTTGCTCTTTTTTAGTTAAAGACATAGAAGGTTCCACATTTCCAGCATGCATATTTTTCTATGACGCCGCCGGAGCCTCAAGACGCACCAATCCCTGTCCGCATGGCGGAACCGCTTATTGCGCCATTAACTGGCATGTGCGAGTTGGCGACTTCCCTGCCACGACAAGCTCACGCTTCTTCATCGCGTCTGAAGACGAATTGTTGGCGGCTAATGCCTTGTGTAACAAAGTCTGCATCCGGCGGTATTGTTTCCCAGAAAAATTCATGTTTAAAAATTGGAATTTTGTTGAATTTTCGCGAACGAAATATCCATCTGTTTTTCGTGAAATCGCTGTAGCGGTCCCCTTTGAACTGCTGGTGTACAGCTGTGAAAGGAAGCAATCTTTCCGCAATATCCGGAAAGGAAAAATCTGGATGATCGTCTTTGATTTTTTCAAAAATGCTAAATTGATCTCTGCAGATGACTTGAATGGCAGTCTCTGGAAAACGATAGCGTGGAGACCATAAAACGTTCCAGCCTGATTCTATTTCATTGATGAAATTTACCAGGCGAGGCGTCAAAATATAGGCATCCGACTCGATATGGATGATTTTATCTACACCTAATTCATTTGCCACCTGAATGGAATGGAGGAAACTCCGCCACCAACCGGGGTAGTCAGCTCCGCTTTGTCGCCCCAAATTGTTGTCGAAGTGAACGATGAGATTTTTGTCGGTATTTGAAGCCAACGGAGTTTTATGGGAAATTGTATTGATGATTTCAGCAGGCGGAAGATACGGAGACCCATCATCAATCATTATTTTTTTTATTGCATTGATTGGTATGTTTTCGTAATAGTCGAGCCACCGTTGATACCGACTTTCCCATGATGGGGCATCTTTTATAAAGCTGGTGCAGAATATAATGGCTTTCATTGGCTAAGCACATTCCTTGTATTTGAAAAATCCAGGTTATTCATGGTCTGATCATTAAAATTCCAACTATTTTAACAGATTGGAGGCGCTTGAATAACCGTATGGCCATGCCGGCGATGTGGTCGTTGGCATCATCGAGCCTCTGCTACCTTCACCCGATGACTGCCGACCATGCAGGCACTTGGCGGCGCCTCCCGCTCGCGACACAGGCGTTCAAACATCGGCGCAAAGGCGAGACGGGGATCCGCACTTTTCACGTATGTCGTATCGTCCACATGCCTGGATCATCGCTGGTTATACTATGTGCATAGAAAAGGTTTCCCATGCGCAATCTCCTTACACCCGTGAACCAATGAAAAACATCACTGTCGAATATCGTCATAACTTTCCTCTTGATCCGTTGGATGTCGTTCGTGTCTTCGATCAATCTGGCATCAAGCGGCCGACCGATAATCTCCCGAGAATCGCGCGCATGTTTGCCGCGCCTTGCCTCTTGCTGTCGGCATGGGTGAATGGCGAGCTTGTGGGGATGGCCCGGTCGCTGACCGACTATGCGTATTGCTGTTATCTCTCGGACCTGGCGGTAGACAAGCAATACCAAGGCCTGGGTATCGGCAAAGAGCTTGTCAAGCGCACCCAGGCAATCATTGGCGACGAAGTGTCTTTGATACTGCTCTCCGCCCCGGATGCCATGTCCTACTATCCGACGCTCGGTTTTGAACTTACCGGCAATGCATACATCGTTCGGCGCATACATTGAGTGAGCGCTTCCAAGAACTCCTGCGCCTGATGAAACCCGTTTACGCCTTCGCCGAAGCCTTGGCACAAGACCTCAGCCGCATCGCCAAGACCCAATCCGTCACCCTCGACAGCGCCAGACCCTACATGGGCCAGAAAGGCAGCCACGGCCTGTTCGCCTCCGAAGCATGCTGGGAACGCATCAAAGCGACGAGCTCAAGTCGTAGCCGGCAGCCGATGGCGGTGTTCATGTCGCGCGTATCGTGCTGGAAGGGTATTGCGTTTTGCAGCCACACTATCCATCTGCATAGAATTGATCTCGGACAAATTGCTCATTGGAATTCGTTTGACCTTCACCCGCGCCAGGTCTACAGTCGTCGAAGAGACCTCAACCGATTCCATCGCCCACCCCATGGCCAAGCCTTTTCCTTTAAACCCCAAGAACCCTGAACGCATCTGCTGGGGCTGCGACAAGTATTGTCCGCCGGACGCCATGCGCTGCGGGAATGGTTCCGAGCGCACGCAGCATCCCATCGAGCTGTTCGGGGAAGGCTGGAATGACTGGGGGCTGGCGGCCGCCGATAAAGAAGAGGCGGAGAAAAAACCTTAGCGGCGACAGCAAGCGAACAGCGCAGCAACCACCTACAATCCCTCATCGCGTCCGAGCTGAGGAGTCACCATGCCCAACCCCCTGTCCCGCTGGCTGGCAAGCTGCGCCGGCGAGCACACCTTGGTCGAACACCCGGCCGTGCACACCATCGCCGAAGCGCTCATCCATGTGCCAGCCATGCCCGGCCTGATGGTGAAAAACCTGTTCGTGCGCGACGAGAAGGGCCGCCGGCATTTTCTCGTCATCGTGCCTTCCGACAAGCGCATCGACTTGGCGGCGCTGGGGCGCTTGCTGCCGGCCAGCAAGTTGAGCCTGGCCTCGCCCGAACGCTTGCTGCAGCACCTGGGCATCACGCCCGGCTCCGTCAGCCTGTTTGCGCTGATCCACGACAGTACGCAGGCGGTGGAACTGGTGCTGGACCAGGCCGTGTGGGAGGCCAGCCATCTGCAAGCCCATCCGCTGCGCAACACGGCCACGGTGGCGTTGTCGCACGCCACCTTGCTCAGTTTCCTTGCGCACACGGGGCATGTGCCGCGCATCGTGACGGTGCCGGCGACTCAATAAGACAATCTCAATGCCCGGCCACGGATGCTGCACCGCTGCGCCGTCCCGGCCGGAAACCATGTGCGCGGGCCGACCAGGCGAGCACGAACGCCAGCAGCAGCAAAGCCACCATGGCCCACGGGAAGGCGCCCGCGCCCCAGGTTTCCAGCAGGGCGCCACCCACTACGCCCGCGGCCGCAATGGCGCCATTCCACGCCACCACATTCATCGACAAGGCCACGTCGGCGCCGCTGCCGGCCGTGTCGGCCAGCGCCGTTTGCAAGAGCGTTGCCGCGCCGCCAAAGCTCAGACCCCAGACGGCCATGCCCAGGTAGATGACGGCAGGCAGATGTGACGCGACGCCCAGCACGAAGGCTGTGCCGGCGAACACGGCCAGGCTGGCCAGTACGGTGCTGCGCAAATGGCGCTCGACCTGCTTGCCCGTGATCCAGATGCCGGCCATGGCGGCGGCGCCGAAGATGAGCAGGACCAGATCGATGCGTCCCGTCAATCCGGCCGGCGCCACGAACGGGGCGATGTAGGTATAGAGAATGTTGTGCGCGAGCATCCAGGCGATGACGACGGCCAGCACGGGGCGCACGCCCGGCGTGGTGAAGACGCGGCGCAGGGGCAAGCGCTCATGGACGGACTGGCCCGGGTAGTCCGGCACCTTCGCCAGTACCCAGGCGATGAGGATCAATGTCAGTGCGGAAATGATCCAGAACGCGGCGCGCCAGCCCACCAGCGAGCCGAGCAAAGTACCCAGCGGCACGCCCAGGGACAGGGCGACGGGCGCACCGACCATGGCCAGCGCCAGGGCCCGGCCTTGCTGATGGGGCGCCACCATGCGCCGCGCATAGCCGGCCAGCAAGCTCCACGCCAGCCCGGCCGCCATGCCGGCAAAGAAGCGGGCCGCCAGGGTCAGCCAGTAATGCGACGACAGCGCCGTGACGGTATTGAACACGAGAAAGCCGATGATGGTCAGCAGCAGCACGTTGCGGCGGCGCCAGCCGCGCGTGGCGATGGTGAGCGGAATGGCCGCCAGCAAGGAGCCGAGCGCATAGGCCGTGACCATTTGCCCGGCCAGCGCGGCGCTGATGCCGAGGCCGGTGCTAATCTGCGGCAACAAGCCGGCGGGCAAGGTTTCCGTGACGATGCAGATAAAACCCGTCATGGCCAGGGCCAGCAAGCCGGCGACAGGGAGGTGGTCGGCCAGCGCGGGGCTGGCTCCGGTGGTGATACTGGCGTGATTCACGGCAAACATCCTTGTAAAGTGATCAGGCGCAGGAATGCCCTGGACCGTCGTGGTGGCATATATGTATCGATCGGTATAAATATAGGCGATGGCGCGCCGCGTTGTCAATGATTTCTGTATCGAGTAGTATGTAAGTAGTCTATAAGTAGATGAGAAGGAGCGATGGATGGCGCAAATGGGACGGCCGCGCACGTTCGACCGGCAGGCAGCGGTCGAGCAGGCCATGTTTTTATTCTGGCAGCAGGGGTATGAATCGACGTCCTTGAGCCAGCTCAAGGCGAGCCTGGGCGGCGGCATTTCCGCGCCCAGCTTTTATGCGGCGTTCGGCTCGAAGGAAGCGTTGTTCCGCGAGGCGGCGCAATGCTATCTGGACACCTTTGCGCGCGTGACGGAATGCCTGTGGGACGATGGCCTGGCGCCGCGCGCGGCCATCGAGCTGGCCTTGCGCCAGTCGGGCAGCATGCAGTCCGAGCCGGGACATCCACCCGGCTGCATGGTGGCGCTCGGCTGCATGAGCGCGCCGACGGCCGAGCATGCGGCCGTGGCTGCACCGCTCACTGCCTCGCGCATGCGCACGCGTGCCGGCTTCGTGCGCTGCGTCGAGCGGGGCATGGCCAGCGGAGAATTGCCCGTTAGTACTGATGCCGTGGCGCTGGCAGCCGTTTTCGACAGCTTTTTATCGGGCGTGGCTATCCAGGCCCGCGATGGCGTTGGCTACGCCGTGTTTGACGCGGCCATTACGCAGATCCTGCGCGTGTGGGATGCCAATCGCGTGCCTGGCTAGCCGCTAGACCGTAAAGTGAAACTCCAGCACGTCGTCGCCATACTTGTCCGTCTCGCCCGTCGGGGTCCAGCCCAAGTAGCGGTAAAAGCCGTAGGAGCGCGAGGCGGGATCGCTGGAGCAGCCCAGGAATAGCCGTTGATGGCCTTGTGCGCGCAGTTCCGTCATCACTAATTCCAGCATGCTCTTGCCGATACCGAGGCCTTCGAATTCCGGCAGCAGCGCCAGGACGATGATTTCGCCCGTGTCGCGCTGGCCAAAGCAGTAGCCGACCAGCTGGCCATCGTGATGGCAGACCTGGCCGGGCAAGCTGCCTGAGCGCATCATCTCGGCCCAGGACTCGGCCGTAATGCCCACTTCGGCCAGGCGCTCTGCGGAAATGGCATTTTGCCGCGTCTTGCCGCGCAATGCGATGAAGGCCGGGGTGTCGTCCGCATTAGCGGCATGGAAAGTAATCGATGCTGGATGTGTCGTCATGTGTGCGTTAATTGTTGGACGGTAGTTAAGGATTTACTCCCAAGGTTTGCGCATGATGTGCGCCTGGCGCTGCCAATCAACTGCTTTGGTATTCTCGGTTGCCTGCTGGCCGGGATTGCTGCTATCGATGATTTCATCCTTGACGATGATCAAGTCATTTTTTTCATTCAAGCGATATTCCCGATAGCGCTCGCAATCCTGTTCGCGCCGGGCGGTGGCGATTAATTTGCCAGCCCGCCATGCATAGCTGTCTTCATAAAAACATTGCGCCGCGCAGCCGCAATTGGCGATGCCGCCTTCGATTCTTTGATCGGCTATGCTGATATCCAGATTAGGAATCGCCGATAATGGCTTGTTGAAACTGTATTGCTTCGCCGACGCATCCCATAGCCACACGTCGGAACAGCGGATGCGGCCCTGGCTATCCGTGTAGCCGGTGACCCACAGGTCGGCATGGCCGTCAAAATTCATGTCCAGCAGCAGCGCGTGCAAATTGCCCGTGCCGCTGCTGCTGCAACTGCCACGTATCCACTGCTTTCCGATTTTCAGCTGGTAGGTCTGCTTTTCATCGTGATTTGCATAACGGATATCGGCCGCTTGCCGTACTTTGCCTGTCACGGCTTTTTCCAGGTGCAGCGTACCGCAATAAGCCGAGGTGGAAATCAGGGATAAAAGCAGAGCAATCAGTTTCATGGAGATATTCTTGGGTAGGCATCGGGCACAATACCCAGATTGGATCATGCGGAGAATGATCATACTGCATGAATCCGGCAATGCGCCACACGTTCTTTATCGTGCATTCTGCGTGGAACAGTGCTGTGTACAATGCCACAAAATCCCTGAACAAGGAATCTTCATGGAGGTCTCGACAGCATCTTTTAATGAAGCGGGCATCCTCGCTTATAACGACGGTCATCACGCGTAGGCATTCAAGCAATTCGACGCCGCAGCCGCAGCTGGCCAGCCTGTATTACCAGGGCCATCGCATCGAGCCTACGGGCGCCAGGCAGCCGAGGCCGGTTCCCCGTCGGCGCAGAATGAATACGGCTTGCTGTACGCGCAAGGGCAGGGCGTGGAACTCGATTAGGTGCAGGCGTATGCGTGGATCGCCATGCCGGCCGAGGCGGGCAGCGCGCAATCGGTCAAGAATCGCGATCAGTTGCTGGAAATACTCACGCCGTCACAGCAGCAGGCGGCGCGCGCGCTGGCGGCCGAATATGCGGCGCAGTACGGCGTCAATCCCCACTAAACGGTTGTTAGTGGGATTTCGCCGGCAGCCTGGTCAGCACGCCGGCTGCATCGAGTTCATAGCTGTCGAAGTCGCGCGCCAAAAACAGCTGGCCCGAATAATGCAGCCGCGCTTCCGCTTCCAGCTCGGCCATGCCGTCCGCATTGTGATAGCGGGCGCTGAAGTGGGTGAGGATCAGGTTCGGCAAGCGGACCGATGCGGCGAACTGCGCCACGCGCTGCACGGAACTGTGCGTGGGGCCGGGACCCACTTTTTGCAGCATCGCTTCCGTGTAGGTGGCTTCATGCACGAGCAGTTGTGCATCCGCACAAGCCTCGGCCAGCAACGCTGGCGTGTCGTTGTCGCCGCCGATCACCACCGTGGCGCGCTGCGTTTCCACCTGGCGGAAAGCGGCGGCACTCAATACCGTGCCATCGTCGAGGATTGCATCCTGGCCCGCCTGCAAGAGTCCCCAGGCGGGACCGGCCGGCACGCCAGCCGCCTGCAGGGCGGCCTTGTCCAGCTTCCACCTGCTCGTTTCCAGCGCGAAACGATAAGCGACGCTCGGTGCGCGGTGCGACAGCGCATGGCGCGAGATGGTTAAGCCCGCTTCCTGGTGGACGATGGGATCGCTGTCCACGTCGATGTGGATCAGCGGATACGTCAAGAACAGTTCCGTGTGCAGCAAGGTGGCGTCGATCCAGGCTTTGATGGCGGCCGGGGCGATCAGCAGCAGGGGTTTCTTGCGGCCCGTCATGGAGGCGCTGGCCAGCAAGCCCGGCAGCCCATAGCTGTGGTCGCCATGCACGTGGGTGATGCAGATGCCCACCAGGTCGTGCACGGACAAGGGCAGGCGCTGCAGCCGGTGCTGTGTGGCTTCGCCGCAATCGATCATCCACCAGTCGCGGTTGTGCGTGGTTTGCAAGGCCAGCGACGTGACGTTGCGGTGGCGCGTGGGCACGCCGGAAGAGGTGCCGAGAAAAGTCAGTTTGAACATGCCCGCATTATGCGGCAGCCTTGCCCGCTTGCCAACGCTGTTGGCCTCAGCCTGCCAATGGCGCGCTCAATGTGTCCTTGTAGATGCGCCCGTTCTTCATGATCAGCAGCAGGCTTTCTTCCGGCCGGGCCAAAAAATCGAGGTTTTTCGTGGGGTCGCCATCGGCCACCAGCAAGTCGGCCAGGGCGCCCACGGCCAGACGGCCCAGGGTGCCCGGGTAGGGCGCGCGCTGGCCGGACAGGGCCAGCAATTCTCCATTCTGTCCCGTCGCCTGCGCCAGCAGGATCAATGGATCGTAAAAGCGCGTGAGCTTGGCCAGCTGGCGGCCCTGCGTGGGCGTATTTTTCGCGTTGAACAGGATATCCGTGCCCCAGCCCGTTTTGATGCCGTACTTTTGCGCCAGCGCATACGCCTTCAGGGTGCCTTCCGATACGATGGCTTGGCTGGCCTTGCGCGCCGCATCGGGGTAGACGTTCGCATCCGCGTCTTGCAGGAAAGGCTGCAAGCTCCACCATGTGCCCGTGTCGCGCATCATGCGCACCGATTCGTCGTCCGCCAGCTGGCCATGCTCGATGCTGCGCACGCCTGCGCGGATGGCCCGCTGTATGCCTTTCGGCGTGTAGACGTGGGTCATTACATACGTGCCCCAGTCGGCGGCCGCTTCCACGCCGGCGCGCAGTTCGCGTTCCGAATACTGCGTGCTGTCGAGCGGGTCGTACATCGACGCGACGCCGCCGCCGGCCATCATCTTGATCTGTGTCGCGCCCAGCATCAGCTGCTCGCGCACACGGCGCAGCACTTCCGCCTCGCCATCGGCGATCATGGCCATGCCCGCCGTTTCCGCCATGCTCAACGGCGCATTCGCCGCATGGGGCACGTCCGAGCGCAAACGGAAGTCGCCATGGCCCGAGGTTTGCGAAATCATGGCGCCCGAGGGAAAGATACGGGGGCCGTCGACGATGCCTTCATCGATGGCGCGTTTTAATGCAAAGGCGGGGCCGCCCGCGTCGCGCACGGACGTAAATCCCCGCAGCAGGGTGCGCCGCGCTTCCTGCGCTGCCACCAGATACAGATAGCCGACGTCGGACGTCATGGCCGTCACCTGGTTGATGGCGGCCAGCATGCTGTGCCAGTGGGCGTCGATCAGGCCCGGCATCACCAGCTTGCCCTGGCAATCGATCACTTGCGCGCCTTCCACCTTCTCGCCGGCCGGTAGCAGGGCGGTAATCAGCGGCCCTGTCACCAGCAGGTGGATGCCGGAACGGGGCGCCTTGCCCGTGCCGTCGAACAGGCGCAAATTGGTCAGCAGCAGGGGCCGCTGGGACACTTGCGGCTGCTGGGCGATGGCGTTGCCGGAGGACAGGCCGAGGCCGATGAACGGCGCCAGCATGGCGGCGGTGCCACCGAGAAATTGCCGGCGCCGCATGTCGGCCATCACCCTCTGGTGCAGGATGGTAAAGACGGTGCCGCCGCAATCGCAGGCGGCGGTTTCAAGCCGCCCGTCTGCCACGTATCCATCAGATGCTGCTCATGTGCCAGTGCCATCGCCGCCATCCTTTCATCGCTGCCGCGCCAAGAGAGTGGCTGCAGGCAAAGTTAACAATAGGAAACTATTGCCATTGAAAGCCAGCGACCATGGCAAGTCAAGCGTGCACTTGCTTTACAGAAAAAAATGGTCGGCATAGGCTATGATGGCGTTATCAAGACGGACAGGTTGCTGGATTTTTCCACGGCGCAGTCGTCGGCGATCTATTTCGTGCCCCGCATTGATGCCTTGCTGGCCAGAGATACTCGCCGGCATATCCCGGCTGAGGGGCGTCCCGGCAGTTCCGCTTATTTCTTTATAAGGAGTTTTCCATGCGTATTCGTCCCGCCACATTGCTGTCCGCCCTGGTACTGGGCAGCGTCGTCTTCAGTGCTCCCGCTTCTGCCGTCGGCCTGGGTTTCCTGGCCGATACGCCGATGGCTTACCTGAACAAGAACGACAAGCCCGTCTTCGTGAAGGCCGTCACCGACGTGCTCAATGACAAGAAGGATGGGGAAACCGTGCAATGGAGCAATGAAGGCTTGCGCAATTCCGTGCGCATCGCCGCCGAGATCACGGCCAGCGACACGGAAAAGACGGATGCGCAAACCTGCCGCAAGGTGCAGGTGGGCTTGAGCGCCAAGGGCCAGGAACAGACCCTGAAGCTGAAAGTGTGCAAGGCTGGCAGCGCTGCGTGGAAAGTGGCAAAGAGCTGATCTTCCGTGCTGGTCCTTGCCGGTTCTGCGCCGGCAAGGCGACGACTTTCCTCTAGGTAAGTCTGGCAGCGGTTAGAATCACGCTTTACCCTCACTTTTTCCATCTGCATGCAGCAAAGTCGCCTTTTGTTTTTCCGCCTGGTCGGCCAGTTTCGCCGCTATGGCGCCATCGTTGCCGCCACCTTGCTGGCTGTGGGCGTGGCGTCCGCCACCGATGTGTTGTTAATCCGCCAGTTGCAAAACGTCGTCGACGCCATGCGCACGACGGCCAGCGCACAGGTCGCGCCCGCGTCCGGCGTGATGGGCATGTTGCAGGGCTGGGTCGACCGCTTCCTGCCGGCACAGGCAGGACAGGTGGACTTGTGGGTCATCCCCGCCACCATCCTGGGACTGGCTGCGCTGCGCATGGTCTCCAGTTTTGCCGGCGATTACGGTTCCGTCTGGCTATCGAGCCGGGTGCAGGCCGACTTGCGCGAAAAGATGTTCGCCACCATCATGCGCCTGCCCAGCCGCTTTTTCGATACCACCACCACCAGTCTGACGCAGTCGCGCGTGGCCTTCGACGCCAGCCAGGTGTCGCAGGCGGGCTTGAACGTGCTCAACGTGATGGTGCGCGATTCCGTGGCCACCATCGGCTACCTGATCTTGCTGTTCAGCATAGACGTGAAACTGGCCCTGTTCTGCATGGCTTCAATGCCCATCGTGGCCATCGTCGTGACCCTGGCGGGACGCCGCATGCGCCACCTGAGCAAGAGTTCGCAGCAAGCAGTGGGCGAGCTGACCTCCGTGCTGGACGAAAGCATCGCCGGCCAGCGCGTGGTGAAAATTTTTGGCGGACAAGATTATGAACAGACGCGCTTCGTCGACGTGGTCAAGCGCAACCGCCAACTGGCTGTCAAGCATGCGGCCACTTCGGCCATGAATTCCGGCTTCATCATGATGCTCGTCGGCATTACCCTATCGTCCGTGATTTACTTTGCCATGCTGCGAGCGCAAAGCGGCGCCATCACGCCGGGCGCCTTCGTCGCCTTCATGGGCGCGCTGATGGCGATGCAGTCGCCGATCAAGAATTTGACCAAGATCAATGAGCCGCTGCAGCGGGGCTTGGCGGCGGCCGAGTCCGTCTTCGGCTTGATCGATACGCCGCTGGAACCGGACCCGGGCAGCATCGCGCCGGCCACGGTGCAGGGCAATCTGTCCTTGCAAAACGTCCAATTCCGCTACAACAGCGACGATCCCGATGCGCCCACGGCCTTGAGCGATATCACGCTCGACATCCGCGCCGGCGAAACGGTGGCCCTGGTGGGCAGCTCGGGCGGCGGCAAGACGACCTTGCTGGGTCTGCTGCCGCGCTTCTACGACGTCAGCGGTGGCCAGATCCTGCTCGACGGCGTCGACGTGCGCGACTACGCGCTGCTGGCCCTGCGGCGCCAGTTCGCCCTCGTCAGCCAGGATGTGATTTTGTTCAACGACACCATGGCGGCGAATATCGCGTATGGCGACCCGGCCCCGGACATGGCCCGCATCGAAGCCTCGGCGCGCGCCGCCTACGCGCACGACTTCATCATGCAACTGCCGCAAGGCTACTCCACGCAGGCGGGGCAGAACGGCTCGCGCCTGTCTGGCGGGCAACGCCAGCGCCTGGCGATTGCACGCGCCCTGTACAAGGATGCGCCCATCCTGTTGCTGGACGAAGCCACCAGCGCGCTGGACACGGAATCGGAGCGTTCGGTGCAGGCGGCGCTGGAAGTGCTGATGCGCAACCGCACCACCATCGTCATCGCCCACAGGTTATCCACCATCGAGAGCGCCGACCGCATCGTCGTCATGCAGGGCGGTCGCCTGGTGGAGTCGGGCAGCCATGCCGCCTTGCTGCAGCAGGGCGGTGCGTATGCGCGCCTGCATGCGAGCCAGTTGTCGCCCGTCAAGGATGGCGCGGCTTAGAAAACGTGAATTTCCTGTAATACCAGCCTGGCGCCCAGCGCCGTGCCTTCCACGCGAAACGTGGCGGTGAGGTCGGACCAGGCGCCGTTCAGGGGCAGGGCGTGGCGCGCCTCGGCAATCGCCATGCCGCCGTCCTCGCTGGCCGGGCGCTCGACGCAGCGTTCGTGCGGCACGCCGCTGGCCTGCGCGGCCGGGGTGACGCGATACACGCTGCCGTCCGCATACGCTTCCGGCGAACCATAACCTTCGATCACGGCGCGCAGCAGCGCCGGCGTCCAGCCGTAGTACGCGTCGTGGGCCGTGCGCGCATGGGCGCACGCGTAATCGCCGCGCGCCAGGTCGGCGATCCAGGCATCGATGATGTCCAGTATATGGGTGTCGCTGGGGGCGGCTGGCAAGTGCATGTGTTTCTTTCGTGACAGGAGAAAACGTTGCTTTCCCTTATGATGGCAGCCGCACCATAACATTGCAACGGAACACAATGCACACACAACAGACGATGCGCTGGCTGCTAGCTGCCGCGCTGGGCATGGGCGCAGCCTTGCCCGTGGCGGCACAGGAACAGCCCGCAGCGCAAACGCCAACGCGACAGGAAGAAGACCAGACCATGTATTTGGATGAAAATTTCGTGCCGAGCAATCAGCGCCGTGCCGTGTATGCGCTGCGCACGCCGCCCGTGCGCGACGAGGCGCTGGGCGCCTGGCATGTGCGGCTGGAATTTCCCGATACGCCGGGTGCACTGGCCTTTGAAACCTATGCCACGGACCTCGACTTGAGCCAGGTCAGGTTTGTCTACTTTCGCAAGTGGTACTACGAGAATGGCCAGCTGTTGAAGGAAGCGAAATTCGATGCCCAGGGCAAGGCGCTGCCTGGTGGCTGCGTGTACTACGAGAATGGCCAGCTCAAGCAGCGGGTGACCCCGCTGCCGAACGGGCGCGACAGCATCTCGGAAAGTTACCATGAGAATGGCCAACTGGCGCACAAGACGCTGTATCACGGCAAAGTGATGGCCGATGGCGAGCATGTGTCCTACGACGCGAATGGCGCCGTCAGCAGCCGCTCGTATCAACGCAACGGCAAGATGGATGGCGTGCAGGAATCGTTTTATGCCGATGGCAAGCTGCACCGACGGGGCCAGTTCGTCGATGGCAAGCGCGAGGGCGAGTTTGTCCGGTATGCCCAGGACGGCAGCGTGCTGGCCAGGACCGTGTGGGTGCACGACAAGCCCGACGGCTGGTCGTTTGAAAGCCATGGCAATGGCGTCTTGTCGAACAAGACGCTGTACCAGAAAGGTGCCACGCTCAGTTTGCAAACGTGGGGTCCGAATGGCCGTCCTATATTTGCGTGGCAGAAAGACGCACAGGGGCGCGACCACGGCGATACGACGGATTGGCATGGAAATGGCGTGCGCGCCAGCGTGATTCCGTTTGTCGAAGGCCAGCGTCACGGCTTGCTGCGTGTCTGGCACAGCGATGGCAGCCTGCAGCAGATTGTGCCGTACGAACATTGCAAGAAGCACGGCATCGAGCGCCACTGGGACAAGGCCGGCAAGCTGGTGCTGGAGCAGGTGTGGCAGGATGACCAGCCCGTAGCGGCAAAGTAGGGGATCGCATGCCATATCGACAAACCATGCGGACCATGCGCCTGGCGCTGCTGGCGGCGCTCATGACGGCCCTGCCGCTGGCGGCGCAGGAACAGGAGCAACAGCAGGCTCCGGCACAGGCGCAGCAGCCAGCGCAGGACAAGAGCATCTACCTGGACGAAGATTACGCGGCGAGCGACATGCGCCACGCCGCATATGCGCTGCGCACGCCGCCCGTGCGCGACGAGGCGCTGGGTGCCTGGCATGTGCTGCTGGAGTTTCCCGACGCGCCGGGCACGGTGGCGCTGGAAACCTACGCCACCGACCTCGATTTGCCCCTGGCCACGTTCGTCCACCTGCGCAAGTGGTATTACCCGAATGGACAGCTGGCCCGCGATGAGAGGCTGGACGCCAGGGGCAATGTGCTGACCGGTGGCGCGTCATTCTATGCAAACGGGCAGGTCAAGCAGCGCGTGACCCTGCTGCCGAACGGGCGCGACAGCATCTCCGAGAATTACCATGAAAATGGCCAACTGATGAACCGCATCAGCTACCACGGCAAGCAGATGGCCGATGGCGAGTACGTGTCATACGGGCCGAATGGCAAGATGAGCAGCCACGCCTTCCTGAAAGGCGGCAAGATGCATGGCTTGCAGGAAGTGTTTTACGCCGATGGCAAGCTGTTCCAGCGCAGTCATTTTATCCATGACAAGCAGGATGGCGAGTTCCTCACCCTGGCCGAGGATGGCAAGGTGCTCGCGCGCAAGCGCTGGGTGGATGGCGAAGCCGATGGCTGGTCGTTTGAAAGCCATGACAATGGCCAGCTGGCGCAAAAAGCCCTGTACCGCAAGGGCAAGTTGCTCAGCATGCAGAAGTGGGGCAGCAACGGCAAGCCGTCGATCGCCTGGCAGCAGGACGCGCAGGGGCGCGAGCAGGGCGATGTGACGGAATGGCATGACAATGGCGTGCACGCCAAGGTCATCCCCATGCGCGATGGCCAGCGCCATGGCTTGCTGCAAGTCTGGGCCAGCGATGGCAGCCTGCTGCAGCTTGTGCCGTACGAGCATGGCAAGAAGCAGGGCATCGAGCGCCGCTGGGACAAGCGGGGCAAGCAGTTGTGGGAAAAGGCTTGGCAGGCCGGAGCGCCAGTGCCTGCCGGGCTATAGGCAGTAGGGTCGCGCCCGCCTTTGCAGGTATCATGTACGGATTCCGGCCCGCCAGCAGGCGCGAAGCCGGCAGGATAACGGGAGGCAATGGTGGTGGAAGCGGAAGTTTCGGCGATGGCCAGGGCGCAAGGCATGGCCTTGCAAAACATGCGCGTCGTCATGCGCGCGGCGCAGCGGCACTCGGCGCAGATCGAGAAACAATGTGGCGTGTCGGGTGCGCAATTGTGGGTGATGCAGGAATTGCTGGAGCGGCCAGGCTTGCGCATGGGCGAACTGGCCAGCAAGATATCCATCCACCAGACGACGGCCAGCAACCTGGTCGATGCGTTGGTGAAAAAAGCCTATGTGCGCAAGGCGCGCGACCAGCCCGACCAGCGCGTGGTGACTCTGACCCTGACGGTGGAAGGGCAGGCCGTGATCGCCGGCGCGCCGCAGCCCGCGCGCGGCTTGCTGCCCAGCGCGCTGGCCCAGCTGGACCCCGACAGCCTGGCGCACCTGAACCAGGGCTTGAACGCCTTGCTGGCCGTGGTCGCCCCCGATGACAGGCAGGCGGGCATGCAGCCGTTTCCGTTTACGATGTAGTGTCCCGGCTGGCTTGCGGCAGCCGTTGCAGCTGCAGCTGCGCCAGCGCCCCGTACAGCGGTTCGCTGAGCACGCGCGAGACGGTGCTGGCCACCACGGCACAGGCCATCAGGCTCAGCACCATGCCGTGGCCATCGACCATTTCCATGACAATAATAAAAGCCGTCAGGGGCGCCTGCGTGGCGGCGGCCAGGAAACCCACCATGCCCAGTGCGATCAGGGCGGGCGCGTGCGGGTAGTGCAGCAGTTGCGCAATGTCATGCCCGATGCCGGCGCCGATGGCCAGGGACGGCGCGAAGATGCCAGCCGGCACGCCCGACCAGACGGTCAGCCAGGTGGCCACATATTTGAAGGCAACAAAGGCGGGCGCCACGTCGGACGCGCCTTCCAGCATGGCGCGCGTGGCCACAGTGCCGCTACCGAACGTGGCGCCATGGCTGGCGATGCCGATGGCCGCCACCAGCAGACCGCAGACGGCGGCGAACAGCACGGGCCGGCCTTTTCTCCACGCGGACAGTCTGCCCAGCGGATTGCCGCGGGCGGAGGCCAGCAGCAGCCTGGCGAACAGGCCGCCGGCCACGCCCGCTACCAGGGTCACCAGCAAGCCGGGCAAGGCCAGCGCCAGGCCGATGGGGCCAGGATGGATGATGCCGAAGTGGGTGGCGTTGCCGTGGATCGACACAGCCATCATGCCGGCCAGCACAATGCCGGCCACGATCAGGCCGCTGTTGCGCTGCTCGGGCGAGCGTGACAGTTCCTCGATGGCAAACATGACGCCTGCCAGCGGCGTATTGAAGGCGGCCGCGATGCCGGCCGCGCCGCCGGCCACCAGCAGGGAATGGGCGCTCACCTGCGAGTGGCGCGGCAGCCAGCGGCGCGCAGCCAGCATCACGCCGGCGGCGATCTGCACGGACGGGCCTTCGCGTCCCAGCGAGAGTCCCCCCAGCAAGCCGCCCGCCGTCAGAACGATTTTCGCGGCACTCAGTTTCAGGGAGACAAACAGCGAACGCTGTTCGGGTGCCACGGCCGGGTCCAAGGTGGCCATCACTTGCGGGATGCCGGAGCCGGCAGCGCCCATCGCATAGCGGCGCGTCAGCCAGACCAGCAGGGCGGCGCAGGCGGGCGTCCACAGCAGGGCGAACCACCAGGCCTTGCCGTTAAAAAAGAGAAACAGGTCCAGCGCTTCCTCCGCCAGCCACGTAAAGCCGACGACGACGAGGCCCGCGATGGCGGCCATGCCGACGACGACGGCGCGCGACCACCACAGGCGCGGGTTGGCAAATTCATGCTTGAAGGCAGAGGGAATATCGTGCAAGTGCTTCATTGCGGCAAGTCCAGGGTAGGGCGCGCAGGGCGTCGGGGAGGCTTGCCATTATAAATCTATATTTGTCCAAATGTATTTCGTCTCGCTTATCTGTGGGCAGCTGGCAACAGAAGCTTGGCCTTGGCCAGGAAATCGACGAGGGCCCGCACTTTCGGCGCCAGGTGCGGCCCGGACGGCCACAGCAGCCAGCAACTGTGGGTTGGGTGGCCAGCGAAGGCTTCGTCCAGCAGCACCTCGACCAGGTTGCCGTCGGCCAGCCTGCTGGAACGGGGCGGGCAGCCGGGCAAGATCGTCGTCAGCGCGGTGTAGCGCTTACACGAACAGCTCGTGCCGCGCGCTCTGGCTGATGGCGATGGTGGCCGGGTGGCTCAGACGCCGCTCCGTGGTGATGGCATACACTTGCTCGACCAGGCTGTCGACCCGGCCCAGCGCCACCACGGCATATTGCTCGCAGACCTGGGGCGCGATCACGGTGGGCGCAAAGAACAGGCCGGCACCGGACTGGCCGAAGGCCTTCATCATGGCGCTATCGTCGAACTCGCCGACGATGCGCGGGTGCAGATGGTTGTCGCCGAGCCACTGCAACAAGCGCCCGTAAATGGCGAAGTCTTCGCCTGGCAGCAGCAGCGGCGCGCCGTCCAGGCATTGCGGGAAACTCCCTGTCAAGGTGGCGGCCAGGGTTGGCGTGCCAAACAGGGTCATGCCGCTTTCACCGAGTAAATGGTTAAAACCGCGCACGCTCAAATGGGCCGGCATGGGGCGGTCCGCCATGATCAGGTCCAGCCGGTGCACGGCCAGATCCGCCAGCAGGCTGGCCAGCCGTCCTTCGCGGCAAATGATGCGCAGCGGTTCGGCCAGGCCCAGCGCGGGCGCGACCAGGCGGCAGGCGATCAGTTTCGAGACGGAATCGGCGCAGCCCACGCGAAAGGTCGTTGTCGCCGTGCGCGACTGGTCGCGCACGATTTCCAGCAGTTCATCGCCCGTGTTGAAAATACTTTCGGCATGGCTGAGGATGCGCCTGCCCGTGTCCGTCAATTCCAGCTGGCGCCCGCTGCGGCGGAACAATTCCACGCCCAGGGTGTCGGCAAACTCGCTGAGTTGCCCGGAAATCGATTGCGGCGTCAGGTGCAGCTGTTCGGCCGCGCGGGCGATGCTGCCCGTCTTGGCCACCATCCAGAAATAGCGCAAGTGCTTGAAGTTGAGTGTCGACATGCTTTTCCCGTAGAATCAATACATCGATTTTTTCGATGTATTCATAAATTATATTCGATTTGTTCGATGTTTATATTCAGACTATGATGGCTGCTCAATTCATGCAAGGAGAGTGTCATGGGCATCAGGATACAGACAGACAGTTGCGGAGGCCGCCGATGAACGGCCTGGAAAGCATTGCTACGGCACCCATGTGGGCCGGCTTCATCGTATTCGTCCTGTTCATGCTGGCGCTGGACCTGTTCGTCTTCGGCGGAAACAAGGCGCACAAGGTGGGCGTCAAGGAAGCGGCAACGTGGTCGCTGGTGTGGGTCAGCCTGGCCCTGCTGTTCAACGGCGGCCTGTGGTGGTATCTGAACGGCACGGCCGGACCCGAGATCGCCAGCCAGAAGGCGCTGGAATTTTTCTCCGGCTACCTGATCGAGAAAGCGCTGTCCGTCGATAACGTGTTCGTCTTCCTGCTGATCTTCAGTGCCTTCCAGGTGCCGATCCAGTACCAGCGCCGCGTGTTGATTTATGGCGTGCTGGGCGCGATCGTCATGCGCGCCGTGATGATACTGGCCGGCGCATGGGTGGTGAGCGAGTTCAGCTGGGTGTTGTACCTGTTTGGCGCTTTCCTCTTGATTACCGGCATGCGCATGTTGGTGGCGGCCGATGCGGAGCCGGACGTGGCGAACAATCCCGTGCTGCGTTTTGCCCGCCGTCACTTGCGGGTGGCCGATGGCGACCATGGCGAGCGTTTCTTCGTGGCAAAAGGCGGTTTGCGCTATGTCACGCCGCTGTTCCTGGTACTGATCCTGATCGAGGTGACGGACCTGATCTTCGCGGTCGATTCGATCCCGGCGATTTTCGCCATCACGACGGACCCGTTCATCGTCTTCACGTCGAACCTGTTCGCCATCATGGGATTGCGTGCCCTGTACTTCTTGCTGGTGGACGTGGCTGACCGCTTCCACATGCTCAAGTATGGCCTGGCGATGGTGCTGGTGTTCATCGGCGCCAAGATGCTGATCATGCCGTGGTACCACGTGCCGGTGGAAGCGTCGTTGCTGGTGGTGGCGGTCCTGATCGTGTCGAGTTGCGTGGCGAGCGTATTCATCACCCGCAGCGACAAGAAATAAACAGCAGTACGGCGCGCCCCGCAGGGCGGTGGCGCGCTTTCTAATTAATTAACTGAGAAAGTAGAAACTATGCGTACCTATGCAATGAACAGTCCCCAGGCAGCGGGACGTATTTTGGCCCTGATGATGGTGGTCGACGGCAACCTGGCCAGCACCGAGCTGCAAGCGATGCACCGCAGCAAGATTCTCGAGCATATCGACCTGGCGCCAGCCGCTTTTCAACAGTTGCTGCAAGACTTGTGCGACGACATGCTGACCTCGACCGTGCATGGCGCCGTGCAGCTTGCCAATGGCGTGATCGACAGCCTGCTCGATGAAATCGATGACCCTGACTTGCGCCGCAAGCTGCTGCATGCCATGTGGAAGATCGCCGACGCCGACGACTGGCTGGCCGATGGCGAAGCGGTGTTGCTGGCCCGCGCCAGCGCGGCGTGGTCGGCGGAAACGAACTTCCGCGCGCATGCCGCCTGAGGCAAATCAAGCCGTCTTGTGCCCCATGGCAATGACGGCGGCGCCGGCCAGGGCCAGGCCCACGCCGGCGATGTCCGTCCAGGCGGGCGTGATGCCGTCCACCAGCCACAGCCATCCCAGCGCCGTGGCGATATAGATGGCGCCATACGTGGCATACACCCGGCCGCTGGCGGCCGGATGCAAGGTCAGCAGCCACACGAAGATCAAGAGGCTGATGGCGGCCGGCAACAGCAGCCAGGCGCTGCCCTTGTTGCTCAGCCACAGCATGGGCAGGTAGCAGCCCAGCAGTTCGGCCACGGCCGTGACGGTAAACAAGCCGAAAGTGCGGGCAAGACTGGTCCATTCGATGGCGTCGTTCATTGCATTCCTGTGAGTAATCTTGCCGTCATTGTAGCTGCCCGCTTGCCGGCACTGCTATGATCGGGTCAGGATACCCGAGGAGAACACAATGACGACCACGCCAGCGCCGCGCGCCTTGTTGCAAGCCATGTTCCACGCCGCCATCGCCGCGGCGCAGCCATCGCATTGCGTGCCGCCCCATCTGCCGCCTCCACCCAAGGGCCGCCTGATCGTCATTGGCGCCGGCAAGGCGTCGGCCGCCATGGCGCAAGCCGTGGAACAGCACTGGCCGGGGCCGCTGTCCGGCCTCGTGGTGACGCGCTACGGTTACGCCGTTCCGTGTGACCGCATCGAGATCGTGGAAGCCTCGCACCCCGTGCCGGACGCGGCGGGCATGCAGGCCGCGCAGCGCATGCTCGAACTGGTCGCCAACTTGCAGGCCGACGATACGGTGTTATGTCTGATTTCGGGCGGCGGCTCGTCCCTGCTGGCCTTGCCGCTGGACGGCATCAGCCTGGAAGACAAGCAAGACTTGAACCGCGCACTGCTGGCGTCCGGCGCCACCATCGGCGAAATGAATTGCGTGCGCCGCCATTTGTCCGCCATCAAGGGTGGGCGTCTGGCGGCCGCCTGCCATCCGGCGCAAGTCATCACCCTGGCCATTTCCGACGTGCCCGGTGACAAGCTGGGCGATATCGCTTCCGGCCCCACGGTGGGCGACTCGACGACTTGCGAGGACGCGCTGGCCATCGTGCGCCGCTATGGCATGGAATTGCCGGACAGCGTGCGCGCCGTGCTGGAAAGCGGGCGCGGCGAATCCGTGAAACCCGCTGATCCGCGCCTGGCGCGCACGCACACGAGCCTGATCGCCACGCCGCAGCTGGCGCTCGAAGCGGCAGCCGCCGTGGCGCGCGCGGCCGGCGTCACGCCGTATATATTAGGCGACAGCCTGGAAGGCGAGGCGCGCGACGTGGGCAAGGTAATGGCCGGCATCGCGTTGCAAACGGCTTTGCGGGGCCAGCCGTTTCCCGGCCCGTGCGTGCTGCTGTCGGGCGGCGAAACGACGGTCACCGTGCGCGGCAACGGGCGCGGCGGGCGCAATGTGGAATTCTTGCTGGCGCTGGGCATCGCGCTGGAAGGCGCGCCGGGTATTCACGCGCTGGCCGGCGACACGGATGGCGTCGACGGCCAGGAAGACATCGCCGGCGCTTATCTGGCACCGGACACCCTGCAGCGCGCCTGGGCGCTGGGCATCCGCCCCCGCGACAGCCTGGACAACAACGATGGACACGGCTTCTTCCAGGCGCTGGGAGATAGTGTGATCACGGGCCCGACATTGACGAACGTCAATGATTTCCGGGCCATACTGATTACCTGATTACTGGAAATATTCCAGCACGATCTTGCCTTTCGCCGTATTGCTTTCCAGCAGGGCATGCGCGCGCTTCAAATTTGCCGCGTTGATCGTGCCGAAGCGCTCGGCCAGGGTGGTCTTGATGATGCCCGCGTCCACCAGCTGCGCCAGCTCTTCCAGCAAGGCATGCTGCTGGAGCATATCTTCCGTCTGGAACAGCGAACGGGTAAACATCAGTTCCCAGTGCAGGGACACGCTCTTGCCCTTGAACTTGCGCACGTCGATGTGCTCGGGGTCGTCGATCAGGGCGAACTTGCCTTGCGGCGCGATCAATTCCACGATTTGCTCGAAATGCTTGTCGGTCTGGTTCAGGCTGATCACATAATCGACGGGCGGCAAGCCCAGGCGCGTGATTTCCCCCGTCAGCGGCAGGCTGTGGTCGATCACGTGGTGGGCGCCCAGTTGCTTGACCCAGTCGGCCGTTTCCGTGCGCGAGGCCGTGCCGATGATGGTCACGCCCGTCAACTGCCGCGCCAGCTGCACCAGCACGGAGCCGACACCGCCGGCCGCGCCGATCACCAGCAGGGACTTGCCGGTGAGGCTCTTGTCGCGGCTGATCTGCAGGCGGTCGAACAGCAGTTCCCAGGCCGTGATCGCCGTCAGGGGCAGGGCGGCGGCGGGAGCAAAGTCCAGGCTGGCCGGCATGTGGCCCACGATGCGCTCGTCGACCAGCTGGAATTCGCTGTTGCTGCCGGGGCGGTTGATGGCGCCCGCGTACCAGACTCTATCGCCGACCTGGAACAGGGTCACATCGGGGCCGACGGCGGTGACGACGCCGGCCGCATCCCAGCCCAGCACTTCCGGCTGGCCCACTTTCGGCGCGCGGTTCTGGCGCACCTTGGCATCGACGGGGTTGACGGAGATGGCGTGCACGGCGACGAGCAGGTCGCGCCCCGTGGCGACGGGCATGGGCAGCTCGATGTCGAGCAGGGCGTCGGCATCCGTGATGGGCAGGGTGTGGTGGTAGGCGATGGCTTTCATGCTAATCCTTGGTGAAGAGTGGGGAGGCGATGCCGTATGATGGTTGCTTTCGCGTCCAGGAAAAAGAGGGCGCGTACCGAAACACTTTCAAAGGAATGCTGAAAATTGCTGCGACTCGATGATTTGCAGGTATTTGTGCGCACGGCCGACCGGGGCAGCTTGTCGGCGGCCGCGCGCGAGATCGGCATTTCGCCCGCGCTGGCCAGCGCCGCCGTCAAGCGCCTGGAAGGGGAGTTGGGCTTGCGCCTGCTGGCCCGCACGACCCGTTCGCTGAGCTTGACGCCGGAAGGCACGCGATACCTAGAACATGCGCGCGAAGCCTTGCGCCTGCTGCGCGCGGGTCACGACGCGCTGCTGGCAGGCAAGGACAGTTTCGGCGGAACTTTGAAAATTGCCATGCCGTCCGACCTGGGCCGCAACCTGATGCTGGGCTGGCTGGACGAATTCCAGTCGCGCCATCCCAAGCTGCAGTACCAGCTCAGCGTCAGCGACCGGGTGGCCGACATGGTGCGCCAGCAAGTGGATATAGCCCTGCGTTACGGCCAGCAGGACGATTCGTCCATGATCGCCATGCCGATCGCGCCCGCCAACGACCGCGTGCTGGTGGCCTCGCCCGACTACCTGCACGCGCATGGCCCCTTGCTGGCGCTGGAAGACTTGTCGCAGCGCAATTGCCTGCGCTTCGCGCTGGAAGACGGCTTGCACGACCGCTGGACCTTTTACCGCCTGCCGCAGCGCGAGCAAGTGACTGTGCCAGTGAGCGGCAACCGCAGCGCCGACGACGCCGAGCTGGTGCGGCGTTGGGCCGTGGCGGGCCTGGGCATCGCCTACAAATCGCGGCTGGACGTCGCTGGCGACCTGGCCGCGGGCCGCCTGCAAGCGCTGTTGCCCGAAGTGGCGGGCGAAGCGACGCCACTGCACCTGGTGTGCACGCACCGGGCGCAGGTGACGCCGTTGGTGCTGCAGCTGCGCGATTTCCTGCGCGACAAGTGTGCGGAGTTGGCATAACAGCACTATTGATTACAACTCGTTGCAAATGGCAATCATGCGCGTGTCAACCTGGGCGTACCCTCAGGCATTGTGCATGAAACCGCTTGAAGGATTGCCATGACTCCGAAACGACTGTTGCCGACGACCTTGATGTCCCTGCTGCTACTGGCCGGCTGCGCCGCGACGGCGCCGCCGGCCGTGCAGCATGCCGTCGCCGCGCCCGACAATGCCGCGCAAGGCATCGCCATGCTGGAACGGGTCAGCTGGGGTGTAAACGGGGGCGGCGTGCGCCAGCTGCAGGCGCAAGGCTGGAGCGCTTACCTGCAGGCGCAGTTGCACCCAGGAAAAACGACCTTGCCGCCTGCCGTCCAGGCGCAGATCGACGCCATGACCATCAGCCAGATGCCGCTGGATCAATTGGTGATTTCTATGGAGCAAAAGCGCAAGGAGTCGGCTGGCGTCATGGACGACATGGCGAAGCAGCAGGCGCAAAAGGATTACCAGCAGGAACTCAACCGTCTGGCGCGCGAAGCGGCCACGCGTTCGCTGTTGCTGGACGTGTATTCGCCCAACCAGCTGCAGCAGCAGCTGAGCTGGTTCTGGCTCAACCATTTCAGCGTGCACCAGGGCAAGCACAACTTGCGCGCCATGGTGGGCGATTACGAGGTGAACGCCATCGCGCCGCATGCCTTGGGGAAATTTCGCGACTTGCTGGGCGCTACCGTCCACCATCCGGCCATGTTGCGCTATCTGGACAATGAAGCCAATGCCGTCAAGCGCATCAATGAAAACTATGCGCGCGAACTGATGGAGCTGCACACCTTGGGCGTGAATGGCGGCTACAGCCAGGCTGACGTGCAGGAGCTGGCGCGCATCCTGACGGGCGTGGGCGTCAACCTGGGCACGGACACGCCGAAGGTGAAACCGGCATTGCAATCGCAATATGTGCGCCGGGGCTTGTTCGAATTCAATCCGAACCGCCACGATTATGGCGATAAACAATTCCTCGGACAAACGGTGAAGGGCCGTGGACTGGCCGAGCTCGATGAAGCGCTGGACCGCCTCAGCCGCAGTCCCGCCACCGCGCATTTCATCAGCGGCAAGCTGGCCCAATATTTTGTCGGCGACAATCCGCCCGAGCCGCTGGTGGCGCGCATGGCGGCCACCTTCCAGCACAGCGACGGCATGATCGCCGACGTGCTGCAGACCATGTTCAGCAGTCCCGAATTCAGGCAATCGCTGGGCAAGAAATTCAAGGACCCCATGCATTATGTGGTGTCGGCCGTGCGCCTCAGCTATGACGACAAACCCATCCTCAACGCGGGGCCCATGCTGAACTGGCTTTCGCGCATGGGCCAGCCCCTGTACGGACGCCAGACGCCCGATGGTTATCCGCTGGCTGACGCCTCCTGGGCCAGCCCCGGGCAGATGACGACGCGCTTCGATATCGCCCGCACCATCGGCTCGGGCAGCGCCGGCCTGTTCAAGACGGATGGCCCGCAGCCGCAGGAAAAAGTGGCGTTTCCCCAGCTGGCCAGCGCCCTGTATTACCAGTCGCTGCAGCCCAGCTTGAGCCCCGCCACGCGCCAGGCCCTGGAGCAGGCCGCTTCGCCGCAGGAGTGGAACACTTTCCTATTGTCCTCACCAGAAATGATGCATCGCTAAGTTGACACTGAAGGAATCGCCATGAACCGTCGTGACCTGTTGAAAGCCCTGGCCGCCGCGCCCCTGTTGTCGCACGCGGGCAGCTTGCTGGCCGCACCGGCCACGAATGCCCGGCTGCTGTTCGTCTTCTTGCGCGGCGGCTATGACGCCAACAACCTGCTGGTGCCGGTCGGCAGTGATTTTTACTATGCATCGCGGCCGAATATCGCCATAGCGAAACCCGGTGCGGAGAACGGTGCGCTGGCATTGACCGCCGACTGGGCCCTGCATCCGGCCTTGCGCGAGACCATTTACCCCATGTTCAATGGTGGCGAGGCGGCCTTCATTCCATTTGCGGGCACGACGGATTTGACGCGCAGCCATTTCGAGACGCAGGACAGCATCGAACTGGGACAGGACATCGGCGGACGCCGCGATTTCCGTTCGGGCTTTTTGAACCGGCTGGCGCAAAGCTTGAATAGCAGCAATCACGCCATTTCCTTCACGGACCAGCTGCCCCTGATCTTCCAGGGCGGCGTGCAAGTGCCGAACATGGGGCTGCGCTCCGTGGGCAAGTCCGGTATTGATGCGCGTCAAAGCCAGGTCATCGCCGCCATGTACAAGGGCACGCCCTTGCAGCAACCGGTCAGCGCCGGCTTTGCCGTGCGCGACGATGTGACGAAGGAGTTGACGGGAGAAATGCAGGCGGCCAACCGCAACGCCATCAGTACCAAGGGATTTGAACTGGAAGCGCAGCGCATCGCCCGCTTGATGAAAGACAAATACAACCTCGGCTTTGTCGACGTGGGAGGCTGGGATACGCATGTGGGGCAAGGCGGCGCGAATGGCTACCTGGCGGGGCGCTTCGATGAGCTGGGAAGGGGCCTGGCCGCGTTTTCGCAGGAAATGGGCAGCGAATGGCGCAATACCGTGGTGGTGGTGGTCAGCGAATTTGGCCGCACCTTCCGCGAAAACGGCAACCGCGGCACGGATCACGGCCACGGCAGCGTGTTCTGGGTGCTGGGCGGCGGCATCAAGGGCAAGCAGGTGGCGGGCGAACAGGTGGCGATTTCGCAGGCGAATCTGTTCCAGAACCGCGACATGCCCGTGCTGAATGAATACCGCGCCGTGTTGGGCGGCTTGCTGCGCCGCACGTTCGGTTTGACGCCGGCGCAACTCGATCACGTGTTTGCCGGCGTCAAACCGGTGGAGCTGGGACTCGTGTAAATCAGCGAACCTCCGTGTTACGCTACGCCTGCGCAACTGGCGCGTAACTAAGCCCCGTCCCTGTCCCCGGTGCGAGGCACGAATGGAGCGGTATGAGCGATACCCAGCGCGACATCGTCAGCGCAGGCTTTTCCCTGGCCTTGATTGCCGTGACGGCCTTCGTCATGCAGCGTTTCTTTTTGCCGCTCGTGTGGGCAGGCATTCTGTGCGTGGCCACCTGGCCTTTGTACCTGCGCGTGCGCGCGGCGCTGGGCCAGCGCACCATCATCGCGGCGGCCGTGCTGACCCTGGCGTTCGCCTGCATCTTCATCATACCGGTGCTGTTCGGCGTGGCGCAGGCGGCGCGCGAAGTGCCCATGCTGGCCAATTTCATCGTTCATGCGAATACCGATGGCTTGCCCGTGCCGGACTGGGTGGCGCACATCCCCCTGGCGGGCAGCGCCATCGGCGACTGGTGGCTAGCCACCCTGAGCCAGCCCCATGGCCTCAGCCACTTCTTTGCGGGCAGCGCCGTGGGCGGCTTTCATTCCGCGCGCGACATGCTGAAAATTCTTGGCGCGGACGTGTTCCACCGCCTGGTCGACTTCGGCCTGGCCTTTTTGTGCCTGTTTTTCTTTTACAAGGATGGCGAAGCGCTGACGCGCCAGATCACGGCCGTCGGCAGCCATTTTTTGCGCCCTGAACGCTGGGGCCGCTATGCGCAAAAAATTCCCACGGCCATCCGCGCCACCGTCAATGGCCTGGTGCTGGTGGGTTTGGCCGAAGGCGTGCTGATCGGCATCGCCTACGCCATCGCCGGCTTGCCGTCACCGGCCCTGTGGGCGTTTGCCACCGGCATCCTGGCCATCATCCCGTTCGGCGCGCCCTTGGCTTACCTGTGCGCCGCCGCCTTGCTGGTCTTCCAGGGCAATGTGGGCGCCGCCATCGGCGTGGCCGCGTGGGGCACAGTAGTGCTATTCGTGGCCGACCACTTCGTGCGCCCCGGCATGATCGGCAACGCCACCCGCTTGCCCTTCCTGGCCGTGCTGTTCGGCATTCTGGGCGGCGTGGAAACCCTGGGCCTCGTGGGCCTGTTCATCGGCCCCGTCGTGATGGTGCTGTTCGTGACGCTGTGGTACGAAGCGAATGTGTTTGACCAGGTGTCTCCAGTGGAAACACCTGCCAGCCCGGCCGCACCGGAACGCGCACAGTAATGAGGGGTCGGCCAGCGCGGTTGCCGCTGGCCGGTACTGAGGCGTTCCCGGCGTGGTCGGACGGAGCACCTAGACCGCTACGCGGTTAAGGTAAACTTAATGCGCTTTAGATAAGATCAACAACCAACGGCGCATCAGCAGCACTTCAACATAGCCCGGCTCGATGCCCGTACCGCACTCGATCAAGGGATTGACGGTGTAGTAGCGCTTGCGGAAGTCGCGGCAAACGAGGATTTCGCGCTTGCCCATGCGGACGAGGAAAGAGCTTGGGGCGTATTCCAGGCCGAACCGTGAGCCAAAACCGCTATTCAATGTTGCCATGACAATTCCTTTGAGGGAGATGTGTTGAACGAGTCACCAGAATAGCATAACTACTGTATGAAAACACAGCTACTGTATGAATAAACAGTATTTTTTTACTGGTGTGGTTTTTTTGATCATCACCACGAACAGGAAAGTGAGCGCAGTTTGCAAGAGAAGAATGACATGGGCATGACCACGGGCTGGACCACGAAACTGCGCCGCTTCGTCGAGGCGCGCCTGTCGCCCGAGGGCGAACTGGGCCTGCACATGACGGTGGGCGTGGCCCTGATGCTGGTGGCCATCGTGGTGTTCCACGAGATCGCCGAAGCCGTGATGGGTATGGCCCAGATCACCGTGATCGACCTGCAGGTGGCGCAGTGGTTCAACCAGCATGCCGTGCCCTGGATCACCCGTTGCCTGCTGGTCGTCACGCACCTGCATGGCGTGCTCGGCGCCATCACCCTGGCGACCTTGCTGGGCTGGTATCTGCACCGCAAGGGCGCCACCTACTGGCTGCTTACCCTAGTCATTACCATGCCGGGCGTCATGTTTTTGAACCTGCTGCTAAAGTACATTTTTGTCCGTGCGCGCCCCAGTTTTGACGAGCCCATCTTGCAGACGGCCCTCAGCACTTACAGCTTTCCCAGTGGTCATACGGCCACCTCGACGGCCCTGTACGGCTTGCTGGCCGCCTACCTGATTTGCCAGACGGCGCCGGGCGCCTGGGGCAAGCGCATCGCCATCGCGCTAGGTGCCTTCCTGATGGCCTCACTCGTGGGTTTCAGCCGCATCTACTTGGGCGCGCATTACCTGAGCGATGTGCTGGCGGCCATGGCGGAAAGCTATGGCTGGCTGGCCATCTGCATCGCCGGCGTGTCGACCCTGCGCCGCCGCCGACGTATCCGGCAAACCAAATAAGGGGAATGATCCTGAGTAAAATTGCAGTCATCATCAACGGGGGCGCCGGCTGCGGCTATGCGCCCGACTGGGCGCAGCAGCTCGAAGCACAGTTCCTGGCCGTGGGGCTCGACGCCGCCATCACCCTGGCGCAAAGCGGGGCCGAGATGATCGCCACGGTCGAGCAGGCCTTGCGCGATGGCGCGCCCATTGTCGTGGCCGGTGGCGGCGACGGCACCATCAATGCCGTCGCCTCTGTCGTTGTGGGCAGCGGCACGCCGTTTGGCGTCTTGCCGCTAGGCACCTTGAACCATTTCGCCAAGGATTTGAATATTCCCTTGGCGCTCGATGCGGCCATCGCCAATGTGGCGCAGGGCGTGCTGCACCTGGTCGACGTGGGCGAAGTGAATGGCCGCATCTTCCTGAATAATTCCAGCCTGGGCCTGTATCCCGATATCGTGCGCGACCGCGAAAAGCAGCAGCGCCGGCTGGGGCGGGGCAAGTGGCTGGCCTTCAGCTGGGCCCTGGTGGCCGCCTTGCGCCGCTATCCATTTCTCAGCGTGCAATTGAAACTCAAGGACGCCGTGCATGCGCGCCGGACGCCGTTTGTGTTCATCGGTAATAACGAGTACATGATGGAAGGCTTGAATATCGGCGAGCGCGAACGGCTCGATGGCGGCCAGCTGAGCCTGTACGTGGCGCAGCGTCCTGGCCGCCTGGGCTTGCTGAAACTGGCCTTGCACGCGCTGTTCGGCAAGTTGTCGCAGGCCAAGGATTTCGATATGCTGACGGCCAATGACCTGGAAATCGCCACGCGACACCGCCGCCTGCGCGTGGCCACCGATGGCGAAGTGACCATCATGAATACGCCGCTGCAATACCGCATCCGCCCGGCCGCGCTGGCAGTGCTGGTGCCTGCCTCGCCTCCGGCGTCGGAGTAAGGCCATGCGTACCCTCGTGCATTTATCCGATTTGCATTTTGGCAGGGTCGATGCGGACCTGCTGGCACCCTTGCGCGCGCTGGTCGAGCGCCTGGAACCGGACGTGGTGGTGGTTTCGGGCGACCTGACGCAGCGCGCCCGCAGCGCAGAATTCCAGCAGGCGCGAGCCTTTCTCGACAGCTTGCCGGGGCCGCAGATCGTCGTGCCGGGCAACCATGACGTGCCCCTGTATAACGTCTTTTCCCGCTTTTTGACGCCGCTGGTGAAATACCGGCGCCATGTGACGCAGGACCTGTCGCCCGAATATGTGGACGAGGAAATCGCCGTGCTGGGCATCAACACGGCCCGCTCCTTGACGTTCAAGGATGGCCGCATCAGCCACGAGCAGATCGATGTCCTGCGTGAACGCCTGGGCCGTTTGCCGCCCGGTTTGACGCGCATCATCGTCACGCACCATCCATTTGACTTGCCCGAGCATTTCGACAACGATGATCTGGTCGACCGCGCGCCGCTGGCGCTGCAAATGTTTTCCGAATGTGGCGTGGACCTGTTGCTGGCCGGCCATTTGCACGCCAGCCATGCGGGCGACACCTCGGCGCGCTACAAGATCGACGGCTACGCTGCCCTGATGGTGCAGGCGGGCACGGCCACGTCCACGCGGGGCAGGGGCGAGTCGAATTCGTTCAATGTCATCCGCATCGAAGACAGCTGCATCCGCGTCGAGCGCTACAGCTGGAATGAAGACAGCGCCGACTTTGAAAAAGTCAGCACGGAAGCGTTCGAGCGTGAAGGTGGCGTATGGGCCAGCTTGCGGCCGTTGTAGGTATCTCGTCGAATTAGCGCGGCGAAGCTGCGCTAATCCGACCTACGTCCTTAGAGCCAGTAGTTCATGAAACGCGCCGCCCACTCCTTCATGCGGTCGCTCAAAGGCCGCGTTTCCCATTTCGCTTTGGTGATCTCTTCCGAGTCGCGCAAGTCTTCCTGGAAAGCGTTTTCCATTTCGCGGCCGAAACTGTCGCCCAGCACGATCACGTTCAGTTCGCTGTTATGCAAGAAGCTGCGCATGTCGATGTTGGTCGAGCCCACGGTCGACCAGGCGCCGTCGATGACGGCCGTCTTGGCGTGCAGCACGGCCAGTTTCAAGTGAAAGATGCGGATGCCGCCGGCCAGCAGCTGGTCGTACAGCGCGTGTCCGGCATGGAACACCAGGCCGCTGTCGGACACGCCGGGCAGCACCACGGTGACATCCACGCCCCGCTTGGCGGCCGCGACCAGCGCGTCGACCGTCTGCTGGTCGGGCACGAAATAGGCGGACGTGATGTGGATGGATTTCTTGGCTTCCTGGATGGCTAAAATATATGCCTTGTAGATTTCAAAGCCGCCGTCCGGTTCGCTCGCTACCACGCGCACCAGCTTGTCGCCCACTTCGGACAGCACGGGGAAATAATTGGCGTCCGGCAAGTCGGCCTGGTCTTGCTGGGCCCAGGTGCGGATGAACAGCCACTGGAAGGCGGCCACGGCCGGGCCCTCCACTTTCACGTGGGTATCGCGCCAGCCCACGTCCTTCTTGTCGGTGGGTTTCGATTTCGAGCGGAACAGCGAGCTCTTGGCATAGGTATCGCTGATGTTGACACCGCCCGTAAACGCCGTCTTGCCGTCGACGATCAGCACCTTGCGGTGGTCGCGGTTGTTGATCTTCCAGTCGTCGCCCTTCAGCTTGGCTGGATTGACGGGGTTGAAGGCCACCAGGCGCACGCCGGCGGCGCGCATGCGGTCAAAGAACGCCTGCGGCACGCCGATCGTGCCCACGCTGTCGTAGATGACGTTGACCGTCACGCCCGATTGCTGCTTTTCGATCAGCATGTCGGCAAACTTCAGGCCCAGCGGGTCCTGGTCGAAGATATACGTTTCCAGGTTGATGCTGTTCTTCGCTTCGCTGATGGCCTGGAACATGGCGGCCATCGTTTGCGGGCCGTCAAACAGCAGGGTCACCTTGTTGCCCTTGATCAAAGGCACGCCCGTGGCCGCCTCTTCCAGCGCGGCCTGGGTCTTCAAGTCCATGCCGGCCTTGGCCCAGCGCTTGTTGAGCAGGGCGGCGCGGCTGTTGACGTTCAGTATGGCGCCCTTGCCCGTGATCACATTGGGCCTGGCCACGGGGGCCAGAGTGGTGTTGAGGTTCTTGACATTCGGCAGCGAGGCGCATGCAGCCAGGGTCCAGCACAGCAGTAGGGCGGTGAGGCAGGGTTGCATGCGACTAGCGGTCATTTTTGGGCCTTGCTCGTGGGTGACAGGTTTGCCGAGTCATCGGCCAATGCCAGTGGTGGCGGGTTTTTCGAACCGAAGAAGAAGACGATGGGCGAGCGCAGGAAGCGCTTGCCCAGAATCTTCAACAATTGCATGCCGTGCTTGAAGCGCACCTGGCGCGAACGCAGCGCCACCCACAGGGCCAGGCCAAAGCTGACCAGCAGGTTGGCCGTGCCGATGGCGAAGATGCCCGACAGCGATTTGACGGCCAGTTGCCAGCTCATGTTGTGGTCCAGTCCCACCAGCGCTGTCGCAAAGTTGGCGGCCGAGAAGGTGATGTGGCGGATATCGATCGGCAAGCCGATCAGGAAACCCAGGGTGCCGATGGAGCCCAGCAGGATACCGAAATAGAAGTTCCCCATCAGCCCGCCCAGGTTGTTTTCCAGGTACAGGCCCAGCCGTTGCAAGCGCTCCTGGCCGATCACGCGGCCCAGGCCGCGCAATTGCGCGATGCGCTGCGCCCAGCGCGTGTACAGCGCCTGGTTGTCATAGTAGCCCGAAATCAGGCCGGCCACGAACAGGCACACGCCGGCGATCATGGCGTAAAAGATGGCGGGGCTGCCGATGGGGTCGATATCGTGCAGCAGATGCATGGCTTTTTCCGGCGACACCAGGTGGTGGCCCGTGATCGCCTTGTAGCCCAGCGCGATCAGCCAGGCCGTGGGAATGGCTGTGGCCAGGTTGCCCAGCACGGCCATGTTTTGCGTGCGGAAGACCTTGTTGATCAGTTCCGCCATGCTGTCGAGGTCGATATTTCGTCCATCCTTGCTGTGCAGGCCGGCGGCGATGCGCGAGGCCGTCATGGCCGGCTGCTTGGTGGCTACCGTGAAGTGCAGCAAGTGGATGAACATGAAGCCGATCGAGTAATTCATGCTGAACATGAACGCTTCGACCAGCGGCGCCGAGCGCAAATACGACATCAGGATCTTGAACAGGGCCATGAAGCCGATGATGATGCCCGCGCCCGCCGATGACAGGAACATGGCGCCCATCTCGCGCCGGCTTTCCGCGATGTAGTGTTCGCCCGTGCGGCTGGCGTTTTCCGTCACATTGCGCGCCAGCAAGTTGATATTGTCGGAAAACAGGTCGCTGACCTTGTACTTGTGGTTATGCGCGCGTATCAGTTCCAGCGCCAGCCCGACGGCGCCTGCGCGGCGGCGGCTGACGGGCTGCGGGTGCAGCAAGTCTTGCGTGGCGTCCACCGTGATGGCGGCGATATCCACGTTGGCGGAGCTGGGCAGCTCGCCGCTCGTGTCGACCAGGAACAGCAGCTTGCGCAGGCGGTCGATGCTTTGCGCCAGCGCCACCAGTAAATACGTGAGGGGAATGCTGGTGCCCTGGTACAGGGCCTTCTTGCGGATCTTGGCGATGACGGCATCGCACTGGTCCAGCATCACCAGTAAATGGCGCGCGTCCTCGATGTGCTCGATATTGCCGTGCAACAGATTCGCGTACGCGTCCAGGTAGGCGTTCACTTCCGTGTTTTGCACCATGAACGGCGACTG
The DNA here is from genome assembly GCF_051380895.1 of Janthinobacterium breve. Lineage (NCBI taxonomy): Bacteria > Pseudomonadati > Pseudomonadota > Betaproteobacteria > Burkholderiales > Oxalobacteraceae > Janthinobacterium > Janthinobacterium breve. The sequence continues at coordinate 171,226 of NZ_JBNYXY010000010.1, read as the reverse complement.
GAACACTTCAATTTCGTTGTGGAAACGCGTCAGTTCCGGTTCCAGGCCCATGGCGCAGACGCGGTAGGACAGGGTGCGGATGGCGTCGAGCATGCCCGGCAGCATGATATTGCCATCGCCGACGGCCAGTTCGATGTCGTCGCTGGTGAGCACGTCGAACAGTTCCAGCCAGTCCGTGGCGGGCACGTTGCTGATCCACAAATAATCGGTCTTCAGGTACAGCACCTGGTCGAGCGCGTCGTTCAGGTACTCGTCGCCCAGGGCGGGTGGCAGCATGCGGTAGGCGATGCGGCGTTTCAATTCGGTGAAAAAACCGCTGTTCGACAGCACGCCGATGTCCGTGTACAGGCTGGCGTGGCGGCGCGCGGCCAGCACGCGCAGCACGTATTCGTGCAGGGCGCGCGCTTGCGCGGGGTTACCTTTGAGTAGCTGGCGCAGGGTGCGCACGTTGGCGATCGCGGTAGCGCTGTCGTGGGGGCGCTTGGGACGCAGTGAGTTGAATAATTCCACCAGCAAGTCGATATTGCTGGAGTTGGGGTCTATGCGTTCGAGGATAGCTAGCATGCAAAAAAAACGGGCGAGCCGCTGTCGGTAAAACCAGTAGTGTACCGCCTGCGTCTAATCGCGCAACGTTCGCCACCGAACATTGCTTTACGGCAGGGCCTGCTTTTAACGCCATTTTGCCGCAAGTACCACAATCATGGTCACTCTTGCGTGTTGTCAGTGCGCGACTCTTTTCCCGGGGCTAAGCTGAAGTTTCTGTTGTACAACGCACGGATGGCTGGACAAAAAGCGAGGATAAGGTAACACTAAGATCAGACACACAGCGCATGTCCTGATCAATACCGGGAAGTTTCACCCACGTTACCGAGATATTTATCATGAAGACCTCGTATTTTGCGCTTGCTGTGATAGGGATGGGGCCATTTGCGTTGGGCGCAGCGGCCCAGGCCGCCGATGGCGCGGGTAGTGCCGCATCGAGTAACGTTGCCGTGTATGGCGTGCTTGACGCGGGTATCGTTGCCGAACGGGGCTGTGCCGCCAATTGTGCCGGCAGCAAGGTGTCCGGCGGCGTCGCGTCCGGCTCGCGCCTGGGGCTGCAGGGCCGCGAAGCGCTGGGCAATGACGTCTCCGCCGTATTTACCCTGGAAGCCGGCGTGCAGAACGACACGGGCCAGTCGGAAGACGGCCGTCTGTTCGGCCGCCAGGCTTACGTGGGCCTCGACAGCCGCCTGGGCGCGCTGACCCTGGGGCGCCAGTACAACCTGCAATACCTGACGCTCACCGACGTGGCTGACCCGTTCAAGGGCGGCATGGCCGGCAGCGCCAGCAACCTGGCCGGCTACAGCGTGAAACGCTATGACAATACCGTCAAATACGTGACGCCCGCCTTGCGCGGCGTGTCCGCCAGCGCCATCTACAGCTTTGGCGAGTCACCGTACAGCAGCGCCAACAACCGCGCGTATGGCGCCACGCTCGGCTATTCGGCCGGCGCCGTGAATGTCAGCGTGTCGCACCAGCGCAAGAACAACTTCATCCTCGCCTCCGGCACCTTGCCCGCCATCGACATGTCGTCGCGCAACACCCTGATCGCGGCCAATATCGACCTGAAAGTGGCCACCGCCTTTGCCGCCGTGGGCGTCAACAAGGGCTATGGCAGTTCGCCGTGGGACCCCAGCAATGCGTACAGCTCGCTGGCCCTGTCGATGTCCTCGTCGGACAGCCGCGACACCTTGCTGGGAGTGTCCGTGCCCGTGGGCGGCTTCAAGCTGCTGGCCTCGTACGTGCGCAAGGATGACCGCGACCTGGCCAACCGCGATGCCAGCCAGGTGGCCGTCGGCCTCACGTACTCGCTGTCAAAACGCAGCGATTTCTACGCGTCTTACGCGAAGATCCACAACAAGAACGGCGCCCGCTACACGGTGGGCAATGCCAGCGATGCTGGGCGCGGCGACGCAGCTTTCAATATGGGCTTTCGTCACGGCTTTTGAACTGCCGTCGCGGCAGGGGCAGGGCACGTTGCCGCCAGCCACTTGCCGTTGCTCGTCACATTCACCTGTTCCGGCGTGCCGCGCGCGCTGGTCGTCACCGCCAGTTGCATACTGAAGGCCTGGTCGCCACTGAAGCGCACCTGGCCTTCGCCGCTCGATTTCGGGTTCGCGCAAGTGAACGACACGTTCATGCCGCCCGCGATGTCGGTGTTCTTCGACTGGCAATCGCCGGGCTGGCCCGTGGGAATCTGCCTGCGCGCGGCCATTTCCGGCGTCACGCAAGCTGTCACGCGCACGGCGCCATCGGCGCCCACGGTGGGCATGGCCATGCCGCGGCTGGCGGCCATGCTTTCCAGCTGCTTGCGTTGATCGGGAGGAAGGTTGCCCAGCTGCTGCAGCACCATGGACATGGCGTTGTCGGTGGCGGCATCGGGCGACGCCATCTTGCTGTCGACTTGCCACAGGCCCGGCTTGATGGTGGCGGACGGCGAGGCGGCCTGGGCACCGGCTTGCGCACCGATGGCGGCGCAGGCCAGTAAACTCAGGCTTAGCAGGGAGTGGTTCATATTGGCGTCTCCAAAAAAGGCAGACCCCAGCATACGGCATGGCAAGCGGGGCACGCTTGCCATTGTGTTACAAACTGTGATCGGGCTCGATGCGGCGCACGTCCACGCAGGCGATGCGGCGCTCGTCGGCCTCGACGATTTCATAGCGCAAATCATCGAGCTCCAGCACTTCGCCCACGGCCGGCATGTTTTCAAAGTGCGCCAGCAGGAAGCCAGCCAGCGAGTTGTAGTCGCCGTCTTCGCTGACCAAGGATTCCGTCTCGAACACTTGCTCCAGGTAGTGCAGGTCGGTGGCGCCATCGATGCGCCAGTGGCCGGGGCCCAGCACTTCCACGTCGGGTAGCTCGTCCTCGTCGGGGAATTCGCCGGCGATGGCTTCCAGGATGTCGATGGGCGTCAGCACGCCTTGCACGGTGCCGAACTCGTCGACCACCAGCACCAGCTGGCCGCGCGAGCGCTTCAAGGTTTCCATGGCTTTCAGCACGCCTGCCGCTTCCGGCACGACGACGGCTTCGCGCATGCTGGCCGGGTCGATCTTGCCATGCGACACGAGATCTTCGATGAGGTCCTTGCTGCGCGCGATGCCCATCACATTGTCCAGGTCATCATTGCAGACAGGAATCATGCTGTGCGGCGTTTCGCGCAGCAGTTGCAGCATCTTCTCGCTGCTGTCGTTCAGGTTGACCCACGAGACGTCGCCGCGCGGCGTCATCACGGAGCGGATCGAGCGTTCGGCCAGGGTCAGCACGCCGCTGACCATGTTGCGCTCTTCCACGCCGAAGGCGGAGACGTCGGGCAGTTCCTTGACTTCATGCTCTTCGACAGCTTCGCGGCCCTTGCGCCCGCCCAGCAGGCTCAGGACGGCTTGCGCCGTGCGGTCGCGCAGCGGGGCGTTCGATTGCAGCTTGAGGAAGTTGCGGCGCGCCAGCTGATTGAAGAATTCGATGACGATCGAGAAACCGATAGCGGCGTACAAATACCCTTTCGGAATGTGGAAGCCCAGGCCTTCGGCCACCAGCGACAGGCCGATCATCAGCAAAAAGCTCAGGCACAGCACCACGACGGTGGGGTGGGCGTTGACGAAGCGCGTCAGCACTTTTGAAGCGAGCATCATGACGACGATGGAAATGACGACGGCCGCCATCATCACGTACAGGTTGTCCACCATGCCGACGGCCGTGATGACGGCGTCGAGCGAAAAGACGGCGTCAAGCACGACGATCTGCGCCACCACCAGGCCGAAGCCGGCGTAGACTTTCGGGCCTGTCTGGGCATGCGTGACGCCTTCGAGGCGCTCGTGCAGCTCGGTGGTGGCCTTGAACAGCAGGAACAGGCCACCGACGAGCAGGATCAGGTCGCGTCCGGAAAACGAGAATGTCCATAGGGAAAACAAGGGCGTGGTCAGCGTGACCAGCCAGGAAATCAGGGAAAGCAGGCCCAGGCGCATGACGAGGGCCAGGGTCAGGCCCAGCACGCGCGCCTTGTCGCGCTGGTGCGGCGGCAGTTTCTCGGCCAGGATGGCGATGAAGATCAGGTTGTCGATACCCAGTACGATTTCCAGTACGACCAGCGTCAGCAGGCCGACCCAGATTGTCGGGTCAAATAACCATTCCATGTGTGTAACCTTGTAAAGTCAGTAAGTATCAAACTTGCCTGGCGGCTAGTGCCCCAGGCGTGATGGGTGCTGCGGTATCAGTGGCGGACGCGCGGCGGTCGGGTGGCCTGCCGCGCGTCCGCTTCGGCAAGTGCGCCCGGTCCCGCTTGCCAAATGATGGCGCAAAACGGCGCCCCCTGGCGCGAGGTCGGGTACAGCGTGATGGGGTCGTTGTCGCATTCTTCGGCGTCGCAGTTGTCGCCGGGCTGGCCCGCATGGGCGTTGGGGTCAGGGCAATCCGCGACGAAGGCAGGCGTGTCAGTAATGCCGGCCGCGACTGCATGCTGGAATGGGGAAGGGCTGGCGTAGGCCATGCTGGCGAACGCCTGGGGTAAGGCGATGAAAACAAAAAGGCAGAGCAGGACGAGAGCTCGTCTCATATACAGGCAGATAGTTCTGGAACCATGGAGTATAACACGGGCAGATAACAGCCCGATGACAGGACTTGCATTAGTGATACGTATGCCGTAAATTACGAAATGGCAATAATTTCACGTGGCGGCGAAGACGCAGCGCGGGCCCCGTGACTATTCTTGCGTTCGTATCACATTGCGCCTGCGCTGATTGCTTGCGCACGTCTATAACGTAGTGTTACCAGGACTCCGCCTTGAAACCAATTACCGCCCTCCTGCTTGCCGCCGGCATCCTTTCGCCTTCCTTCATCCTGGCCGCCACCCCGGTGGACGCCGCACCGACCCAGAAAACCGGCAAGGCTGCACCCAACCGCGCCGGCGCCGTCAAAGTCACGTCCGTCGAAGGCATCACTGAATACCGCCTGGCCAATGGCTTGCGTGTGCTGCTGTTTCCCGATGCCAGCAAGCCGACTCTGACCACCAACATCGTCTACCTGGTCGGTTCGCGTCATGAAAACTATGGCGAAACGGGCATGGCCCACTTGCTGGAGCACTTGCTGTTCAAGCCCAGCGCCAACTTCGGCGTCAGGAAGGGCACCAAAACCCCCGTCGAGATCCTGAACTCGACGGGCGCGCAGTTCAACGGCACCACCTGGTACGACCGCACCAATTACTACGCTACCTTCCCCGCCAACGACGACAACCTGCGCCAGATGCTGGCCATGGAAGCGGACCGCATGGTCAACGCGGCCATCGACCAAAACGACCTGTGGAATCCGACAACGCAGAAGGGTGAAATGACGGTCGTGCGCAACGAGTTCGAGATGGGCGAGAGCGACCCGATCGGCGTGACCAGCGAACGCATCCAGGCCATCGCCTACGACTGGCACAACTATGGCAAGTCGACCATCGGCGCCCGCTCCGACATCGAGCAGGTGAACATTCCCCGCTTGCGCGCGTTTTATCATAAATATTATCAGCCCGATAACGCTGTGCTGATGGTGGCGGGCCGCTTCGATGAAGCCAAGGTCTTGCAGCAGATCAATTCGCTGTTCGGCAAGATCCCGAAACCCAAGCGCGTGATCGAACCGACCTACACGGCCGAACCGGTGCAGGATGGCGAACGCGCCGTGACGGTGCGCCGCAGCGGCGGCACGCAGTTCGTCGGCGCCGGCTACCACGTGGCGCCGTCCGGTAACCCGGACGCCGTCGCCATCGAGGTGCTGGGCCACGTGCTGACGGACGCCCCGGCCGGCCGGCTGCACAAGGCGTTGGTGGAAACCAAACTGGCCAGCAAGATCGAATACAACTCGGTGAGCAACCTGGAGCCGGGCTACAACCTGTTCGGCGCGCTGGTGCCCGTCGATGGCAACCTTGATGCGGCGCAAGCTGCCATGCTGAAAGTGCTGGAAGACTTGAAATCGCAGCCGATCACGGAGGCGGAAGTGGCGCGCGTCAAGCAGCAATTGAACAAGCAGATCGAACTGGCCACCTCGAACACGGCGCGCCTGACGATTGCCCTGACGGAGTCCTTGGCGGCCGGCGACTGGCGTCTGTTCTTCCTGCAGCGCGACTTGCTCGACAAGCTGACGACGGCGCAGGCGCAGGCAGCGGCCGAGAAATACCTGAAGAGCTCGAACCGCACCCTGGGCCGCTTCATCCCCACCGACGCGCCGGACCGCACGGTCGTGCCAGCTTACGCCGACGTGGCGCCGCAATTGGCCGGCTACACGGGCCGCGCCGTGGTGGCGCAGGGCGAAGCGTTCGATCCCAGCCCTGACAATATCGAAGCGCGCACGCAGCGCTTCACCTTGCCGAACGGCTTGAAGGGCGCCTTGCTGCCGAAGAAAACCAAGGGCAACACCGTCAGCGTCGTGCTGAAATTGCAGATCGGTAGCGAAGAGAGCTTGCGCGGCAAGGCGCAAGTGGGCAGCTACACGGCCAATCTCTTGTCGCGCGGCACGGATAAACTGTCGCGCCAGGAAGTGAAGGACAAGTTCGACCAGCTGGGCACGCAAGTGGCCATCACGGGCGGCGCCGAAGGCGTGACGGCGATGTTGACGGGCAAGCGCGAGAACTTGCCTGCCGCCATGGACCTGCTGGCGCAAGTGCTGCAAAAGCCCGCCTTGAGCGAGACGGAATTCCTGGAGTTGCAGCGCGAACGCGTGGGCCGCGCGGAGCAGGAATTGCCTGAACCGCAACCGCTGGCCGTGAACGCCTTCCGCCGCCTGCTCGACGCCACGCCGGAAGGCCATGTGCGCCACGTGGCCACCTTGCCAGCCGAACTGGCGCAATGGAAAGCCATCCAAGTGGCCGATGTGAAAGCCTTCCATGGCGCCTATTATGGTGCGTCGAACGCCACCGTTGCCGCCGTGGGCGATTTCGACCCAGCCGCGCTGAAGGCGCAAGTGGCCAGCCTGTACGGCAACTGGAAGGCGCAGCAGCCGTATGTGCGCATTCTTGATGCCGTCAAGCCCGTCAGCGGCGAGAAAGTCACCCTGGAAACGCCGGACAAGGCCAACAGCGTGCTGTTTGCCATCCAGCCGATTCCCCTCAAGGATGACGCCGCCACCTATCCCTCCTTGCTGATCGCCAATCACATGCTCGGTGGCGGCGCCTTGCGCAGCCGCCTGGCCGACCGCATCCGCCAGAAGGAAGGCTTGTCGTACGGCGTCGGCTCGCAAGTGACGGTACCGTCGCGCGAACCGGCCGGTTACTGGATGGCGTATGCCATCAGCGCGCCGCAAAACACGGTCAAGGTGGAAGCTGCCCTGCGCGAGGAAATCGCCAAGGCGCTGGCCGACGGCTTTACGCAAGAGGAATTGGTCGAGGCGAAAAAAGGCTGGCTGCAATCGGAAGAAGTGGGCCGCACGCAGGATGCGGGCCTGGCGCGCGAACTGGCCGGCTACCTGGCGCAAGACCGCACCATGGCCTACGACAAGGACCTGGAAACGAAAGTGGCCGCCTTGACCCTGGCGCAAGTGAACCAGAGCCTGCGCGAGTACCTGAAGCCATCGGCCGTCTCGATCGTGACGGCCGGCGACTTCGCCAAGGTGGCGAAGGAAGGTGAAAGCGGCGCCAAGGCAACGACGTCGAAATAAGCTGTTTTAGATGGAAGAAACCCGCTGGCAATGACATTGCCAGCGGGTTTTTTATTGATGTGTGTCAACTTAGCGTGGCGCTAACTCTGCAACGTAGATTTCCACGCGGCGATTGCGTGCGCGTCCCGATGCATCCGCATTCGAGGCGATCGGCTCGCGGGCGCCGCGGCCTTCCGTGACGACGCGCGTCGGCGAGACGCCGCGCATGGCCAGGTAGTCGCGCGTGTGGGCCGCGCGTTCTACCGACAGCGGTTCGTTGATGGAAGCGCTGCCCGTGCTGTCCGTGTGGCCGATGATGCTGACCGTGGTGTTCGGATTTTCATTCAGGGTGGCGGCAAAGCGGTCGAGAATCGGGCGGAAGTTGCCCTTGATGTCGGCGCGGTTGGTGTCGAAGGAAATATCGCTGGGGATTTCCATTTTCAGGCGGTTATCGGCCGTCTGCGTCACTTGCACACCGGTACCCTGTGTCGCTTGTTCCATCGCGCGCTTCTGGTTTTCCATGCGGTTCGACCAGATATTGCCGATTACGGCGCCCGCTGCCGCGCCAATCAGGGCGCCGCCGGCCGTGCGGCCGCTGCTGCCGCCACCGGTAGTGCCGCCGATCAAGGCGCCCAGGCCTGCGCCGACGCCGGCGCCCGTGGCCGTGCCACGTTGTGTGGCGGACATATCCGCGCAACCGCTAGCGGCCAATGCGATCACCAGCATGCCGATCAGGGATTTGGCGCCAGGGCCTTTTTTGAAGGTTTCTTTCATGGATTTTCTCCTTGTTTTGTTATTGGGACATACCCAGAATTACCTGCACACGTTACTGCAAAATGCAGCTGTTTGCCAGTGTGCGCGCACTGTACGCAAAAGGCGGCAAAAAGGCGGCGCCCGTTTGCACGCGCGCCGCCCTGTCTGGCCAGTGGATTGGCTACTATAAACCGCGCCCGCTGATCAGGCGCAGCAGGATCATGATGACGGCGACTACCAGCAGAATGTGGATGAAGCCGCCAATGGTATAGGAAGTTACCAGGCCCAGCAGCCAAAGAATAATGAGTACGACGGCGATTGTATACAGCATGATATGTCCTCCGAGAGTAATGTGTGGATGACGGCGACTGCCTTGGCCTTGCGAGGCGCTGGCGTCTGGCGCTGTCATCGGTTTTTGTCATTGCGCGGCGACTGGGTCGCTGAACGCTGATGCCATGACTTAGTGTCTACTTTGTTTCCCTTGCGTTCTGTACGCTGTCGTACACAAGGCTCAACTATCGGGGCCGGTCGGCGTGTTCATCTGCCATGCCCGGTATCCAGCCCAGCATGCCGGCCATGCCGACGGCGCCCGCCAGGCAGCTGACCATGCCGCCCGTTAGCAGCAGCATGACGCCGAACACGGGCGCGCTCGCTTGCAATGGCGCCAGGTCCAGCGCGCAGAAGCCCAGCGCGGTAGCCAGGATACCGCCGCCGATAAAGCCGAGCCAGATCCTGTTACCGCCTGTCTTGTCGTTTTTCATCGCATCTCCTTGAAGATATCCGTGAACTTTCCTGAGTGCATCATCTCGCGTGATGGCAAGCTCATCTGTACGCCAACGAACATTGCTAAAAAGAAAACGCCCGGACAGGCCGGGCTTGTGTTTGATTTGCAACGAATCGCGGCGGCGCCGCCGCCGCTGTTCGCTTAGCCCAAGGCGCGCAAGCCGCCGTTGACGACGCGCACGCGGTCGCCCTGGCGCCAGTTCGGCGCGGCGCTCTGGTGCACGGTGCGCGTCTTGCCGTTATCGAGGCGCACGACGATGTTGTAGCTGCGCGTGGCGCGCACGCTGCCTTCGATCTGGTTGCCGGCCACGGCGCCGCCAACGGCGCCCAGCACGGTGGCCAGTTGCCTGCCGTGGCCGCCGCCTACCTGGTTGCCCAGCAAGCCGCCGACGACGGCGCCGCCGGCCGCACCCACACCGCTGCCTTCGGCGCGCGTATTGACTTCATGGATGGCTTCGATCACGCCGCAATTGCTGCACACCTGCGGCGCCGGGGCGGCTGCCGCGTATTGCTGCTGTGCTTGCTGCTGCTGGCGTACGGGTTGCTGCTGAGGTTGCTGTGGCAGTTGCTGCGGCGGCAAAGCAGCCAGCGCTTGCGCGCCGGCAGGCTGCAAGTTCGCTTGCGGCTGGTTCGCCTGCAGGCTGGCCAGTTGTTCGGCCGAGGTGCTGGCCGCCAGTGTCCGGGCATCGCCCTGGGACGAGGGCAGCCAGCCCATCAGGGCCGCCGTGCCCACGCCGCAGAACAGCAGGACAGCGACGGCGGCGGCAAGCACCAGCGGATGGAGGGATTTGGTGGTGGTGGTCATGGAAAGCTCCTTGGTTTTTTTAAATAATGAAATGGGTAGTGCGTGTGATCCGTGCGATTCGCGTGTATTGCCAGTGTGCTGTGCCGCGTGCCGTGCTTCCGTGCGTCACCGTACATACAGGGACGGTACTGCACCGTAGGCTAAGTAAAAATTATGTCGAGTTGTAACGTTGTAACGACACCAAGGAAAAGCAATGCGACCAACGAACGCCAGCATGACCCTGTCCCGCGACGCAGGCCGATCTGGCCTGGGCTCGCCTGCGGGCACGCTTGACGCCGGCAACCGCTTGCTGGCCAGCCTGCCCGAGCACGATTTGCGGCACTTGACGGCGCTGTTCGATACCGTCACGGTCGAGGTGGGCGAGGTGCTGTACGAACCAGGCCAACCCATCGGCTACATCTACTTCCCCGGCGACTGCCTGATCTCGCTGCTGGCCGTGGCGGAAGGACGGATGACCCTGGAAGTGGGCTCCGTCGGCCGCGAAGGCGTGCTGGGCGCTTCCGTCGCGCTGGGACATGACCTGGCGCAAGTGCGTGCCGTGGTACAACGTTCCGGCACGGCAAGCCGCATCGCGCGGGCCGCGTTCTGCGCCGAGTTCGCCCAACTCGATTCCCTGCAGCGCCTGCTGTACCGCTACACGGATACCTTGCTGGCGCAAGCCATCCAGATTGCCGTGTGCAGTCGCTTCCACGTGCTCGAGGCGCGCCTGGCCCGTTCGCTGCTGATCACGCGCGACCGCCTGCAGTCGGAAAAATTTCACCTGACGCATGAATTCCTTGCCCATACTCTGGGCGTGCGGCGGGTCGGGGTGACCAAGGCAGCGAGCGCGCTGCAACAGCAAAAACTGATCACCTACAGCCGCGGCAATATCGAAATCATCGATTCCGCCGGCCTGGAAGCCGTCTCCTGCCGCTGCTACGCGCTGGTCAAGGACAGCGGCAGCATCGGCATGGCCAACGTCTTCGTCTGATTTTCCTCATCCTTGTGCCGCGGACGCAAAAAAGCGGGGCGGGCGCCTGGGCACCCACCCCGCTTTCTTGTGCGACGATTACTTCGGCTTGACCTGGTTGCCGATCACGCCGCCGACGGCGGCGCCGCCGACTGCGCCGATGGCGCTGCCGCCCGTCAGCACGGAGCCGGCAACGGCGCCCACACCGGCGCCGATGGCCGTGTTTTTATCCTGGCCCGACATGTTGGCGCAAGCAGTCAAGCTCAGCAGCAGAGCGGCAACGGAAGTGGTAGCGGCGATTTTTTTAATGATTTGCATAATAGTTCTCCTATGAATTCGGACCTCGTGGCGCCGGCATGGTATGGGCCGGTTGGACTTCGTGTCGCCACGTGTTTCAGGCACGATTACAGAATAGGATTGTGACAAGGCAAGGTCTGTTCGGCAACGCACATAGGGGTGTAACAATTGTAATTGTGCACGGCCGGCCTATCTTGCCATCTTGTTCAGCGGTGTTTGCGCGGTGTCTTGCCCGGTTTCGGCGCCACCGGCTTGACGCGCGCCTGGGCCAGCAGGGCTGCGCATTCGCTGTCCTCGCCGGGGCCGGCATTCACCAGCGGCAGCAGGGCGGCGACGGGCGCCACCACGGCCAGCGCCAGGGCGCCGCCGGCGCGCAGGGCCAGCACGCCCTTGTCGACGCTGACGTCGGGCTTGCTGAACGTACCTTGCACGTACAGGGGCGAGCGCAGCGAAAAGATGCGCAGCCCCTTGCTATCCGGCTGCAAGGTCAGGTCCAGTTGCTCATTGGCCAGGTTCACCGTGCCATCGATATGCAGCACCGCATCGTCCGTGTCGACGATGAACTGGCGCGTGCGCATCAGCCCCTTGGCGACGACGAAATCGGCGGCCATGCAGTTCAGCTTGACCTGTTTGTCGCCCACCAGCTTGGTCAGCACGATACTGCCGATATTCAAGCCCATTTCTTCCAGCAGCAGCTTGCTGATGCTGCCCCGGTTGATCAGCGCGCGCACTTCGCCGTTCGAACTGCCCAGCAGGCTAGCGACGGAATTGCCCGTGGCCGACAGCGAAGCGTCGCCATTGATTTCGCCCGCGCTGGCCTGCAGGGCCGGCAGGCGGGGAAACAGTTGCTGGATATGCAGGTGGCGCGCGCTGGCCTTGAGCTCGGCGGCGATGCCGTTGGCGATGACTTTGCCGCTGCCGTCGAGCTTGATCTGCGACGTCAGGGTGCCGCCCGCTACATTGAAGTTGAGCGGCGTCAGGGACAGCACGCCGTCCGTCAGCACCACATGCGTGTCGAGCTTGCTGATCGGCAACTCGGCGTCGCGCGTGATTTGATCGGCCGTGTAGCGCACATCGGCGTCCAGGCTGGTCCAACGCTCCGTCTTGAACGTTTCCACCGGCAGCACGCGGCCGGCCGGCTGCGTCGACGGCACGCCCCGTTCCTTCTTGCTGGCGCTGGAATCGGCGCCCACCAGCGGACCCAGATCGGAAAATTGCAGCAGGCGCGAGTGCACTTCACCCGTCAGGCGCTTGCGCGGCTTGCTGGCCGAAAAGGCTAGCTTGCCACGGATGTCGCTAGCCCCCACCTTGCCGCTGAACTGGTCGTACACCCATTCGCCGCCGCGCGGCGCCAAGGTGCCCGTCAAATGGCCTTCCGTGCTGAAATGCGGCGTTTCCGGCAGCAGCACGCCCGTCAAGGGATACAGGCGCGCCATGCTGGGTCCGGATATTTTCAGGCGCACGTCGAGCGCGGCCAGGTCTGCCGGGCGCGTCAGGGTGCCTTCGATGGCCACGCTGCTGCCGCTCGCGCGCATGTCGGCCTGGATGGGGAAGGGCGTACCTTGCTGCTGCAGCGACAGCACGCCGCCCGCCTTGCCGCCGCCTTGGATGCTTTCGCCACGGTATTTGCCGGACAAGGTCCAAGCGATGCCGTAGCGCGCATCGTCCGCGATGGTGTCGATATCGGCGCGCATCGCCGTGTGCGTGACGTCATCGTCAAGCGTCACCGTGCCCTTGCTGAAGACCACGCTTTGCAGTTCCAGCTGCCACGGCGACGGCTGCTCCTGCTTGTCGAAGGTCCAGTTGTTCTTGCCATCCTTGTTGCGCAGCAAGCGTACTTGCGGCGCGTCGAAGCGCAATTGCGGAATGATGATTTTCTTGTCCAGCAGGGCCAGGGGATTGAGTGTAAACGCCAGCTGGCGCACGCTGGCCAGCTGCGCTTCGCCATCCGTTGCTGCCATGGCGCTCGGGTTGCCCAAGCGTACATCTTGCGCCTGCAGGTGCGGCCACGGCAGGTAGGTGCGCCAGCTTTGTTGTCCCGCAGTCGGCGGCTGCTGCCACGTCAGCGACAGCTTGCCCGCAATGGCGAAGGGCCGGCCCAGCGCTTCACTGGCGCGCGCATTGAGCCAGGGCTTGGCGCGGTTCCAGTCCATATTGAGCAGGGCGACGGCCGCCGTGACGGGCAGGGCGACCAGCACGGCGGCGCTGGCGAGGGCGATTTTCTGGCGGCGCGAGAATGAGATAAAGCGTGGCATAGGGTGTGGGCTAAGAAGCGTTTCTTTCTGGACAGAAGCACGATGCTACAGGAATCGCTACAAAGCCGGGTCTGTTTCAGGTTTTGCTGGCGCAGGCGTGCGCTGGCGCACCTTGCCCACGCAAGTATTGTCGATTTCTTACTCTATGTGCGGCACCGAACGGATATGCGGGGAGCCGGAGCCTATAACGTCATACATCAAACGCCGTTCCTGATTCCAGATGCACCGACGTATGAACCTTATTGCTTAACATTCTCCAGGAGAAGAAAAATGACAAACCGAGATTTCACGCTGTCCCCACTGGCCGCCCTGGCTGCTTGCGCCACCGCCGTCGTCCTGATGACGGGCTGTTCCAGCCTGAAAACGCCAGCCACGGCCGATGTCGCCGTGTCGCGCGCGGCCGTCGATAACGCCGCCAGCGCCGGCGCCGCCGACCTGGCACCCGATGAAATGCGTTCGGCCCGCGAAAAAATGCGCATGGCCAACCAGGCCTTGAAAGACCGCGACTACAAACTGGCGCGCGACCTGGCCGACCAGGCGCAAGCCGATGCCAAGCTGGCGCAAAGCAAGGCCAACTCGGCCAAGGCCACCAGCGCCGCCGATGAAATCAACGAGAACATCCGCGTCATGCGCGAAGAACTCGACCGTGCCAACCAGCAAGCCCCGAAACAGTAACTAACAATAAGAACAGAACAGGACCCCATCATGAAAAAAGCTAACTACACCACGATTCCCGGCCTGCTGGCCATGGCCGCTTTGGTTGCCGCCTGCAGCTCCGCACCGACCACCACCAGCCTGCTCGACCAGACGCGCGGCGACTACATGGCGGCGCAATCGAACCCGCTGGTGTCGACCTATGCGCCACGCGAATTCCGCGAAGCGAGCGCTGCGCTGGACGCGGCGAACGCGGCCGCCACGCGCCAGGATGACAGCGAAAAGGTCGACAAGCTGGCCTACCTGGCCAAGCAAAAAATTGCCACGGCACAAGAGGTAGCCAAGCAGAAGGCTGCGGAAGCCGATATCGCCAACGCCGGCAAGCAGCGAGACCAGTTGCGCCTCGATGCGCGCACGCAGCAGGCTGACCAGGCCACGGCGCGCGCCCAGGCGGCGCAAGCCGATGCGGAAGCGGCCAAGGCCCAGGCGCAATCGGCCGAAGCGTCGGCACGTGACGCCACCGCCCGCGCCGCCGCGCTGGAAGTGCAGCTGGCCGACCTGGCCGCCAAGAAAACCGAACGCGGCATGGTCATTACCCTGGGCGACGTGCTGTTTGGCACGGACAAGGCGAATTTGACGGCCGATGGCACGAATACGGCACGCAAGCTGGCCGACGTGCTGAAAAACAACCCGCAGCGCACCGTGCTGATCGAAGGTTTTACGGATAGCACGGGCGGTTCCGCGCACAACCTGGAATTGTCGCAGCGCCGCGCCGAATCCGTGCGCAATGCGCTGCTGGAACAAGGCATCAGCCGCGACCGCATCGCCACGAAAGGCTATGGCGCCGCTTATCCGGCCGCCGGCAATGACAGCGCGGCGAACCGCCAGCTGAATCGCCGGGTGGAAATCGTCTTGTCGGAAGATAACACGGCCATTCCCGCCCGCCGATAGTATTGGGAAAAACGTCGCCAAGTGCGGCAGTAAAAGGCAGCACCGGCCGCTTTCCGGCCGGTGGATACCCATGCAAGACTTGAAAGGAAACATCATGACCCAAACATCTGTTGAGATTCCAGCTGGCATCGATACGGCCGCCATCCGCGCCGCCGCCAAAAACCTGGACGACGGCGCCGTGACGGCCGGCTACCAAGCCGACCGCCAGGAGTTGATCACCCTGCTGAATGGAGCGCTGGCCACCGAACTGGTGTGTATTGCGCGCTATAAACGCCATTACTACACGGTGAGCGGGCGCGACAATGGCAGCATCAAGGCCGAGTTCCTTGAGCATGCGCAGCAGGAGCAGGAACACGCCGACTGGCTGGCCGAACGCATCGTGCAATTGAATGGCAAGCCAGATTTTAATCCTGCAACATTGCTTGCGCGCAGCCATGCCGAGTATGATGACTCCGAAGACGTGCAAAGCATGGTGCGTGCCAACCTGATCGCGGAACGGGTAGCGATCGAGTCGTATCGCCAGATGATCGTGAAAATTGGCGACAAAGACCCAACCACACGCCATTTGTTGATCAAAATCATGGCTGTCGAGGAAGAGCACGCCGATGATATGCGCGATCTAATGGAATAGTGTTTTTGAGTAAAGTAGGTATAGTAACTACATTCATCCATAGCTAAGGAGCTAAACCATGTTGGAAAACAATATCACCACCGTCAATAACGATGTCAAAACCCTGGTCAAGGATGCGCAAGCCCTGTTCAGCGCCGCTGCCGCCCTGACCGGCGAAAAAGCCGATGAAGTGCGCGTCAAGGGCATGAAAACCCTGGATGCCGCCCTGGCCAAGGCGCACGAAGCGCAAGCGTCGGCTATCGTTGCCACCAAGCAGATGGCTGCTCAGGCAGACGGTTACGTCAAGGAAAATCCATGGCGCACGGTGGCCGTCGCCGCTGGCGTCGGCGTGCTGGTCGGCTTCATCCTGGGCCGCAAGTAATCCACCGTCAGGAGCGATATGGACAAGTCTGCTTCGTCTCACCAGGGGCCGGGATTGATCGGCTCGGTCGCCGGCCTGGCCAAAAACGCCGTCGGACTGATGTTGTCGCGGCTGGAACTGGCCACCATCGAACTGTCGGAGGTGCGCAATCACATGCTGCAGCTGGTGGTCATTTTCGCCCTGGCGACGGTGGCGGGCTTGTTTGCCATCGCTTACGGCAGCGTGCTGATCGTTTTCCTGGCCTGGGATAGCCTGGGCTGGAAGATCCTGGCGATCATGACGGTCGTGTTCGTACTGCTGGCCATTGCGCTGGTCATGTATGCGCGCGCCATGCTGCGTCAAGGAAAGTTGTCCATGCCCGCCACCATGGCGGAATTGAAGGCCGACCGCGACATGCTGATGTAAGCTGCTGGCGGGAACCACCGGGACTTGTGCCGGAACGGGGCCCGCCATGTCCAGCCTGCCTTACGAGGAGAATTCATGTCGGAAAACGACAAACTGGCGGCGCAAGCCGCCCGCAAGCGCCTGCTGATCGCCCAGGGCGAAATGTACCGCGTGGGCATCGTGCATGCGCGCGCCAACGTGGGCTATGCCCTGCGTCCCGAATCGCTGCTGCAGGGCGTGGTCGAGACGGCTGTCGGCTTTGCCGGCCACCGCGTCGAGTCCCTGCTGGCACCGGGCGGCATGCGCCTGCAAGGCGCCATGCCCTACGTGCTGACGGCACTATCGTTTATCGGACGCAAGAAGCTGGTCAAGCCGGCCCTGGTCCTCGTGGCCGTGGCCGCAGTGGCCGCCAGCTGGCTGCGCCGCAAGCGCTGACGCTGCCAATACCCGGAACGCCGTCATTGACGGCGTTTTTTTTGCCCGTACGCTAGGTCCGGCAGGTGCCAGCGCAAGCGCGCACAATCCCTTACAATGATTCACGCCGCACCCGCGCGGAGAACAGAGGGGCCATCTTGATGACGAATTCGAAGACACCGATCAATCAGTTAAATCCCTCGCGCCTGCGCATCGTGCTGGTGCTGCAAGGCGGCGGCGCGCTGGGCGCCTATCAGGCCGGCGTCTATCACGCCTTGCACGAACATGGCCTGGCACCCGACTGGGTGGTGGGCACCTCGATCGGCGCCATCAATGCGGCCATTTTGGCGGGCAACAAGCACGAGGACAGGCTGGTGCGGCTAAAACAGTTTTGGCAGCGCGTGGCGCACCGCGACAGCATCGACATGAATCTCGTTTCAGACCAGCAGCGCCGCTCGAACATCTGGCTGGCCACGCTCGATACGGTGTTGCGCGGCGTGCCCGGCTTCTTCAAACCGCGCTCATTCAGCCTGTTCCCGGCAGGAATTACCGTCAAGCCGGAAGACGCCAGCTATTACGACACGAGCGAGCTGGCCAGCACCCTCGATGAACTGGTCGATTTCGATTACCTGAACCAGCCCGGCGGCATGCGCCTGACGGTCAATGCCCTGCGCGTCAAATGTGGCAGCCTCACCAGTTTCGACAGCCAGCAGCGGCCCCTGACAGCCGACCATATCCGTGCCAGCGGCGCCTTGCCGCCCGGCTTTGCCGGCGTGCGCGTCGATGGCGACCTGTACTGGGATGGCGGACTGTACTCAAACACGCCGCTGGAAACCGTGCTTGACGACACGCCCCACGTCGACACCCTGGTCTTCATGGTTGACCTGTGGAGTTCGGAAGGGCCGGAACCGACCACCCTCGATGAAGTGCAGACGCGGCAAAAGGACGTCACCTTCGCGTCGCGCTCGAAGCGGCATATCGAAGATTACGTCAATACGCATACCTTGCAGCACAAATTGCGCGAACTCTACGCCAAGCTGCCCGACGACGCACACAATCGCCAGCAGACGGAAGAACTGGTAGCGCTGGGCTGCGACAGCACCATGCACATCGTGCGCTTGCCGTATGCGGGGCGCGACTGGCATATGGCGGCCAAGGATATCAATTTCTCCAAGGGCTCCATCGACTGGCGCTGGGAGCAGGGCTACCAGGACGCCTTGCGCGCGATCAAGGCGGCTGGCTGGCTGGCTTTTGTCACGGAAGACACGCCACTCGTGGTGCACGAGTTGCCGCCTTACGAGCGCGACGCCGCCTGATCCGGCGGCGTCGCAACAGCACTGCGCATCACTGCGGATGCGCCGCTACGCGCAGTTTTTCCGCGTTCGCCAGGTCTTGCCGGTAAGTGTCTTGCGCATCCTTCAGGCAGGACGCCCGCGTGGCGGACGGCTCCACACGGCAGGCTTTTTTGGCCTCGGCCAGGGCGGCGGCGATTTCCTTGCGCAAGGTGCGCAACTGGGCTTGCGCCGTGCTGTCTTCCTGGTACCAGCGGGCCGGATCGCCCGCTTGCGGGGCAGCGGTTTGTGCCTGGCTGAATGGTGCCAGGCTGCATGCCAGCACGAGGGCCAGCGCCGGGGAAATGAGTCTGTGTGTCATGATATTTCCTCCTTGAAATAAAAAAGGCGCCGCAGCGCCTTTTTTTACAACCTGCCCGTGAGTAATAGCAGGATCAGTATCACGACGACCAGGCCGGCGATGCCGCTGGGGCCGTAACCCCAGTTGCGGCTATGCGGCCAGGTAGGCAGGACGCCGACCAGGGCCAGGATCAAGATGATCAGAATGATGGTGCCCATGGCAACTCCTTGTTATCGTACGACGCATGCGGGATGGCGGGTGCCTGCTGGCACAATCCGCCGAGAATTAATAGCGGTAGACGCGGCCGTCAACGACGCGCACGCGGTTGCCTGGGCGCAAGTCGTTCGCGTTGTCCTGCACCACGGTGCGGTATTCACCGTTGTCGAGGCGCACGCTGATCTGGTAGGCCTGCGCTTGCTGCCTGCGGCCCTCTACCTGGTTGCCGACCACGCCGCCGGCGACGGCGCCAGCCACGGTGGCGGCCGTGCGTCCGCCGCCCGAGCCGATGGTATTGCCCAGCAGGGCGCCGGCGATGCCGCCGACCACGGCGCCGGCGCCGCTGGTTTGACCGCCACCCTGCACGATCTGGATGGAGTCGACGGTGCCGTACATGGCGGACTCAGGCTGGTTGGCCGGGTAGTATTGTTGTGACTGGGAAGGGCCGGTGGCGCAACCGCTCAGTACGGCGGTGGCGGCGAGCATCAGTGCAGCCAAGGTGGCATTGGTTTTCATTTTATTCTCCTGACGAGGTGAAGGTGTAGTGCCATCTTAGTTACGCCCCTGTTCCCGGTCTGTACGCTGCCGCACGCACTTATTTCGTATCGAAATGGTATTTTTGGCAAATGTGATGCATCAAAACGTTGTTATTTCTCCCTGTCCGCCTTCTGCTTTCAAAATAAATTACTTGTGTACGGCAGCGTACAGAAGAGCGGCGACGATCCACGTAAAACGGTAGTCATGCCAAGCAGACATGCTTGTCACCACCAGGGAGAAATACATGAACAAAAATAAGCTTTTCACCGCCATCGTCGTCAGCCTGGCCTGCGCCGCCTGGGGCGGCCAGGCAGTGGCCGCCACGCCGGAAGCGAAAGCAGCCTACAAGGCGGCTAACGAACAGGCTGGTTTGAATTACAAGCTGGCGCATGCCGAATGCGAAAAAATCACGGGCAACCCGAAGGATGTCTGCATCGCCGAAGCGAAGGCCGTGCGCACCTACGATGAAGCAGTTGCTCAGGCGCAATATACGAATACCCTGCGCGCCTACACCAAGGCGCGCATCAAGATTGCCGATGCCAACTACGACGTCGACCTGGCCCGCTGCAATGCGCTGACGGGCAACGACAAGGATGTCTGCGTCAAGCTGGCCAAGTCCACCAAGGTGGCGGCCCTGGCCGACGCCAAGGCGGACAAGAAAGTTATCGAAGCGCGCAGCGATGCGCGTGAAGCAAAGAGAAAAGCCGAGTACAAGGTCGCGACAGAAAAATGCGATGCATTAGCCGGCGCAGCCAAGGATGACTGTATCAAGGCTGCAAAAACCCAGTTTGGCTACTGAGCTCCCTCCGGCGCGCAGTCACCAGATTGGTATAAGAAGCTCATTGTGAGCACATTGATTGACCACTCCTAAGGAAAAAACCATGAAATTCACTAAATCTATCGCTACCGGCCTTTTCGTCGCTTCCCTGTTCGCCGTTGCAGGTTGCGCTTCGACCCCAACCAAAGAAGGCACGGGCGAGTACATCGACGACGCGGCGATCACCACCAAAGTCAAAGCCAGCATCTTCAACGAGCCTACCCTGAAATCGACGGAAATCAACGTTGAAACTTTCAAGGGCGTGGTTCAGCTGAGCGGCTTCGTGGCCCAGCCAGCTGACGCCGCCAAAGCGGGCGAAATTACCCGTGGCGTCAAAGGCGTGAAGTCGGTGAAAAACGACATCCGCGTCAAGTAATGGCATGACCTGCCGCAGCGCCCGGCCCGATGGCTGGCGCTGTGGCCCTCCACCGACCGTCGCGGGAATCGCATGCATATCCAGCCTTCAGATACCCCGCCCGAGCCGGTGGCGGCTGCCTCTATCGAGCCTGCCGGGCCACCTCCCGGCGCTCCCGTGGAGCATCCAGACGCATCCTTGCGCCTGCCGTTGCATGTCCATGCGCGCGGCCTGGCCTTGGGCATTATCGCTACTGTCAGCTTCATCTATGCGCTGCAATGGGCGCAGAAATTCCTCATTCCCGTCATCTTCGGCATTTTTATTGCCTACACCCTCAATCCCGTCGTCGCCTGGCTGGAAAAGCTGCGCCTGCCGCGCGCCATCGGCGCCACCGCCGTCACGGCCCTGATCCTGTTCGGCTCCATCGTCGTGGTCGAGCGCGTGCAGGGTGAGTTTGAATCCATCGTTGAAGAGTTGCCGGCCGCCACGCACAAGCTGTCGCGGCTGATTGCGGCCAATACGGGCGGCAAGAACAGCACCTTCCAGAAAATGCAAGCCGTGGCCAATGAAATCGAGCAAGTGGCCGCCGGCGCCGAAGCGCGCCGCAACAACCGCCGCGCCGCCGCCGCCGAGGCGCCCAACTTCAAGATCATGGACTGGGTCTGGGCAGGTTCGCTGGGACTGATGGGTTTCATCAGCCAGGCCACCATGGTCATTTTCCTCGTGTTTTTTCTGCTGCTGTCGGGCGACACCTTCAAGCGCAAGCTGGTCAAGCTGACAGGACCGTCGCTGAGCCGCAAGAAGGTCACCGTGCACATCCTGGAGGATATCAATACCTCGATCCAGAACTATATGTTCATGCTGCTCGTCACGAATGGCTTGCTGGCAGTCCTGATGTGGATCGCCTTGCGCGTAATCGGCCTGGAAAATGCGGGCGCCTGGGCCATCGTGGCCGGCTTGTTGCACATCATGCCGTATTTCGGCCCCTTGCTCATCACCATCGCCACGGGGCTGGTGGCCTTTTTGCAGTTCGAATCGCTGGAAATGGTCTTGCTGGTGACGGGCACCTCGATGGCCATCGCCACCCTGGTCGGCACCTTTGTCACTACCTGGATGACGGGGCGCATCGCCCGCATGAATCCCACGGCCGTCTTCATCAGCCTGCTGTTCTGGGGCTGGCTGTGGGGCGTCTGGGGCTTGCTGCTGGGCGTGCCCATCATCGTCATCGTGAAGGTGGTGGCCGAGCGCGTGCAGGGCATGGAAGTGGTGGCCGAACTGCTGGGCGAATAGCGTGCGGCAACGCCAACGGCGCCCGCAGGCGCCGTTGTTGCATGAGGCGGCAGGCAATCAGGACTGGTGGCGTTTCAATATCTTGACTTGCACATCGCCGTCTTCCGTCTTTGGCATGTCCTTCATGCTGCCCAGTTGCAGGGCGAACTGGCGCGTGAATTCGGCACCCAGGAAGAAAATTTGCGCCGAGTAATACACCCACAGCAGCAGGGCCACCAGCGAACCGGCTGCGCCATAGCTGCTGGCCACGCCGCTATTGCCGATATACACGCCAATCGCATATTTCCCCAGTGAAAACATGAAGGCCGTGCCGACGGCGCCGATCAGCACGTCGCGCCAGGACAGGCGCACGCGCGGCAGCATTTTATAGATGACGGCGAACAGGCTGGCGATGACGGCAAAGCCGATCAGGTTCGACAAAATGGTAAATAGCACGGCCGTGTCCTTCCACACGCCTTCCCAGAAGTTGGCGAGAATGGCCATGGCTGCATTGACTACCAGCGACACCATCAACAGGAAGGCCAGCACCAGCACCAGGCCAAAAGACAGCAAACGCGTGCGCAGCATGTCCCAGGCGCCCGCTTCCTTCAAGGCTGGCACTTGCCAGATTTCATCGAGACTGGCTTTCAGTTCGGCAAACACGCTGGTCGCGCCAAACAGCAGCAGGGCGCTGGCGATGAGGGTGGCGATGCGGCCCTGCTCATGGTTCTTCGCGCCGGCCAGCACCAGCTGGATGGCTTCGGCGCCTTGCGTGCCCAGCAATCCCTGCAATTGCCCCATCAGCTCGCCGCGCGCGGCGGCCGGGCCATAGAAAAAGCCGGCGATGGCAATTACCAGCACGAGGATGGGAGCGATGGAAAACAGGGTGTAATAGGCGAGGGCGGCGCCCTTGCTCGAGGCGCGGTGTTCCAGCCATTCGGTGACGGAACAGACGATGACCTTGCGCATCTGTTTGCTGAACGGCGCCAGGCCGGCCAGTTTGGGATAGCGGGTAGAGAAATTCATGGTGGCTTTCAATGAAAAAAAGGGGCCGCAGCCCCTTTTTTAACTAGTGGCGTACCACTGGCATTACTTATTGTACGCGGCGTTCGATGGTGATCTGTTCCACTTCAACGCGGCGGTTTGGTTCCAGGCACTTGATCAGGTCGGCACGTTTCTTGTTATTGCAGGTGACGACAGGATTGGTGGAGCCCTTGCCTTCGGCCGTCAGGCGGTTGGCGGCGACACCGTGGGCGACCAGGTATTCCTTGACTGCATCAGCGCGCTGCTGCGACAGTTTCAGGTTGTACTTGGGCGAGCCGATGCGGTCGGCATAACCACTGATGACGACGTTGTTGACGTCCGGTGCAGCGTTCAGCACGCGGGCGATTTCGTCTAGCTTGGTCTGTGTCGGGCCCAGCTTGGCGCTGTCGAACGCGAACAGTTCCGTTGCCGCCATCGTCACTTTTTCAAAGCGTGGCGGCGGTGGCGGTGGTGGTGGCGGCACGACCACGACGACTTCCTCGCGTACTGGCGGCGGTGGTGGCGGTGGTGCCGGCGGTGCCGGCGGTTTGTCGAACGCGAAGTTCAGGCCCACGGTGACATAGTAGTTGTTGGCCTTGCTGTTCGGATCGAAAGTATTGCCGCGCAGGAAACCGTGCACATTGCGCACGTCAGCCTGGACGGACAATTGATCCGTGATGCTGGACTGGAAGCCCAGGCCCACGCTGGCGTATGGCGAGCTCTTGCTGCGTTCACCAAAGGCGAAGCTGGTGTCCTTGTCGCGCTGCATGCCGGCACCCACCAGCAGGAAGGGACGGAAGGCTTTGCGCGAGAACATGTACAGGCCGTCTACGCCCAGCGTATTTTGCTGGTAGCGCTGACCGCCATCCTTGGAGCGGGCGTACGTGGTGCCCAGCTGGATATCCCAGTCAGGGGAAACAGGCTTACCGAAACGCAAGCCTGCGCCATAGCCGGTTTTATCCGTGGCAAAGTCGGAATCTGGCTTGAGTGCGTTGATGCTAGGTTGAATATACCAGGAGGGATTGATTTCCTGGGCCTGTGCGCCGAGGGCGGAGCACAGGACTGCGGCGGCAACGGCGATTTTTTTTAGATTATTCACAAGTAACTCCCAACGTTGATAAGAGATTTTCTCTACAGCATCAAAGCGACATCTTGCTACACGTGCTATTGCATGAGATAGACAACAACTCCAGGTGCGCCCGTCTTGCGATAAATGCACTGCTGTTGGACTAGAGAATACGATTTCAGGTTCGCGAGGTCGGTGCGTTAGCGCACAAAGCATTGTTGTATATCAATGGTGTTGCAGATTCACGACAAAGACATTGGTGTTGAAAAAAACTAATTTACTCGGTGGAATTTTGACCAGCACGGCCACTTCCTGGCGCCGCGGCAAGAGGCAATCGTACGACTTGTTCCCAGCATGCCACTGTATATTAGCAACAATGATGAGCTTGATAACTAATATTACATTGATGTTGTATTCCTGCCGCGTTCTGTTGCCTTGCCGGGCTTCCTCCGGGCAACTTGTGCGTGCCGCAGCCAGCTCCGCCACTTTTCATCAAGGAGTCACCCGTGCCTGACCACCGCCGAATTTTTTCTTCCCCGCTGTCTGGCAAACTGGGCCCGCTATGTCTGCTGCTCTCGCTGGGCATGGCTATGCCGGTCTGGGCCGATAGCGGCGTGTCTCTGTTTTCACCGAGCGGCACGGTCAAGGCCGTGCGCCAGGTGCGGGCCCAGTTCGCCACGCCGATGGTGCCGTTCGGCGACATGGGCTTGCCCGCGCCGTTCGCCATCGATTGCGGCAAGGCCGAGCCTGCCGTCGTGGTGGGCGCCGGGCGCTGGGCCGACGAGCGCAACTGGAACTTTGATTTCGAGCGCGACTTGCCCGCCGGCGTGGCCTGCAACTTCACCTTGAAAACGGGACTGAAGGACCTGGCGGGCCAGCCCTTGCAGGGGACGACGTCCTACCGCTTTTCCACGGGCGGCCCGGCCATCGTCGAGGCCGTACCGTATGACGGCCAGCCGTACATCGATGAAAACCAGATTTTCGTGCTGGGCCTGGACGCCGTGCCGAACGAGGCCAGCGTGGCCGCGCATGCGTATTGCCGCGCCGATGGCATCAATGAAAAGATTCCCGTGCGGCAGCTTGTGGGCAAGGAACTGGAGCAGGTCTTGATCCTGCGCAAGAGCTTTCTCGACCGCTACCTGACCGTGTATTTCAAGAAGCGGGGCACGCTGTGGAAAGTGGGCATGCCCGTCGCCAGCAAGGGCGCGCCGCCTTTGCCTGTCACCGTGCTGCAATGCAAGCGCAGCTTCCCCGCCAACGCCAAGGTTTCCCTGGTGTGGGGCGAGGGCATCGCCAGCGCCAGCGGCATCGCCACGGAGAAGGCGCAAACCCTGCAGTTCAAGACGCGTCCCGATTTCACGGCCAAGTTCAGCTGCGAACGCAGCAACCCGAAAGAACAGTGCATCCCCTTCCTGCCCATGCGCTTGCAGTTTTCTGCGCCCGTGAAAGCGTCGCTGGTACGCGCCATGACCCTGACAGGGGGCGGCAAGACGTATGCGCCGACGATTTCGAAGGAAGAGGAAAAAGCGGAATTCGTGCAGTACGTGAGCTTCAACGGTCCTTTCCCCGTGCAAGCCAGTTTTGTCCTGAGCTTGCCGCCGAAACTGACGGATGACGCGGGCCGTGCCTTGCTCAACCGAGCGCGCTTTCCCATGACGGTGCGCACGGGCGATCAGCCGCCGCTGCTGAAGTTCCCGGCCCCGTTCGGCATCATCGAAGCCAAGGGCGACGGCTTGCTGCCCGTTACGGTGCGCAATATCGAGCCTGTGCTGTCGGGCAAGGAAATTACCCATCCAGCCGCCACCACGGGCGCCACCTTGCGCGTGCCCGACAATGACGACAAGTTCATCATCGAGTGGATGCAGCGCCTGGCCGGCGATGGCGCCGGGGGCGAATACTGGCAGCCGTACGCGCAATATGCGGGCAACATGAGCAAATCCGTGCTGGCCGATGCCGCCGGCACGCACCCCATCAGCCTGCCCCGTCCCGATGGCAAGAAAACCTTTGAAGTGATCGGCATCCCGCTGCAGAAACCGGGCTTTTACGTGGTCGAGCTGGCCAGCCCCATCCTGGGCAAAGTGTTGCTGGGCAAACCCACCACGGCGTACATCCGCACGGCCGCGCTGGTGACCAACCTGGCGGCCCACTTCAAGCATGGCGCGCAATCGTCGCTCGTGTGGGTGACGTCGCTGGACAAGGGCGGGCCTGTTGCGAAAGCGCAAGTGGCCGTGCGCGACTGCGCCGGCAAGCTGCTGTGGCAAGGCGCCACGGGCGCGGACGGCGTGGCGCACATTCCCGGTGAGCTGGCCAATTCCAGCTGCAAGAACAATGGCCGCTACTTTATTAGTGCGCGCAGCGGCGGCGACATGACGTTCACCCTGTCGGACTGGGTGGGCGGCATCGAAGCCTGGCGTTTCAACCTGCCCACGGACGATACGCGCGCCGACAACACCTTGCTGGCCACGGTATTCGACCGCACCCTGCTGCGCGCCGGCGAAACCGTGCACATGAAGCATTTCATCCGCAAGCACACGGGCGAGGGCATGAGCCTGGTGGACAAGAACAACGGCCCCGGCAGCGCCACCTCCGTCGTCATCACGCACCAGGGCAGCGACCAGAACTACCAGTTGCCACTGCGCTGGTCGGCTACCGGCACGGCGGAAAGCGACTGGGTCATTCCCGCCGACGCCAGGCAGGGTGAGTACAGCGTGACGATGGCGGGCCGCCCGTCCGGCAGTTTCCGCGTCGAAGCGTTCCGCGTGCCCACCATGAAGGCCGTGCTGCAGGGCCCGAAAGCGCCCGCCGTGCAGGCGAAGCAGGTGGCCCTGGATGCGCAAATCACCTATCTGGCGGGTGGTGCCGCCACGAATGCACCCGTCAAGCTGCGCACGGTACTGCAAGACAAGAGCGTGACTTTTGCCGACTATCCCGATGTCAGCTTCAGCAATGGTGACGTGAAGGAAGGCCTGGTCAAGCAGGGCACGGGCTACGACGACGATGAAGGCGAGTGGCAGGATGAGGGCAATGGCGGGCGCGCCGGCGCCGGCGCGCCGGCCGCGCGCACGCAAAGCTTGACCCTGGACAAGGCGGGCGGCGCGCGCATCATCATCGACCAGCTGCCGCAGCTGTCCACGCCGCGCGACCTGGTGGCGGAAATGGCTTTTCAGGATGCAAATGGCGAGACGGCTTCCGTGGCCACGCGCGTGCCGTTGTGGCCATCGAATGTTGTGATCGGCATCAAGCCCGACGCCTGGGCCTTGAGCAAGGACGCCTTCAAGTTCACGGTCGCCGTGCTGGGCACCAATGGCAAACCCGTGGCAAATGCGGCCGTGGCCGTCGACTTCTTCCAGCGCAACAGTTATTCGCACCGCCGGCGCCTGATCGGTGGTTTCTATGCGTATGAAAACAGCAGCGAAATCGTCAAGCTGGGGCCGGCGTGCTCGGGCAAGACGGACAGTAAAGGCTTGCTGGTCTGCGACGTGAAGGCGCCCGCCAGCGGCAATTTGATTCTGCGCGCCCGCACGCAGGATGCGTCCGGCAATGCGGCAGTCGCCAACCGCGAAACCTGGGTGGCCGGCAGCGGCGACTGGTGGTTCAACGCCAGCGACAATGACCGCATCGACGTGCTGCCTGAAAAGAAACGCTATGAGCCGGGCCAGGAAGCGAGCTTGCAGGTGCGCATGCCCTTCCGTTCGGGCACAGCCTTGATCACGGTCGAGCGCGAAGGCATCCTCGACACTTATGTGCGCCAGCTGAATGGCCGGGAACCGGTGGTGAATATCCCTGTCAAAGCGAATTACGCGCCGAATGTGTATGTCTCCGTGTTTGTCGTGCGGGGCAGGGTCGATGGCGTGCAGCCGACCGCCTTGGTTGACCTGGGCAAGCCGGCCTACAAGATGGGCATCGCGCCGCTGAACGTGGGGTGGCAGGCGCATGAACTGAACGTCATGGTGGTGTCCGACAAGGAAGTGTATAAAACGCGCGACAAGGCGGAAGTGTCCGTGCGCGTGCGGCGCGCAGACGGTAAACCGCTGCCGGCCGGCGCCGAAGTGGCGCTGGCGGCCGTCGACACAGGGCTGCTGGAGTTGATGCCCAACGATAGCTGGAAGTTGCTCGACACCATGATGGCGCAGCGCAGCCTGCAGGTGGAAACGGCGACGGCGCAGATGCAGGTGATCGGCAAGCGCCACTTTGGCCGCAAGGCTTTCCCGGCCGGCGGTGGCGGCGGCAAGGGGGCCAGCCGTGAACTGTTCGACACCCTGCTGTTCTGGAAGGGCACCGTCAAGCTCGACGCCAAGGGCGAAGCCACGGTGCAAGTGCCGCTGAACGATTCCTTGACGGCGTTCCGCATCGTCGCCATCGCCAGTGCCGGCAAGGAACTGTTCGGCACGGGCAGCACGGATATCCGCAGCTCGCAAGACTTGATCCTGATGTCGGGCTTGCCGACCCTGGTGCGCGAAGGCGACCAGTTGCGCGCGGGATTCACCGTGCGCAATACCTCGGCCACATCCTTGAGCGTGGACCTCAACGCCAGCGCTGCTGGCAAGGCTTTGCCGCGCCAGAGCCTGACGTTGGTCGCGGGCGAAGCGCGCGAAGTGGGCTGGGATTACCAGGTGCCGCTCGGCGCGCAGAATATCGTGTGGGAGATAGTCGCCAAGGCCGGTAACCATACGGATAAACTCAAAATCACGCAAAAAGTGGGCCAGGCCACCCCCGTGCGCACTTACCAGGCCACCTTGCTGCAAATCGAGAAGCCCATCAATATGTCCGTGCAGATGCCGGCCGGCGCCTTGCCGGGCCGGGGCGGCATCCAGACCAGCTTGGTCGCCAAGCTGGGCGGCGAGCTGCCCGGCGTGCGTGAATACATGGCCGCCTACCCGTACACCTGCTTCGAGCAGAACACGTCGAAAGCCATCGCCCTGCAAGACCAGGATGCGTGGAACAAGCTGGCCGCCAGCTTGCCCGCCTACCTGGACAGTGACGGCATGCTGAAATACTTCCCCATCATGGAGCAGGGCAGCGACAGCCTGACGGCGTATGTGTTGTCGGCCACCAGGGAAGCGGGCTATGCGATTCCCGAGCAGACGAAAAACCGCATGGAAGAAGCCTTGACGGCCTTCGTGCAGGGGCGCATCGTGCGCCGCTCCGCGCTGGCCACGACCGACCTGGCCGTGCGCAAGCTCGCTGCCCTGGAAGCGCTGTCGCGTTCGAACAAGGTGCCGCCCGATGCGCTGGAGAGCATCAGCATCAGCCCGAACCTGTGGCCCACTTCCGCCGTCATCGACTGGAGCCTGCTGTTGCAACGCACGCCAAGCCTGGCGCGCCGCGATGCGCTGCTGGCCGAGGCGCAACAGATCTTGCGTTCGCGCCTGAACTTCCAGGGCACGACCATGGGCTTTTCCACCGAGCGCAAGGATAACTGGTGGTGGTTGATGGTGTCCGGCGACGTCAACGCCAACCGGCTGCTGCTGGCCGTGATGGACGACCCGGCGTGGAAAGATGACATTGGCCGCCTGGTGCGCGGCAGCATGGGGCGCCAGAAGAAGGGCCGCTGGGATACCACGGTGGCCAACGCCTGGGGCACCCTGGCCATCGCCAAGTTCTCGTCCAAGTTCGAATCCACACCCGTAACGGGCGCCAGCGCCGTGAAACTGGGCGGCGATACGCAAGCGCTCGTGTGGAATGGCGCGGCGAAGGTCGGCCCCGTGCTGCAAGCCTGGCCGAAGGGCACGGACACCCTGGGCCTGGCGCATAGCGGCACGGGCAAGCCCTGGGCCACCGTGCAAAGCCTGGCGTCCATCCCGCTCAAGGCGCCCGTGTCCAGCGGCTATACGATCAGGAAAACCATTACGCCAGTGGAACAGAAAACTACGGGCCTATGGTCGCGCGGCGATGTCTACCGCGTGCGCCTGGACCTGTCGGCGCAGGCGGACATGAGCTGGGTGGTGGTCGACGACCCGATTCCCGCCAGCGCCACGGTGCTGGGCAATGGCCTGGGCCGCGATTCGCAGCTGTTGACGGCAGGTGAAAAATCCACGGGCTGGGTCTGGCCCACGTTCGAGGAGCGGGCGTTTGACGCGTTCCGTGCGTATTACGCCTTCGTGCCGAAGGGCAACTGGAGCGTGGAATACACGGTGCGCCTGAACAACGCCGGGGATTTCAGCCTGCCGGCCACGCGCATTGAGGCCATGTATTCGCCCGAGATGTTTGGCGAGTCGCCCAATGCGAATGTGAAGGTGGGGCAGTGAAACGTCTGGCTTTGATGACGTGCAGCCTGCTGGCTGGCCCAGTGCTTGCACAAACGGTATTGACGCCGGCCCAGGTGCAGGCCGCCTACCGCAGTTCGGAGGCGCAGCTGCTGGACCGCAGCGGCGCACCCCTGCAATCCTTGCGCGTGGACATGAAAGTGCGCCGCTTGCCGTGGGTGCCGCTGGCCGATATTTCTCCCGCCGTGCAGCAGGCCGTGCTGCTGGCGGAAGACCAGCGTTTCATGCGCCATGGCGGCGTGGATGTGTCCGCGCTGGCCACGGCCGCCTGGGACAATCTGTTTTCGACAAAACCCCGCGGCGCATCGACCATCACCATGCAGCTGGCGGGCCAGCTCGATGCAGACTTGCAGGCGTCCTCGGGCGGACGCAGCCTGCGCCAGAAATGGGACCAGATGCGTGCCGCCCAGGCCATCGAAGACAGCTGGAGCAAGGCGCAGATTTTTGAAGCCTATCTGAACCTGGTGTCGTTCCGCGGCGAGCTGCAAGGCATCGGGTCCGCCTCGTACAGCCTGTTCGGCAAGGCGCCGTCGGGCCTAAACCAGACGGACGGCATCATTTTAGCCAGCCTGGTGCGGGCGCCGAATGCGCAGCCGGCCACCGTCACGCGGCGCGCCTGCGCGCTGGCGAAAGAGTGGCGCATGGACAGCAGTTGCCAGCTGATCGGCCAGCGCGTGCAGACGGCCTTGCAGCGCACGGCCCTGTACGCCGACCTGGCCGCCGCGCCGCAGGTGGCGCAGCAGCTGCTCAAGCAATCGGGCGCCGCCGTGCGTAGCACCCTCGATGGCCCCCTGCAACGCTTTGCGCAGGAAAACCTGCGCCAGCAACTGGCCTCCTTGCGCGAGCGCAATGTCAACGATGGCGCCATCATCGTGCTCGACAATCGCAGTGGCGAGATCCTCGCTTATGTCGGCAATGCGGGCGGCAGCCATGTCGATGGCGTGGCGGCCCTGCGCCAGGCCGGTTCCACTTTGAAACCATTCCTGTATGAACTGGCCATCGAGCGCCGGCTGATGACGGCCGCCTCCGTCATGGACGATTCGCCGCTGGACGTCGCCACGGCGTCCGGCATGTATGCGCCGCAAAACTACGACCGCAATTTCAAAGGCTACGTCAGCGCCCGCACCAGCCTGGCCAGCTCACTCAACATTCCCGCCGTGCGCACGGTGTTGCTGACGGGGCAGGACGGTTTTTACAACCGCCTGAAGGAAGTGGGCCTGTCCAGCCTGACGGAACCGGCCGAATACTACGGCCCTTCGCTGGCGCTGGGCTCGTCGGAAGTGACCCTGCTGGAACTGGCCAACGCCTACCGGGCGCTGGCCAATGGCGGGCTGTATAGCACCACCGGCTTGCAGCCGGGGCAGGCTGGCAAGGATAGACGCCGCGTGATGGAGCCGGGCGCCGCCTTCATCGTCGGCGATATCCTGGCCGACCGCGCCGCGCGCAGCATGACGTTTGGCTTGCGCAACGAACTGGGGACGAATTTCTGGAGCGCCGTCAAGACGGGTACGAGCAAGGACATGCGCGACAACTGGTGCATGGGTTACTCGGCGCGCTACACGGTGGGCGTCTGGGTAGGCAACTTCGACGGCAAGCCCATGTGGGACGTCTCGGGCGTGACGGGCGCCGCGCCCGTGTGGCGCGACGTGATGGACTATCTGCACAAAAACGTGCCCAGCCATGCCCCGAAAGCGCCGCCCGGCGTGCTGCAGCAGATGGTGGCGTATCAGCCCGCGCTGGAAGCGCCGCGCCGCGAATGGTTTATCTTTGGTACGGAAAGCCCCGTCATCGCCGTGCTGGGCGACACCGTGAAGCCAGTCGCCATCGTGTATCCGGCCGAGGACAGCATCCTCGCCATCGACCCCGACATCCCGCCAGCCCTGCAGCGTGTGTTCTTCCAGGCGCAGGGCAGCCGCGACTTGCGCTGGGTGCTCGACGGCAAGGATATGGGCGCCGCTCTTGATAGCATCAGCTGGCGCCCCGTGCCGGGCAAGCACGCGCTGGCCCTCGTCGACGATGCGGGCAAGACGGTGGCAAAGGTGGCGTTCCAGGTGCGGGGGAATGCGCTGGCGCAGCTGAATTAGGCGGAGTGATTCACGCCCTTGGCCCGCTTCTAGCGCAGTCTTGTTAAAAAGTATTTATGGTGCGCTGAGGATGTTCGTCAATGCGATGCGATACGCCGGCTGCACGTCGCCATCCTGGTCCAGCTTGTCCGTCATGATCACGCCGTAACCTTGCGCGTACCATACGTATTCGCCGCTTTTGCCTTTGCTTTTTTCACCGACGTCACGCAGTTCGAACTTGCAGGCATCGGGGAAGCGGCGACCGCCCAGTTCCAGGCGTTCCCAGCCGAGAAAGGTGATGGAGAAATCGCGTTTGTCCGTGCGCGTGGAGGTGGTGATCTTGTCGGACAGGCCCGCCAGCGGGTAGTGGGTGCTCGTTTGCGTGTCCGTGAATTGCACGCGCACTTCCTGGCCGGGACGCATCTTGGCGGGAATGGCCGACTGCGGCGTGTAGACGTTTTTGCTGCGCACGCTGCCGTCTTCGTTGTAGTGCACCATACCCGTGAGGAATACCTGGCCGTCGCGGATGTCCTGGTAGGACGTGGCCAGCAGCACGCCGCCGTCGAGGATCAGCTGCGTGCCCTTTTGCTTCTTGCCCTCGAAGGTTTCCTCGACGTTGACTTGCGCATCGCCATTGTTCTTGCTGAACTTGATGCCCGTCGTCAGCTCCATGCACTCGCCCACCGTGGGCGCCGCCTGTGCACCGACGGCGGCCAGTATGCCTGCCGCAATCATCGTTTGCCATGCTGCTTTCATTGCCATCCTTGTTATTTTTTAATGACGCGATGATAGCGTGTGGCTACTGTTCATGAGTGCACGATTGCCTTATGCTCGAGACGCGGGCGGCATCAGGACCACCTGCGACTGGTATCAACGGGCCGCGCGTTTCGCGGCATGGATCGTTGCAGGAGTTAGCCCATGACATTACGATTATCGATATTGCTGTGCCTGCTGTGCGGCGCGCTCGCGTTGCCAGCCGCGCAGGCGGAAGATGCGCCCTATGCCATGCGCGCCGCTTCGGCGCCGGTGCAAGGCGCGCTGGATCTGGGCTTCATGAATGAGGCACCCAACCGGAAATTCAAGCGGCGCGTGGACTTGTCCGCCATCACCCGCGCCGACGACCTGGCGGTCGTCAAGGCGGCCATCAATCCTGTCGTGGTTTTTTTTCAGGTAACAGGGGCGGTACGCCAGCCTGCGCATGCGATACGGATAGTGACGACCCGCAACGGTGAACTGGCCTTGATCAAGCCGCCGCGTATCGATGACTACAATTATCTTCTTGCGCGCCGCTTATGGAACTGGACCGTGCATGATGCACAGACCATCAGCTTGACGGTCGAGTTCGTGGGACTCAGTAATACTCGGCCCCACTATTCCAACACCTATGTCTTTGTCGAACGCTATGGCACCTGGCTGTTCGACCGCCATCTGCTGTAGTTCAGCGCGTCGTCGCTGGCGGCGAGGTGGCCGCTGCGCTGGCAGCCGGGGTGTCCTGCGTGGCCACGGGCTTGCCGCGGCGGCTGCGCTTGTCCGTGCGCGTTTTGCCGGGCTTGGCGTCGTGCACCAGCTTGCCTTTGTTGTCGAGCTTGTCGGACTGGTCCGATTTCTGGCCTGGATCATTCGGATTGTTGGTGTGGTTGCCCGTCTGGTTCAGATTCGTCGTCGACTGGGCTTGCACCCAGGCGCCGCCGACGGTCATCAGGGTGGCGGCCAGCAAGAGAGCGGCGGTTTTCATGGCAGTGTCCTGTGCAAGTGTTGATTCGAGCTGGCATTGTCACACACGCGCCCGCCCGCACGGGTAGGACGCCGCCGCATGGCTGTGTCGGCTATTTGCCTATGATTATCGAAATTGTTCCGTCGAGATATCAAATCGCTTGAGCTTGTCGTACAGGGTTTTCTTCGGGATATTCAAGGCAGCAGCCGCATCGATGACGTTGCCGTTGTGGCGGCGCAAGGCTTCCTCGATGATGGAAATTTCGAAGGTGTCGACTTGCTCGGCCAGCGAGGCTTCGCGGCAGCCGGCCGGACTCAGCGTGTCGTCGAGCAAGCCCAGCACGAAGCGGTCGGCCACATTGTGCAGCTCGCGCACATTGCCGGCCCAGCGCTGCGACATCAGGGACGCGATCAGTTCACCGCTGACGAGGGCGGCCGGCTGGCCATAGCGCAGCGCCGCCTGCAGCACGAAGAATTCGAACAGCAGGGGGATATCCTCGCGCCGGTTGCGCAGCGCGGGCAGGGTCAGGCTGGCCACGTTCAGGCGGTAATACAGGTCGGGCCGGAACTTGCCCTGTTCCGCCAGCACATTCAAATCTTCCTTGGCGGCAGCGATCACGCGGAAATTGACGGAAATCAATTTATTGGAACCAAGCCGCTCGACTTGCCGTTCCTGTAGCACGCGCAGCAGCTTGACTTGCAGGGCCAGCGGCATGCTTTCGATTTCGTCCAGAAACAGGGTGCCGCCGTTGGCGTACTCGATCTTGCCGATGCGCTGGCGCTGCGCGCCCGTGAATGCGCCTTCCTCGTGGCCGAACAGTTCCGATTCAAAGATCGATTCGGGCAGCGCGCCGCAGTTGATCGCCACGAAAGGGTGGTCGCGCCGCTCGCTGAAGTCGTGCAGGCAGCGGGCGATCAGTTCTTTTCCAGTCCCCGTTTCGCCCAGGATGATGATGTCGGCCGATTTCGGCGCCAGATTCAGCACCAGCTGGCGCACCTTGGCCATGGCCGCGCTGCGGCCCACGATGCGCGCCTCGATGCCGACCCGCTGCTCGAGCTGGCGGCGCAAGTTCATGTTTTCCAGCACCAGATGGCGTTTATCGAGCGCGCGGCGGCACACTTCCACCAGCAAGTCGGCGGAAAACGGTTTTTCGATGAAGTCGTAGGCGCCACGGCGCATGGCGCCCACGGCCATCGACACGTCGCCGTGACCGGTGACGAGGATGACGGGCAGGCTGGCATCCTGCGCCACGGCGATATCGAGCAGTTTCAAGCCATCCATGCCGGGCAGCTTGATATCGCTCAATAAAATGCCCGCAAATTCGGGCACCAGGTAGGGCAGCGCTTCTTCGGCCGTGGCGACGGCCGTGACTTGCAAGCCCGCCAGTTCCAGCGATTGCCGGGCGCCCTTGCGCACGACGGCATCGTCTTCCACCAGCAGCACTTGCATGCCTTCAAAATTATTCTCGTGCATCAGATGTTTCCTTCGTCTCTCTCCCCCGGGTCGCAGCTCAGGGTGATGGTAAATTGCGCGCCGCCCCCTTCCTGCGCGCTGCGGTTGCGCACGGCCAGTGCGCTGCCGGCCGCGCGCAGTATGCCTGCGCTGATCGATAATCCCAAGCCCAGTCCGTGTTCCTTGGTGGTATAGAAGGGGTCGAAGATCTTGTCGAGCGAGGCCAGCGGGATGCCGGGGCCATTATCGGTGATATGCAGCACGGCGAGCTTGCCTTCGCGGCGCACCTGGAACCATATCTGCACGGGCTCGCTTTCCGGCACGGCATCCATGGCGTTGGTGATCAAGTTGGTAAACACCTGTTCCAGGCCGATGGCGTTGCACAGCACGATGATGTCGTCCTCAAGCCAGCTTTCATGCAGGGTCAGCCGCTGCGAATGCTTGCGCGTGCGGATTTGCAGCATGGTTTGCGCAAACGCCTGGCGCACGCTGACGGGTTTGCGGGCATCGTCGCTGCGCCGCGCAAAGCCTTTCAATTGCGATGTGACATAGCCGAGGCGCTTGACGAGGTCGGAAATGGTCGACAGATTGTCCAGCGCATCGTCGATGCGGCCGCGCGCCAAAAAGACTTTGGCATTGTCGGAAAAAGTTTGCAGGGCGGCCAGCGGCTGGTTCAGCTCGTGCGTGACGCCGGCCGCCATCTGGCCGATGGCCGCCAGTTTGCCGCTTTGTACCAGTTCCGCCTGGGCATAGCGCAGGGTCTGCTCGGCCCGCTCACGTTCGGCCACTTCCGCTTGCAGGCGGCCATTCGCGTGCACCAGGTCGGCTGTGCGCTGCTCGACCTTGATTTCCAGCTGTTCGTAGGCGCGCGCCAGCGTCTGCTGTGCATTGAGCTTGTCGGCGATGCGGCGCCGGCGCTGGCGCGCATACATCAGGCCCAGCAGCAGCAAGGCCCAGCCCAGCGCGGCGGCCATCGCCCCGTTGCGCGCCGCCTCGTTGACCTGGTCGAGTTCGGCCAGCACTGTGATCTGCCATTGCAGCGGACCCAGCGCGCGGTTCACGGCCAGGTAGTCGGCGTTGCCGGACAGGGCCGGCGTGTCGCCCGACTGTTGGCGCTCCAGGGTCATCACGCTGGCGCCGTCGGCGAACTGGCGCAGCACCTTGTGCGGCAGGATGGGCAGGTTTTCCTGCAGGAACTGGCGCTGCTCGCTGATATCGTTCTTGGCGGCCGGCGACAGGGGCGCCAGGGTCTTGAACTTGAAGGCGGGCGTGGTGGCCAGGATGATCACGCCATTCGCATCCTTGACCCAGATCTGCTCGCCTGCACCGGGCGTGCGCCACGATTGTTCGATCCAGTCCAGGTTGACCTTGGCGGCGACGATGCCGATGATGCGTCCGTTGCGCTGCACGGGCTGCGAAATGAAGTAGCCGGCCTCGAACGTGGAGAAGCCGATGCCGTAGAAGCGGCCGATGCCGCCCGCGAACGCATCCTTGAAATAGGGCCGGAAACCGTAGTTGACGCCCACGTAGGAACTGCGCTCTTGCCAGTTGCTGGACGCCAGGGTCGTGCCCTTGTCATCGAGCACATACACGGCAAAGGCGCCCGCGCGGCGGTTCATGTCGACCAGGTAGGCGTTGATCTGCGCGACTTTGTCGGCGCTGGGCTGCTCCAGCAATTGCGCCACGGCATCGCTCTGGGCCACGGCCAGGGGCAGGAATTCGTATTTGTTCAGGGCGCCGCCGATGGACGCCGCATACAGTTCCGCGCGCGAATCGAGCGTGCGGTGCAATTCATCGAGCTGGCGCTGCTTGACCCAGGCATACGACGCCCACGTCAGCACGACCAGCGAGCCCAGGGCCAGCAGGGGGCCGAGCGCGGGTCTCAGGGTCCATTTGCCGAATGCCATGGTGCTCCGTGTGTCGGGTTGATGGGGGCAGGCCAGACGGCGCTGCCCCGGTGCTAACTAATCAGACATACTATCAGTCTGCCGTACTCGCCATCGTCTCCGCATTGTGATGGCGTTGCTGCTCTTCCATCACCATCTCGCCCAGCATGCGCTTCAGGCGGTTGAACTCCGGGTCGCTCGGGTCGCGCGGGCGGGGCAGGTCGATGGCCACGTCGCGCTTGATGGTGCCGGGACGGTAGGTCATGACGATGGTGCGGTCGGCCAGGTAGATCGATTCCTCGATCGAGTGCGTGACAAACACGATGGTGGTGCCGAAGACTTTCCAGATTTTCAGCAATTCATCTTGCAGGTTGCGCCGCGTCAAGGCATCCAGTGCGCCGAACGGTTCATCCATCAGCATGATGGGCGAATCGAGGGCCAGTACGCGGGCGATGGCCACGCGCTGGCGCATGCCGCCCGACAAGTCTTTCGGATAGCGGGCACGGAATTCCGTCAAGCCCAGCATGCTCAGCAGCATGTCGACCCGTTCCTTGATTTCGGCCGGCGTCTTGCCGGCGATTTCCAGGCCGAAGGCGATATTGCTCTCGATGCTCATCCATGGGAACAGCGCGTATTCCTGGAACACCATGCCGCGGTCGGGACCGGGTTCGGTGATCAGCTTGCCACCGGCCAGGATTTGGCCGGAAGTCGGCTGCGAAAAGCCGGCGATGGCATTGAGCAGGGTCGACTTGCCGCAGCCCGACGGCCCCAGCAGGCAGATGAACTCGCCGCTGGCGATTTCCAGGTTGATATCCTTCAGGGCGATGACGTCCGCGCCGCCCGTGGTGAAGATTTTATTGACTGCATTGATATTGATCGTGGTCATGGCCGTTCCTCTCAGTGTTCCAGGCCGCGGTGCCACTGCAGCAAATGATTATTCAGGGCATTCATGGCCATATCGATGGCCAGGCCGAACAGGCCGATGGTAAACATGCCGGCGATAATCTTGTCAGACCAGAAATACTCGCGCGCTTCCAGGATGCGGAAACCGAGGCCGCTGTTGACGGCGATCATTTCCGCCACGATCACGACGATGAAGGCCGTGCCCATGCCGATGCGCGCGCCGGCCAGGATGTAGGGCGTGGCCGCCGGCAGGATGACGCGGCGGAACATCGTCATCTGGCTGGCGCCCAGGTTGCGCGCGGCGCGGATATAGATGCCGTCGACCTGGCGCACGCCGGCGATGGTATTCATCAGCACGGGGAAGAAGGAACCGATGCTGATCAGGAAGAAGGCGGGCGGGTTGCCCAGGCCGAACCACAAAATCGCCAGCGGGATGTAGGCGATCGGTGGAATCGGGCGCAGCACCTGCACCAGCGGGTCGAACAGTTTATAGATGGTCTTGTTGGTGCCCATCAGCAAGCCCAGCGGCAAGGCCAGGCCGGCGCCGATGGCGAAGCCGCCCAGCACGCGCGATAGACTGGCCCAGGCGTCGTGCGGCAGTTCGCCGGAGAACATCCACACCAGGTAGTTGCCCGCTTCCGGCGTGTACGCTTGCATGGGGATCAGGTATTCATACCACTTCACCAGCACGGCCACGGGCGAGGGCAGGATTTGCGGATTGATCCAGCCAAACGTGGACAGCGCTTGCCAGAACAGCAGCACGGCCACGGGCACGATGGCACCGTGCACGAAGCGTTTCATCATTTGAATATTCATCGTGATACTTTCAGATTAGCGAG
Source organism: Janthinobacterium breve (assembly GCF_051380895.1). Classification (NCBI taxonomy): domain Bacteria; kingdom Pseudomonadati; phylum Pseudomonadota; class Betaproteobacteria; order Burkholderiales; family Oxalobacteraceae; genus Janthinobacterium; species Janthinobacterium breve. The sequence goes on along the minus strand of NZ_JBNYXY010000010.1, from coordinate 132,307 downwards.
GTCGTGGTTAGCGTGGTACATAGGACTTCTTGGCTTTTTCCAGCAGATCCAGCTTGACCCAATCCTGGGCGGCAGGCGGTTTGGCCATGCGTCCCACGCCGAATTTCACCATGTAGTCGGTGGTCAGCTGTACGTGGCTCTGCGTGATGTCTTCCGTGAAGATGGCGTTGTCGATGGCATCGCGATAATCCTCGGACGTGATCTGGTTCTTGAACATCGATTCGCGCACGTATTTTTCCGCCAGTTTCGGGTCGGCCAGGAAGGCGCGGGTGGCGGCGACGAAGCAATCCATGAAACGCTGGGCCACGGCCGGCTTTTCCTTGTACATTTTTTCCGTCATCACGAGCGCGCGCACGGGCTCGCCCAGCGGCGTGTCATACGGCTTGATGATGGCCGCGCCGTATTTCTTGTGGATCGCCTGCGTGGAGTAAGGCTCGGATTGGCTCATGACGTCGATATCCTTGGTCAGCAGCGCCTGGTTCAAGTCCGGGTAGCCCATGTACAGGATCTGCACGTCCTTGCCCGGTTTGTCGGACCAGGTCAGCTTGGCCTTGGTGAGTTCGGCAAACAGCAGGATTTCCTGCGGGCCACCGCGCGTGACGCCGACTTTCTTGCCTTTCAGGTCGGCAATGCCCTTGATGTTCAGGTCGGGACGCCCGACGATCTGCACGCCGCCCTTGGCGAAGCCGCCCACCAGATACACGGGCAAGCCTGTGGCGCGGCCCGTGATGGCTGCTTCCAGCGCGCTGGCGGAGACGTCGATTTCACCGGCGATCATGGCTGGCACGATGTCGAGGCCCTTGGCGAAGATGCGTTCCTCGATTTTCAAGTCGTATTTCGGCGCAATTTCCTTCATGTAGGCGACGGCGCCGTAATGGGCGAATTTCAGGTTGCCCAGGCGGACCAGGTCGGCCGCATGGACGGCCAGCGGGAATTGCGCGGCCAGTGCGACGGCGACGGCCAGTGCCTTGGTGTTCAGGAAGGACGCGATACGGAAGGTGCTTGCCATGCTGTTGTCTCCAAAAAGTAGATGGTTTTATATAGTGGGTCAGGCTGCCGCTCTGATGGCGGTTATGAAAATATAAAAGCATCTTCCGTGCCAGTGGAGCGCATTTTGGCGTTTATTGCAAGTGATTGTTTATAAAGGTTTAATTTGAATCTATTGAAAATGGGAAATATCGATATTCCGTCTTTCCGCACGGCGAGGGGAAAGCTTGTGCGGATTGCCGCTTTTGGGCGGGCGGCGGGGTGGGCCTATTCCGTGCTGGCTGGCGCTGTGCCTGCCGTTGAACCTTCATGGCGTGGCCGACTCCAATCGTAAAAAAACGCGTTGCAAACAGGCTGGCAACGCGTAACTCCCCCGTGGAGTAGGGATGGCGCCGCATGGGCGCCTGATTGATCGCCGTCCGGCGGCCTCGTCTGTAGGCTTTACTTCGGCGCCGTGGCGGGCGGCAGGGCGGGCGCGGTGGCGGGATCGGTCAGCGGCGCAGGCGGTGTCGTGCTGCCAGCACCCGTTTCCGGCGTGGCCGGCGCGACGGGGGCGGGCATCACTTGTGGCGCGGAAGTGGGCTTGGGTGCCGTTTCGGGCAGCGGCGCTTCGGCCGGTTTCTTGCAGGCGGACAGGGTGACGAGCAAGGCGGCGGCCAACAGGGCGGGCATTTTCATGAAGTTTCCTTTGCAAGAGTCGAAGGTTCGCGATGCGGGCGGCGGGCGCCGCGCGCGAAGCTTGAATTTATTGCAATGGCGCTTCCGCTTCTGTTCGCTATTTCACTTTGCGCCATGAATGGAGGCGTAGAGAGGGAGCACAGCGTTTTTTAGGTGCCACTTAGATGCTATGAGAGAAAGAATTCAGTGGGGCAATATTTTTCACTTTCTTGCTTCTAATGTTCGTTAACGCACAGACCAGCGCGGTGCAGGATGGCATTCTGTGCCCAGACGCTCAGGATTTGTGGTGTTTTGGTATAAAAATTGCCAAGAACTTAACAATCCGGGCTACCGGCAATCGTTTAAAAGGAGTATTCAAATGCATGCAATGACTCAGTCTCACGTGAAGAGCGAATTAAAGGCAGCGCACCAGGAACTTCGTAGCCCCGAAAAAGGCTCGCAAATGGTAGAACGCGCAGCACCCATCCCCCCGGAGCGCATGAATCCCATTTCCATGGCACCGATCGAGCGCGTGCGTTCGACGTCGGCCACCCTGCGCCGCATCGAAAACATGCAAAAGCTGATCGGCGAATTGTCGCTGCACGAGATGCTGGCCGATGAAATCGCCTGGTTCCTCAAGTTTTCGCCATCGGGCGCCCGCAAATACATCCGCGACTTGCGCGAAGCGGGCGTGATCGAACTGGCACGCTATATCGAAGGCACCGCCACTTACCTGGGCAAGGCAGTGTACCAGCTGACGCCAGACCCTGAGCGCGTGCGCGCCTTCCTGGCCGCCATCGTCCAACCGAAACGCGAAGGCGCGCCACCGCGCAAGGACCGTCCCGGCCTGCGCGAGCAAAGCATGGCAGGCAGCGGCCGCCACTTCCACATCCTGGCCGATGACACGCATTACGCCATCCGCGTCAACCGCGGTCCCGTGACGCGCGATCCGCTGGTGGCTGCCTTGTTTGGTGCTCCACAGCAAAAGACGGCTGAATAAGTCTGCGCCTTGCGGGCCGCGTGGCGGCTGGCGGGCGTAATTTTTCAGATGCAGGTTGAAAGCCGGGTGTCGCCCCGGCTTTTGGCGTTGCCCGCGGCTCTTTGATCTAGTCTGATTGAAAAGACTGCAAGCATCCCCATGTGGGCTGGACTGCCCGCCCGTCCCGATGCGGGTTCATTCGAAGGAGCTTGTCCTTGTCTGCCTACGCCGCCTCCCTTAGCCTTATTGCCCTCGCTGTCCTGAAGCGGGTCGCCGCATGAACCCGCTGCTGTGGATTGCCCTCGTCACGGCCGCCATCGTCTTTTCGCTGTGGTTTCCCCGCTGGCGTTTGAAGCGTGCCCTGGCCAAGCCACTGCCGCCCGAAGGCCTGGCCGTGCTGGAAAGGAATATTCCCGTGTATGCGCGCATGCCGGCCCCGCTGCAGGAACAATTGCGCCACCTCGTCGTGCAATTCCTGTACCAGAAGAAATTCGTCGGTTGCGGCGGCCTGGAGATCACGGACGAGATGCGCTATACCATCGCCGGCCAGGCCTGTTTGCTGCTGCTGAATCGCCAGACCCAGGTGTATCCGGAGCTCGACACCATCCTCGTGTATCCCACGGAATTCATCGTCACGCGCAATGAAGTGGGGCCGGGCGGCGTGGTGACGCCATCGGCGAATGGTTTATTGGGCGAATCCTGGGGCGATGGCCGCGTGGTGCTGGCCTGGGACCACGTGCAGCGTGGCGCCGCCGACTGGACCGATGGCCACAATGTGGTGCTGCATGAGTTCGCCCACCAGCTCGACAGCGAATCGGGCGCCGCGAATGGCGCGCCGTACCTGCCCAGCGTGTCCAGCTACCGCAGCTGGGCCACGGTCCTGTCGCGCGACTTCGACAACCTGCGCCACGACGCCATGCTTCAGCAGCAAAGCGTGATGGACCATTACGGCGCCACGAATCCCGCCGAATTTTTTGCCGTGGCCACGGAAACCTTCTTTGAAAAGCCGTACCAGATGGCCGAGCACCATGCAGAGCTGTATGCGCAATTTTTGCAGTATTACAAGGTTGACCCGCGCGACTGGATGGCGCCGCCCGTGGAAGCTGAACACATGGCCTCGCCATTCCCCAACTTTGCCCAGCACTGGTAAGCGGGGACTTCAGCCCAGCAGCCGCTGTTTCAGCGCGGGATAGCTGCTGCGCGAGACGGGAATGCCCGTGCTGGTCTGCGTGTCGAGTGCGTATTTGCCGCCCGCCGCGATCTGCAGTCGCTTGAAGCCGAGGCTGTTGACGATGTAGGAGCGGTGCACGCGCAGGAAATGGGGCGGCAGCAGGGCCATGAGCTTGTCGATAGCCAAGTCGTGAAAACACTGTTCGCCGCTGCGCAGCACGATGTTGCTGTAGTGACCATCGGCTTGCACGTGGTCGATGTCGGCCATGGCGATCCATTCCAGCGCCCCCCGTTTCTTGACGGCCAGCGAGGCCGTTTCCGTGTGCCGCCCCGTATAGCGTTGCAGCGCCTTGTGCAGCCGTTCGCGGCTGAAAGGCTTGGCGACGAAGTCGAGCACGCCAAATTCGAAGGCGGTGATCGAGCGTTCCGCGTGCGCCGAGACGATGATGGTCTGGAACGAGGCGCTGCCGGCCTGGCGCAGCAAGTCATAGCCATCCGCGCCGTGCAGGTGCAAGTCCAGCAGCAGCAAGTCATACTCATGCTGCCGCAAGGCGGCTTGCGCCTGTTCCACATTGTCATGCAGCACGAGATTGCTGAGGCGTGCGCCGAAATGCGCGCGCACCTCGCGTTCCAGGCCTTGCGCGATCAGCGGTTCATCTTCCAGTATCAACACATTCATGGCGCCGCCGGCAAGGTAAAGGTGAGGCGCCAGCCCGCTGGCTGTTGTTCGCTGGCATATTCGCTGGCATAGCGGGCGGCATCGCCGAACACGGCGTGCAGGCTGGCGCGGATGTACTGTTCGCCCACGCCGCTGCCCGCATGCGGGCGAGCCTCGCCTTTGGGCAAGACCAGGGTGAGCACGTGCGTTTGCGCATGTTGTGCGATGCGCAGGATAAAGGCAGCGCCATGGCGGTAGCGGTTGTGGCTGAACGCATTTTCCAGCGCCGTCAGCAACATGGCGGGTGTCACGGTGATGCCCGCCGCCTCGCCATCGAGCTGCAGGCTGCACGGCTGCTGCAGCCGCGTGCCCATGATGGCCAGATAATTGTGGCACAGGGCCAGTTCCTGCGTCAGGGCGATGCTGGGCTGCTGCGCAAATTCATTGAGCATGCGCAACTCGGCGCCCAGCGCCTCGATGAAGGTTTCGGCCGCCTGCGGCGATTGCGCATTGAGCTCGCTGATCAGGCTGAGGGAATTCATCAGGAAATGCGGTTGCATGCTTTTGCGCAAGAGCTGGTTTTCCAGCTGCTGGGCGCGCGCCGCCTTGCTGCGTACACGCAACAACTGCGCCAGCAATTGCGCGCACAGGGGCAGCAGCAAAAAGCACACGACGAGGGCGAAGCCGCCTTCGGCAAACTGGCTGCCCGTCAGCAGGAACAGGGCGCACGAGGCCAGCGCGATCAGCGTGCCGCCACGGCTGCCCGGCAGGCGGCGCCTCAGGGCGACCAGGTTGAGCGCCAAGCTCGCCGCCAGGCCCGTCAAAAACATCAGCCAGCAGCGCGCGTCGAAATGCGTGGGCAGCGCTGCGGCCAGCGCGATGCACGCCAGCAGCACTGCCGCCGCCAGCGGCCAGCGCGGCAGGCGGTAGGCCGTATAAAAATACAGGGGTAGCAGGGCGGAAAACAGCCAGGTCAGGGCGCTGACGGCATACAGGCGCGGTAGGTGCAAGGGGTAGGCATAGCCTGTAACGCTGCGCCAGAGTTCCACCACCAGCAGCAGCGCCGCCACCAGGCACAGCGCGGCAAACATGGCCCAGTGCCGCTGCCGCTGGTACAGCGCCGTGAGGGCCAGGAAGAGCAGGGCGACGGCGCCCAGCGCCCCGGCCAGCAGCAGTGGCGGCAGCCTGTACCAGGCTAGCGCCGCGCGGTAATCTTGCCGGTCGACCAGGTACAGCGCATAAAATGGCGCCGCCAGGCGCTCCGGTACCATCTGCGTCGACAGCAGCAGGCGCAGATGGTGCTTGCCGACGGTCAACTGCTGTGGCGTCAGGTGAATGGCGAAATCGATGTCGCCCGCGCGTTCCCCGCTTGCCAGGCGGGCCGGTTGGCCATTGCTGCCGATCAATACGCCATCCAGCCAGAGTTCGCTGGAAGCCAGTGCCGATAGCACCAGCAGCTGCGTCGATGGCGGCGTGGCGGCCAGGGTCAGCTCGCGCTCGACGCACAGCAGCTGTCCCGGCTGGAGCAGCTGGTGCAGCGGGGCGGCGGGCGCGGCGCTTGTTGTGCCGCAAGCGCGCCAGCCCTCGTCCAGCGATAGCCTGTCCATGCCCATGGCGAAAGAGGGCAAGGCCAGGCAGCAGAGCAGCAGGTAGTGGAAGAAGGAGGGCAGGAAGAAGGAGGGCATGGCGGGCATTGTAGCTGCTCATTTGCCAACCCTTTGCAACATTTTCATCCTCTTCGGTGCCGTTCATGCGTGCCACGTGCATTTCGTGCACCGCCCGCCAAAAGTGTGTAAAAGAACACTTACCATGCATCAGCGCCGCGCGGTGGACGCGGCCTCACCAGGGAATGACTGATTATGCAAAGCAGCAAATACTATGGTTTCGCCGGCGCGCTGGCGCTGCTCTGCGGCGTGGCGCAAGCCGCCTCCGAACCTGCTTCCGCACTGGCCGCCCGCCTGGCGGACTTCGACGGCTGGGTGGCCCAGCGCATGGCCACCCAGCGCTTGCCGGGCGTCACCATCGGTTTTAGCCAGGGCGACGTGGAATGGGTAAAAGGCTATGGCTATGCCGACCTGGAAAACCGCGTGCCGGCCACTGCCCGCTCCAGCTACCGGCTGGCGTCCGTCACCAAGCCCATGACGGCGGTGGCCGTCCTGCAACTGGTCGAACAGGGCAAGATCGACCTGGATGCGCCCGTGCAAGCTTACGTGCCGTACTTCCCCGTCAAAGCGTTTCCCGTCACGGTGCGCCAGTTGCTGGGCCACCTGGGCGGCATCGATGCCTACCGCGACAGCAAGGTGGAACAGCATTTCAAGGAGCACAAGGATACGCGCCAGTCCATCGCCGTCTTCGCGCAGTTCGACCTGATCGCCGAACCGGGCACGCGCTTCCGCTACACCAGCTATGGCTACAACTTGCTGGGCGCCGTCATCGAGGGCGCCTCGGGCGAAAGCTATGGTGGCTACATGCGGCGCCACGTGTGGGGGCCGCTGGGCATGGACGCCACCGTCATGGACGACCCGGACGCCGTGATTGCCCATCGCGTGCGCGGCTACCGGCTGGACGGCCAGGAATGGAAAAACTCGGAATTCGTCGATATCAGCAGCCGCTTTTCGGCCGGCGGCACACGCAGCAGCGTGCCCGACATGCTGGCGTTCGGCAGGGGCGTCCATGAAGGCAAGATTTTGTCGGCGGCCAGTGTGGCTGCCATGGTGCAGCCGATGGCCACGCGTGCCGGCCGCTTGACGAACTATGGCATGGGCTGGGAAATTCTCCCCACGGGCGGGCGCTACGCCATCGCCCACAGCGGCCAGCAGCCGGAAACGGTCACCTATCTGTACAGCTTTCCCTCGCGCAAACTCACCATTGCCGTCGCCGCCAATCTCGAGCGCATCAATCCGGAAGCCTTCGTGCAGCGCCTGTTCGAGGTGGTCACGGGCGAGCCGTGGCAGCTGAAAACGTATATCGCCGAGGCGGGCGCGCAGCGCGCTTACCAGGTGGCGCAAGGCCTGTTCGAGGAGGGCAGGGCGCATGCCGAGCGCACGGATCAAGCGTACGCCGATGCAGCCGCCACGCGCGAGGTATTCCTGCAAATCAACCGCCAGGCGCTGGCACCGGACGCCAGGGCGGCGCGCGCCTTCATCGAGGCGGCCCGCCATCCCGCTGGCGGAAGCGTCTTCCTGGTGGCAGGCGCCAGCATGGCCGAGGCGCTGCGCCAGTCGGGCGCCGACCTGGACACCTACTCGCGTGGCGGCGCGCTGGCGTTTGCGCGCGACTATGTCCTGTTGTCGCAAGGCGCGGCGGCTGGCACCTTGCCCCGCTTCGATCCCGCCTTCGAGCAAGCCATCGTAGTACTGGCCGCCAGCTGGGATCGCACGGCCGCCATCGCCTGGCCGGCCGCGCCCGCGTCCATTCCTGCACTCGATAGCCAGCTGCGCGCAGCCTTCCGCGGCCAGCGCGCCTATCCCGATTTCGTGCCCGAGCTGCTGGAGCTGGCGCAAGCGTCGGCCGGGCGCGGCGAGTCAGAGGCGGCGCTGGCGGCCAGCGGCCTGGCAGTGGCGCTGTATCCGCTCAGCGATCGCGCCCATGCGCTGCAGGGCTTGACCTTGCTGCACGCCGGCAAGAGGGAAGCTGCCCTGGCCGCCCTGCGCCTGGCGCTGGCCCGTGATCCCCTGGGCGCGGCCAGCCCGGCGGCGCTGAACCTGGAAGCCTACCGCTTGAAAGGCAGCGGCGCCGTCGCGCAAGGCATGGTCGTGTTGCAGGCGGCCGTCAGCCTGCATCCGCGCGACGCGAATTTGCAAGACAGCCTGGCCGAGTTTTATGTGGAGCAAGGCTTGCGCCCGCAGGCCGTCGAGGCCTACCGGCAGGCACTGCAGCTCGATCCCCGCTATCCGGGCGCCGTGGGCGCCAGGGCGGCAATCATTCGCCTGGGCGGCGAGACGAAGGCGCTGGCACCTTAGACGATTTGCTTATAAGCAAGGCTGAAAAGATTCCTTTTTGGAAATAAGCGCGCTGCGGTCTAATGGCGGCATTCATTACGCCACCAGAGGAATCCCATGCAGACCCGTCTTCACTTCGCCGCGCTTCTTTTCACCTCCATCGCCTTCACCCAGGTGGCGCAAGCCGACCAGCTGGCCGCCATCAAGGCGAAAGGCGAGCTGGTCTGCGGCACCCTGGGCACGGACGAGCCGAACAGTTTCATCGACGCCAAGTCGCGCCAGCTGGTCGGCTATGAAGTGGATCTGTGCCGCGCCATCGCCCAGGGCCTCGGCGTCAAACCGGTGATCAAGCAGCTGGCCGTGGCCGCCCGCATTCCTGAGTTGCAGCAGGGCCGCATCGATATCCTGACGGCATCCTTGACGCATAACAAGGAACGCGAAGCGCTGATCGATTTTTCCCTGTCCACGTTTTACACGGGCCAGCGCGTGCTGGTGAAGAAAAGCAGCAATATCACGACGGTCGCTGGCCTGGCCGGCAAGAAAGTGCTGACCGTTAAGGGCGGCACGCAGGAACCGAATATCCGGAAGGCCGTGCCCGGCGTGGAGGTGGTGACATTCGAGACGGCGGGCCAGGCCTATCTTGGCTTGCAGCAAGGCAAGGGCGTCGGCTATGTCGACGATGAAGTCTCGCTGCTGAACAATTACGCCAAGCTGGGCGCCGCGCAAAAGGATTACCTTGTGCTGCCGCAAAACATCAGCCAGGAAGTGTTTGCCTTCGGCATCCGCAAGGGCGAGACGGGCGTGAAAACAGCCGTCGACCAGGTGCTGCGCGGGCTGGAAAAGTCGGGCGAGGCAGAAAAACTGTTCTTCAAATGGTATGGCCCGACGAGCAATGTCAAGTTTCAAAAACGTACATTTAAAATTGAATCGGACAAGATCGACGCCTGAATCTCGCCTGACTCTTCCGCATGTTTGATCTGAACTTTTTGCTGTCCGGCGACTACCGCGACTGGCTGCTCTCCGGCTTGCTGCTGTCCTTGCAACTGATGGGCATCACCTTGCTGCTGGCCTTGCCGCTGGCGTGTGGCGTGGCCATGCTGCGCCTGGCCCCGTCGCGCCTGCTCAACGGGCTGGGCGCCGCGTATGTCGAGCTGATCCGCAACGTGCCCTTGCTGGCCCACTTCCTTTTCTGGTATTTCGGCGCGCCCGAACTGCTGCCCGAGGCTTGGAAGGAGCGTTTGTATGCCGGCAATATCGAAGCCGTCAGCGCCATCACGGCGCTGACCTTGTACACGGCCGCCTACATGGCGGAAGATATCCGCAGCGGCATTCGCGCCATTCCTGTCCAGCAATTCGAGGCGGGCCGGGCGCTGGGCTTCAGCTTTCTCGCCACCATGCGCCTGTGCATCGTGCCGCAGGCGCTGCGGCTGGCCGCGCCGCCGCTGCTGTCGCAAACCCTGAACCTGTGGCAAAACACCAGCATCGCCACCGTCATTGGCGTGGCCGAGCTGATGTACCAGACGCAGCGCGTGGAAGCGGCCTCGTTCCGCAGCGTCGAGGCGTTCGTCTTCGCCAGCGTGGCCTATCTGGTCGTCTCCTTGCTGATCGCCGGCCTGGCGGCCTTGCTGCAAAGGAAGGTATTCTGATGCTGGAACTGATCCAAGATTACTGGCTGTATTTTCTTGTGGGCCGCTATCCCGAGGGGCCGCTGGGCGGCCTGGCGCTGACGGTGCTGCTGGCCAGCCTGGCGCTGGTGCTCAGCCTGCCTTTCGGCTTGCTGCTGGGACTGGCACGCCTGAGTCCCTGGCGCCTGCTGCGCTGGCCCGTCGCCGCGCTGATCCACGTGGTGCGGGGCATCCCCTTGTTGCTCGTCATCTTCTGGGCATATTTCTTCCTGCCCAGTATCACGGGCCATGAAAGCGGGCAATTCGGCACCATGCTGGCGGCCCTCGTCGTCTTCGATGGCATTTATTTGGCGGAGATCGTGCGCGCCGGCGTGCAAGCCGTGCCCCGGGGGCAGGTGGAAGCGGCTCGTTCGCTGGGCTTGAACTATCTGGACAGCATGCGCACGGTGGTGCTGCCGCAGGCGCTGCGCCACATGCTGCCTTCGCTGGTGAACCAGTTTGTTTCCACCATCAAGGAAACTTCGCTCGGCTATATCATCGGCCTGGCCGAAGTGTCGTTCATCGCCTCGCAAGTCAATGGCCTGGTGCTGACCAAGCCCGTGCAAGTGTATTTCCTGTTGGGCATAACGTATTTTGTTTTATGTTTCAGCCTGTCGCGCGCCGCCTTCTGGCTCGAGCGGCGCCAGGCGCGTCTTTTGAAAGCGGCAGCATGATTACCTTTGACAACGTCAACAAATACTATGGCGACTATCACGCCTTGAGCGGCATCAATGAACACGTGGCCAAGGGGGAAGTGCTGGTCGTGTGCGGCCCGTCCGGTTCCGGCAAGTCGACCCTGATCCGCACCATCAATCGCCTGGAGGCGATCGCTTCGGGCCGCATCACGGTGGCGGGCCAGGACATTCACGCGCCGGGACTGGACGTGAATGCCTTTCGCTCGCACATCGGTTTTGTGTTCCAGCAATTCAACCTGTTTCCACACTTGTCCGTGCTGGACAATTGCGCGCTGGCGCCGCAGCGCTTGCGCGGCCTCACCCGGCGCGAAGCGGAAGAGCGGGCGCTGGCCCTGTTGGAAAGGGTGGGACTGGCGCACAAGGCACGCGCCATGCCGGCGGCTTTGTCGGGTGGCCAGCAGCAGCGCGTGGCGATTGCCCGCGCGCTGGCCATGCAGCCGCCGCTGATGCTGTTTGATGAACCCACCAGCGCATTGGACCCGGAAATGGTGGGCGAGGTGCTGCAAGTGATGCGCGATCTGGCGCAGGGCGGCATGACGATGGTGTGCGTCACGCACGAAATGGGTTTCGCGCGCGACGTGGCCGACCGCGTCTGGTTCATGGACCATGGGCAAGTGCTGGAGCGGGCTACGCCCGAGGATTTCTTTGCGCGGCCGCAACATGCGCGCGCGCAGCAATTCCTGTCTGATATCCGCAGCCCGTTCGGTGTGCCGGCCTGAAGAAATGCGGCCTGTGTGCGCAAGCGAACGGTATTTCGCGGTGGTCAGGCGCACGCTGGAAAGGTGGCGCACGGTGCGCCCGCAGCCTACCAGGAGGGCCGTATCATGTCACGCATCATCGCAGGTCATTTTCAGTTGCAGGAACAGATCGACGCCGCGCGCGCCGCCCTGAACCAGGCGGGCTTTACCGACAGCCGCATCAGCGCCTTCTTTGTCAACCAGCCGGGCCAGCATGATCTGCATGCGCTCGGTGGCGACCGCGACATGTCGCCCGGTGCCAAAGAGACGCCGGAAGGCGTGGTGGAAGGCGTGGCCGTCGGGGCCGCCGTGGGCGCCGGCATCGGCGCCGCCGCCACGCTGGCGACAGGGCCGCTGGGTCCGGTGGTGGGGGCGCTGGTGGGCGCCCACGTGGGATCGCTCTACAGTTTCAATAAAATGAAGGAGGCGGGCGAGCCCGAAAAGAATGGTGAAAACCGCCGCCAGCCACGGCATCCGGGCATGCTGATTGCCGTCGCGCTGGGCGGCCTCGACGAGCGCGAACGGGCGCTCGAGGCGCTGCACCGGCTGGGCGCCGAGCATATCGAGGAAGCGGAAGGCACGATTGCCCATGGCGACTGGCACGACTTCGATCCGCTCAGCATTCCCGTGCTGGTGGCGTGAATCGGCGCACCCGCCGTGCAAGATGCATAAATGCCGCGCCGCACGAAATGTAGGTATGATACTTGTCAGTATTCGTAATTATTGGTAAACAATGCCGACAGGGATAGTTTCCGTGCGCCCGAAGTGACACTGGACCCAGGTGACTGCCTGTAATACTTGCCTCGCATGCTAACGAGTATGAATAGGAGGTCGCGTCATGACACAGGCATGGTTCATTCTGACACGGGCCGACGGGCGCGACATCTGCGCGCCCTCGCCGGCGCAGCTGGCCGATGCGCTGGCCGAAGTCTACCGCGGCGGCGCCATCACGCCGGACGGCAGCCGGGCCGCCGTCGTGTTGCGCTTTGGCTACGACGATGGCTTGATGTATCAGGTCGAGGTCGCTAGCGGAGGCGAAGTCACTTTTGAAGAATGGTCGGACCGCGATTGCGAAATAGCCCTGGCCAGTCCGCGCCACATGTCGGCCCTGCCGCAGGGCGACGCGCTGCAGCTGTGGCAGTGGCTGACGCAGCGCCAGGTGGCGAAGATCCGCAGCCAGCCCTGGCAGGGCGGCTAGCCGCAACCTCGCCCAAGGTATTAGTGCGCCATCAGCACGGGAATCGTCATGCTCTGCAAAATCGTGCGCGTGACGCCGCCCAGGATGGTTTCGCGCAGGCGCGAATGACCATACGCTCCCATCACCAGCAAGTCCGCCGACAGGTCCGCCGCCTGCGACAGCAGCGCTTCGCCGATATCGCCCCGCCGCACGCCACCGCCATCGAGCAAATGCAGCCGCGCTTCCACACCGTGGCGCGCCAGGTAGTGCCTCAGTTCGGCGCCCGGCTGTTCGCCGTGCTCGGCGGCATGCACCTGGGCATCGAAGATGGCCACGTGGACTTGCCCTGCGCGCTGCAGCAGGGGCAGGGCGGCGGTCACGGCGCGGCTTGCTTCCTTGCTGGCATTCCAGGAGATGAGCACATTGCGTGCGGCCGCCGGCTGCGCCAGCAGGGGTAGCGGCGGCGCATACGGCACGATCAGCACGGGTCGGCCCGAATGCAGCAGCACGTAGGCGGGAAAGTCGCGCATCACGGACGGCGATTTATCCTTGGCATTGTATTGGCTGATCACGACCAGGTCCGCATAGCGGGCCAGCACGCTGATGCCGCCAGCCGCCTCGTCGTCGAGCACGCGCTGTTCGAACGAGGCGACGCCCGCCGCGCGCACCTGCGCCTCGAAACCGTCGAGGGCGCGCGTCGCCCGTTCTCTCAGGAAGTTGAGGTGCAGACTCAGGTTTGGGTCGGCATCGAGGTCGGGCTGGTTCTGGTACAGCAGGCGTGACACGCCCGTCAGCGCCACGCCCGTCAGGTGGCCGCCGCAAGCCTGGGCGATGCTGGCGGCCGCTTCGATGCGGGCGGCGCGCCCGGCGCTGTCGTCGATGTGGAGCAATACGGTCTTATACGTCATGGCCAGGCCTTTCGCTGTGCATTGGCGGTCATTCTGGCACAGACCGGGGCGTCGGCCGCGCACGACTGCATCAGACTGAGCACTTGATCTGGCGCAAAGCTGGCGATAAAAACTGCTCCTACACTTGATCCCACGCAAAACAACCATAACAAGCGGGGAGAGACAGCAATGAAGGAACAAAAGGTAGCGCTGGTCACGGGCGGCATGGGTGGCCTGGGCACGGCCTTGTGCCGGCGCCTGCATGCGGCGGGCTTTGCCGTCGTGGCGGCGCATACGCCGGGCAATGCGCGCGTGGCAAGCTGGCTCGACGAGCAACAGGCGCAGCAGTATTATTTTCATCCGCTGGCCATCGACGTGGGCGATTTCGACGCCTGCAGCGTAGCCGTGGCAAGAGTGCTGGCGCAGTTCGGCCGCATCGACGTGCTGGTCAACAACGCCGGCATCACGCGCGACCAAAGCATGCGCAAGATGGAATTGCCGCACTGGTCCGAGGTCATGCGCACCAATCTCGACAGCCTGTTCAACATGAGCAAGCAGGTGCTCGAACCCATGCTGGAAAAAAAATGGGGCCGCATCATCAACATCTCGTCCGTGAATGGCCAGAAGGGCGCGTTTGGCCAGTGCAACTATGCGGCCGCCAAGGCGGGAGTGCATGGCTTCAGCAAGGCGCTGGCGCTGGAAGTGGCGCGCCACGGCATCACCGTCAACACGGTCTCGCCCGGTTACCTGCGCACGCAGATGGTGACAGCCGTGCCGGCTGATATCCTGGAAACGAAGATCCTGCCGCAGATTCCCCTGGGCCGCCTGGGCGAGCCGGACGAGGTGGCTGCCCTGGTGGCTTACCTGGCATCCGACGAGGCGGCATTCGTCACGGGCGCGAATATCGCCATCAATGGCGGGCAGCACATGAGTTAAGCAAGCTGAGTCAAGCAAGCGTGCAGCTTGCAGCAAGGCAATGGCAGTAGAGGAGACCCGTCCACCCAGCCGGCACACAGAGGCTGGCGGGGGACGACAGGCAGCATGGCAGCGCAGATGGAAAGCAGGGGGCGGGGCAGCGATGCCTTGCCCCTTTGCCTTGCCGCAGCACCAGGTCAGCGCTGGGTTTTTTCCAGCCGCGTCTGGCAATCGATGCACAGGCGCGCTTCGGGGCGCGCATTCAAGCGGGACAGGCCGATGGCTTCGCCGCAGTTGTCGCACAGGCCATAGCTGCCATCGGTAAACTTGGCCAATGCGTGCTTGATGATGGCCAGCTGCGCCAAGTTGTGCTCGGCCGCTTCGCCGACGAGGGCGTTCAAGGTGTGCACGCTGGCGTTATCGGCAGGCGAGGCTTCGATTTCATTGAGCAGCGAGGCGCGCGCATCCGCTTCGGCCGCTTCGTTCTCGATCTGTTTCAGCAACGCCAGCTTGCGTTGCTCCAGCACGCCCTGCAGGCGCTGCAACTGGTCTTGCGGCAATCCATTCATGGTTGTCACCCGGTAGAGGCTACTTCCATTATGGTAGTCCAAGATTGGCCGCTCTGCTTGCGCTACTGCCCGCGCCGCGTTTGATGCGGCGCAGGCAGGCATGGGCCGTTCTATGCTGGTTCTTTCAGACAGTTGACCATCCAGGCCACGCCGAACTGGTCTTTCAGCATGCCGAAGCGCTTGGCCCAGAACGTTTCCGCCAGCGGCATCTGGATGTTGCCGTCACGCGCCAGTGCGTCGAAAGCCCGTTCCGCTTCCTCCGGCGTATCGAGGGTTAGGCAGACCGAGCAGCCACTCATGCCCTTGGCACCATCCTCGGTGCAGCCGCCGTCCGAGCCCATCAGCATGTTGGCCCCCAACTGCACGGAGCCATGCATGATCTTGTCGTACCAGTCTTCCTTGACTTGCTCCTGGCCCGGCGAGCCGCGAAACGGCATCAGGCACAGGTCTGTGCCATGCAGGTGCTGGCGGTAATATTCCATCGCTTGCGCGCAATTGCCATTGAATTGCAAATACGGTTCGATACGCATATTGGTCTCCTCTGGTCGCCCCGCCGGCACGATTGTCATGCGGGACGTCCCAGTATAGGCGCTCGCTGGCCAATTTCAATCAGTCCGGCGCCATCTCTTGCAGCCGCTCACGCACCTTGCCCAGAGTGCCGAGGATGCGCTCGGGATTGCTGGCCAGGACGGCGCTGCCCAGGTGCAACAAGCTCGTTGCCAGGCTGATCCAGTGCCGCACGTCGTCGTTGCGGGCGATGCGCAGCCGCACCGTGTCGAGCAGGCCGCTGAGCTGGCGCTGCGCCGTTTCCAGGCCGGCCACCGTGTGCCCGGCGGCATCGGCATACAGCTGGTTGGCTTGCTGGCGCAGGGCCACTTCCAGGGCGAAGACGGCCTGTGCCTGGCCGTGGCTGATGCCGTTTGCTCCCTGGCTGGCGCGCTTGCGGATGGCGCGCATGACGGCGCCATGCAGGGTGACGGCCGCCTGCGACAGGCTGTCGGCCAGTTGCTCGACGCGCATGGCGCTGCTGAGAGCCGCTTCGCGGCGTTCGCTGCTGCTGCTCCTGTCTACCGATCCGTCCATCTTGCCTCCGTGGTGGTGAGGGTGGCAGCGAGGTGGGCATGGTCGCGCCCCAGTGCCGCCAGTTGCCGGCGCGCCAGCGTATGGCGCAGGCCAACCAGACGGTATTCTTCAGTTTTGCTTTGCTGCATGTTTTTCGCCAGCACGGCCAGCAGGCGTTGCTGCGGCGTGTCGGCATACGCGATTTCCACGTCGAGCAAGCCGAGCACCATGTCGCGCTCGTTGTCGCCGCTCTTGTCGTACAGGGCCAGCAGGCTGTCGAGCGCGGCCAGCAGGGCTTGCAGCGGCGCATCGCCGTCGTGCAGCACCTGCGCCAGGTGCGCCTGCTGGCTGGCGGCACCGCCCAGGCGCGCGAGTTGCTGCAGCAACAGGGTGTAGGCGCTGACGTGGCGGTCGTCGATGCCGCTGCCGGGCCAGGCGCGGATGGCAGCGCCGGCACTGGCCAGTTCGGGCTGCAGGTCATACGCCTCGGCTTGTGCCAGCCGGCCCAGCGCCTGCAGGTACAGGCGCACGGCCTGCGCCAGGCGCGCGACATCCGCTTGCGCGGCGCGGCGCTGCGCATCGAGCAGGCGTTCGCGCGCGTCTTCGGCCGGCGATAGATAGGGGCGGGCGCGCTGGTAGCTGTCCACGTGGCGCTGCGACAGCTCGCTGAAGGCGCTCAGGGCATCGGTGCCGGCGGGTGGGCAGGGCGGACACGTCACCTCTCGACAGGAAATACTGTATGGAAAGGTATTGTGGTGCCGGCCTGCGCCGCCCGCCTTGTGCGGGCGCAAGCGCGCTGCGATCAGGCGCCCGCGATGTCAGTCAATTGTTCGCGCCAGCCCAGTCCGGCCACGGTGTTGCTGGCGGGACGGTATTCGCAGCCGACCCAGCCTGCGTAGCCGACCTGGTCCAGCAGCTTGAACAAGTGGCGGTAATTGATCTCGCCCGTGCCCGGTTCGTGGCGGCCCGGCGTGTCGGCGATCTGGATGTGGCGGATCAGGGGCAGCAGGGCGCGGATGGTGTTGCTCAGTTCGCCCTCCATGCGTTGCATGTGATAAATGTCGTACTGCAAGAAGATATTGCTGCGCTGACAGTCGGCGATGATGTCGGCTGCCTGCTGGCTATGGTTCAGAAAGTAAGCGGGCATGTCGTAGTGGTTGATCGGCTCGATCAGCACATTGATACCATGCGGGCGGCAGGCGTCGGCCGCACATTGCAGGTTGCCGATCAGGCTTTGCCGCGCCCGCTCCAGGCTCATGCCGGGCGGCACAATGCCGGCCATGCAGTGCAGCTGTTTCGCGCCGAGCGCCAGCGCGTAGTTGAGCGCCAATTGTACGTTGCTGCGGAATTCCTCGCTCCGGCGCGGATCGCAGGCGATGCCCCGTTCGCCGTGCTCCCAGTCACCGGGCGGGAAGTTGAACACGGCCAGCTGCAGATGGTGGCGTTCCAGCCGCATGGCGATCTGCCGCGCTTCGACGGCGTAGGGAAACAGGAATTCGACGGCATCGAAGCCCGCCTCCCTGGCGGCGGCAAAGCGGTCCAGGAAAGGCAGTTCGGTAAACATCATGCTGAGGTTGGCAGCGAAGTTCGGCATGGCAGCACGCAGGTGAGGACGATGGACGCTATCCTAGCCCAAATCGGCAAATGGTGGCGTGCATAAAAAAACCGTTCCAGAAACAAGTTCTGGAACGGTTTTTGTCGTCTTTTTGATAAAAACAAACGCTGCCTGAAAGCGTCGCGAGCGGGAGTGATATTGCGTCGAGTAGCGCAGCCCTACTCAAGTACGGCGAGCAACGCAAACGCAATAGCGCCCCGCACAGTAGCTTTAAGGTCGCGTTTTAGCGACCGCGGCCACCGGAGCGATGATTTGCCGCCGAACGCGGCGCATTGCCCGAACGGTTGCCACCGCCACCACCGCCACCCGCCGGGCCGGCGCTGCGTGGCTTGGCGCCGCTGCCGCCGGTTTTCACGCGCACCACGGCGCCAGCCGGCGCGCGGCTGTTGTTGCGGTGGCCGCCGGTGCCGCTGCGCAATTGCACAGGCTGGGCGCGGGCGTTCAGGTCGGGCTCGAAGCCTTCGATGACTTCGCGCGGCAGGGTTTGCTTGATCAGCTTTTCGATGTCTTTCAACATTTCGTGCTCATCCACGCAGACCAGCGATACGGCTTCGCCCTTGGCGCCGGCACGGCCCGTGCGGCCGATACGGTGCACATAGTCTTCCGGAATGTTCGGCAAGTCGTAGTTGACGACGTGCGGCAACTGGTCGATATCGATACCGCGCGCGGCGATGTCGGTGGCGACCAGCACTTGCAGGGTGCCATCCTTGAACTCGGACAGCGCGCGCGTGCGCGCCGACTGGCTCTTGTTGCCGTGGATGGCCAGGGCGCCAATGCCGTCCGCGCCCAGTTGCTCGACCAGTTTATTGGCGCCGTGCTTGGTGCGCGTAAACACCAGTACTTGCGTCCAGTTGTTCGACTTGATCAGGTAGGACAGCATCGGGTGCTTCTTGTCGCGGTCGACCGGATGGATTTTTTGCTGGATCACTTCCACGGTCGAATTGCGGCGCGCCACTTCGATCATGGCCGGCTTGTTCAGCAAGCCGTCGGCCAGGGCCTTGATCTCTTCCGAGAACGTGGCCGAGAACAGCAGGTTCTGGCGTTTAGGCGGCAACACGGCCAGCACTTTCTTGATGTCGCGGATGAAGCCCATGTCGAGCATGCGGTCGGCTTCGTCCAGGATCAGGATTTCCACTTTCGACAGGTCAACCGTGCCCTGGCCCATGTGGTCCAGCAGGCGGCCCGGCGTGGCGACGAGCACATCGACGCCGTGTTTCAGCTGCTTGATTTGCGGGTTGATGCCGACGCCGCCGAAGATCACGGTGGAGTTCAGCTTGGTGTATTTGCCATAAGTGCGCACGCTTTCCTCGACCTGCGCGGCGAGTTCGCGCGTCGGTGCCAGGATCAGGGCGCGGATCGGGCGCGTGGACGTGTTGCTGGTGATGGCCGCGCCATTCGCGTCGGTCGACAGGCGGTGCAGCAAGGGCAGGGTGAAACCGGCCGTCTTGCCGGTGCCGGTTTGTGCGCCGGCCAGCAAGTCGCCGCCAGCCAGCACGGCGGGAATCGCCTGCGTCTGGATCGGGGTCGGCACGGTGTAGCCGTGTTCGGTAACGGCACGTACGATAGCGTCGGACAATCCGAGGGAGGAAAAGGACATGGTAACTTTATTGTGAGATCGGCCTGTCGCCATCGGGGGGCGCCAGTCGCAGGCAATCAGATTAGGGGTCGAAAGACAGCGGCAAGGGGACTGGTCATATGTGCCGCACACGCGAAGTATAACAGCATGGCAAAAAAGCGCTGAGTTTGTTTCAAGTACGCAATGCTGCAAGTAAAGGAAATGCATGGCAAGGGCGCGCTCCTTATCGTCGTTATTCACTATGATCCCCTGTAGCACTCCATGCGCGGGACTCACCGTGGCGCCGGGGTGTTCATTCCCGGAGGAATATCATGCGTATCGCCGATCTTCGCATCGCCACCCGCCTGTATGGCGGTTTCGGCACCATCGTCCTGCTGCTGGCCGCCCTGGTCACCGTCGCCACGCTGAATGTCTCGCGGCTGGCCGATGCCAATGCCATCAATACCCACACTTATCAGGTACTCGCTGAAAACAGCGCAATCCTGGAAAGCCTGATCAACGTGGAAACGGGCCAGCGCGGCTACGTGATCACGGGCGCGGAGGCGTCGCTGGAGCCGTACAAGGCGGGCCAGTCCGCGTTTGGCACGCACCTGACCAAGGCGCGCGAGATGACCAGCGATAACCCTGCCCAGCAAGAGCGCCTGGCGAAGCTTGATGCTGCCAAGCAAGCCTGGCTGGCCGGCGCGCTCGATCCCGTGATCGCCATGCGGCGCGCCGTGGCGCAGGGCACGGCGGCGATCGAGCCCGTGCTGGCGCTGGAGAAGGAGGGCAGGGGCAAACAGGGCATGGATGCCATGCGGGCACTGCTGGGCGAGATCGGCCAGGCGGAAACGGCGCTGCTGGCCAGCCGCTCGGAAGCGGCGGCGGCCTTGCAGGCGCGCACGCACTGGACTTTACTGGGCGGCGGCGCGGCGGCGCTGATCCTGGCCGCCATGATCGCCTGGTGGCTGGCGCACAACATCTGCGGTCCGCTGCGCTCGGCCATCGACGTGGCCAGGCAGGTGGCGCAGGGCGATTTGACGGTGCAGGTGGATGTGCGTTCGAAGGATGAGACGGGCGAGCTGATGCAGGCATTGAAAGACATGACGGCCAGCCTGCTGCGCATCGTCACCGAAGTGCGCGGCGGCACGCAGGCCATCGCCACGGCCTCGCGCCAGATTGCCTCGGGCAACCTCGACCTGTCGGCGCGCACGGAGCAGCAGGCCAGTTCGCTGGAAGAGACGGCGTCGTCGATGGAAGAACTGACCAGCACGGTACAGAGCAATGCGCAGAATGCCAGCGAGGCCAATGGCCTGGCGGCGTCGGCCTCTGCCGTGGCCGGCAAGGGCGGCAGCGTGGTGGCGCAAGTGGTGGACACCATGGGTTCCATCAATGACTCGTCGCGCAAGATCGTCGACATCATCGGCGTGATCGACGGCATCGCCTTCCAGACGAATATCCTGGCCTTGAACGCGGCCGTGGAGGCGGCACGGGCGGGCGAGCAGGGGCGCGGCTTTGCCGTCGTCGCCACCGAGGTGCGCAACCTGGCACAACGCTCGGCCGGCGCCGCCAGGGAAATCAAGGGCTTGATCAATGATTCGGTGGCCCAGGTGGAGAGTGGCGCGCGCCTGGTCGACGAGGCGGGCCACACCATGCGCGAGATCGTCGATAGCGTGCACAAGGTCAGCAGCATTGTCGGGCAGATCTCGTCTGCCAGCGACGAGCAGCGGGCCGGCATCGAGCAAGTCAACCAGGCGATCAGCGAAATGGACCAGGTGACCCAGCAAAACGCTGCGCTGGTGGAAGAGGCTGCCGCAGCTGCGGAAGCCATGCAGGAGCAGGCCGCCCGGCTGGCTGATGCGGTGAGCGTGTTCAAGACCGCGCAGGTGGACGCCGTGCCGCCGGTGCCGCGCCGCAAGGAAGTCCTCCCCGTCGCGCGCTTGCCCGCGCGCCCGCCCGCCATGGCGACCCGCCCTGCCGCCAAGGTCTTGCCGGCCAAGGCGCAGGCGGGCGACGGCCAGCGCCTCACCAAAAATGACGAATGGGAAGAGTTCTAGCCAGGGCTTTCGCTGACGGCGCCTTGCAGGCCTAGTCGTCGATCTCCTCGACGGTGTAGCTCACGCCCTGGGCATCGAGGCAGGCGCGCAACGACTCCAGTCCGTGCCAGGCATCCGGGCGCAGGTGCTGGCAGATATACAGGCCGGCGTCCGTCAGCCGGATATCGGTCTCGGGCATGCTTGAGCCGGGCGCGCGCGGCGCCTGCGGCCGTGCCGCCAGCAGCTGCGCGATGTGCTGGCGCTGCTCCGGCGTCAGGCTGGCCGTGATCCTGAATTCAAATCCCATGTTTTCTCCTTGATGTGCGGGTTGCTGTTGCGGCTATTCTGTATCATCGAAAAAATTGCATATAGCTTGGCATTCTTTCCGTTTTTGTTTTCAAAGTATCTCGTCCATACTGCATAGCACTGGCCCGGCACACACAGCGTGAAGCAAGGGCAGGAGCAGAAGCGCCGTACAAGGAAAGCCCTCTTTTATATTCAATTATTTTCACTAAGGAAAACATCATGCCTATCGCCACCGCCCAAGCCGCACAAAAACTGCTGACCCCGAACGATCATACCCTGATCATGATCGATCACCAGTCGCAGATGGCGTTCGCCACCCGCTCCATCGACCTGGCCCTGCTGCGCAACAACGCGGCCCTGGTGGCCAAGGCGGCGGAGGAATTCAAGGTGCCGACGATTTTGACGACGGTGGCCGCCAAGTCCTTCTCCGGTCCTATTTTTGACGAAATCCAGTCCGTCTTCCCTGAGCAGGCGCCGGTCGACCGCAGCACCATGAACACCTGGGAAGATGCGCGCATCGCCGACAAGGTGAATGGCTACGGTAAGGGCAAGATCGTGCTGGCCGGCCTGTGGACATCCGTCTGCATCGTGGGCCCCGCGCTGTCGGCGCTGGAGCAGGGTTTTGAAGTCTACGTGATCGCCGACGCCAGTGGCGACGTGTCCGACGAAGCGCATGCGATGGCCATGCAACGCATGCTGCAGGCGGGCGCGCAGCCGATGACGTCCGTGCAATACTTGCTGGAACTGCAGCGCGACTGGGCTCGCGGCGAGACCTACAATGCAACGGTGGCGACGGCCGTGGCGCACGGCGGCGGCTACGGCCTGGGCTTGATCTACGCCAAATCCATGTTCAACGCCAGCGAAGGCCATTGATTTTTCATCGATGTATCGTCCCTGCCAACTGGCAGGGTATCGTCCAGCACCTGATTCCGGAGAACCAGCATGAACGCAAGCACGATCTTACTCAATGGCCGTTTCCACACGGTCGACAGGACCCAGCCGCTGGCGTCCGCCGTCGCCATCGCCGATGGCAAATTCCTGGCCGTGGGCGACGTTGAAGACGTGATGCGCCATCGCGGCCCCGCCACGCAGGTGATCGACCTCGATGGCCGCACGGTGATTCCCGGCCTGAACGACTCGCATTTGCACCTGATACGGGGCGGCTTGAATTACAACCTGGAACTGCGCTGGGAAGGCGTGCCTTCGCTGGCCGACGCCTTGCGCATGCTCAAGGAGCAGGCGCTGCGCACGCCGAACCCGCAATGGGTGCGCGTGGTGGGCGGCTGGACGGAATTCCAGTTCGCGGAAAAACGCATGCCGACGCTCGAGGAAATCAACGCGGCCGCACCCGACACGCCCGTCTTCATTCTGCACCTGTACGACCGCGCCCTGTTGAACCGCGCCGCCCTGCGCGCCGTCGGCTATGACAGGAACACGCCGAACCCGCCGGGCGGCGAAATCGTGCGCGACGCGGCCGGCAATCCCACCGGCCTGCTGATCGCCCGTCCGAACGCCATGATTTTATATGCGACCCTGGCCAGAGGCCCGAAGCTGCCGCTGGAGTTGCAAGTCAATTCCACGCGCCAGTTCATGCGCGAATTGAACCGGCTGGGCATCACCAGCGCCATCGACGCGGGCGGCGGCTTCCAGAATTATCCCGAGGATTACGCCGTCGTCGATGAACTGGCGCAAAAAGAGCAGCTGACCATCCGCATCGCCTACAACCTGTTCACGCAGAACAAGGGCGCCGAACTGCAGGATTTCCAGAAGTGGACCGGCATGATCAAGCCCGGCGACGGCACGGACTTTTACCGGCATAACGGCGCCGGCGAGATGCTGGTGTTTTCCGCCGCCGATTTCGAGGATTTCCTCGAACCGCGCCCGGAACTGGCGGCCGGCATGGAAGACGAGTTGGAAAAGGTTGTGCGCCACCTGGTCGAGCAACGCTGGCCCTTCCGCCTGCACGCCACCTATGATGAATCGATCAGCCGCATGCTCGACGTCTTCGAAAAGGTCAACCGCGATACGCCGTTCGGCGGCTTGCACTGGCTGTTCGACCACGCGGAAACCATCAGCCCGCGCAATATCGACCGCGTCAAGGCGCTGGGCGGCGGCCTGGCCATCCAGCACCGCATGGCCTTCCAGGGTGAATATTTTGTCGAGCGTTACGGTGCTGAAGCGGCGAAGGCCACGCCGCCCGTGCAGCGCATGCTGGACGCGGGCGTACCGGTCGGCGGTGGCACGGACGCCACGCGGGTGGCCAGCTACAACCCGTGGACGGCGCTGTATTGGCTGGTATCGGGGCGCACCGTGGGCGGCCTGGCCCTGACCGAGGCGGCAGGCAGACTGTCACGCGACACGGCGCTGGAACTGTGGACGGCGGGCAGCGCTTGGTTTTCCAGCGAGCAAGGCAAGAAGGGGCGCATCCGCGAGGGCATGCTGGCCGACCTGAGCGTACTGTCGGCCGATTATTTCGCGGTGCAGGAAGAAGCGATCAAGTCCATTGACTCCGTGCTGACCATGGTGGGCGGCAAGATCGTCTACGGTCAGGCGGAATTTGCGACCCTGGCATCGCCACCGATTCCCGTGCTGCCAGAATGGTCGCCCGTGCGCACGGTGCCGGGACACTATCGTCCTGCGGCCAGGCCCGCACAAGCCTTGCTGCCGCACCAGTGCGCGGGCGCCTGCGGCGTGCATGCGCATGCCCACGACCGGGCGCGCAAGTCGGCCGTGCCGATCAGCGATTTTTCCGGTTTCTGGGGCACGCTGGGCTGCAGCTGCTTTGCCTTCTAGGAGATCCTCATGCGTTACAAGAAAGTGAGTCTGGGCCTGCTGCTGGCCTTTGTCGTGGGTTTTGTCTGCCAGCTGGCGCACATCCCCGTGCCGGCGCCGCCCGTGCTGGGCGCCACGCTGCTGGTGTTTTTGACCAGCTGCGGCTACTGGCTGACGGGTTTGTACCTTGAGCGCCGCGCGCAAGCAGAAGCGCAGCGGGATGCTCCATGAATGTCATGCTGGCCGGCGCCGTGCTCGGCGTGCTGGTGGGTGCAGTGTGCCGCTGGTTCGACCTGCCATCGCCCACCCCACCCACGCCGACAGGCGCGGCGATGGTGGTGGCCATGACATTGGGCTTCGTCATGGCAGGGCAGCTGCCGGCGTAGGCGATTACTTGGAAATGCGCAAAATGGCCGAGGCGAGGCGGGTGAAACAGGGGCTCAGGTCGCTGTCGGTGGCCGCATAGCAGTACAGGCCCATGGGCTCGGTCGGCTTGCGGCAGCGGCTAGGCGCATCGGTCGTATTGGCCAGGCAGCGCAGCAAGTCTTCACCGAGTTCGTTGTCCGGTCCTTCCTTGGTTTTCAGCGAGGCGCCCATGCCCAGGGTAAAGACGTAAATGCCTTCCTGGCGCGCCTTTGCCGCCATCGCCTCGACCAGGTTGCGCGAGGCGCGGTGCACATTTGTCCATTGCGCCTGCGCCGAGGCGACGGAAGCGGTCACGACGCGGGGCGTGCTGGTCACGATGGGAAATTCGCGCAGCGGGGCGGCGTCATTATTCGCGTTATACCATGGGGGAAGCGCGGTGATCTGCGTGGCGGCGCAATCGCCGTACTGGAGCGTGTCGCTCACTTTCATCTGGTACAGGCCGGCCAGCGCAGGGTTTTGCAGTTTTGGAAAGGTGGCGAGCGCGCCTGCCGTCTTGCATTTGTTGCTGATGTTGGGAAAGTACGAAGAAAATGCCGCTGGCGAACCATCGGAAAAAAACACGATGACGCGCAGGCTGGAGCGGTTGACCTGCTCGATGTCCTTCAGCTGTTTGCGTGCCTGGAACATGCCTGCGGAAGAATTGGTGCCGCCGATAAAGGCGAACTGATCGATCTTTCCGTCCTTCATGGTCATGCTGCTGCGGTCAAAACCGCGCTCGACCTGTCTGATCGGAATATCGATTTGCGCTTCCGAAGCGAAGTGCAGCAAGCCGACCCGGTCGACCGTGGAGTTGAATTTGTTCAGGAAAGACTTGCCCGCCGCCCGCACGGCCTCGGCATTGTTTTCTAGCGACCTCGACGTATCCATCACCAGCACCATGTCCAGGTCCTTGCGGATGGTTTGCGCGCTGGCGGCCACGTTCAGGGTATTGAAGCCAAGTATGCCCATCAGCGAGACGGGCAGGGAGGCGGTGGCCGAGACGTCGATGGTGACGCTGCCGCTGTCGAACGTGACGCTGACCGGATGCAGGGTCGGCGTCGACATCAGGAAGTTGTCCGGATAATTAATGTCAAAGAACTCCTTCGCCGACTGGCGCGCATTGGCCCGCTGTTCCTCTTCCGAGTTGCCTGCGGTAACGCCACGCGCCGCCGCCAGGCTGGCCGAGTCGACCGCTGCGTTGAGCTTGGCCTTGACGAAGTAGCCGAGGGCCGAATCGACGGCCAGGCCCACGGAGGCGATCAGGACGACGGCCGACAGCGCCACCATGATCAGTACTTGCCCGCCTTGCCGCTTGTGTGGAATGCGCATCAGAATATCGTCATCGAAGTGAGGTTGGGACCCAGCACGGGAGTCGTGCTGTTGCCAAATTTCAAGGTACCGAACAGCATGTCGAAATTGTAGAAAGTTTCCACTGCGTAGATCAGTTCGCCATCGGCCAGCTGGCTCTGCATCAATGACACCGCGGGCGCATACTCATCCTTGGCGATGCCGGTGCACGTGCCATTGCTCCAGCTGCCGCATTGCCATACCTGGCTGGCGGGCAAGTAGCCGCTGGCCTTCGCGCCGGCGTCCCAGCGGTACTGTTCCAGCACGATATTGCGCAAGCCGCTCTTCGCCGTGTAGCCCATGATCTTGGTGATATAGATCATGCCGTGCCCGTTCATGTCCAGCGGCGGCGTGCTGGCGGCCAGCGCATTCATGATGATCTGGCTCGAGCCGCTTAGGTCGGCCGTGGAGCGCGAAGCCAGGTTGGCGCCTTCGCGGCTGATGTTGAGCAGGATGATCTTGGCCTGGATGGCGCGCGACAGGTCGACCACCATGAACAGCAGCAGTGCCAGCAGCGGCAGCACGATGGCAAATTCCACGGCGGCAATGCCGCGCGCGGCGCGCGGCACGGGAGGGCGGATGCGCATCACAGGCCGCCAAAGCTTTCATTGCGCATGGTGGCCGCTACCACGAAATGCGCCTTGCCATCGCGGAACAGGGCCTTGACCATGGGCGTGGCAAACGCCCAGCGGCAATCGACGGAAATGACGACGATATCGCCGGCCTGGCCGAACATGGCGGCGCCGACCGCATCGCTGCCGTTGACGGAGATCACGGGGCTGACCTTGTCATACATGCCCATGGAACTGTCGCGTATTTTTTGCATCACGGCATGGTAGCGCTGCTGGTTGGCGCTGTCGGGATCGAGGTCTTTGGCCCCCGTGACGGCATAGCGGGCGCCTTCGCGTACCGCGTGCTGCATGGTCATATTGGCAAAATAAGCCATGCTCAATTCGATGATGCCGATTATCAGCAGGAGAAAGGCTGGTGTTATCAGGGCTAATTCAAGCAGGGTGGTGCCACCCTGTCCGCTTTGCTTGCGGAATATGCGGGAATCGGCCTGTTTTAAACGCATGGGAATAATCCGGTTAAGTTCCGCGATGACGAATGTCGGGCGGCTGGCATTGCGCCATTTGACTGGCGATTATTCTATATCGATTTTCAAGGGTGTGGCCGCCATTTAAATTATTACAGGTCAAGATAATCGTAATTAACTGCCTTATTTCAAGCGTGCCGGCCCCGTCCCTACAGGGCCGGGGGTAATATGCGCGGGTATGAAAACAGGCCTGGTGTCAGGATTGTCCTGCGTGCAGGCAAGGACTTGTTTTGCAAGGTGATTCAACAAAAATGCTGCAATGTAAGCAACAGCAGCGGTGGCAGCAGCGATGGCCCGCCCGTGGCGCACCCGCCCTGACCACGCTGCCCATTCATCGGCACACGCCCGGCATGCGGCGACCGCTGCCCTGGGGCACGCACCGCGTTTGCGCGTGCCGGCCCAAGGCCTCTTCCTTCATGCCCCCATGACTTCTTGCCCCTGCGCGCGGCAGCACATGGCGCGCGCGGATGAGGAATGCAAGTCGATTCGGATCAACAACATTTCCCCCGATGGGAGTGGGCTTCAAGTAAAGAGGTAAAGCATGTCAACAAAAAATGTCATACGCGTCATGCTGGTGTCGGACCACAAGACCTGGCTGTGGGGCCTGGAGCAGTTGCTCGCCGGCGCCCAGCCGGCGATGCAGGTGGTGGCCAGCTCCACCGAGATCGACGGCGCGCTGCTGCTGGCGCGGACCCTGTGTCCCGACGTCATCGTGCTCGACGCCGATCTTGGCTGCGGCGGCGCCTGCGCCTGCGCCATCGATTATCTGCCGGAACTGCTGGGCAATGGCGTTTCGCGGGCATTGCTGTTCAGCGGCACGCAGGACCAAGCCGCATGCGGGCGCGCCGTCCGCAGTGGCGCGCGTGCGGTGGTGGGCAAGGAAACGCCCGTCAAGCAAATGGTCGATGCCATCACCCGCCTGCATCAAGGCGAGTTGTGCCTGGATCCGGCGCTGCTCGATAGCATGCTGGGCGTGCTGAACAAGCCAGAAGCGGCGCCCGATCCGGAAGAGCAGCGGATCGCCAGGCTGACGCTGAAGGAGCGCAAGATCGTTGCCATGATGGTGGAAGGAAATGGCGCGCTGAACCGTGCGATAGCCCAGCGCGCTTTTATCTCGGAGCAAACCTTGCGCAATCATCTGACATCGATCTACAGCAAGCTCGATGTCACCAACCGCCTGGAATTATATGTGTACGCCACCCGCAACCGGCTGGCCGAGCCCGTCCATGCGGAATGACAGTACATATGTCCTGGTTATGAGCAAAAAATTAAGATGTTTTGTACTGCGCATAAAATGACTTTTCTCTGATTCGATTTAATGTTTGTTTATATAAAATACACGCATCAGAAATTTGCAAATAAAAACAAAGATCATGTTCTTATTTTCAGACTGTATTTTCAGTTTTTATCATGTTTAAAACTTGACCTGAAAGGGAATAATATGAATTTCATTAAAAACTTTATCGCCGAAGAAGATGGCGTGACTGCCATCGAATATGCGTTGATCGCTGCGCTGGTGGCTGCGGCGCTAGTAACGGCCGTCGGCTATTTCACCACC
Organism: Janthinobacterium breve; assembly: GCF_051380895.1. Classification (NCBI taxonomy): domain Bacteria; kingdom Pseudomonadati; phylum Pseudomonadota; class Betaproteobacteria; order Burkholderiales; family Oxalobacteraceae; genus Janthinobacterium; species Janthinobacterium breve. Next base: position 103,519 of record NZ_JBNYXY010000010.1, on the reverse strand, counting down.
GGCCTCGATGGCGCCTTCAAGGCGATCGGCACCAAGCTGACGGGCGCGGCGATTTAAGGCGCCTGCCCACCGCGCAGCACCCCGACAGGCCGGCTGCCCATGCGGGCCGGCCTGTCGACTTCCCGCCCAACGATGCGCATGCTGTCATGCGGTCGGCTTGCATCAGGTACACGATGGACCCTCATTCTTTCTGGACGTTCAGCCCCGCCATAGCCTTGTGGGGGCTGCTTGCCGCAGCTGTCTGGCATGACGTGCGCCGCCGGCGCATTCCCAACCGGCTGGTGTTTTCCGGCGCCTTGCTTGGCGTGCTGCTCAACAGCCTGGCCTTGCCGGGGGTGACGCCGGCCGGGACGTGGCTGGCGCTGGGCGGCATGGCCGTCGGCCTGGGCTTGCTGCTACCCATGTATGCGATGAAGGCGCTGGGCGCGGGCGACGTCAAGCTGATGGCGATGGTGGGGGCTTTTCTTGGCCCGCGTCCCGTCGTGTTTGCCGTGCTGTGCAGCCTGCTTGCGGGCGGCGTGCTGGCGCTGGCCGTCGCCCTGTGCCAGGGCACGCTGCGCCAGGCCATGGCCAATGCCTGGCAATTGCTGTTGCAAGGCTGGCTGCGCGCTGCGGCAGGCGAGGTGCCGCAGGTTGGCGCGCCTGCCGTGCCGGGCGGCAACTTGCCGTACGCGATCGCCATTGCCGCCGGCACCGCTATCTGGCTGGCCCTGGAGGCCGGCGGGTATGCATGATGCGCCCGGCACTGATCTGGTCGCGTACACCCGGAAAACCCTGCTTCACCGAGAGGATAAATAATGAGAAATAGCCGCGTTGCGATCGTGCTGCTGCTGGCGTTGCTGATGGCGGGGGGCGCCGTGCTGGCGGCGGCGCGCTGGATGTCAGGACAAGGCGCGTCGGCCAGCCAGACGGTGATGGTCGCGCTGGTCGATATCGGTGTGGGCGCGAAGGTGACGCCGGCCATGCTGCGCGGCATGGACTGGCCGGCAGGCGTCTTGCCGCCCGGGACCTTTGGCGAGGCCGGCGCGCTGGACGGGCGCGTCACGCGCACTGCCGTCAGCATGGGCGAGCCTGTCCTGGAAAGCAAGCTTGCAGCACCCGGCGCCACCGGTGGCCTGTCGGCCATCGTGGCTGCCGGCAAGCGCGCCATGACCGTGCGCGTCAATGACGTGGTGGGCGTGGCCGGCTTCGCGCTGCCGGGCAATTTCGTCGACATTCTCGTGCATACGCAGGATGACCGCGCCAAACCGGCGGGTGGCGGGCCGCTGGCCATTTCCAAGATCGTGCTGGAACGCATTCTGGTCCTGGCCGTGGCGCAGGAGTCCGGCCGCGATGACAACAAGCCCAAGGTGGTCAATGCCGTGACCCTGGAGCTGACGCCGGAGCAGGTGGAAAAGCTGGACCTGGCGCGCAGCGTGGGCAGCCTGTCCCTGGTGCTGCGCAACCAGGTCGATCCGGCGCCCGTCAACACGGATGGCGCCACCAAGGAGTCGCTGCTGGAACTGAAGGCGCTGGCGCCTGCGGCCGCGCCGTTGCGCGCGGCGCGGCGCCAGACGGCCCCGTCCCGTGCCCCCGCGCGCGACAGCATCACCGTCATCAAGGGCATGGATACCAGCGTCCAGCAATTTTAAATCAGCAGGCAAGCGAGCAAGGATGATCGATGAACAAATTTCGTAAGCACGCCTCGAGTACGGGCATGCGCCTGACCCTGATGCTGGGAAGCGCGGCGGCAGGCATGGCCTGGCCTGGCAGCGCCATCGCTGCGGCGCCAGGCAGGCAGACCGTCATGTCGCCAGTCGCGGCGCCAGCCATGTCGCTGGGCGCCGATATCGCCCGCCTGGGCGTGCCCATACGCATCGCCGTGGGCAAGTCCACTTTGCGCAACCTGAGCTTGCCGGTGTCGCAGATCGCCGTCAACGATCCGCGGGTGGCTGGCGCCAGGATGCTGGGCTCGTCCAGCCAGCTGTTCGTCTGGGGCCTGGCTCCGGGCAGCACCAACCTGATCCTGTGGGACCGGCAGCAGCGCCCCGTGATCGTCGATATTGAAGTCGAGATCGATGTCGAAGGCTTGCAAGCGCAGCTGGCCTATGTCTTCCCTGGCGAGAGTGCCGTCAAGGTGGGGGCGGCTGGCGGCAGCATCGTGCTGTCGGGGCAGGTGAGCGACAGCGTCAAGGCCAGCCAGATCTTGGAGATGGCGCAGGCCTATGCGCAGCGCGGCGCCGGAGAAGCAGCCGCACCTGCTGCGCCGGCCGACGGCGCCGCCAGTATGGGCGGCACCGTCAAGGTCATCAATATGCTGTCGATTGCAGCGCCGCAACAGGTCATGCTGGAAGTGAAAATCGCCGAAGTGTCGAAGACGCTGGTTGATCAGCTGGGCGCCAGCGTGGGCATCAGCGGCACGCGCGGCAACTGGACGTATGGCATGTTGTCGAACCTGCTCAGCGGCAATCCCAGCCAGCTGGGCGCCTTGAACGGCAAGAATGGTAACGGGCTGACGCTGGATGCGCAAAAGCGCGACGGCCTGGTTAAGGTGCTGGCCGAACCGAATATCATGGCCATCAGTGGCCAGGAAGCCAGTTTCCTGGCAGGTGGCAAGATTTTCATTCCGGTCGCGCAAGACAGCACCACCAACAAGATCACGTTGGAGGAAAAGGAATTCGGCATTGCCGTCAAGTTCACGCCCACCGTGCTGGAAGGCGGACGCATCAACCTGAAGGTGGCGCCGGAAGTGTCGGAGCTGAACCGCGAAGGCATCGGCATCACCACCGGCGGGGGCGCCGGCGCCAATGCTGTGCTGCCGGCCTTTACCACGCGGCGCACCACCACCACGGTGCAGCTGTTCGATGGCCAGAGCTTTGCTGTTGGCGGCTTGATCAAGAACAATGTGACGACCAATATCAAGGCCTTGCCCTTCCTGGGCGAGATTCCGGTGCTGGGCGCCCTGTTCCGCAGCAGCGATTTCCAGACCGACCGCACCGAGCTGGTGTTCATCATCACACCGCACCTGGTCAAGCCGCTCGACACCGCTATCGTGCTGCCGACCGATGCCTATGTGGCGCCCAGCCGCGGCGAGTTCTTCTTGCACGGAAAAATGGAAGGCACCGCCGTGCCACGGCCACGGCAGGAAGCGGCAGCCCAGACACCGCCGGCCAGTCCGGACCTTCAATAGGAGCACACCATGCAGCATTCCCTTTTCCTTCCCGCGCTGTTGGCAGCCCTGGCCGCCAGCGGCTGCGCTTCCACCCCGAACCTGGATCGCCAGTTCGGCGACAGCGTCCAGCAGCTGCGCGCGCGTCAAGTGCTGTCGCCGCAGGCGGGCGCTAACCGCGACACCGTGGCCGGCATGGACGGCAAGGCCGCCCAGGCCGCCTACGTGGCGTATCAGAAAAGCTTTGCCGCGCCCGCGCCGCAATCGGCCGCCTTTACCATCGGCGTCGGGGCGCGTCAGTGAGCCTGGCATCGTCACCACAGAACAAGCAAGGCATATCGTGAAAATCGCCATCAATTCCAGGGATGAAAAAACGCTGTCCGAACTGGGCCGGCTGCTGCGCAGCCGGAATCGGCTCGACGAGATCAACGTAGTCGGCGAAACGTTCGAGTCGCTGCAGGCGGCGCAGCCTCTGCCTGACGTGCTGATCTTCGACCGTCCATCGAACGACGGCGCCGACTTGGCCGCCATTGAGCGCCTCAGCAACCTGCATCCGCGCATGGCCTTCATCGTGCTGTGCCATCAGCAGGCGCCTGAATTCCTGCTGCAGGCCATGCGCGCAGGCGTGCGCGACGTGCTGCCGTTTCCTGCCACGCCGGCCAGCCTGTATGCGGCGCTGGAACGCATCGAGGAAAAGCTGGAACGGCGCGAGCATGGCAATGGCAAGGTGCTGGCCTTCATCTCCTGCAAGGGCGGCAGCGGCGCCACCTTCATTGCCAGTAACCTCGGCTATGCGCTGGCCGCCGACGGCCAGCAGCGCGTTGCCCTGATCGACATGAACCTGCATTTTGGCGACGCCTCGCTCTTCGTTTCCGAAAACAAGCCGCTGGCTACCTTGTCCGACGTCACGCGCGACATCCACCGGCTTGACCCTTCGTTCCTGGGTTCGAGCATGCTGCATATCCTGCCCAACTACAGCGTGCTGGCCGCGCCCGAGGACCCGGCCCACGCCAGCGAAGTGGCGCCCGAACACATCGACGCCATCATCAAGCAGGCCAGGCGCCAGTTCGATTTCATCGTGCTCGACGTGGGCCGCAACCTCGATGCCGTCAGCGTGCGCGCGCTGGACCATGCCGACATGATCTTTCCCGTCCTGCAGACGACCTTGCCATATATCCGCGATGGCAAGCGCCTGCTGGGCATGTTCCGTTCGCTCGAATACGCCAAGGACAAGGTACATATCATCGTCAACCGCCACGACAAGGGCGGTGAAATTCGCCTGCGTGACCTGGAAGCGGCCTATGGTACGGCGATTTACCGCACCGTGCCCAATCACTATGCTTCGGCGGCCGCCTCGGTCAACCAGGGCGTGCCGATTTTACAGCTCGACAAAGCCAGCCCGATCACCCGCTCGCTGCAGGAGTTTGCCGCCAGCCTGGCCGGCGGCGCGGCCAGCACGGTGCGCCAGGGCTGGTTCGGCCGCGTCCTGCGGCGCGCCTGATCCACGCGCTTGATCCCCATCCCAGAACAGGAGCATTTCATGGCTAGTTCCCCCATCGCCGCCTTGTCCATCCGCGAACGGCTCGGCAGCGCCAAGATCGCCGTGCTCGCGCCGCAACGCACGGCGGCCATCGACAACCACGGCTACCGAGACCTCAAGCGGCGCATCCATGGCTTGCTTCTCGAACGGGTCGACCTGGAAAGCATGCAGCGCCTGTCGCAGGATCGCATCCGCGAAGAGTTGCGCGGCCTGGTCGAGCACCTGCTGGATGAAGAGGCGGTGGTCATCAACGACGCCGAGCGCAAGAGCCTGACGCGCGACATCCAGCATGAGATGCTGGGCTTCGGACCGCTCGAAACGCTGCTGTCGGATGCCAGCGTGTCGGACATCCTGGTCAACGGCCACAAGCAGGTCTATGTGGAGCGTGCCGGCCGTCTGGAACTGACCGACGTCTGCTTCGACGATGACGCTCACCTGATGAAAATCATCGACAAGATCGTCTCCAGGGTGGGGCGGCGCATCGATGAATCGAGCCCCATGGTCGATGCACGCCTGCCCGATGGTTCGCGCGTCAACGCCATCATTCCGCCGCTGGCGATCGACGGCCCCGTGATGTCGATCCGGCGCTTCTCCGTCGATCCGCTGCGTTTGGCCGACCTGGTCGCCTACCACAGCATGACGGCCGAGATGGCCGAGGTGCTGCAGGGTCTTGGCAAGGCAAAGATGAACATTCTCATTTCCGGCGGCACGGGCAGTGGCAAGACCACCATGCTCAACGTGCTGTCCGGCTTTATCGGCCAGACCGAACGCATCGTCACGGTGGAAGACGCGGCCGAGTTGCAATTGCAGCAGCCGCACGTGGTGCGCCTGGAAACGCGCCCCGCCAATATCGAAGGCAAAGGGGAGGTGAGCCAGCGCGCGCTGGTGCGCAATGCGCTGCGGATGCGCCCGGACCGCATCATCCTGGGCGAGGTGCGCGGCGCCGAAGCGCTCGACATGCTGGGCGCGATGAACACGGGCCATGAAGGCTCGATGGCCACCATCCATGCCAACACCCCGCGCGACGCCATTACGCGGCTGGAAAACATGATCAGCATGGCGGCCAACCTGCCCAGCAAGGTCATCCGCCAGCAGATCAGCTCGGCCGTATCGGTGGTGGTACAAGTGTCGCGCCTGATCGATGGCAAACGCAAGGTGACGTCGATCCAGGAAATCACCGGCATGGAAGGGGAGGTCATCACGATGCAGGAAATCTTCAGTTTCAGGCAGACCGGCGTGGCCGAGGGCGGCTCGGTGGTGGGGTATTTCTCGGCCAGCGGCATCCGCCCGCGCTTCCTCGAGCGCCTGAACAGCTTTGGTATCGGCGTGTCGGGCGCCCTGTTCGAACCCACTGCGGCGGGACGCTGACACACCATGCTTTCCTACCTTGTTTATCTATTTCTCTTTATGGCCGTCCTGCTGCTGGTGGCTGGCGTCTGGCTGGCGTGGCAAGCGGCGCGCGGGCCGGGCGCGGCACGGGTGGCGCGGCGCCTGCAAGCCATGTATACGGCCAGTGGCGTCGAACAAGCCCTGTCGATCACCAAGCAGCGCCCGCTGAGCGCCAACCCGCTGCTGCAAGGCATGCTGGAAGGCTTGCCCGGCGCGCAGCGCCTCGATCAGTTACTGCTGCAGGCGGGCATGTGCTGGCGTGTGGCCACCTTCCTTGGCTATTGCGCGCTGGGCTGGACGGCGGGCTTGCTGCTGGCCAGCGCGCTGCCCCTGCCATGGTATGTGCACCTGGGCATGAGCGTGGGCGGCGCCGCGCTGCCCTATCTGCTGGTGTGTCGGGCCAGGAGCAAGCGGCTGGTGCGCATCGAGCAGCAACTGCCGGACGCGCTCGACCTGATGGGCCGCGCCATGCGCGCCGGCCATGCCTTTCCCACCGCGCTGAAAATGGTGGGCGAGGAGATGACGGGGCCCTTGGCCGAAGAGTTTCGCTCAGTGTTCGACGAAGTCAGTTTCGGCGTCGCGATGGCCGATGCGCTGAGCAACCTGGCCGCGCGCGTGCCCAGCACGGACTTGCGCTATTTTGTCATCGCCGTGCTGATCCAGCGCGAAACGGGAGGCAACCTGACTGAATTGTTGAGCAGCATCAGCGCCATTATCCGCGACCGCCTGAAATTGCTGGGACAGGTGCGCGTGCTGTCGGCCGAAGGGCGCATGTCTGCCTGGGTCCTGGGCTTGCTGCCGTTTGGCACGGCGCTAATGATGCACTTGATGAATCCGCAGTTTATTGCCGTGCTGTACACGGATGGGGGCGGGCGCAAGATGGTCGCCGTATCGCTGGGCTTGCTGATGCTTGGCGTGCTGTGCATCAGAAAAATTATCAATATCCGGGTGTGATATGAAAGAACCGACACGATGAGCAACATGAGTGCGGCGCAGTTGGCTTTGTTGGGCCTGCTGTTCCTGATCGTTTTCGCGCTGGCCTTGCTGGTACTGCGCCTGTTCGCTGGCAGCGTGGTACAGGAGCGGTTGCAGGCGCTGGGCAATGCCAGCGCCGCCGGCGATAGCGGGCGCCATGCCAGGCGGCGCTGGCTGGCGCATGCCGTCAGCCTGACTCGCCCGCTGGCCAGGCTGTCGCTGCCGGAAGAGGGTTGGGAAAGTTCGCCGATCCGTAGCCGCTTCGTCCATGCCGGCTGGCGCAGCCAGGCCGCGCCCGCTCTGTTTTACGCGGCCAAGACAGGCTTGTTCCTGGGCTTGCCGCTGCTGGCATATTTTCTGCTGCGCCAGGGGCGGCACGCCATGCCGTTATGGCTGGTCGCAGCGGCCGCCCTCGGCTATTACCTGCCCAATGTATGGTTGTCTCACTGTGTGAAACAGCGCCAGCGCGAGGTGTTCGAGACATTTCCCGATGCGCTGGACCTGATGACGGTGTGTGTCGAAGCGGGGCTGGCGATGGATGCGGCACTGGCGCGCGTGGCGCAGGAAATCGGCCTGAAAAGCGCGGTCCTGGCCGAAGAGCTGCAACTGGTGACGCTGGAGTTGCGCGCCGGCAGCGCCAAGGAAAAGGCCTTGCGCAACCTGGCGCTGCGCACCGGAGTGGAGGACGTGGACGCGCTGGTGACCTTGCTGATCCAGGCCGAGCGCTTCGGTACGAGTATAGCCGCGTCGCTGCGCGTGCAGTCCGACCAGCTGCGCACCAAGCGGCGCCAACGCGCCGAGGAAACGGCGGCCAGGATCGCCCTCAAGCTGCTGTTTCCGCTGATCTTCTTTATCTTCCCCTCGCTGATGGTGGTGCTGATGGGACCGGCGTTCCTGCAGATTTACCGCGTACTGCTGCCTGCCATGAGGGGGAGCTGAGGGCTGGGGCCCAAAAAAAGCTGCCGGAGTCATCTCCGGCAGCTTTCAGGTCAGTTCAGGTCGGCCGTCGCTCAAGCGAATGGCGTCAGCAGGGTGATCATCTGGCCAAAGATCTTCGGGCTGGCGGCGATGACGTCGCCCTTGTACAGGTAGTCCGATTCGCCGCTGAATTCACCGACGATACCGCCCGATTCCGTGATCATCAGGGCGCCGGCAGCGATATCCCAGGGTTTCAAGCCTTTTTCGTAGAAGCCGTCCAGGCGGCCGCAAGCGACGTAGGCCAGGTCCAGTGCGGCCGAGCCGGCGCGACGCACGCCCTGGCTGCGTTCACCCATGATCGCGTACATCTTCAGGTATTCATCCAGCGCGCGGGCGCTGCCGGCCACGTAGCCGGTGCCCAGCAGGGCGTTCGAGATGCGATCGAGCTTGGTGACGCGGATGCGTTTTTCGTTCAGGTAGGCGCCGGCGCCCTTGGTGGCCGTGAACAGGTCGTTGCGTACCGGGTCGTAGATGACGGCTTGCGTGATGACGCCGCGATGCGCGAGGGCGATCGAGATGCAGTATTGCGGGAAGCCGTGGATAAAGTTGGTGGTGCCATCGATCGGGTCGATGATCCACTGATATTCATTCTCGTCGTGCGAGTTGGCGGAAGCTCCCGATTCCTCAGCCAGGAACGCGTGGTCCGGGTAGGCTTTGGACAGCACCTCGATGATGGCTTGTTCGGCCGCCTGGTCGACGTCGGTGACGAAATCGTTATGTTGTTTTTCCGTGACGACGACGCGGTCGAGGTCAAATGAGGCGCGATTAATGACGGCGGCGCCGCGGCGGGCGGCTTTGATCGCCGTGTTGAGCATTGGGTGCATGTGAGCTTCCGTTAAAAGCACGCGACCGCCCATAGCCGCCTTGCGGCGCCGGTACGATAGAGTGCAAGAATGAATTAAAGAGCGGAGCGGTGCCGAAGTGGTTAAAATCCCGGCCTGGAGTCAGCGTTTTGTGACTCCGTTTCCCGAAATTTTCTGTATCGATACCGCGCAATAGCGCTATTTTAAATGAATCTGCCCGAAATCAACACGTCTCTTTTCAAACGCCTGCGATTTATTCTTGTCGAAACTAGTCGTCCTGGCAACATTGGCGGCGTCGCGCGCGCCATGAAAACGATGGGTTTTTCCGATCTGGTGCTGGTCAATCCCCGTTTTCCCGATGCCTTGACGGATGCGGAAGCGGTGGCCTTCGCCAGCGGTGCGCAGGATATTCTGTCTGGCGCGCGCATCGTCGGCTCGATCGCCGAAGCGCTCGAAGGCTGCAATTACGCGGCCGCCGTGTCGGCCCGATTGCGCGAATTCTCGCCGCCCGTCACCGCCCCGCGCGCCATCGCCAGCCAGCTGGCCGCCAGCGAAGACTTGCACGCGGCTGTCATCTTCGGCAACGAGCGCTTTGGCTTGCCTAACGAAATCGTCGAGCAATGCAATGTGCTGATCAATATACCCGCCAACCCCGAATATTCCTCGCTGAACCTGTCGCAGGCGGCGCAGGTCGTCGCCTATGAATGCCGCGTGGCGGCCCTCGGCGATGCCCAGGCGGCCAGTGCCGTCGGTTTCCACGGCGACGCGGCCAGCCTGGCGCAGGTCGACGGCATGTACGATCACTTGCAGCAGGCGCTGGTGGCCATCGATTTCCTCGACGCCGACAATCCGAAAAAGCTCATGCCCCGTCTGAAACGCCTGTTTTCCCGCACGGGACTGGAGACGGAAGAAGTCAATATCCTGCGCGGCATCGCCCGCCATATCCTGGCGGTGGCCAAAAAAGGCCCATGATCGAGACCCGGCTGCTGCGCCAGTTCATCGCCGTCGCCGAGGAACTCAATTTCCGCCGCGCGGCCGAACGGCTGCACATGGCGCAGCCGCCGCTGTCGCAGGCGATTGTGCGGCTGGAAGCGGCGCTGGGCTACCCTGTATTCGAGCGCACCAACCGCAAGGTCAGCCTGACACCGGCCGGCAGCACTTTTCTTGTCACGGCGCGCCAGGTGCTGGCCAGCCTGGAAGAGGGCGTGGCGGCCACGCGCCGCGTGGCGCAGGGAATCGAGGGGCACTTGCGTCTCAGTTTCATTCACATCACGCCATACGCCCACGTATTGCAAGCCTTGCGCGCTTTCCGCGCCGCCTCGCCAGCCGTGCAATTCACCTTGCGCGAAGCGTCGACGCAGCAGCAAGTCGAGTGGCTGGAGCAGGACGACGTCGATATCGCCCTGCTGCGCGCGCCGGGGCACAGCACGCCAGGCTTGCGCTTCGAGCGCCTGTCGGGCGAAGACTTCCTGGTGGCGTTGCCGTCCTCCCACCGCTGTGCGGGGCAGGCGCGGGTGGACCTGGCGGCGCTGGCCAGCGACGATTTCGTCGCCTCGCCGCGCGCGCTGGGCCAGGGTTTTCACGATCAGCTGGCCAGCCTGTGCCTGCACGCGGGCTTCGTGCCGCACGTGGTGCAGCAGGCGCGCCGCTTGCAAACGGTGCTGGGCCTGGTGGCGGCCGGCTTCGGCGTGGCCCTGTTGCCGGCCAGCCTGGCCGCGGCCATGCCCGCCGGTGTCGTCATGCTCCCGCTGCAAAGTGATGCGCCCGAGGCCTTGCGCCAGCTCGACCTGTACATGGCGTGGAACCCGCAGCGCGATTCTCCCGTGCGCGAGCGGCTGCTGGCGCAGCTGCGGCTGTCTGCCATCCAGTGAGACTTGAGATTGAGACGTTAAGCGTCTCGTTTCAAGATAAATAAGATATTTTACAGATGACGGCCCAGGGACCAGCATGGCGCTTTGCCTGTCCTGGAGCCGTCATGTCCAACGTTTCATCGCGCAGCAGTGCGCTGCCGCCCGCCATTTATCTGCTCTCCCTGTGCAGCTTTGCCTTCGGTCTGTCCGAATTCATCGCCGCCGGCCTGTTGTCCCCCATGGCGCGCGACTTGCACGCCAGCGTGGCGGCGGCCGGTGGCGCCATCGCCGCGTATGCGCTGGGGGCGGCCATCGGCGCGCCCGTGCTGACGGCCATGCTGGCGCGCCGGCCCACGCGCCAGGTCCTAGTGGCGACGATGGCCGTGCTGGCGGTCGGCAGCGTGGCCATGGCGCAAGCGCCGGCACTGGGCGCGCTGCTGGGTGTGCGCTTTGTCGTGGGCCTGGCGCATGGCGTGTTCATGGCCGTGGCCTCGCATGCGGCCACCAGCCTGGTCGACCCTTCCCGCGCGGGCCGCGCCCTGTCCATCGTCTGGCTGGGCCTGACCCTGGCGCTGGCCGGCGGCGTGCCGCTGGGGACCTGGCTGGGCGCCGTATCGTCGTGGCGCTGGGTATTCGCCGCCATCGGCGTGCTGGCCCTGTGCGGCGGCGCAGGCTTGCGCTTCGCCATGCCTGCCGCGCGCCAGGAGGCGGTTGCCGCATCGCCGCTGGACAGTCTGCGCGCCATCGTGCAGCCGCCCCTGCTGCTGGCGGCCGGCGTGGCGGCGCTGGTCAGCGTGGCCACCTTCAGTTTTTTCACGTATATCTCTCCCTTCCTGCTGCAGCTGGGCGGACTCGATGCGGGCTGGCTGGGCGCCGCCATGCTGTGCTTTGGCGCGTGCGCCATCGGCGGCAACCTGCTGGGCGGCTGGTGCGCGGATCGCCCTTCCGCGCTGCGCTCCGCCATGCTGGCGCTGGCCGCGCTGGCGCTCAATCTGCTAGGGTTTTATGTGCTGCGCGCCCAGCCACTGGCCATGCTGGCCCTGTGCGGCACCCTGGGCTTGCTGTTCTTTGCCCTCGTCACCCTGTCGACCATGCGTTTGCTACGCCTGGCGCAGCAGCATTGCCCGGGCAGCGACGCGGTGGCGGCGGGGCTCAATATCGCCGCATTCAATGCGGGGACGGCCGCCGGCGGTGCGCTGGGCGGTGTGCTGATCGTCGCCTTTGGCTTGCCCAGTATCGCCATCGGCGGCGCGCTGGCGGCGCTGCTGGCCATGCTGTTGTTATGGTCTCAGTCGGAAAAATAGACGCACCGCTCTAGGTTTTGCGTTCAAACGCCCACTGCCTTTGGCGTACACTGGCCTGCAAAAGGCCGTACAAAACAAGGGGAGACATGGGAATGCGACGCAGATCGTTTCTGAAACTGGGCTTGCTGGGCGCCTGTGCGCTGGCCGCCGGCGGCGCCGCGTACCGCGCGCTGCGGGGGCCGGCGGCGCCTGGCCGCTTCGTACTCGATGGCGAGGCGCGCGCGGCGCTGGCGGCCATCGTGCCGGCCATGCTGGGCGAGGCCTTGCCACGGGTGGGCGATGCGCGCAGCAAAGCCCTCAATGGCGCCATCGCCGGCGTGGACACGGCCATCCATGGTTTGCCCTTGGCGGCCCAGCAGGAGGTGCAGGACCTGTTTGGTTTACTGGCGCTGGCGCCCGCGCGGCGCTTCGTCGCCGGCGTGCATGGCGGCTGGCTTGACGCCGACCCGGCCCAGGTGGCCGCCTTCCTGCAGTCGTGGCGCACGCACCGCCTGGCCACCCTGCAGACGGCCTATCTGGCCCTGCATGATTTGATCCTCGGCGCCTGGTATGCCGATGCCGCCCACTGGGCCGCCATCGGCTATCCGGGACCGCTGCCCGAACTGAGCGCATAAGGCACCCATGAGCACATCCCCCATTCCTGACCCCATCGCCATCGGCGTGGCCGCCGGCTGGAACGTCACCGACGCCAGCACCTTGAACACCGACCGCACGCTGGAGGCGGACGTCGTCGTCATCGGCAGCGGCGCCGGCGGCGGCGTGACGGCGGAAATCCTCGCGCTGGCCGGCCTGAAAGTGCTGATCGTCGAGGAGGGCGGCTTGAAGTCCTCCAAAGACTTCAAGATGCGCGAAGCTGATGCTTATCCCACCCTGTACCAGGAATCGGCCGCGCGCAAGACGCGCGACAAGGCCATCAACATCCTGCAGGGGCGCACGGTGGGCGGCTCCACCACCGTCAACTGGACCTCGAGTTTTCGCACGCCGCCCGGCACCCTGGAATACTGGCGCAAGCATTTTGGTTTGTCTGGCTACTCGGTGGACGCCATGGCGCCGTGGTTCGCCATGATGGAAAAGCGCCTGCACGTGAGCGACTGGGCCGCGCCGCCCAACGAAAACAACGATTTGCTGCGCCGTGGCGCCACGGCGCTGGGCATACCCACGGCCGCCATCCGGCGTAATGTGAACGGCTGCTGGAATCTCGGCTACTGCGGCATGGGCTGCCCGACCAACGCCAAGCAGTCGATGCTGGTGACGACGATCCCCGCCGCGCTGGCGCTGGGCGCGGGCCTGCTCGTGCATGCGCGCGCCGAGCGTTTCCTCTTCAAGGGCGAGCGCATCGACAGCCTGCAGGTGACGGCGCTCGACGCGGCCGGGCAGGCGCCGACAGGCGTGCGCCTCACGCTGCGCGCCAAACATTTTGTGCTGGCCGGCGGCGCCATCAACTCGCCGGCGCTGTTGCTGCGCTCGCAGGCGCCCGATCCGCACGGCTTGCTGGGCCGGCGCACTTTCCTGCACCCGACGGTGATCTCGGCGGGCCTGTTCCCGCAGCGCGTCGACGCCTATGCGGGCGCGCCGCAAACGATTTATTCCGACCATTTCCTGCACGTGGCGCCCATCGATGGTCCTATCGGCTACAAGCTCGAAGCGCCGCCCCTGCATCCGCTGCTGATGGCCACCACCATGGGCGGCTTCGGCGATGAGCATGCGCGCACCATGCGCGAATTCCCCCATGCGCACGGCTTGCTGGCGCTGCTGCGCGACGGCTTTCACCATGAGGCGGCGGGTGGCAGCGTATCCGTCGACAGCTTCGGCGCGCCCGTGCTCGACTATCCGCTCACACCTTTTATTTGGGATGGCGTGCGGCGCGCGCTGCTGTCGATGGCGGAAATCCAGTTTGCGGCCGGCGCGAAAAGCGTGTATCCCGTGCACGAGCTGGCCAGCCACTATACGAGCTGGGCGCAGGCGAAGCAGGCCATCAACGGCTTGCCCTGCAAGGCGCTGCTGACGCGCGTGGTATCGGCCCACGTGATGGGCGGCTGCGCCATGTCGGACGATGCGCGCCTGGGCGTGACGGGGGCCGATGGCCGCTACCACGGCGTGCGCAACCTGTCGGTGCACGACGGTTCGCTGTTCCCCACTTCGATCGGCGCCAATCCGCAGCTGACGCTGTATGCGCTGGCGGCGCGCCTGGCCAGCGGCCTGGCGCAGCAGTTGACGGGCAAGCCGGCCCCCGTGCCCATGCCTGTCGCCGCCCCAACTGCCGTATGATCGCGCGCATCCTCAAGTGGCTGATGCTGCTGCAGGTGCTGGCCGTGCTGGGCGTGGCGTACTTGGCGATGCAGGCGTGGGGCGTCGCTTCGCCCGTCATGGCCCTGCTGCTGGCGGTCGCCATGCTGCTGGCCGTGCGCGCGCTGATCGTGGCGCGCAATTTCTGGCAGAGCCGGCGCCTGGGCAGCCCCGTGCCGCCGGAATATCAGCTCGGTGTCCGGGGCACCGCGCGCCTGTTCCTGGGCGAGCTGCGCGCCACCTTGTGGACGTCGTCGTGGGGCATGCTGTGGCCGCGCCTGCATGCGCTGGACGCCGCCATGCCGTCGCAGGGCTTGCCGGTGCTGCTGATCCACGGCTATGTGTGCAACTGCGGCTACTGGACGCAGCTGAGCGGCCAGCTGGCGCGGGCCGGTATCGCGCATGACGCCGTCGACCTGGAGCCCATAGCCGCCGACATCGAGGATTTCGTGCCACAAGTGGAACGGGCCATCGAGGCGCTGTGCGCCCGCACGGGCAGCAACCGCGTCATCATCGTCGCCCACAGCATGGGCGGCCTGGTGGCGCGCGCCTGGCTGCGCCATTTCGGCGCGGCCCGCGTGGCGCGCATCCTCACCATCGGCACGCCGCACCACGGCACGGCGCTGGCCAACCTGGCGGCGGGCGCCAATGCGCGCCAGATGAGCCGTATCAATGGCGCGCCGGACGCCTGGCTGGCGCAGCTGGCTGCCAGCGAGACACCGGAAACGCGCGCCCTGATCACGTCGATGTATTCGCATCACGATAATATTGTCGCGCCGCAAACTTCCGCCCACTTGCCCGGCGCGCGCAATCTGGCCTTCGGCGGCATCGGTCACGTGGCGCTGGCCAGCGATGTGCGCGTGCTACATCAGCTGTTAGCGGAAATCACTATCAAGGTCGAAGCCGTCCAGGCACCGTCTTGCCCCCATTTTTCCTGAATCCTGTTGTGTTTTGTCTGCATGGCAAGACTGTCTCTTTTGACTCTGCTATTGCCCAGGTTTAACAGGTACAGGCCCAGAAAATGCTGTTTTCCACTGGCGTCCTGTATTAAGCTAGCAGCACGAAGGTGACGGCCAGCAATGATTGCCGAGGCCGTATGCGCCGCGCCATGCGCATCCGCATGCGAGATAGTTGCAGGGATGCATGGAAGGATGTTGTAGTATTGGCATGTTGCTGCGCAAGCGGAAAGATGGGTGCAGGCAAAAAATGAGACTATGCAGTTTTCATGGGAGGTGCTAATTGTCCGCACGTATCCTGATTATCGAAGATAACGCCACCAATATGGAATTGATGGTGTACCTGTTGCGTGCCTTCGGCTACACGCCGCTGGCCGCCTATGACGGCGAAGAGGGCGTGCGCATGGCGCGCAGCGAATTGCCCGACCTGATCATCTGCGACGTGCATTTGCCCAAGCTCGATGGCTATGGCGTGGTGGCCGAGCTGAAGAAAGACCCGCTGCTGTGCAAGATCCCGGCTCTGGCTGTGACGGCGCTGGCCATGGTGGGCGACCGCGAACGCCTGCTCGAAGCGGGTTTCAATGGCTATATTGGCAAGCCGATCGAGCCGGACCTGTTCGTGGCGGAGCTGGAATCTTTTTTACCCGGGGCGCCGTCGACGCCAGTTAAAAACGACATAGCTACGATATTGATCGTTGACGATCATGTGCTGAACCGCGAGTTTCTGACCGCACTGTTGGGCTACGGCGGCCACCGCCTGCTGGAGGCGGCGAATGGCGCCGACGCGCTGGAAGTGCTGCGCACCGAGCGGCCGGACCTGATCATCTCCGACATCCTCATGCCGAACATGGACGGCTACGAATTCGTCACGCGCGTGCATGCCGATCCCGCGCTGACCGACGTGCCCATCATTTTTTATACGGCCACCTACCGCGAGCAGGAAGCGATCTTGCTGGCGCAGGCGTGCGGCGTGCGCTGGGTGTTGCCCAAACCGTCCGACCCCGAGGTCATCGTGCGCACGGTCAACGAGGCGCTGGGGCTGAGGCCGGCGGCCTCCCAGGTGCCCGCCGTGCCGGGCGCGGGCGGCACGGCGGCCTCTCCCGCCACTGGCCAGCTGGCCGACATCGAGCACCAGGTCAGCGGCTACCTCGACGAAGTCGAGTCCAGCAGCCAGCAGATTTCGCAGCTGGCCAGCCAGCGCGAAGGCCATGCCACCATGCCCGAAGACCTGGGCATCATGACGGAGCGCCTGTCGCGCTCTCTGTCGAGCCTGCAGGCGGTGAGCCTGCGCCTGACGGCCCTGATCGAGCTGGGCATCGAGCTGGGCGCAGAACGCGATCCGCGCGCCTTGATCGAGGCGGGCTGCAAGGTGGCACAGAATATCTGCGTCTCCAAGTACGCCTGCATCGGCGTGCTGGAAGAGGGCGCCGAAAAGCTCAGTTATTTTTCCTCCTGCGGCGCAGAGAAAAACCTCGAGCGTATCGCCAGCGCGCCGCGCACGGGCATCCTGAACCGCTTGCTGGAACAGCGCCAGCCCTACCGTGTCAATGGCCTGAAAGGTGACCCCGGCGCACTGGGCCTGCCCGACACCCATCCACCCGTGCATTCCTTCCTGGGCGTCGCCATCGCCTCGCGCGAGCGTAGCCACGGCTGGCTGTACCTGGTCGACAAGCTGGGGGCGAACGAGTTTTCCGAAGTCGACGAGCGGGTGGCCGCCACGGTGGCGGCGCAGATCGCCGTCGCCTACGACAACCTGCTGCTGTACGACGAGATCAAGCGCCACCACGAGCAGCTGACCCTGGACATGGCGGCGCGTATCCGCCTCGATGAAGACTTGCGCCGCTTCCGCCTGGCGATGGATGCCACGGCCGACGCGATTTTCCTCGTCGACCGCGCCGGCATGTGCTTCGTCGATGTCAACCAGACTGCCTGCCGCATGCTGGGCTTTGAACGCGAGGATTTCCTGCGCGTGGGGCCGGGGCGCGCGAACGCGGGCGAGACCCACCTGGAAGAGCTGTACAACAAGCTGCTGGCGGGCGATCAGGGTGGTCCGATGACGGAATTGCAGCTGCAGCGCAAGGATGGTTCGCCACTGTCGGTGGAAGTGCAGCGGCGCACCCTGCGCTCGGGGCAGAGCTGGATTCTGGTGGCTGTGGCGCGCGACATCACCGAGCGCAAGGATGCCGAGCAGCGCCTGATGAAGCTGGCCCATTTCGACACCTTGACGGGCTTGCCGAACCGCAGTCAGTTTTACGCCTCGCTGACCCATTCGCTGTCCCAGGCGACCGAACACCAGTGGGCCGTGGCCGTGCTGTTCATGGACATCGACCGCTTCAAGAATATCAACGATACCTTGGGCCACACCCTCGGCGACGACCTGCTGCGCCAGTTTTCCAGCCGTCTGGTCGATTGCCTGCGCGTGCGCGATACCATCGGCCGCTTTGGCGGCGATGAGTTTGCCACCATCCTGGTGCTGCCCGAAGGCGCCCAGCATGCCGTGGGCGTGGTCGCCAAGATCCGCGAAGCGATGCGCAAGCCCTTCGACTTGCAGGGGCACGAGGTGACGGTGACGGTCAGCATCGGCATTTCCGTGTTCCCCGAAGACGGCGTCGATGCGGACACCCTGATTCAATATGCCGACACGGCCATGTACCGCGCCAAGGAGGCCGGGCGCGATGCCTTCCGCTTCTTCACGGCGGAAATGAATGCCCAATCGATGGCGCGGCTGGACATGGAAAATGCCCTGCGGCGTGCCATCGACAACGAGGAATTCGTGCTGTTCTTCCAGCCCAAGGTGAATATCATCTCGGGACGCATCAGCGGCGCCGAGGCGTTGATACGCTGGCGCCGTCCCGGCCACGGCATGGTTTCACCGGCCCTGTTCATCCCCCTGCTGGAAGAAACGGGGTTGATCGTGCGCGTCGGTAACTGGGTGCTTGACGAGGCATGCAAGAAGATCAGCGAGTGGGGCGCCAGCAGCATCGGCCCCGTGCACCTGTCCGTGAATGTGTCGGGCATCCAGTTTTTCGTCGGCGGCCTGGAAGAAGAGGTGCTCAAAGCGATCAGCAAGTACGATATCGCGCCCGACCTGCTGGAGCTGGAGCTGACGGAAAGTTCGCTGATGTCGAACGCCGAGGAAACCATCGCCGTGCTGCGCAACCTGAAGGCGCTGGGCATCCAGATTTCCATTGACGATTTCGGCACCGGCTATTCCAGCCTGGCCTATCTGAAGCGCTTCCCCATCGACAAGCTGAAGATAGACATCGCCTTCGTGCGCGAAGTGACCAGCAATCCGGACGACGCGGCCATCGTGCTGGCCATCATCAGCATGGCGCACAGCATGAAGCTGGAAGTGATCGCCGAAGGCGTGGAAAACGATGCACAGCTGGCCTACCTGCGGCGCCACGGCTGCGACGAGATGCAGGGCTATTATTTCAGCCGCCCCGTGCCGCAGGAAGAATTCGAGCAGATGCTGATGAAAGGCAAGCAGCTGCAGGCGCCCAAGGATGCCGATGGCGAAGAGCAGCAGACCTTGCTGATCGTCGACGACGATGTCTTCATGCTCGACGTGCTCAGCGACTTCCTGGCGCAGGACGGCTACCGCATCCTCACCGCGCAGACGGCCGCCGAGGGTTTCGACATCCTGGCGCGCCACAAGGTGCAAGTGATCCTGTGCGACCAGTGCATGCCGCTCATGAGCGGCACCGAATTCATGGAGCGGGTCAAGCACCTGTGCCCCGACACCTTCCGCATCATGCTGTCCGCATTTGCCGACCTGACCCCCATCATGGCGGCCATCAACCGCGGCGCCATCGACCGTTTCTATACCAAGCCGTGGAAAGGCGCCGTGCTGCGCGAGAACATCCGCGAAGGCTTCCGCCTGCACAAGCTGCTGCATGGCCCGGTGAAAGCGGCGGCCTAGCTGCTTGCCACTGCGTGCGCTGGCGCACGTTTAGAAGCAGCTTTCTATCGAATTAGACTCCCGTCTCTAGTTTTGCTCTCTAGAATAAAAAGCATCCATGAAGTGGCATGGCCTTTCAAATGACGGGAGCGGGCGATGGTGAAGAAATTGAAGGAGTTGACGGAAGACAAGGAATTGGCGAGTGCCGTGCGCTCGTCCGCGCAGCAGATCTGGCAGGCGGGCCTCGGTGCCTTCGCCAAGGCGCAGGAAGAGGGCGGGCGCGTGTTTTCCAAGCTGGTGAAGGAAGGCACGGAATTCCAGAAGCGCGCCGAAGACAAGGTGGCCGATGTCAGCGACAGCGTCAGCAAACTGGCCGGTGGCATGGGCAAGCAAGCCAGCGGTTCCTGGGACAAGCTCGAGCAAGTGTTTGAAGAGCGCGTCGCGCGCGCCCTGGCCACCATCGGCGTGCCGATGCAAGACGATATCGCCGCGTTGCACGCCAAGATCGATGCCTTGAGCGTGCAGGTGGCAGCGCTGTCGGCCCAGGCCGCGCCGGTGCCCAAACCGAAGGCTGTGGCCAGGCCCGCCGTGAAGGCGGCGCCGAAAGCAGCACCGAAAGCGGCCGTCGCCAAGGCCCCGGCCAAGCCGGCAGCCAGGGCCTCGCCGCGCGCCGCAGCCAAGCCAGCGAGCAAGCCAGTGAGCAAGCCTGCTGCGAGAGCGGCGGCGAAGAAAAAAGCAGCGCCGGCCTGATATGGTGCAGCATGCCTCCAGCCTGCTCGCGCAGGCTTTTTTTTGCCTGCGTTTTTCGCCGGTGCCGTGGGGCCGAGTGTTTCATTACGGCTATCTTAGGTGGTATGCTTGCGGCAGAACACAGAGAGATTGCCCGCCATGCTACAAAAAGCACCACGCCGTACCCGCGAACGCATCCTGGAGTTGTCGCTGCGCCTGTTCAATGAGTTTGGTGAGCCGAATATCACGACGACCGTGATTGCGGAAGAGATGAACATTTCGCCGGGAAACCTGTATTACCACTTCCGTAACAAGGATGACATCGTCAATTCGATCTTCGTTCAGTTCGAGGCGGAAATCGAACGCATCCTGACCGTGCCTGACGGGCGCCGTTCGAATATCGAGGATGTCTGGCTGTACCTGCACCTGATGTTCGAACTGATCTGGCGCTACCGTTTTTTCTATCGCGACCTCAATGATATGCTGTCGCGCAACCGCAAGCTGGAACTGCACTTCAAGCTGATCCTGGCGCACAAGATCAAGGTGGCCACGCAGCTGTGCGAAGATTTGCGCAGCGAACAGTCGCTCGAAGCGTCGGACATGGAAGTCGCTGCGATGGCGACGAATATGGTGGTCGTTGCCACTTACTGGCTGTCGTATGAATATGTGCGCAACCCGCGTAAATACAGCGAGCAGCAATCGATGTCCGATGCGCTGGCGCGCGGCTGCTACCAGGTGCTGTCCCTGATCGGACCATATTTGCGCAATGAAACGCATTTGCTGTTTCGCAAACTGTCGGAAGAGTATGTGACCAAACTCAAGAACGACTGACACGGCCGCTGGCGGCAAGGCGGCAAGTGGTCATTTACAGGAGACATGTATGGCTTGGAAACAATTTCCCTATCCGGACGCAGCATATGTCTACACGCCGCACACCCTGGAGGCGGCCTGGGCGCGCCTGCATGCGGGGGATGTGGAACCGTTTCCCACGCACGCGGCGCTGGTGCAGGCCTGGCTGGCCTTCCATGCGGGCGACTTCGAGCGCGCCGTGAAGCTGGGCCTGGCCGTCGGCGTGCCCGGCTATGCGGTGGCGCACAAGGCGACCTGCATCTACGCCACGCACCTGGAAGTGAACGACAGCCAGAAACTCGACATGTACGAAGAAGTGGCGGAGCGTTGCGAGCGCCAGCAGAGCGAGCAGCCGGACAACCCGGCCGGCTACTACTGGCATGCCTACAGCCTGGGCCGCTACGCGCTGGGCACTTCCGTCGTCAAGGCCCTGGCGCAGGGCATGGGTGCGCGCGTGCGCAACAGCCTGGACCGCACGATGACGGTGGCGCCCATGCATGCGGAAGCGCATATTGCGTTTGGGATTTATCATACGGAAATTATTGACAAGGTCGGCGCCATGATCGGCAGCCTGACCTACGGCGCCAACAAGGAAGACGGCTACCAGCATTTCAAGACGGCGCTGGCCCTGACGCCCTATTCGGCATTGGCGCACAGCGAATATGCGCGCGCCTTGAACATGCTCGACGGAAAGAAAAAGCTGGCGGAAGCGCTGGCCCAGTATGAAAAGGCGGCCGACTGCGTGGCACTGGACGCCAAGGAACGCCTCGAGGTCGAGGCGGCGATCGATGAATTGAAAGGATAAGGACTACTGTGATTAAGGCTTTATGTGTGTACTGTGGCGCCAACGCGGGCGTCTCGCCGGACTATGCCGTGGCGGCGCGTGAATTGGCGCGCGTGCTGGTGGCAGAAAATATTTCACTGGTATATGGTGGCGGCAAGGTTGGCCTGATGGGCGTGATCGCCGATGAAGTACTGCGCCTGGGCGGCGAGGTGACGGGCGTGATTCCCACTCAACTGGTTGAGCGCGAAGTAGGCCACACGGGCTTGACGCGCCAGTTCATCGTGAAGGACATGCATGAGCGCAAGGCGATGATGGCCAGCCTGTCTGATGCCTTCATCGCCATGCCCGGTGGCTATGGCACCCTGGAAGAGCTGTTCGAGATGCTCACGTGGGCCCAGTTGGGCCTGCACGCCAAGCCCATCGGCTTGCTCAATGTCGACCGTTTTTATGATGGCTTGCTGGCCTTCGTGGAAAATGGCAGGGAGCAGGGCTTCATCCGCCCGCAGCACGCGGCTTTCCTGAACGCCGATGCCGACCCTGCCGCGCTGGTGCAGCGCCTGAAGGAGTGTGCGCCCTAGCGTCGTCGATGCCATGCGATATAGCCATGCCCTGGAAAGCGCATGGCTTTTTTTATTTCTGCACGGGAAAATTGATTAGTATCAATAAATCAATTAATAAAAATATGGCTACAATATTTCTTATTTGGCATGTTTTTTTGAAAATGAAGATGCTTTTTAAGCATGAGTGTGTTCTACTGGCATGGTTCAAAAGTTAGAAATGTCGGACACCGACGAGCGTTGTACAGACTCCCAAAAAAAAGGTGCCGATCCGTTTCAAGTTGCCACAGCCACGCTACTTCATCATCTCGAAAGGATGCTATTTTGAAACCAATGACTCTCTTGCGCGCGACTGCTGTCGCTGCCATTCTCGCCGCTGGCGGCGCCCACGCACAAACCACTACCATCGGCTTCGATGCGCTGGAACACCCCGGCATCCTCGGTTCCGTCTTCAACTCCTATTCCGAAGGCGGCTACGATTTCGACAGCAGCTTCCTGGGCCTGTTGAGTTCTGCGCATCAAAGCAACTTTGCCTATGCGGGTTCGGCCGGCCTTGGCGCCACGCTGCTGACGACAACAACGCTGAGCCGTACCGATGGCGCCGCATTCTCGCTGAGCTCGATCAGCCTGGCGGACTTCGTGAGTTTGCCTGGCCCCTACGACGTGACGTTCGTCGGCCATCAGGTGGGCGGCGGCACGGTGACCCAGACCTTCAGTCTCGATGGCAGCCATGCTTTCAGCGATTACACGTTCACGGGCTTCAACAATCTGTTGTCGGCATCGTGGAAGGAAGGCGCCTTGCACACTTTCCAGGTCGATAATATCGCTGCCAGCGTGAGCGCCGTGCCAGAACCGGCCACGTACGGCATGCTGCTGGGCGGCCTGGGTCTGCTGGCCTTCCTGCGCCGCCGCAAGAACGCCGCCTGAGCCTGAACATGGTGCCGGCCACGCCGGCGCATACGTAAAAGCCGCCAGTTTTACCGGGCGGCTATGCAGACAGGCTGGCGCACGCAAACAAAGCCCCCGTGCAACTGCGGGGCGCCTCCGTTACGAGCGGGTCACGACCACAGGCGCTGGCCCGACAGGTCGAGCTGGGTCAGGTACAGGCGCACGTCGAATTCGTACTGGTGGTACTGCGGTTCCATATACGCGCAAAGCTTGTAGAACGCCTTGTCATGTTGCTTTTCTTTCACATGCGCCAGCTCGTGCACGGCGATCATGCGCAGGAATTCCAGCGGCACTTCCTTGAACATGGTGGCCACGCGGATTTCATGCTTGGCCTTGAGCTTGCCGCCTTGCACGCGCGAGATCGAGGTATGCAAGCCCAACGCATGCTGGATCACATGGATCTTGCTGTCGAACGCCACCTTGTTGATGGGCTCGGCATTGCGCAGGAATTCATTTTTCAAATCTTGCACGTACTGGTACAGCGCCTTGTCGTTGCGCACATCGTGCGCGTTCGGGTAGCGTTTCAACAGGACTTCGCCCAGCTTGTCTTGCGCGATCAGTTGTTGCACTTGCGCTTGCGTTTGTTCGGAATAGGCGCTCAGGTATTTCAGGGATGGCTGCATGCGGAGAAGGGCGGGGCGGGGCGCGGAGGTGTCAGTAAGGCGAGAATGTACCATACCGCCGCGCCCCGCGCTGCGCCAGCCCTGGCGCAGGTCAGCCTGGTCAGCCCTGGCCCTTGTCGTCCCCGTCCTTGCTGCCTTGCCGGCTCGCCTTGGCTTGCTGCTCGGCGCTGCCGCTGCGTGCCGCGCTACTGCTACTGCTGCTGCGGCTTTCATTGGCGCGCTGGGCCGATTGTCGGCTTTCGCCGCCTTTCCTGCCGATTTCGGCCATGTGTTCGCGGTTGCGGCTGACGGCTTCACCGCCTTTCTGCCCGGCCCGGCGTGCTTCTTCCGAGTCGAATTCATGCGCCGTGCCCTTTTGATGGGCTGCCTGACCGCCCTTGCTGGCAATTTCGCGTTGCTGCTCTTCGTTCATGGCGGCGAAACCGCGTTTGCCCGTGCCTTTGGCGTTGCCAGATTCGCCGGCTTTCTGGCTGCTGCCAGCGCCTTTGCCCTGTTCATTACTGTTAGCCATGTCGCTCTCCTTGCTGTCGAGTGGGAATCAGATACTCAATGCGCCTGATCGGATTGCCTGCCGGTCTCGCGGCTGCGGCCCGCGCCATCGTGGCGGCCCGTGGCGTGCATTTTTTCGATCATTTCACGCTGGCGCTGTGTGGCTTTTTCCGTTTCTTCGGCCGTCTTGCGCACCACTTCATCGGCGAAGGCCACGGCCGTGCGGCTGGCTTCGGGCAGGTGGTTCTCTGCCGTGCGGTTCATCTCGACATTGGCATTGGCGACGAGATTGCCGAGTTGCTGCTGGTACTGGCGCAGTTTGTTGCTGCCCGGCTGCAACTGGGCAGCCGCCAGCGACATGAACTCGCCCGTATCGCGCGCGCACAGCAGTTGCTGGCTGGCGCTGTTCCATTCCTGCAGCAATTCTTGCGCCAGCCGCAGATGCAGCTCGCTCAGTTGCTGCGCCGTATCGAACAGCTTGCGCGATAGTTCTGTGGCGAAATTGCCCTGTGCCTCCAGGTGGGACTTCAGGGCGGGGCTGAGACTTTTGGGGGGACTGTTGGTGAACATGTTCTACCTCAATGAAAATCTGGTCCGAGAAACACCCGGTGCACCGGATGCGGCGTGTGCTGAAACAAGCAAAGAGATAGACGCCGGATGGCGTGCCAGGTTCCACGTCGGATGCCGGTTTGGCGCGATAATGGCGCCTGGCAGGCGGAAAATCGCGATGACTTTGTGCCAGATCAAATGAACGTGAATCGGCTTGCCACCTCCGGCAGCCATGCAGCTTGTGTGGAAAATGCCAGCTTGCAGGCCCGGCCGTGAGACAATAGCCGGCTCGCGGCAGCGCAGCCGATGGCCGGTGCGCGTGGCTGAGCCGAGCATAGCCCTCTTTTTTGCCTTATTCCGCGACCATGACGCATCCCGAATACATCCTGACCCTGTCCTGCCTGGACCAGCGCGGCATCGTGCACCGCGTGTCCGGCTTCCTGGCCGAACACGGCTGCAACATCCTCGATTCGGCCCAGTTCGGCGACCAGGAATCCCAGCTGTTCTTCATGCGCGTGCATTTCGCGCTGGAAGACGGTGCCGTCAGCGACGCCCAGTTGCGCAGCGACTTCGCCGACCTGTCGCAAGCCATGCAGCTGAATGGCCAATTGCACGATGCGCGCGTCAAGCCGCGCGTGATGCTGATGGTGTCGAAGATCGGCCATTGCCTGAACGATTTGCTGTTCCGCTACAAGAGCGGCTTGCTGAACGTGGAAATTCCCGCCATCGTCTCGAACCACATGGAGTTCTACCAGCTGGCGGCCAGCTACAATATTCCCTTCCACCACCTGCCGCTGGCGGCCGGAGCACCGGAAGCGGCCAAGCTGGCGCAGGAAGCGAAGATCATCGAGCTGATGGACACGCACAAGATCGACCTGGTGGTGCTGGCGCGCTACATGCAAATCCTGTCACCCGGCCTGTGCCAGGCGCTCGACGGCCGCGCCATCAATATCCATCACTCCTTCCTGCCCAGCTTCAAGGGCGCCAAGCCGTATGCGCAGGCGCACCACCGCGGCGTCAAGCTGATCGGCGCGACGGCCCATTTCGTCACGGGCGACCTGGATGAAGGCCCGATCATCGAGCAGGATGTCGAGCGCGTCGACCATGCGATGGATGCCGAAACCCTGACGGCCATCGGCCGCGACGTCGAGTGCGTGGTGCTGGCACGCGCCGTGAAATGGTTCGTCGAGCACCGCATCCTGAAAAATGGCCACAAGACCGTGGTATTCCGCTGATACCGACTTCACTATTCACTTTACCGAGACAGAAACACGATGGCCCTTAAAGCAACAATTTTCAAAGCCGATCTGCAGATCGCCGACATGGACCGCAACTACTACCAGGATCACGCGCTGACCCTGGCGCGCCACCCGTCCGAAACGGACGAACGCATGATGGTGCGCCTGCTGGCGTTCGCCATCCATGCCGACGAAGCGCTGACCTTCACCAAGGGCCTGTTCGACACGGAAGAGCCCGACCTGTGGCAGAAGGACTTGACTGGCGCCATCCAGCTGTGGATCGAAGTGGGCCAGCCCGACGAAAAACGCATCCTGAAGGCCTGCGGCCGTTCGGAACAGGTGATTGTCTACAGCTATGGCGCAACCAGCCACATCTGGTGGAAGCAGATCGCGAACAAGCTGGAACGGGCGAAGAACTTGACCGTGATCAACCTGCCATCCGAGGCGGCGCAAGACATGAGCAAGCTGGCGCAGCGCAACATGCAGCTGCAATGCACGATCCAGGATGGCCAGATCTGGCTGACCGACAGCGTCAACACGGTCTTGATCGACCGCGAACCGGTGAAGCCGGCGCGCTGATTTTGACCGTTTGAAACGCAAAAAGCCCGGAGCGATCCGGGCTTTTGTCATGGCAGGCGTTTAATTGGGCGCGCTGCCCAGGTGCTTGATGCTGCTCGAACGTTGCATGCTGCGGCTGATGCGGGGATCGCCGTAGTAGCTCACTTCGCCCGAGCCGCCGATGCTGATGGCCAAGTCATCCTTGGCCCACACTTCCGCCTCGCCCGAACCGCCGATGCTTACCTGCACCTCGCGCGCGGCCAGGCGGCCCGCCTGGATATTGCCCGAGCCGCCGATCGATGCCGTCAGCTGCTCCGTCTTGCCGCTGGCCTTGAAGTTGCCGCTGCCGCCGATGGCCACGGACACCATGCGGCTGTCGAGGTCGCGCGCATCGATGGAGCCGGAGCCGCCCACATCGAAGCGCAGCTTCTCGGCACGCAAGCCCGTTGCCGTGATGTTGCCCGAGCCGCCCACGCTGATGCGCTCTACCTGGCGCGCCTGGATGACAATGGTCAGGCTGCTCTGGCGGAAGTTGGCGTTGCGCTTGGCGGGCCGGATGCGCAGGGTGCCGTTTTCCACCGCCGTCTCGATCAGCGGCAGGATATTGTCATCAGCCTCGATGGTGACGCTGTCCGTGTTGCCGATGCGCAGTTCGACCGTGCCCGGCACATTCAGCGCCACGCCATGGAAACTGCCGACCTCGCGCGTCTGCTTTTGCAGCTTGCCGCTGCCCTGGGTACTGTTGCTGGAAATCCAGTCCAGCGGCGACGCCAGCGCCGGCGCGGCCGGGATGGCCAGCGCGCAGACGGCCAGCAGCAGGGCGGTCACGGCGCGGGCATGGCGGGGTTGGAAAATTGCGAGTGTCATTCTTGCTCCCTGTTTTGAATTGGACTGCATGCATGGTATGCCAGCCGGCCACGTCTGCGTACCACGCTGCGACAGACGGCAATGCTGGCGGGACAGAATGCAGGAGGATGCGACTGGATGGCATGAGGTATCATGTCGGTGGGACATACGACGACCGGCACGCGCCGGTCACACTACTGGAATTACATGCTGATCATCACCATCAAACAGGGCAAGGAAAAGAGCTTGCTGGGCCAATCGTGGATTTACGCGTCCGCGATTGAAAAAGTCGAAGGCAAGCCGCAGGAAAAAATGAAGCCCGGCTCGACGGCCATCGTGCAAAGCTCGTCGAAGCAGTTCATCGCCCGCGCCGCCTACAATTCGAAGTCGCAGATCCGCGCGCGCATCTGGAGCTTCAAGGAAGACGAACCGGTCGACCACGCGCTGATCAAGCGCCGGGTCAAGGCCGCCATCGAAAAAAAGCTGCCGGCCATCAAGAAGGCGGGCGAGAATCAACTGCTGACCCTGATCAAGGGCGAAGACGAGGGCTTGCCGGGCCTGGTGGTACAGCTGTTTGGCGGCGTGCAAGGTTATCTGATCTGCGAATTCAATGCCGGCGGCGTCGATGCGTGGAAAGTGGCCATCGTACAATCGCTGATGGCTTCCACGGGCTGTGCGAACGTGTATGAGCGCTGCGACGACTTGATGCGCAAGGGCGAAGGCTTGCCCCTGATCGACGGCGCCCTGGCGGGCGAGGAGCCGCCCGATGAAGTCATGCTGACGGACAATGGCGTGCGCTATGCGCTGGATTTGAAAACGGGACATAAAAGCAAGTTCCGCTGAGAATGGCTGTGGTTCATGAAAAAGCCGGCGCGAGCCGGCTTTTTCATTCCTGCTACTCCAAGGGCACGCTGCGGTACTTGTTCACTTCCAATGCAGAAACCGCCGGCGCATCATTGCCCCACGAGGCGCGCAGATACGTCACCACGGCTGCCACCTCGGTGTCATCCATGACGGGGCCGAACGGTGGCATGCCGTAGGGGCGCGGGTTGCCGCTGGTGCCCGGCGCAAAGCCGCCGTTGAGCACGAGGCGGATGGCGTTGACGGCCGAGTCCGTCGTCAGCGCACGGTTGCCGGCCAGCGGCGGGTAGCCGGGCGGCACGCCCTTGCCGTCGGCCTGGTGGCAGCTTGCGCATTGCGTTTCATACAGTTTCGCGCCCAGCGCCAGCTGCTGCCTGGCTTGCTCCGACGTCTGGCGCGGCGCCCGTTGTGCCCCTTGCGCGGGGCCGGGCAAGCTTTTCAGGTACACGGCCATCGCCTGCACGTCGGTAGTGCCCATGTGCTGCAAGCTTTGCCGCACCACCTCGGCCATGGGGCCGAAGACGGTGGCGCGCGGCGAGACGCCCGTTTGCAGCAATTCCACGATATGCGCCGTGTCCCAGTCGCCCAGGCCCGCTTCCGCGTCCGACGTCAGCGAAGGCGCGTACCAGCCCAGGACGGGGATCAGGCCGCCCGACAGGCCGTCGTCGCTGCCGCCCAGGGTGGTGCGGCTGCTATGGCAGGCGCTGCAATGGCCCAGTCCTTGTACCAGGTAGGCGCCGCGGTTCCATTCCATGCTTTGCGTCGTGAGGGGCTGGTACACGCCCGGTTTGAAGTACAGCGCGCGCCAGGCGGCCAGCGCGATTTGCTGGTTATAGGGGAAGCGCAGCGCGTGCGGCGCGTTTGCCTGCCTGTGCGGCGGCACACTCTGGAAATACGCGTACAGGGCGTCGCTGTCTTCGCGCTGCACCTTGGTGTAGCTGGTGTACGGAAAGGCCGGATACAGCAAACGGCCATCTTTCGACTTGCCGTTGTGGATGGCGCGCCAGAATTCGTCGGCCGTCCAGCTGCCGATGCCCGTTTCCTTGTCGGCCGTGATGTTGGGCGAAAGCACCTTGCCGAACGGCGTTTGCAGTGCACGGCCGCCCGCGTACGCCACGCCGCCGCGCGTCGTGTGGCACGCCATGCAGTCGCCCGCCTTGGCCAGGTAGGCCCCGCGCGCGACCAGCTGTTGCTGGCTCAGGGTGCTGGCCACGGCAGGCGGGCCGATGTCGTTGTCCGGGTACAGCAGGAACTTGGCGCTGCCGCCGGCGATCAGCACCAGGCCGGCCGCGATCATCCATTTTTTCATGGCGCCACCTGCGCGGTAGAACCCGGCACGCCGCCGCAGTGCAGCGGCAAGGGCAGGGTGATGCTGCTGGCGGGACGTGCGTCGGCGCTGGCCACTTGCGTGCCCAGCCAGGCCGAGACGGCGCCTACGTCCGCGTCCGACAGGCGCTGCGCCACTTGCGCCATGCAGTCGGGGGCGTGGGCGCGGCGGATGCCGTTCTTCCAGGCGCCCAGTTGGGCGTTGATATAGTCACGCGGCAAGCCCAGCAAGCCGGGAATGGCGGGCGCCACGCCGGCCAGCTGCTGGCCATGGCAGGCGATACAGGCCGGGATTTTTTTCGCACTATCGCCCTGCAGCACCAGCTGCTTGCCCCGCGCCAGGGCCGTCGTGCCGGCGCTGCTGGGCTGGGCCGGCGGCGGGGCAGGGTGCTGGGCCGCAAAATAGTCGGCGATTTCGCGCAAGTAGTCGTCCGGCAAGTGCTCGACCATGTAGTTCATCATCGGATACTGGCGCCTTCCCTCGCGGAAATTGAGCAGCTGGTTGTACAGGTAGCCGGCCGGCTTGCCGGCGATGCGGGGAAAGAAGGCGTCGTGGCGCTCCTTTTGCGCATGGCAGGACGTGCACGCCTTGATGCGCTGCTCCAGGCTGTCGTGGCCGGCTGGCAGTGCGGCAGGTACGGCCAGCGCCATGCCGGGCAAGGCGGCGGCCAGGACCAGGGCCAGCACGAGGGGGGAATGCAGTTGCACGGAAAGTCGCATGGGAAATGGCATGGAAAAATAAGCTGTCTCGTTGGTCAGGATGGCGTGCCGGTGTTGCTGCCCGGATGTTGTTACCCTAGCATATACCGGGTGCTGTCACTGTGACAGGATCAGTTGTGCAATAAAACTACGGATCAGTTTGAGGAGCAGGGTTGAAACGATATGAAGAATTGGCGGAAGAGGTTGCCGCCATGATCAGCACGCAGCTGTTGCTGCCTGGTGACAAGTTGCCCTCCGTGCGCCAGCAGCATGCGCGCAGGGGCGTGAGCCCGTCGACGGTGTTCCAGGCGTATTATTTGCTCGAAGCGCGCGGCATGATCGTCTCGCGCCCCCGTTCCGGTTATTACGTGGCGCCGCAGCGCGCCGCGCTGGCGCCCGAGCCGGACAGCTCGCGCCCGCTCGACGCCAGCACCACCGTCGATGTCAGCGACCTCGTCTTCGAGGTGCTGGGCGCCGTGGGCGCGCGCGATATCGTGCCCTTCGGCTCGGCGTTTCCCAGCCCCCATCTGTTCCCCATGGAACGGCTGGCGCGGGCCGTCTCGGCCAGCATGCGCCGCCTCGACCCGTGGAGCACCGTGACGGATTTATCGCTGGGAAATGCGGAATTGCGCCGTCAGATCGCCCTGCGCTACCAGCTCGATGGCGTGCTCGTTTCCAGCGATGACATCGTCATTACGAATGGCGCGCTGGAAGCGCTGAACCTGTGCCTGCAAGCCGTCACGCGGCCTGGCGACACGGTGCTGATCGAGTCGCCCAGCTTCTATGCCTGTTTGCAGGCGCTGGAGCGGCTGGAGCTCAAGGCCGTCGAGATCGCCACCAGCCCGCGCGACGGCGTCGACCTGGCGGCGCTGGAAGAGTTGCTGCAGCGCCACCAGCCCAAGGCATGCTGGCTGATGACGAGTTTCCAGAATCCCTTGGGCAGCCTGATGCCGCCGGAAAAGAAACGCGCGCTGGTGGAACTGCTGGCGCGCCATGGCGTGCCGCTGATCGAAGATGATGTGTATGGCGAGTTGTACTTTGGCAAGCAGCGTCCCGGCCTGACGAAAAGTCATGACAGCGCGGGGCTGGTCATGCATTGCAGCTCGTTCTCCAAGACCCTGGCGCCAGGTTTCCGGCTGGGCTGGGCCGTGGCGGGCCGCTACGCGCGCCAGGTCGAGCGCTTGAAACTGACCACCAGCCTGTCGGCGCCCATACCACTGCAGATGGCGCTGGCCGATTACCTGGCGCAGGGCGGCTACGACCGTCATTTGCGCCAGCTGCGGCTGACCCTGGCGGCACAGCAAAACACCATGCTGCAAGCCATCGCCGTGCATTTTCCGCCTGGCACGCGGGTCACGCGGCCGCAGGGCGGTTATTTTGTGTGGGTGGAGATGCCTGCTGGCGTCGATGCGCTGGCCTTGCACCGCAGCGCGCTGGCGGCCGGCATCAGCATTGCGCCCGGCCCCATCTTTTCCGCCACGCGCGCGTTTCGCCATTGCATCCGCCTCAATTACGGCCACCCGTGGAGTCCACAGCTGGAAGACGCCATCGCCACGCTGGGGCGGCTGGCGCTGGCGGCGGCAAGCGGCGCATGAAAAAAAGTCGGCTGTGTCCCCGGCGAATAGGGGAAATGCCGGAATCTTCCCGCTGCGCAGCTGTCTGACTCTGCATACTGAACCAGGCAGGGAGCCGATCATGCGGCCAGCCGAATGGAAGGCGACACTGGCAGCATTCCCACATCTGACGGTGACATGGCCCAAAAAAGTCCCTTGCGCCAGCAAGTGTTTCATTTCAAAAAGAAATATTGCTGTTATATTGATGTATCTACAACTAATGATGGGAATAATAATGGATAACACGCAGCCGGAAGTAACTCGTACGCAAGATACGACGATCGCCATCCTGTCCCACGTTGGCGGCCTGTTCACCAGCTGGGTGGCGCCGCTGATCATTTATTTGATCAAGAAAGATGATGCGGATAAGTTCTCGGCCGAGAACGCCCGCGAAGCGCTGAATTTCCAGATCACCCTGATCATCTGGTATTTCGCCTGCTTCATCCTGTCGTTCGTGCTGATCGGCCTGTTCCTGTTCTGGGTGGTGGCGCTGGCCAACCTGGTGTGCTCGATCGTCGCGGCCGTCAAGGCCAGCAATGGCATCACCTACCGCTATCCCTTGACCTTGCGCCTGGTTAAATAAGGCAGTGCCGGCCGCCCGCTTTCATCGCGGGTGGCCGGGCAGCGCCAGGAGTGTGGCAAAGTCGGGCGCCACCGCAGTGGTGGCGCCTGTTTCGTGCGAACACAGCACGGGCACCGGTTGGTACCGATGGACTTGCTCTTGCTGCAGGAAGGCGCGCCGGCTCAGGCGGATACGGGTGGCGTGGCTGGCGGCGTGTTGGCGCGCGGCGCTTTTTGCGGCGTTACCTTGCCGCCGTCAGCGATCCAGCGGCGGTACACGCGCAGCGCCACTTGCGCATCGTCGGCCGCGTACAGGATCTGCTTTTCCGTCAGGCGCGACGTAGCCCAGTTGGTGGTGGAGATTTTTTTCGACTTCTGCAGGTGCAGGCCGAAGAACTTGGCCACGGCCGTCTTGGCGCCCAGGTCGTTGCGCTGGCCGCCGCGCAGGGCCACGGACAGGTCCAGCACTTGAACTGGAACAATGCCCAGCTTGTTGCGCAGGCGCTTGACGTCGTCGGACAGGCCAAAACCCACCTTCAGGGTGGTGGTCGATTCGAGGATGGCCTTCAGTTCGGCCAGGGGCGGCGTGGCGCCCACCTGGAACAGGTAGGCGATGTCGTCGGTGGCCAGCTGGATCAAGTGCGGCCCCGTGGAGGATTCGCCCTTGACGAACGTCGGCTTCGATTCCGTATCGAAGCCGATGGCGTCCGCTGCCAGCAGGGCGGCCATGGCTGCCCTGGCTTCGTCACTGGTGCGTACCAGCTTGACGTGGTCGAGTGCTATGCCTTGATAGGGGGGCAGTGGCGGTGCGGCAGCTGTGTCCATGAAACCGGATCAACCTTTGCGCGAGAATTTCGCGGTCAGCTGATTCAGTTTTTCCAGGCGCAAACGGTTCGCTTCTTCGGCGGCCGCCGCGTCGCGCTCGGCTTTCTTGCGCTCGGCTTCTTTCTTGAAGCGTTGCTGCAATACTTGCGTGGCGTGGTCGCGGTGCGTTTGCGTCACTTCCGCGCCGGCCGTGCCGTCGAGGTCGTAGCGGATCTTGGCTTTTTCCATCACGCGCAGGTAGCGCAGCGAACCCGTGTGGATGCCCAGCGCCGTGCGCATCAGCTTGCGGTCCAGGTCCGGCAGGCGCGCCAGGATCTGCTTGTCGATACCGATCGACAAGGGCAGGCAATCGCGGAATGGCGGGAATTGCTCCTGGAACTGCTTCAGCAGGGCGCGCGCGGTCAGGCCGGCAGGTGCCGGCGCGGTCGCTGCGGCCGGTGCCGCCGCTGGGGCTACATCGACTGGCGTGTCAGGAGTGGTGGCTTGCTGGTCTGGCGTGGAGCTGGTCATCGACATCATTGGTTGGGCTATAAAAGGGGAGCATAGCACGCGCCACAGGCAAGTGCATTGTCTTTTTTGGCAACTTGCACTGAGATAAGCGGGGCCGTACTACAGTGCTCGCAGCGCGAAAGGCGGGAAATGTGTATAATGTCGGCTTGCGCTGATGACTGGACCCCGTATTTGACGGTCTGGCTCAGGTGTGCAGGGGATAGGAGCAGTGCGGTGCAGGGCCATCATTATTGATATTTTTGATATCAGATATTTTGCTTATCAATTATCCAGATAACTGGCCTTCGTGCATAATCTTGCTCTCCGCTGTGTCTTCACTGAACAACAATAGATTCAAGCCCGTTCTGGTACGGGCTTTTTTTCATTCCGCAATGTACATCGCTTATTTATCTGATCCGGCTTCGGCCCCGCCGCTCTCGTTACGGGATGCGCGGGCTTTGAGCGCCCCGATAGACAGGCGCCGCTGCCTTTGACGGCAGCCGCAACAACACGCTCCATCGAGTCCGGTTTCGCAGGCTTAGGTGGAATCATTCACTTCGCGCCGACACCATCTGGTCTCGCATTAAGAGATATCTCATGAAGAATACGCCAAAAACTTTAACGTTGTCCGCCAAGGCGCCACGCCCAGCTGCGGCACCACTTGCCGTACCCAAAACGACTTTATCTTACTTCATCGATAATGCGCAAGCGAATCCGGAAGCCACCGTCACGACGGCGCCCACCGTCGTCACCGTGGTCAAGAAAAGCCGTTCGCGCCTGGCTGCCGTGCCACCTGCCGAGTCGGTTGGGGAAGCGCCCGTTGCCGCAGCGGCCGCCGAAGCCGTTGTCGAGGTCGCCGACGCTGCACCGGCCAAGGCGCCAAGCGTGAAGATCGCCCCTGGCGCCAAGGCCCCGGCCGCGCCACGCAAGGTCAGCGAAAGCGCTGCCACGAATAAAGTGGTGACGGCTGCCCGTTCGAAAGTCGTGCGCGCCAAGCCAGAAGCGGCGCCCGTGACCATCATCACCGGCGCGCAAGTGGTCAGCAAGACCACGGACGCCGATGCCCTGGCCGCCATCGATACCTCGAATTACTTCTTGCCGACCGTCAAGGTGCCGGGCCGCCGTGGTCGCAAACCAAGCGAATTCACGCCGGAAAACGATGAAGTGGCAGCACTCAACGCCGTCGAGCGCGCCGAACTGAAGGCCGTGTCGAAAGCGCGTGACCGCAAGGCCAAGGGCGGCCTGGCGGACGCATTGGGTGATCCGGAAGCCTCGGCAGCGGACCTGGAACGCCGCCGCAAGCAGATTACGGGCTTGATCAACATGGGCAAGGAACGCGGTTTCCTTACCTATGCCGAGATCAATGACCAATTGCCGGAAAACATCATCGATCCGGAAGCGATCGAAGGCATCATCGCTACCTTCAACGACATGGGCATAGCCGTCTACGAGCGCGCCCCTGACGCGGAAAGCTTGTTGTTGACCGACAACGTCGCCACTGTCACCAGCGACGACGAAGTGGAAGCGGCTGCCGCTACCGCCCTGTCGACCGTCGACTCCGACTTCGGCCGCACCACCGACCCCGTGCGCATGTACATGCGTGAAATGGGCGCCGTGGCGCTGCTGACGCGCGAAGGCGAAATCGAGATCGCCAAGCGCATCGAAGGCGGCCTGAAAGACATGATCCAGGCGATTTCCGCCTGTCCCACCACCATCGGCGAAATCGTTGCCCTGTCGCAAAAAATTGCGCGCGACGAAATCAAGGTCGATGAAGTGGTCGACGGCTTTGTCGACTTGAACGAAAGCAATGCCCCTGCGCCTGCCGCTGCCCCCGCGCCCGCCGCCGCCAGCGGTGACGACGAGGAAGAGGAAGAAGAAGCCGAGGAAGAAGATGGCGACGCCAATGGCGGCGCGGCCGGTTTCTCCAGCGAGCAATTGGCCCAGCTGAAAAAGAATGCGTTGGAGAAGTTCAACGTCATTTCGATGCAGTACGACAAGATGCGCAAGGCGCCCGAGGGCTACAACTCGAAAGTCTACGTCAAGGCGCAGGAAGCCATCTCGCAGGAACTGCTGGGCATCCGCTTCACGGCCAAGGTCGTGGAAAAGCTGTGCGACACCCTGCGCGGCCAGATGGAAGAAGTGCGCCATATCGAGCGCGCCGTGCTGGAGCTGTGCGTGAACAAATGCGGCATGCCGCGCGCCCACTTCATCAAGGTGTTCCCGGGCAATGAATGCGACCTGGAATGGGTCGACCGCGAAGTCGATTGCAAGTATCCGTACAGCGCCATCCTCAGCCGCAACGTGCCTGCCGTCAAGGAACTGCAAAAGAAGATGATCGACCTGCAAGCGCGCGTGGCCCTGCCACTGGCTGACTTGCGCAAGATCAACAAGCAGATGGCTGCCGGCGAAAAGCGTGCGCGTCACGCGAAACGCGAAATGACGGTCGCCAACTTGCGTCTGGTCATCTCGATCGCCAAGAAATACATCAACCGCGGCTTGCAATTCCTCGATCTGATCCAGGAAGGCAACATCGGCTTGCTGAAGGCGGTCGATAAATTCGAATACCGCCGCGGCTACAAGTTCTCGACCTACGCCACCTGGTGGATCCGCCAGGCCATCACGCGTTCGATCGCCGACATGGCCCGCACCATCCGCGTGCCGGTGCACATGATCGAAACGATCAACAAGATGAACCGCATTTCGCGCCAGATCATGCAGGAAACGGGCAGCGAGCCGGACCTGGCGACCCTGGCCGTCAAGATGGAAATGCCGGAAAACAAGGTGCGCGAGATCATGAAGATCGCCAAGGAACCGATTTCCATGGAAACGCCGATGGGCGAAGATGGCGATTCGCAACTGGGCGACTTCATCGAAGACAACACCACCCTGGCACCGCTGGACGCTGCACTGCATGCGTCGATGCGCAACGTGATCAAGGAAGTGCTGGACTCCTTGACGCCACGCGAAGCGAAAGTGCTGCGCATGCGTTACGGCGTGGAAATGTCGAACGACCACACGCTGGAAGAAGTGGGCAAGCAATTCGACGTGACGCGCGAGCGTATCCGCCAGATCGAAGCGAAAGCCATGAGCAAGCTGCGCCAGCCTTCGCGTTCGGATAAATTGAAAACGTTCTTGACGCAGAACTAAGCAGTAACAAAAAAAGAGGCGCAAGCCTCTTTTTTTACGTCCGTAGCGTGCCTTGCCTACATAAAACGGGTACGCGCTCCCAGCAGGCCCATGCGATAGTTACGCTGCAATTTGTACAGCAGCACACCGCTGGCGGAGATGAGAATGGTGGTGAGCAGCCAGTCGAATGGATTGCTGCGCTGCGGTGCGGGAGCCGCTTGCGACGGTACGGCGAAGGCCTGGAACTTGTGCCCAGTGTAGATGGCGCCGACCACCAGGCCCGCATCGGTGATCTTGTTGGTCAGGTACAAGCCGTCGTCGCGGCGGCGTACCGTCATCACGCCTTCCTTGTAGACAAAGGTCATCGGTTCAAAGCCTTTGATGTTGACGCTGCCGACGACGTGTCCGGCCGCGTTGACTGCCGTGGCATAGCTGTCGCCCTGGCCGATCAGGGCGCCCAGGTCGAGCATGCGCTTGCCATCCCAGGCAAAGGCGTGCCAGCGGCGCTTCTCCGTTTCAGACGCGCCCACGATCATGCCTGCGTCATTGATGGCGGTGGCTGAACTGATGCGTCCGCCGGGCAGGGTGCCGATTTCCTGCATGCCCGTGCCGGGGCGGTAGACGAAGGCGCGGCGGTAGCCGTCGCCGCGCTGCGCCGTGCCCACCACTACGCCATGTGCGTTCAGGCCGCTGGCATAGCTGCTGGCGCCGCCCAGGGTACCCAGGTCTTGCAGGCTGTGGTCGGCTTTCGTGACAAAGGCGTGGAAATCGCCGGCGCTGGTGTCGGCATAGCCGGCGATCATGCCGTCGCGCGTGATGGCCGTGGCATAGCTGCTGGTGCCCCCCAGGGTGCCCAGGTCGCGCATGCCACCCGCTGCTTCAAAGCGGAATGCATGCCAGGCGCCGGCGGCCGTCTGCGCCGAGCCGACCACCACGCCATGGGTATTGATAGCCTTGGTAAAGCCTTCATTGCCGCCCAGGGTGCCCAGCTCGCGGATGCGGCCATGCTGATAGGTCACGGCGCGGCGCCGTCCTTCTTCTTCCATGATGATGCCGGCCACCAGGCCGGCCGGGTTCAGGTCGGAAGCAATGCTGCCATTGCCATCCCTTTCGCCAAAGCCCCGTTCGGCATAGATGGTGGCGCTGGCGGTGGGGATAGCGGCCAGCAGGAGCAGACCGAGCCGTGGGGCGGGGAAGCAGGCGAACCGTAGCGGCATGATAGTTTCCTCAAAAAAACTTACTATACTTTTTTATGCCACAAATGCATACTTAATTTACTACTGTTTTTGCTAATTTTTGTGTTTTAGCATGATCGACATGGTGCTGGCCTGCCTGCTGGGGCAGGCGGATGGCCAGCGCCGTGCCGCGGCCCGCCTGGCTGTCGATGCGCAGTTCGCCGCCCAGCGCATGGACACGCTCGCGTATGCTTTTCAGGCCGAAGGCGGCCCGCTTGCCGTGGTCGCCCGGCTGCATGCCGATGCCGTTGTCGCTGATGCGCAGCACGATGGCGTCCGTATCTTGCGCCAGCGCCACTTCCACTTCGCTGGCCTGGGCGTGGCGCACGATGTTCGACAGCGATTCCTGCAGTACGCGGAAGATGGCCGACGTCTGGCGCTGGTCCAGGCCCAGGTCGGGCGCCTCGCTGTCGAGGGTGAGCCGGTAGCGGATGGCGCCGCGACCCTCCATCTGGCGGATCAGCCATTCGGCCGCCGGGCCCAGTCCCAGCTCCAGGGTGCTGGGATGCAAGTCATTGATGATGCTGCGCACCGAGCGGATGGTGGCGTCGATGGTGTCGAGCACGCGCTGCGCATGACGGTGCAGGCGCTGGTGAGTCTGGGCCGTGCGCGCGTGCAGCAGCGACACGTCGATGCGCAGCACCATCAGGTTCTGGCCCAGGTCGTCATGAATGTCGAGCGCGATGCGCCGGCGCTCCGCTTCCTTGATGGTCTGCTGGTGGTCGGTCAGTTCGCGCAGCTGGGCCAGGGTGCGCTGCAGGTTTTCCTCGTTGCGCTTGCTGTCGGTGATGTCGATGGCCATGGCGATGATCATCTGAGGCCGGCCGTCGGCGTCAAACACGGGTTTCTTGTGCGTCTGCACCAGGCGATTTTCCTGCAACTGCACGTTCCATATCCGTTCTTCGCGGATCACTACCTTGCGGCTGGCAAACGCTTCCTGGTCCGCCGCGTGGAAGCCCGCGTTCTGTTCCTCGGGAAAGTGCTTCAGGTCGCGCCCTTCGGCGACGTCGTGCTGGCACACGCCCCATTGCTGTTCGCAAGCCTGGTTCATCAGCACGATGCGCGAATCGGCATCTTTCAGGAACAGCGACAGGGGCATCATGGAAATGATGTCCTGCAGCCGCTCTTCGCTGCGCGCCAGGGCCGCTTCCGTTTGTGCGCGCATGGCGATTTCCGCAGACAGCTGGATATTGACATCGAGCAACTGGGCCGTGCGCAGAGCCACGCGGTTTTCCAGCTCCGCATGGGCCAGGCTCAACGCGTGTTCGGCCCGCTTGTGTTCGGTGATGTCGCTGGCCATGACCAGCGCGCCCGTCAGGCGTCCCTCGCGGTCGTACAGGCGCCGCCCGCTGAGCATGGCCCAGCGCTGTGTGCCGTCGCCATGCCGGTACTGCAGTTCGCCCATGCAGCTGTCGCTCGCCGTCTGGCGCAGCGGACACAGGCGCAGCAAGGTGGCCTCGTCGTGGAATTCCTCCATGGAGTGGTTCAGCAGTTGCCCGGCGGGGATGCCCAGCATGTCGCACAGGCGCTGGTTGACGTACAGGATGCGGCCGTGCGCATCCGTTTGCCACATGCCGTCCTGCGCCGTTTCGCTCAGGTGCTGGTAGCGCAGGAGGCTGGCGTCCAGCTGCGAACGCGTGCTGGCGAGGTGGGCGCGCAGCCTGCGCATCAGCCACATGGCCGTGCCGGCGGCGGCCAGCAGCAACAGGGCCAGCCAGACATGCTCCCAGAAGTCGAGTTCCGGCCAGGCTGCGCCTGCCAGCCAGCCCAGCATGATCAGGATCAGTGCGGCGCACGCCGCGCCCAGTGTTTCAATCGACCATTTGCTCATCCGCGTCCCTGGCGTCATGGTTGGCCGCTGCGGTGCGCATGGGGCCGGAGTGGGAAAGGTGTTAACCGCTAGTGTAATATCAATTGTTGTTTTATTGAGAATATTTTGCCATTGGGCAAGCAAAAGGGCCGGCCCTTGCGGTGCCGGCCCCTGCCTGCCAATGGCCGCCTGGCGCGATCAGCCCGTGTTGCGCAGGCCGGCCGCCACGCCATTGATCGACAGCTGAATGCCGCGGTGGACCCGTTCATCGATCTTGCTTTCCGCTGACAGGGCGCGGTTGCGTTTGATCAATTCCACCTGCAAGTGGTTCAGCGGATCGAGATAGGCGAAGCGGTTCTGGATCGAGCGGGCCAGCAGCGGATTGCCCGCCAGGCGCTCGGTGTTGCCGGTGATCAGCTCCAGGCAGCGCAGGGTGTTGCCATGTTCGTCCGTGATGCGCTTGTAGATGCGTTCGCGCAAGTCCTGGTCTGCTACCAGTTCCGCATAGCGCGAGGCAATCGCCAGGTCCGTCTTGGCCAGCACCATGTCCATGTTCGACAGCAGGGTGGCAAAGAACGGCCATTCGGCATACATGGCGCGCAGGGTGGCGATCTTGTCATCCTTCGCGTCGCCGTCAGCCTGCTTGATCCACGCATCGATGGCGCTGCCGAAGCCGAACCAGCCCGGCAGCAGCAAGCGGCACTGGCCCCAGGAAAAGCCCCAGGGTATGGCGCGCAAGTCTTCGATGCGCTGGTTGGCCTTGCGCGAGGCGGGGCGCGAACCGAGGTTCAGTTCGGCGATTTCCGCAATCGGCGTGGCCGAGAAGAAATACTCCGTAAAACCCGGCGTTTCATACACGAGGTGACGGTAGGCGTGATAGGCGAGGTCCGACAGCTGCGCCATCACGGCTTCGAACTGCGCCAGCTGGCTCGCGTGGGCGGGATTGGCCGCCTGCGGCGCCAGGCTCGCTTCCAGGGTGGCGGCCACCAGCAATTCCAGGTTGCGCCGGCCGATTTCCGCGTTGGAAAACTTCGAGGCGATGATCTCGCCCTGTTCCGTCAGGCGGATCTGGCCGTTGACTGTGCCCGGCGGCTGCGCCAGGATGGCTTCGTAGCTGGGTCCGCCGCCGCGGCCTACCGTGCCGCCGCGGCCGTGGAACAGGCGCAGCTTGACGCCGGCCTTCTGGAAGTCGGATACCAGCGCCAGTTCCGCCTTGTACAGTTCCCAGTTCGAGG
This sequence comes from Janthinobacterium breve, assembly GCF_051380895.1. Lineage (NCBI taxonomy): Bacteria > Pseudomonadati > Pseudomonadota > Betaproteobacteria > Burkholderiales > Oxalobacteraceae > Janthinobacterium > Janthinobacterium breve. Next base: position 62,439 of record NZ_JBNYXY010000010.1, on the reverse strand, counting down.
TGAGGAAGCCTCCATCCTTGTTCGAATCGGAATAGCCGAGCATGACTTCCTGCAACTGCCCCTGCTTGGCGATCAATTGTTTGACCAACGGCAAGGCCATGACCTGGCTCATGATGCCGGCCGCGCGCTGCAGGTCGGGGATCGTCTCGAACAGGGGGATGACCATCAGCTCGCAGCTGCTTTCGCCTTCGCCGCCTACCTTCCAATCGGTGCGCAGCAAGCCCGTTTCCTTTTGCAGCAGCAACACTTCCAGCAAGTCGGAGACGGTTTCCGTGTGCGAAATGATGTAGTTGCGGATGGCCCGCGCGCCGTAGCGCTGGCGGATGTCGCGCGCCGCGCGCAGGATCGCCAGCTCGGAATCCGTTTCCGTGGCGTAGGCGATGTAGGGCGAGTACAGCAGGCGTGGCTGGGCCAGTTCATTGAGCAGCAGCGCCTGCTTGTCTTCCTCGGACAGGCCCGAGTAATCGGCGGCCACGCCGCTGTGCGCGAACAGGTCGGCCAGCACTCTTTCGTGCACGTCGGACGTCTGGCGCATGTCTAGCGACGCCAGGTGGAAACCGAAGATGTCGGCCGCGCGCGCCAGGGTGGCCAGGCGCGGGCGCACCAGGGCCGCGCCGTGGTGCGATTCGAGCGAGGCGACGATGGTGCGCAAGTCGGCGACAAACGCGGCCGCGTCCGGATAGGCGGCGGCCGGTCCCACTTCCTTGCGCAGGATGTTGGTGGCGCCCAGCGCGCGGGCCGTGGCGGCCAGGCGCGCATAGATGCCGATCAGGGCACGGCGGTACGGTTCGTCGCTGCGGTGCGGCGAGGCGTCCGGCGACTGGTCGGCCAGCGCCTGCAGTTCGGCGCTGACGCCCACCATCAGGGTCGAGACGGACAGCTCCGCGCCCAGCGCGTGCACTTCGTCGAGGTAAAAGTCGAGGATGGTGGTGGCGTGGCGCGCCAGCGCATGCTGCATGGTGCCCGCGTTGACGTTCGGGTTGCCGTCGCGGTCGCCGCCGATCCAGCTGCCCATCTGTACGTAGGCGGCGTTGATCGGTTCGATGGTGCCGTCGCCGTTCGGGTATTCGGCGGCGATATCGTCCTCGATATCGTCATACAGGCCCGGCAGTTCACGCAAAAAGGTGATGCGGTAGTAGGACAGGGCGTTTTCGATCTCGTCGGCCACCGTCAGCTTCGAGTAGCGCAGCATGCGCGTCTGCCACAGGGTGGAAACGCGCGAACGCAGCAGCTGCATATTGGCTTGCCGCTCTTTCGGCGTCTGCGGCACGTCGCGCTCGGCCAGCAGGCGGGCGATGTCGTGCTCGGCGTCGAGTATGCTCTTGCGCTGCACTTCCGTGGGGTGGGCCGTCAGCACGGGCGCGATCAGCGCGTCCTGGAAGAAGGTGTCGACGGTCTTGCGGGGCACGCCGGCGGCGCGCAGTTTTTTCAGCGCGAAGCTGACGCTGCCCTTTTGCGCTGGCGAGCCGGCCAGCAGGTGGGCGCGGCGGCGGCGGATGTGGTGTTGATCTTCCGCAATGTTGGCCAGGTGCGAAAAATAGGAAAAGGCGCGCACGACGGAAATCGTCTGTTCGCGGCTCAGTTCCTTGAGCATGGCGTCGAGTTCCAGCGCGGCGCCCGCGTCCGCTTCGCGGCGGAAGCGCACGGACGTCTGGCGTATGGTTTCCACCACATTGAAGACGGCGTCGCCTTCCTGTTCGCGCAGCACGTCGCCCAGCAGGCGGCCCAGCAGGCGGATGTCTTCTTTCAGCGGCGCGTCCTTGTCGGAGGCGGCCGCTGGAACTATTTCTGGTGCTACTGCGTCATTGAGCATAATAAAGAACCAAAGTAAGTGTAAAAGCAAGGGAATGTGGATCGCACCGGGCGTTTGGCCGCAGAGGGGAGGGGGCGCATGATAAAATTTGTGGTCTTCAACATGGACGCTAGCCTGACTTGGCCTTCTAGGCTAAGGGATAACGATTATAGCGACGCCGGGCGCCACCCGATACAAATTGATATCGGACGGGTGAATTGGCAACGCCAATCGCAACGACAATGACAGCGAAAGAACTTGTTTTGAAAGCATCCGAATTGACTCCAAACATACCCGCCCGCCTGGTGATTGCCACGCGCGAGAGCCGTCTTGCCATGTGGCAAGCTGAACACGTGCGTGCGCGCCTGGCCGCCCTGTATCCACAGTGTAGCGTTGAAATTCTCGGCATGACCACACGCGGCGACCAGATTCTCGATCGCGCCTTGTCCAAGGTAGGCGGCAAGGGCCTGTTCGTCAAGGAGTTGGAAGTGGCGATGGAAGAAGGCCGCGCCGACCTGGCCGTGCATTCGCTGAAAGACGTGCCGATGGAGTTGCCGGAAGGCTTTGCTTTGGCCGCCATCCTCGAGCGCGAAGACCCGCGCGATGCGTTCGTGTCGAACGATTACGCCAGCCTGGCCGAGTTGCCGCATGGCGCCGTCGTCGGCACCAGCAGCTTGCGCCGCCAGTCGCTGATCGCCGCGCGCTATCCGCACCTGACGATTTTGCCCCTGCGCGGCAACCTCGATACGCGTTTGGGCAAGCTGGACCGTGGCGACTACGCCGCCATCATCCTGGCTGCCGCCGGCCTGAAACGCCTGGGCCTGGCGTCGCGCATCCGCGCCGTGCTGGCGCCGGAAGACAGCTTGCCGGCCGCCGGCCAGGGCGCCATGGCGATCGAAATCCGCAGCGGGCGCGCCGACTGCGCCGACCTGGTGCGCCTGCTGGCGCCGCTGAACCACGCGGCCACGGCGCAAGCCGTCACGGCCGAACGCAAGGTGTCGAAGATCTTCGGCGGCAGCTGCCAGATTCCGCTGGCTGCGTTCGCCACCGTCGAGGGCGAACAGATGCGTTTGCGCGCCATGGTCGCCACGCCGGACGGCGCGCGCATGGCCAGCGCCGATGTCAGTGGTCCGGCCAGCGCGCCGGAACTGCTGGGCGAGCAAGTAGCTGAATTGCTGCGCGGCCAGGACGCCGCCGGCATCCTCGCCTCGTGTGCCGTCACGCCCGACAACCATGAAGGCCTGGCGCCGCATGCCTGACACCGTGGTGATCACGCGGCCCGCAGCGCAAGCGGGGCCGCTGGCCGCCAAAATTGCGGCGCTGGGCTGGCCCGTGACCTTGCTGCCGCTGCTGGAGATCCACGCGCTCGATGGCGAAGAGGAATGCGCGCAGCTGCAAGCCGTGCTGGCGCGCCTGCGCGAGTATGACCTGGTGGCCTTCGTCTCGCCCAACGCCATCGACTGCGTCTTTGCGCACTTGCCCGCCTGGCCATCCGGCCTGCCGCTGGCCGTGGTGGGCGAGGGCAGCCGCCTGGCATTGGCGGCGCACGGCGTGACGGACGCCAACGCGACCATCACCAGCCCGCTCGATACGGCGCGCAGCGATTCCGAACATCTGTTGCTGGCGCTGGACTTGTCTGCCCTGCGCGGCAAGCGCGTGCTGATCGTGCGCGGCGACGGCGGACGCGACTACCTGGCCGACGGCTTGCGCGCCGCCGGTGCCGAAGTCGAGTTCGTCACAGCCTACCGCCGCAAGGTACCGCTGCTGACGCCGGCCTTGCGGGCGACCCTTGAAAAGCTGTTGCAGCATAATAATGACTGGATCATCACCAGCTCGGAAGCGCTGCGCGGTTTGCTGGCGCTGCTGGGTGAAATGGGGGATGAAAAGACGGTTGTTGTGAAAATGCAACAGCAGCATTTGATCGTGCCGCACGCGCGCATTGCACAAACGGCGGCGGCCCTGGGTTTTGCCCGTGTCACCTTGACAGGATCAGGCGACGCAGGAGTGCTCGCCGCGTTACAATCACGACCATGAACGAAATGCCTACACTCTCCGAACCGAATGCAACGCCTGGCAGCGCCGTGAAGACGGCGCCGCAGGCGGCCGACCAACCCGCTGGCCGCGCGCCGACCCTGCTCGAACAGCTGCAAAAGCCCATGAGCATTGCCGTCATCGTGCTGGCCGTGCTGCTGGCTGCGCAAAGCTGGTCGACCAGCAAACAGATCCGCAACCTGCGCGAAGAAGTGGCCAAGCGCCTGCAAAAGGGCGATGTCAGCAATGCCGAAACGGGCGTGCTGGCGCGCAACGTGCAAGAAGGCACGAAAGAGCTGCAAATCAAGGTGGGCGCACTGGAAAACCGCCAGAGCGAAACGCAAAGCCAGCAGCTGGCCCTGGAGCAGCTGTATAACGACTTGTCGAAGAACCGCGACGAGTGGGCGCTGACGGAAATCGAGCAAGTACTGTCGACGGCCAGCCAGCAGCTGCAACTGGCCGGCAACGTGCCCGGTGCGCTGATCGCCCTGCAAAACGCGGACCGCAGCCTGTCGCGTTCCGACAAGCCGCAATTCATCACCATCCGCCGCGCCATCGGGCGCGACATGGAAAAACTCAAGGCCCTGCCCAGCGTCGATTCGACGGGCGTGGCCCTGCGCCTCGATGCCGTGATCGCCCAGATCGACGCCCTGCCGATGCTGTCCGACGAAACGCCGGCCTTGCCGGCTGCGCCGGAAAAGCCGGGCAAGGCCAAGGCCGGGGCCAAGCCCGTGCGCGATGCCAGCGGCAAGCTGGTAGGGCCGCCGGCACCGGAACCGCTGCTGCAAAAAGTACGCGACGGCTTCAATACCTGGAGCGGCGACATGTGGGCCGACGTGCGTCAATTGATACGCATCCGCCGCGTCGATACGCCGGAAGCGCTGATGCTGTCGCCGACGCAATCGTATTTCTTGCGTGAAAACGTCAAGTTGCGCTTGCTCAATGCCCGCATGGCCTTGTTGTCGCGCAATGAAACGGCTTTCCGCAACGACTTGATCGCTGCGCAGGATGCGCTGGCCAAGTATTTCGACACCCGCGCCAAGAGCACGCAGACGGCGCAAGCCTTGCTGCGCCAGGTACAGGGCAGCAACCTGGCCATCGAAATGCCAACCTTGTCCGACAGCCTGACGGCTGTGCGCAACTACAAAGCGAAGTCCTGAGCCCATGCGTCTATTTCTCTGGTTACTCGCCCTGATGGCCGCGGCGATCGGTATCGCCGTGACGGCCCGTTTCAATCCCGGCAACGTGGTGCTGTTCTATCCGCCGTACCGCATCGATTTGTCGCTGAACTTCTTCCTGCTGCTGCAGGTCGCGCTGTTCGTGCTGTTGTACCTGCTGGTGCGCGCCGTGCGCGCTACCGTGCGCATGCCGGCGCAAGTGGCGGCCTACCGCCAGCGCAAGCGTGAGCGCGATGGCAACAAGGGCTTGCGCGAAGCCTTGAAAGCCCTGTTCGAAGGGCGTTTCGGCCATGCGGAAAAAGCCGCCTTGCGCGCCGCCGAGCTGGAAGAAAACGCCGGCCTGGCCGCGCTGATCGGCGCGCGTGCCGCGCACCGCATGCGGCAGTCCGAGCGCCGCGACAGCTGGCTGGCCAGAGTCGAAGGCGATGCCAGCCTGAAGACGGCCCGTTTGATGACGGTGACGGAATTGCTGGTCGACGACCACCAGCCGGAAGCGGCCCTGGCCGCCGTGCGCGAACTCAATGCCAGCGGCACGCGCCATATCCACGCGCTGCAATGGTCGCTGAAAGCGGAGCAGCAGGCGAAGAACTGGCCGGAAGTGCTGCGCCTCGTGCGTTCGCTCGACAAGCACCGTGCCCTGCATCCGGCCCTGTCGTCGCGCCTGCGCGAGCTGGCCTACGACCATTTGCTGTCCGACCCGTCGCATGATGCCGAATCATTGATGCGCGTCTGGTCCACCGTGCCCAGCGCGGACAGGGTCAAGCCGTATATCGCCTGCCGCGCCGCCACGGCCCTGAATGCGCGCGGCCTGCACGACGAAGCGCGCCTCGTGTGTGAAGAGTCGCTGGCCGCCGACTGGGACGAGCGCGTCGTGCGTGCCTACCGCGAAGCGGCGGCCCCAAGCGGCACGCCGGCCCTGCTGCTGCAGATCGAGCATTGCGAGCAATGGATGAAACAGCGTCCGCTGGACGCGGAACTGGCGCTGACCCTGGGTACCTTGTGCCTCAAGCAAAAACTGTGGGGCAAGGCCCAGCGCCACCTGGAGCAAGCTTTGTCGGACGCGCACGAGCCGCAAATGGTGCGCGATGCCCACCTGAAGCTGGCGCAGATGCACGATGCCTTGCAACAAACGGAACAGGCTGCCGCGCATTACCGGCAGTGCGCGCTGGCTACCATTCTGTAAGTTGTTTCTTCAGACGTAAAAAAGCCGTTCAGTGCAGACTGAACGGCTTTTTTTGTGCGCGCACTCCATGGCGGAGTGCGCTGCTACCTTACTAATTTACTTCTTCGAGCTTTACTTCTTCGTTACCGCAGTGCCTTCCGGCAAGGCATACGCGACCAGGGTGTCGCTCATCTTCGTGCCCAGGGAGCCATGGCCACCGGCCATGACGACGACGAACTGGCGTCCCGACTTGTTCGAGACATAGCTCATCGGCGTAGCCTGGCCGCCGGCTGGCAGGCGGGCTTTCCAGATCACTTTGCCGTTGCTGACATCGTAGCCGCGGATGTAGTAGTCGAGCGTGCTGCTGAGGAAGGTCACGCCGCCACCGGTGGTGACCATGCCGCCCAGGCTAGGGACGCCCAGTGGCAGGGGGATCGGCACGGGACCGCTGTCGCGCGTGGTGCCGTTCTTGTGCATCCACACTTTTTTCATCGTGCGCAGGTCGACGGCGGCCACATAGCCCCATGGCGGTGCCTGGCATGGGAAGCCCAGCGGCGACAAAAAGGCCTTGATTTCCACGGCGAACGGTACGCCCGTCTGTGGTTGCAAGCCCATTTCGCCACCCGTGCCACCCTTGGCCGTGGTGTCGGCGCGCGGCACGAGTTTTTCCAGGAAGCCCATGTAGTCAGGGTTGACGATCAGCAACTGGCGCACGGGGTCGATGGCCGCGCCGCCCCATTCGAAGATGCCCAGCGGGCCCGGGGAAATCACGGCGCCCTTGCCGGCCGTTTGCGGCGTGAACGGGCCTTCATAGCGGCGTTCCTTGAAGATGATGCGGCAGGCGAGCTGGTCGAACGGCGTGGTGCCCCACATGTCCGCTTCGCTGATATTGCGCTCTGGTAAGAAGGTCAGGGCCGAGAACGGCTGCGTGGGCGACAAGGTATCGCCAGCGGCAGGATTGCTCGTCGGTACGGGTTTTTCCGGCGCCGGCACGACCAGGCTGCCATCGCGGCGGTCGATCACATAGATGTCGCCCCGTTTCGTCGTGGCCACGACCGATGGCACTTTGCCTTTGGGCGTATCGATATCGACCAGCGAAGGTTGTCCGCCGATATCCATGTCCCAGATGTCGTGGTGCACGGTCTGGTAGACCCAGCGTACTTTACCCGTCGCCAGGTCCAGCGCGACGATGGCGCTGTTGAATTTCTCGCCATTCTTGTTGCGCTTGCCGCCCCAGGTATCGGGGGTCTCATTGCCCATCGGAATGTACACCATGCCCAGCTTTTCATCGATGCTGGCCACGCCCCACGAGTTGGGCGAGTTGTTGGTGTAGTTCTTGCCTTCTGGGAAGGGCTTGGTATCTTCCGGCGTGGCCGGGTCCCAGTTCCACAGCAGCTTGCCCGTGACGGGATCGTAACCGCGGATCACGCCCGACGGCTCTTCCGTCGAATGGTTGTCCGTCACGCTGGCGGCGATTACGGCCACGTTTTGCGCCACGGCCGGCGGCGAAGTGGGCATCAGGAAACCGCGCTTGATCATGGCCATGTTTTTATACAGATTGACGACGCCGTTGTTGCCAAAGCTCTTGCACGATTCGCCTGTATCGGCGTTGACGGCGATCATGGTGCCGTCCATGGTCGGCGCCAGGATGCGGCGCGGGCATTCCATGGTGGAGGCTTCGGGGGCAGGATTGTCTTTCGCGCGGCCCGCGTTGACGTCCCAGTAGGCCACGCCACGGCAAATCATGTGCTGGTAGCTGGCCGCGTCGCGGTTGATCTTCGGATCGTGGCGCCAGAGCTCCTTGCCCGTGTCCGGGTTCAGGGCGATGACGATATTGTGCGGCGTGCACAGGTACAGCATGTCATTGACCTTCAGCGGCGTGACTTCGTTGGCGATCTCGCCCGGGTCGTTCGGCCCCTTGAAGTCGCCCGTATGGTAGGTCCAGGCTTCTTTCAAGCCAGAAATATTGGCCGGCGTAATCTGCGCGGCCGGGGCATAGCGGTCGCCATAGCCGGAGCGGCCATACGCGGACCAGTCATTGTGCTCGACGCCGGGCGCCAGGTCGCCGCTGGCGGTGGCTGCCATGTTTTCGGCCGGCACGTCGCCATGCAGGTCATGGTAGTCCTGGAACAGGGCGATGACGCCGGCGATGACGGTCAGGGCCACGGCGGCGCTCAAGACCGTCTTGCCCGCTTGCGGCTGTTTCTCGGCGGCAGGTGGCGCCAGGCGGCGGCTGACGAAGGGCAGCAGCAGCCAGACGGCGGCGGCAAACCAGATGTCGAGGCGCGGCAGCAATTGCCACCAGTCGAATTTCACCTCAATGACAGACCAGATGAGGGTGGCGAGCAGCAGCAGCGCCATGCAGGGTTGCGCGCTGCGCTTGCCTTTGAAGACGAGCACGCCTGCGATCAGCATGCCGATGCCGGCCAGCAAGTAGTACCAGGAGCCGCCGAGCGTGGCCAGCCAGATGCCGCCGCCCAGCAGGGCGAGGCCAAACAAAATGAAAATAACGCCGGTGACCTTTAATAAAGGACCGGGCCGGAAAGAGGGAATCATCATATTCCTTTTTGCAAGGATTTATCGGTGGCGCGTTGATGGCGCCATATTGAATTCAGGGAAGGCGTCGATTGCAGAATATACAAAGTTTGGAATCACCAGAATCTGATAGTTTATCAGAATTGATGATTATCTTCCGGTCGTGCCATTTTTTGGCAGGGCCATCATTTGAATCAAATAAACGCTTCAAATAAAAGCAAATATTATGCTGGATAAGGGGATTCCCGGGCTGGCAAGTCGCCTGCAGGGGGATTGCCGGAGGGTGTAAAACGGCGGCGTCATAATAGGGATGCGGCGCGCGGAGAATAATGCTAAGACTTTTGTTATATCTTGCTGTAAAAAATGCAATGCAAATTATAATAACCACGTTTATGGAATGGTTATATTCAAATGAGAATATGCTGATGTTTTCGGTATTAATTCATATCGCCGGTAGTATTACTTAAGTGTTTTTACTTATTATGTCTGGCGGGCTGTTTATTCCCCGCATGGCCGGCTACGGCGGACAGCAAAGGCTGGAGAGTGGCGTGCTGCGCGCGCCTGCGGGCCGTGCATGCCACTGTTGTTGGCGTGAGGCGCAAAACGCGGGCGGGCCGCTGCTGCATCGCACAAGCAGCGTGTACTTCGCTATAATTACGCGGTTAAAACACAATCCGCTAATGAGGAACCCCATGAGTTTGAATAAAGTCTCTTCCGGCCGCGACCTGCCGAACGATTTCAACGTCATCATCGAAATCCCGATGAATGCCGATCCGATCAAGTACGAAGTCGACAAGGAAAGCGGCGCGATCTTCGTTGATCGCTTCATGGGTACCGCCATGCATTACCCGTGCAACTACGGCTACGTGCCGAACACCCTGTCGCCGGACGGCGACCCGGTAGACGTGCTGGTCATCACCCCGTTCCCGCTGATTCCAGGCGTGGTCGTGCGCTGCCGTCCTATCGGCGTGCTGAAAATGACCGACGAGGCGGGCGAAGACGCGAAAGTGCTGGCCGTGCCAGTCGACAAGGTACTGTCGATCTACAGCCACTGGCAAAAGCCGGAAGACTTGAACGAACTGCGTTTGCGCCAGATCCAGCATTTCTTTGAGCATTACAAAGATCTGGAAAAAGGCAAATGGGTCAAGATCGACGGCTGGTATGGTCCTGACGTGGCCAAGGAAGAAATCATGAACGGCGTCGCCGCGTTCAAGAAAGATGCCGAAAAAGCATAACAGCACCTTGTTAAAAAAACGCTCCCCGCCAGCGATGGCCGGGAGCGTTTTTGTTTTTCTAGCTGCGAAACGGGCTGTGTTCGGTCAATTCATCGAGGTAGGCGTCGATACCGCCCCGTTCGCGCTCGAGGAAGCGTTGCACGGCGTCGGCGAAGGCCGGGTGCGCCAGCCAGTGGGCCGACCAGGTCTTTTGCGGCAGGAAGCCGCGCGCCATCTTGTGTTCGCCCTGCGCGCCCCCTTCGAAGGTGACGATGCCGTTGGCGATGCAAAACTCCAGCGGCTGGTAATACGCCGTCTCGAAATGCAGGCAGGGTACGTGCTCGAGCGCGCCCCAGTAGCGGCCATACAAGGTATCGGTCGTATGGATCACCAGCGAGGCGGCAATGGCCCGGCCTTCCCGTTCTGCAATCACCAACAAGATGTTCTGCGGCATGCTGGCACCGATGCGCCGGAAGAAGTCCAGCGACAAATAGGGCGACGAGCGGTGTTCCGCATAGGTATTGCTGTAGCAGCGGTGGAACAGCTGCCAGTCGGCGTCAACAGCATCCACGCCGCGCACCTGGCGCATGACGACGCCAGCATCGGCCACCTTGCGCCGCTCGGCGCGGATATTCTTGCGCTTCTTGTGTTCCAGGGTGGCGAGGAATTGCTCGAAATCCGTGTAGCCCGGATTGAGCCAGTGAAACTGCACGCCACTACGCATCAGGTAGCCGGCTTGCTCCAGCTGGCGCGCCTCGCTTTCCGGCGGGAACAGGATGTGGCAGGACGAGACTTCGGCCGCTTGCTGCTGCGCCTGCAGGAAGGCCAGCAGGGCGGCACGCGCCTCGCCATCGCGGGCCAGCAAGCGCGTGCCGCCGACGGGCGTGAACGGTATCGCGGACAACAGTTTCGGGTAATATTCAAGGCCATGCTGCTGATACGCATCGGCCCAGGCCCAGTCGAATACATACTCGCCATACGAGTGCAGCTTCAGGTACAGGGGCAGGGCGGCGGCCAGGGTCTCGCCTTGCCACAGCACCAGGTAATTCGGCTGCCAGCCCGTGTCCGCGCTGGCGCAGCCGGACTCGTGCAACGCGTGCAAAAAGGCATAGGAGAGGAAGGGAGTGGCATCGGCCTGGCTCGCCAGCAGTTCAGACCAGGCCGCTTCGCCAATTTCAGCCAGAGTAGAGACGATAGCCGTGCGATAATTCATTGTTGTAGTGTGCATTCATCACTCTCGGGGCGCCACCGTCGGCCTGCGCGCCCCTGTCTTGTTCTTGTTTAATAAAATTAATAAAACGAAATTTCCACCATCATGACAGTCAAAGTCGCAATTGCTCAAATGAATAGTACGGTCGGCGATCTGGCCGGCAACCGTGCCAAGATCTTCGACCTTTCCCGCCGCGCCTTTGAAGCGGGCGCCGATATCGTGCTCACGCCGGAACTGTCGCTGGTCGGCTATCCACCCGAGGACCTGTTGCTGCGCAATGCATTCTACGCAAAAACGCAGGAAGCGTTTGCGGGACTGGCTGCCGACCTGGCCCAGTTCAAGGATTTGCACGTGGTGGTGGGCTTGCCCCTGCAAGACGAGAAGGGCGTGCGCCACAATGCCGCCTCCGTGCTGCTGAACGGCGAAGTACTGGGCACTTACCGCAAGCACGATTTGCCGAACACGACCGTGTTCGATGAAAAACGTTACTTTACGTCGTCGTACCAGGCCTTCGTATTTGGCGTGAAGGGCGTGCGTTTTGGCATCAATATCTGCGAAGACACGTGGTTCGAGCATGCACCGATGCGCGCCCGCGCGGCCGGCGCGCAAGTGCTGCTGGTGCCGAACGGTTCGCCGTACCACATGAACAAGCAGCATCTGCGCTATGAAACCATGCGCAAGAATGTCAGCGCGCAAGGCCTGGCCCTGGTGTACGCCAACCTGGTCGGTGGCCAGGATGAGCTGATTTTCGACGGCGACTCGTTCGTCATGGATGCGGCCGGCACGATTTGCGCCCAGCTGCGCCATTTCGAGGAAGAATTGCAGCTCGTCGAGTTCGACGGCGCCACGCCCGTGCCGCAGGCGCTGGCGGCGCCGTTGACGACGGAGGCGCAGGTGTACCAGGCGCTGGTGCTGGGCGTGCGCGACTACATCGGCAAGAATGGCTTCCCTGGCGTGCTGATCGGCATGTCGGGTGGCGTCGATTCCGCCCTGACCCTGGCCATCGCCGTCGATGCGCTGGGCGCCGACAAGGTGCGCGCCGTGATGATGCCGTCGCAATTTACGGCCGATATCTCGTGGATCGATTCGCGCGACATGGTAAAACGCCTCAATGTGCGCTACGATGAAATTCCAATCAAGCAAACCTTCGACGCCTTCCGCGCTACCCTGGCTACGGAATTTGCGGGACTGGCGGAAGACGCGACGGAAGAAAACATCCAGGCGCGCATCCGCGGCACCCTGCTGATGGCCCTGTCGAACAAGCATGGCAGCATCGTGCTGACGACCGGTAACAAGAGTGAGATGGCGGTCGGCTATTGCACCCTGTACGGCGACATGGCGGGCGGCTTTGCCGTCATCAAGGATATCGCCAAGACCCTGGTGTACCGCCTGTGTGCCTGGCGCAACAGTGTGTCGGACGTGATTCCCGAGCGCATCCTGACGCGCGGACCGTCGGCCGAGTTGCGCGCCGACCAGCTGGACCAGGATTCGCTGCCGCCGTATGAGGTACTCGACGGCATCATGCAGCTGTACATGGAAGAAAACCGGCCGATCGCCGAGATTATCGAGGCTGGCTACCCGCCGGCCGATGTGGCCCGGGTCACGCGCCTGATCAAGATCAATGAATACAAGCGGCGCCAGTCGCCGGTGGGCATCCGCGTCACGCACCGTGGCTTCGGCCGCGACTGGCGCTACCCCATCACGTCGAAGTTTTACGAATAAGCAGCCATCTGTCCACAATCCAACAATTTTAAGGAGTAGCCATGAAACAGATTACCGCCATCATCAAACCATTCAAGCTCGACGAAGTACGCGAGGCCCTGGCCGATGTGAACGTGACGGGCTTGACCGTGACGGAAGTGAAGGGCTTTGGCCGCCAGAAGGGGCATACTGAGCTGTACCGTGGCGCCGAGTACGTGGTTGACTTCTTGCCGAAAGTTAAAGTCGAAGTGGTGGTGGACGACAGCGTGTCGGAACTGGTGGTCGACGCCATCATCAAGGCGGCCCGCACGGGCAAGATTGGCGATGGCAAGATCTTCGTGCGCGACGTGGAGCAGGTTATCCGCATCCGCACAGGCGAGACGGGCCCAGACGCGGTGTAAGTGTTCCGGCTAGGGCCGCTGATTTTCAGCGCCCCAGCCGCATGTCGAATTTCCAGCAAATCAGGCGCAAGATCGTGATGCCGCTGGCGCTGGTCCACAGCGCAAAGTCGTGCTGGGCGCCGAAGTGCATCTGCAGCAGATAGGCCCAGCAGCCGAAAAACGCGCAAATGGCGTAGGGTTTGCCGTCGCGAAACACCATCGGCACTTCATTGCAGACGATGTCGCGCATCACGCCGCCAAAAATCCCCGTAATCACCCCCATCATCGAGGCGATAAAGATCGGCATGCCGGCGCGCATCGCTTCGGCCACGCCCGCGATGGCGAACATGCCCAGGCCGATGGCGTCGGCAATGACGATCAGGCGTTCCGAGACGATCTGGCGCAAATGCTGGATCAATGGCGCGGCCGTCAGGGCCAGCACGAAGATGAGAATCGCGTATTCCTGGTGCGAGACCCAGAACAGGGGCCGCTTGTCGAGCAGGATGTCGCGCAAGGTGCCGCCGCCAAACGCCGTGATGAACGCCACGACGAACACGCCGACCAGGTCCATGCGCTTGCGGCGCGCTTCGATGAAGCCGGAAAACGCGCCCACCAGGATGGCGATGACCTCGATGATCTTGATCAGCGAGCCAGGCGGCAGTTGGGGTGGCATCATGGGTGGAGCGCTTGAGCAGGAAATAATTGTCACAGGTTAACATGACACGGCCCCGAATGGTGACAAACGGGGCCGTGTGCAGTGCGGAACTTGTTATTGAATTGTGATCTTGCTGTCAAGGCTAGCGGATGGGTTGCAGGGCAGCTGAAAGCAAGACTACCAGCGCGCCATCGCCCCCTTCGGAGCGGCGTGCCTGGCAAAAGGCGATGACTTCATCCTTTTGCACGAGCCAGCTGTGCACCATCGATTTCAAGACCGGTTCCTGGCCTTTCGAGCCAAAACCCTTGCCATGGATCACGCGCACGCAGCGCAGCTTGCGCCGCGTCGCCTGGTTCAAGAAGGCGCCGATGCCGTCGCGCGCCTCGTCGCGCCGCAAGCCGTGCAAGTCCAGCTCATCCTGGATGGGCCAGTGGCCCTTGCGCATCTTCTTCACCACGTCCGGTCCCACGCCGGGGCGGGCGTAATTCAGGGCCGGATCGTTTTCCAGGTAATGGTCGACCTCGAACAAGTCCGACAGCGACTCGCGCAGCACGGCTGCATCGTCCTCATCGGGCGTCAGCTTGCGCGCCGGCTGCTGGGCCGCCATGGCGCCCGCCTTGGGCAGGCTGGGCACGTAGCGGTCCGACTCGGGCAGGCGCTTGACGCCGCCGATGCTGGCCTTGAACAGATTGCTTTCCACGGCTTGCACCTTGACTTGCTGGGCGCGCTCAGCCGCGGCTTGCGCGCGCGCGTCCGCCTGCTCCTTGAGCTGCTTGCTGACCGCTTTCAGGTCGGCAAAGTCTTTCATCGACGCCATGCGACGCTTACTCCTGGCCTTCCAGGTAGCGCTGGGCATCCAGTGCTGCCATGCAACCCGTGCCGGCGCTGGTGATGGCCTGGCGGTAGATATGGTCTTGCACGTCGCCGGCGGCAAACACGCCCGGTGCGCTGGTGGCGGTGGCCATGCCTTCCAGGCCCGTCTTGGTCTTGATGTAGCCGTTGTGCATCTCCAGCTGGCCTTCGAAGATGCCCGTGTTCGGCTTGTGACCGATGGCTATGAACACGCCATGCACGCTCAGCGCTTCAACCTTGCCGTCGATGGTCGACTTGATGTTCAAGCCCGTCACGCCGCTGTCGTTGCCCGTTACTTCGTCCAGAGTGTGGTTATATTTCAACACGATCTTGCCTTCGGCAACCTTGGCGTTCAGGCGGTCGATCAGGATGGCTTCGGCGCGGAACTTGTCGCGGCGGTGGATCAGGGTGACTTTATTGGCAATGTTCGACAGGTACAGCGCTTCTTCGACGGCCGTATTGCCGCCGCCGACGACTGCCACTTCCTGGTTGCGGTAGAAGAAACCATCGCAGGTGGCGCAGGCGGACACGCCCTTGCCCATGAATTGCGCTTCCGATGGCAGGCCCAGGTATTGCGCGGACGCGCCCGTGGCGATGATCAGCGTGTCGCACGTGTATTCGTGGCTGTCGCCCTTCAGGCGGATCGGCTTTTCGTTGAGGAAGGTGGTGTGGATGTGGTCAAACACGATTTCCGTGTTGAAACGCTCGGCGTGCTGCAGCAAGCGCTGCATCAGGTCCGGGCCTTGCACGCCCATCGGGTCGCCGGGCCAGTTTTCCACGTCCGTTGTGGTCATCAGCTGGCCGCCCTGTTCCACGCCGGTGACCAGCATCGGGTTCAGGTTGGCGCGGGCGGCGTAGACGGCGGCGCTGTAGCCGGCTGGGCCGGAGCCGAGGATCAAAACGCGGGCGTGTTTGGTAGTGGTCATGGGAGGCTTCTCTATCAGTGGGGTCTATCCGAATTGGGGGCATACGCGCGAAGAACAAGGGCGTATTGCGCTTGCGCAAGCAATCCCCGATTATAGACCAAGCCGCCTGTAGCGACGAATCGTGGGGCCGTCCGGGGCATATATGGCTTAGAATACTTCCTTATTATGGGAAATTCCCTTTCAGAAACATTTTTCACCTTGCAGCGCTTCCCAGAATGACTAAACCAGCCCAGGCCAATCAAAATAGCTACACCCGTAAACCGGTCGAACGCCGGCCCCTGCCGAACCGGCTGGTGCGGCTGCTGTCCGAGGCGCGCTGGTTCGCGCTGGCCGCGTTTGCCCTGTATTTCGTGCTGATACTGGCCAGCTTCAACAAGCTCGACCCGGGCTGGTCGCATGCGACCTCCGTCGACAAGGTGGCCAACCTGGGCGGCAAGCTGGGCGCCACCTTCTCCGATTTGTTGCTGTATATCTTCGGCTTTTCCGCCTGGTGGTGGTGCATCTGGCTGCTGCGCACGGTGTGGAATGGCTATCGCCGCCTGAGCAAGCGCTTCCTGCTGGAAGAGGAAGAGGTGGAGCGCGAACACCATGTCGAGATGCTGATCCGCATCGTCGGCTTCTCCATCATGCTGATCGGCAGCATGGGCCTGGAATACCTGCGCATGGCGAAAAGCCTGCACGTGCAGCTGCCGCGCGAGCCGGGCGGCGTGCTGGGCCAGCTGGTGGGGCACTCGGCCCACGTGGCGTTTGGTTTCACCGGCGCTACTTTATTACTGTTGCTGCTGTTCGGCCTGGGTTTCAGCCTGTTCTTCCATGTGTCCTGGCTGCAAGTGGCCGAGCGCATCGGCGGCGCCATCGAAGACGCTTTCAACTGGTTCGTGCTGCGCTACCAGGACCGCGAAGACCGCCGCCAGGGCGAAGTGGCTGCCGTGCGCCGCGACGAAGTGGTGGTCATCGAGCGGGCCAAGCACGTGGAAAAGCACGTGGCCGCGCCGCCCGTCAAGATCGAGCCGCAAGTGGTTACCGTGGTGAAATCGGAGCGCGTGGAAAAGGAGCGCCAGGCGCACCTGTTCGAGGGCCTGGGCGATGGCAAGCTGCCGCCTTTGTCGCTGCTCGATGAAGCGCCGCCCGTGGTGGAAACAGTTTCCGTGGAAACCCTGGAATTCACGAGCCGCCTGATCGAAAAGAAATTGTCCGACTTTGGCGTGGATGCCAAGGTAGTGGTCGCTTACCCCGGCCCCGTGGTGACGCGCTATGAAATCGAGCCGGCCACAGGCGTCAAGGGCAGCCAGATCGTGGGCCTGGCGCGCGACCTGGCCCGTTCGCTGTCGCTCACCTCGATTAGGGTGGTGGAAACCATTCCCGGCAAGAATTACATGGCGCTGGAATTGCCGAACAGCAAGCGCCAGATCGTGCGCCTGACGGAAATCCTCGGCTCCAAGGTCTACAACGATGGCGTGTCCAGCCTGACGATTGCGCTGGGCAAGGATATCGCCGGCAAGCCCGTCGTGGCCGACCTGGCGAAGATGCCCCACTTGCTGGTGGCGGGTACCACGGGTTCCGGTAAATCCGTGGGCATCAATGCGACGATTTTGTCGCTGCTGTACAAGTCCGACCCGCTCGACGTGCGCCTGATCCTGATCGATCCGAAGATGCTGGAAATGTCTGTCTACGAAGGCATTCCGCATTTGCTGGCGCCCGTCGTGACCGACATGCGCCAGGCGGGCCATGCGCTGAACTGGGCCGTGAACGAGATGGAACGCCGCTACAAGTTGATGAGCAAGATGGGCGTGCGTAACCTGGCTGGCTATAACGCGAAGATTGCCGACGCGAAAAAGCGCGAAGAACACATCCCGAATCCGTTCAGCCTGACGCCGGATTCGCCGGAGCCGCTGGAAAAACTGCCCACCATCGTCATCATCATCGACGAACTGGCCGACCTGATGATGGTGGTGGGCAAAAAAGTCGAGGAATTGATCGCGCGTATCGCGCAAAAGGCGCGCGCCGCTGGTTTGCACTTGATTCTGGCCACGCAGCGCCCATCTGTAGACGTGATCACGGGTTTGATCAAGGCCAATATCCCCACGCGCATCGCCTTCCAGGTATCGTCGAAGATCGACTCGCGCACGATTCTCGACCAGATGGGGGCGGAAGCCCTGCTGGGCATGGGCGACATGTTGTATATGCCGCCCGGCACCGGCTTGCCGATGCGCGTGCACGGCGCGTTTGTTTCCGATGAAGAAGTCCACAGAGTCGTCAGCTATTTGAAGCTGCAGGGCGAACCGAATTACATCGAGGGCATCCTCGAAGGCGGCACCCTGGAAGGCGATGGCGCCGAAGGCGGCGCGCCGGGCGAGGGCGGCGGCGAGGCCGATGCCCTGTACGACCAGGCGGTAGCGGTGGTGCTGAAAAACCGCCGTGCCTCGATTTCGCTGGTGCAGCGTCATTTGCGCATCGGCTACAACCGCGCCGCCCGTCTGCTCGAGCAGATGGAGCAGAGCGGGGTGGTATCAACCATGCAATCCAATGGCAACCGGGAAATCCTGGTGCCGGCGGCCAGTGCCGAACAAGGGTAAACAGAATGAAGAACACGACTTTCGCAACAAAAATGATGATAGGCGCGGCCAGTGTCGCCTGCAGCCTGCTGTTCGCAGCCAGCGCCTCGGCCAGCGCGCTGGAGCAATTCAAGAGCTTTGCGGCCGGCACCAAGTCGGCCAAGGGCGAGTTCGTGCAGCGGCAAGTCAAGAAGGCGGATGCCAGCGGCAAGGCAAAAGTGTCGACGCCGGCCAGCGGCACGTTTGAATTCGCCCGTCCAGGCAAGTTCATCTGGACTTATCTGAAACCGTACGAACAGCTGCTGCAAGCCGACGGCGACAACTTATATATCTATGACAAGGACTTGAGCCAGGTGACGGTGAAGAAACTGGGCGACGCGCTGGGTTCCTCGCCGGCCGCTATCTTGTTTGGCAGCAATGACCTGGAAAAGAATTTCACCCTGGCCGAAGCGGGCACGCGCGATGGCCTGGAATGGCTGAAGGCCACGCCGAAAGCCAAGGATACGACCTTCGATGAAATCACCATCGGCCTGCGCAATGGCGTGCCGGAAGCGATGGAATTGCGCGACTCGTTCGGCCAGACGTCGGTGCTGGCGTTCAAGAATTTCCAGAAAAATCCAGCCTTGTCTGCCAATCACTTTAAATTTGTCATGCCCAAGGGCGCGGATGTGATTAACAATTAACGTCATTCGCGCTTCATTATCGACCGGCCTCGCAGCGATGCGGGGCTTTTGCTTTTCTTACTGGACATTGTCATGGCGGATCTGTTTTCGCAAAAGCCCGTGGCGCCGCTTGCAGAAGCGTTGCGCCCCAAGACCCTTGATGAGGTCGTTGGCCAGTCACATTTGCTGGGGGAAGGCAAGCCTTTAAGGCTGGCCTTCCAGTCTGGCCAGCCGCACTCCATGATTTTTTGGGGACCTCCGGGTGTTGGTAAAACCACTCTGGCGCGCTTGACTGCGTCGGCCTTTAAGTGCGAGTTCATTGCCCTCTCTGCCGTCTTTTCCGGCGTCAAAGATATTCGTGCCTCAATGGAGCAGGCTGAGCAGAATTTGGCTATGGGTAAGCATACGATCTTGTTTGTGGACGAAATTCACAGGTTCAACAAGTCTCAACAGGATGCTCTTCTTCCCTATGCGGAAAGCGGCTTGGTGACCTTCATCGGAGCTACAACCGAGAACCCTTCTTTTGAGGTGAATTCCGCCTTGTTGTCACGTGCTCAGGTCTATGTCCTGAAATCGCTGACAGAGGAAGAACTCAAGCTGTTATTGACGCGTGTTCAAGTGGAAGGCGTTCTTGGCGATCTCAAGTTTGAAGACCAGGCTGTCGATACTATTATTGGCTATGCAGACGGTGACGCCAGGCGATTTTTGAATCTACTGGAGCAGGCCAATACAGCGGCTAAAACCTCTGGCATCACGGTTATCACCGCTGACTTTCTTCAAAACGCGCTGACCTTGAATAGTCGGCGGTTTGATAAAGGCGGGGATAATTTCTATGACCAGATTTCGGCCCTGCACAAATCTGTTCGTGGCTCCAATCCTGATGCGGCCCTCTACTGGCTAACGAGAATGTTGGACGGTGGTGCAGATCCTCGTTATTTGTCCCGGCGAATTGTTCGCATGGCATGGGAAGATATTGGTCTTGCCGATCCAAGGGCCATGCAGATTGCCAACGATGCAGCAGTGACATATGAGCGCCTTGGCAGTCCGGAGGGTGAATTGGCCTTAGGCCAGGCGGTAATCTATCTAGCGGTTGCCGCTAAAAGCAATGCGGGCTACAACGCATATAACCAAGCCAGGGCGTTTGTGAAGAAAGACAAAAGCCGTGAAGTGCCCGTTCATTTGCGTAATGCTCCGACCAAACTCATGAAAGAACTTGGCTATGGGCATGAATACCGATATGCTCATGATGAACCCAATGCTTATGCTGCTGGTGAAACCTACCTTCCTGACGGCATTGGTGATCCAGGGTGGTACCAACCCGTGCCAAGGGGCTTAGAGATCAAAATTGGTGAAAAGCTTGCTGTGCTCAAGAAGTGGGATGAAGAAGCGAGCAAGTAGGAATTTTCAAGCACGAAACTGGTTATCGTTACCATTACATGATGGCGTTTGATAAAAATGAAATAGATGGTGCATATACGACGGGTGAGTTGCTGAGGCTAATCAAAAAACTTCAATCATAATATTGTTAATTATATAATTGCAAAATTAAATATTGGGCGAAGATACTTGGGGTAATATTATCATTAATTCCATTTTGGCTAATTGAACATGAAAAAGCTCTTACTTGTTGATTTGGAAAACAAGCACAAGGTAGATTTGTCTGTCTTGGATGAGAGCTTTAAAGTCATTATTTTCGTCGGCGCCAGTCAGAATTCACCCCAAGCTTCCAGGAAACCAGCAACGGCTCACAGGTTCTGCCGTGTGGACTTCCTGAAAATATCAGGTCGCGGCAAGAATGCCTTGGACTTCCACATAGCCTTTGAGTTGGGTAGGACGTTTGAAACAGCTCCTGATACCCAGTGCTTCGTGCTCAGTGGAGATAAGGGTTTTGATCCGCTTCTGAACCACCTGAACACCAATGGCATGAGTTGCAAACGGGTGGAGAGCATTGCAGAGCTCGTAAGCCCCAATATGGCGCCGGTCGTGGTGCATGACCAGCTTGTCTGTCCTCATTGCAAAAAAGCCAGCACGATTGAGCACCACGGTGGTCATTGGTGTAGCAACTGCGGCAGGTTTGCTACACCACCAGATCCGAAGCTGTTGCCGTCTCATCAGGCAGGCTATATAGAGTCAAAACGAGTTAATTCTGAGTATACCCATGCTTCCCACGAGTGTGGCTGGTGCAACCAGCATACCGATATGGCAGGAGGGATTTATGATGACGGTGAGTGGATGTGTGGGGGTTGTATATCTCGTTATGCACGATAGCTGACTAATTAAATGCAAAAAATATAAATTTACATTGAAATTTTGAAAGACAGCAGCATGGTTGAAAATTACTCCCCAATCTATGTTAAGAAACTTGCCGAAGCTATAGACCAATCAAGTAAATTAGGTTTTACACGACCTCCAATCATTGCTGCTGGAGCTCAGATTCAAGATGATGTTCTTAGAGCTACATCTAAATTGTTAGGTCATCTATCCGCCACCTTGGCTCTGGCTGTTCCCGGCTATTGGGGAAACTCTTGCCAGACGTTATCCACGAACATTTTTGCGATGCTTAATACCCACGGTATTGATGCCAATATAGTTCTCGGAAACGTCATCATCAGTACCACTGACGAATTTGAAGTGACATTGGAAAGCTTGCAGGCAGAGGTGAATTCCACGGTTGAGTTGGGTGAGGTCCAGCAGGTTCATGCTTGGATATCTTTGGGTGGCGACACTATTGTTGACGCCGCTCTTCCTCCTAGACTGGCAAGGTACTACAAAGCTCCGCAACACTTCAATGACATGATGTTTATCGGGAGAGCAGGGGAGTTCAATGTAAAATACAACATTCAATACCAGCCAATTCTTGTCGGTACTGAATTCTTTGCCAGAACTAATCCACCTGACCCGATGGAATTGCTTAAGTTAATGCGAGGGAGATAGCTGAAGTTTAAGAAGGTAAATTTATACATCTTGATCACCTTGGCTGTCGCCGGTCCCCGGACCTCATATTCTGGAAGAAGGTCGGAGCCTCCTCATTAACGTGATCGGGTTGAGGTGGTGGATTCGGGAGTTTCTATGGCCATTTTGTTGTAGCATGAGAATTAGTGAATTGTAAGCCGACGTGCTGCTACATTGAATGCTGACGGCTTGTTTAGCCCAAAGCAATCACTCCACACTGATAATCTATGAAATTCTTTGATCGTTTCACCGATTTTGGAACGACTGCCCAGTTCACTTGAGTCATCTGCGGTATGGGTGTTCTTGGCTACATCAGTACGACCTGGGTTCTGTCGCTGTGGGGGAGGGGAGCTACACATTGCAATAGCAGCTTCACCCGCTGGAGTCTCACTGACGTTGTCCGCTTTGGCACGAATTCATGTCGCGCTTGTCTTGGTATTCGGCGGTGCAGCCGTTTCGATTGTGGCTTTTCTTACAGGTCATTTGAGCATATTTTTACCATGGGACTGGCCGATAAAAAATGTCAAGAATTCCAAACTCTTCGGACCAACTAAAGCTTCTCGTTACCTTACTTCATCATGAACGAGGGGAGCTTGCAAGTGGTCAGCTTTCTTTTGGTGGCAATCTCCCCACGCAAGTGAGTTTTAATCTCAGTTCCCTATGTGCGCTAGTTGATGGAGATCAATTTGAGCTGATTAAGGCGGTAGGCGACAATGGGAAAATATATACTCTTTGCGGTTGTAAATACCATAGACTTAGGCTCTATGCTGAGTACCTAATTGAATCCGACATTGCAGAAATTGAATTTGATCAGATTATTGTCCGGTATTGGGAGGTGTCTGAGTGGTTCCTTCACGGGCAGAATGTGCAGGGGGAGATAGGAGATGAATTAAGGTGGAATCATAGGCCGAAGCCTCTCTCCGTGAGAGTATCTACACCAGAAAAACAGTTTACTCTATCTAGTGGGTATGTAAGTTCTGCTGAACGCAGTGGTGAGGATCTGACGATTCACGAGCATATTGAGTTCAATTTTACAACCACCGGGCGTCAATTTAGTCTGGAAGATGTGAGGGGGAAATCGCATGAATTGTCTTGCTTGTTGTCGATCCTTATTGCCTACCCAGCGACGTTGATGAATGTAAAGGTAGGCTTTAAAAGTGGGATTTTTGCCAAAGTTCATTTTCAAGGCTACGGCCGCCCTAAGCGATACAAGTCAGACTCTAGCTTTTGGACTACGTTGTTGGTTCAGCAGTATTGCATAGAAGATAAGTGGCAGACAATTTTTGATAGCTACTACGACTCCAAGTATCGAAAAGTATGTTGGGTCCGATTGGCTGGTATGCAGAGATATGACGGATTTTGGGAATACAAAGCTCTTGGCTATATCAGTATTCTTGATCATTATGTAAAGATACGATCTGCCAATTTCAAGAAGCCTGTTGCTAAAGTTGCAGAGGAAAAATTGGCGGTATTCCGACAAAAAGTTACCAATAGTGTGCCTTCTCTTAGCGCAACCGATATTGACACTATCGAAAGAGTAGCAGATAGCGTGTTCGGAAACACAGGACAAACCTTTGGTGACAGATATCGGTTATCAATGGATCAAACCGATCAGGATGTCGTCAAGATCATCTCCATATCGCCTCAAGACTTTCAGTTCATACTAAAAATTCGGAATGCCGTTGCGCATGGAGATGATCCAGAGTTGAAAAGTTATGATTATCCGAGAGTCAGTGATATTGTGGGTAAAGTTGAAATACTTTTAACTTACTGGGCATTTTTGGATTTTGGACTAACGACGAAGGACTTCATCGAGTGCCTCAGTAAAACACACAATTCTTTAAAATTATCATGCACTCTGGATAAGGTGCATTTGGCACGGCTTTCGAGAACGGCTGAATTCTTCTTGGTTACAGGTGAAGAGTTTGATAAGTTAACAATATTAAAAATTCGGCACTCACCGTGCTTCTTGCGTGGATCAAATGGTGAGCTTAGATTTTCGGAGCATTACACAAAAGTGTATGCAGATTGGGAGAGAACTTCGTTCCGAGAATCAGGGGATTTGCAACCGGATAAGATTTTTGACGTGGACGAAAATTCCGTCAGTTGTTCTGGACACGCTTACATTGAATCTGGAGACAATAGAATAGAAGTATTCTTTATGTGGATCATAAAATCCGAGCAATGAGGTGTACAAATTTCATTGCTCGTTCAACTAAGTGTTTTGTCGTGTATAAAATATAGACAATCCCGAGCCTTTCGTGTAAAAAGGCTAGAGCATCGACCATTTATGTAGATTTTAGCTTACTCGTTCAGGCGCTCCGATGCTTTTTACCAGAGAGTTATACTGGTGCGGGTCTTTCTCATATATTTTGTCCAGCACATAATTTGCAAGTTTTGGAATTTCAGGTATCTCAACTGGCTTCATGCTTCTGTCGAAGATTGACTCTAGATGCGATAACTCATTATTCAGGCGATTGATCAGCGTAACGGCCATATCATCGTCACCGAAAAACTTCTTCATGCGTTCTAGTCCATCATTCTGGTTATCGTGATGGGGGTATTTGTAGAAAAGAAATGCTTCAAGAAACTTCCGAAGATTGTTGCCAAATGAATAGAACGGTTCATGCGAAATTTTGACGTACTCTGCATCACGGCATTTGTAGATTTGATGGAATAGGTAGTTGAACTCAGTGATGTACTCTTTGAGGTAGGAAGGCATCAGAGATATTGCGCTGGTGCCACCATTTCTTTCAATAATAAAGTGCTGATTTCCGCCGTGGTTCTTTTCAGGGGGTAAAGACAGTTTCTTAAGGTATTTCAGGAAGTCTAGGTTGTGTGTAGATATAAAGAGTTGCTTATAACCGTACGAATTAGATCCATCAGGATTTTTTTTAGGCTTCGCGATCAAGCTTTCAATTAGGCTAAACATGAAGAAAATGTGGTTGCCGTCCAAGCTTGAGATTGGATCATCAATGTAGATGATTAAGTCTTTTCCCTTACTCTCTGGATCTTCAAGTCTTGCCATGAAGTAGCAGAATGCAATAAGGCTGCACTCACCTTCGCTGAGGTTGTACGCGGCCTTACCGTCTCGTGTGATTTCAAACTTTACCGTTACTTTGTCAGCATCGTCCCGGGCTTCTAGCTTGATACCATCATGGCCGAAAAAATTGTTGAGCAAGGAGTTGACCCGTTCCGCACCTTTTCGCTCGTCCTTCTGCTTGGCCCTTAACGCTTGGACTTCCCCCTCGGCCTCACGAATCACTTTCTCCGCATCCGTGCAGGCCGTACTCGCCGTGTCTGCCCCTGTCTTCAAAGTGGCGATTCGACCAAGTTCTTTATCATAGGTGATGGCCTCAACGAAAGCGAATACGTCTGCCAGGCGCAGTGCATCTCTGGCGGTGGTCTTGTCCTTTTCCAAGGTGGTAGTCTTGCCGTTGCTCTTGATGATCAGTGCATTTATGTCGTCAACATGTTTCTCAATTTCCTTTGCGTTGTACCAAGGAGCATTAAGGGAAACAGGCTGGAAGAGGTTGTTCTTCCGAGTCTCCAGCGATTTTTTTAGTACCTCCAGATCCTTCTTATAAACGGCCAGTGCTTGGGACAGGGCTTTGCTTCTGGATTCAAATGCAGTGCGCTCGTCGGCGTAAAACTGAGTACCTGTGAAGGTGTTGAGCCCTGCAATAGTAGCGATTTCGTCCGTGACTGAAGTAATGGCTGCATCTAAGGCCGTTTCCAGGTCGCCAGATTCCTTGCTAAAGTGCTCATCTAAAACCTGCCAAATGTCGTGAGGCAGATCTTGTCGGCAGAAGGCGCAGGTATCGCGCTTCTCGCGGTGGTGTCCCATGCCTTGCTTGACCCAAAGTTGCAATGCACTGTCCTTGAGCAATTCCTCAATGGCCTTAGTCGGGGTAATCGTCTTGGACAGCAGGGGTTCAGCGGTGGCGGTTAAAGACTCAAGCTTAAGGGTGACAGCCAAGGTGCCTGTGATGTCAGGCAAGGCTTCTTGCTTGAGCAGGGTCAGCTTAGCCGCTTGTTCTTCGGTAGTGAGTGCGACGAAGCCGGGCCTCTTGGTGGAAGCAATGTCGTTTTTGATGTGGCTAATGTTGTAGACGGCAGTACCATACTGGCGGTTCTTTTTGATCTTGTCACTAGCGTGCAAACGCAGCTTTTCTTCTAGGCCACTTGAAGCAGTGGTGTGGGCAGATTTGGTAGTATCGCGATCTTTCTTCTTGGATTCCAAGTCAAACCGAAGTCCCGCCTTGCCTTCCACGCTGCCCAACTTGGCCTCAATGGCGGCGATAGCGTCGTCAATTTCCTTGTTCTGCTCACCGACAATGGCAAAGGTTTTGATGACGCCACCGATTTCTTGGTTGACTAGAAAACTGAGATTGTCGGTCACGAAATCGCGGTTGTAGACCCGCACGTCGTAGTTGTGGGTTGGTAGGCCAGTATGAGTGACAGCACCCTTGTCACCTGTCATGGCGAAGGAGGAACCTGCATAGTTCAAGGGAAGCTTGCGAGTCTCCAGCGACCGGAATATGCGGGAAAGTGTTGTCTTGCCAGAGTAGTTCCGACCATACAGAATGTTCAGCCGTTTGAAATTCTGTACAGTTTTTCCGCTGTCTTTAACGGATTTTTTCCACTCCAAACCGCTGAAGCTGCCAAAGCTCGGTATATCTATCTGATTGATCACAGATCCCATCCCTCCAATATTTGCCTCTCGGCTGGTTGTAATAGAGTGTTGCAACCAGTCTACACGTATAAACAGGTGATGCCAGTATGTAATGTCAAAAAGGCAAGCATCTAGACTCGGTAATATATTAATAACAAACGATGGGAAATTTTGTGCTCATGATAGCCTTGGCTGTTGAGTTTCCCTGCTCGATCTTTACTCTTGCCATTCAAACTAAACGATCCTGTAGCGAATCTGACATCAGATGAAAAAGCGGAAATTTGCAGATGTCTACCATGGTTACGATGGAAGAAAGTTGACGATAGATATCCTCATTGCCTATTTCCCCAAGGTCTTGGCGAAAATAAAAAATAATGTGGACTTCTATCTTGAAGAAATGGAAGAGCGATACGTTTACAAGCCTAGCAAGGTAAAACCGTCATCCTGCGGCGCGTAGCCGACCAGCCGGCGCGTCGCCGCGATGGACAGGCGTTTATAGCGGTTGTCCGACACCCCATGCACGACGTGGTAGCCGGGCGGCACGTCGGCGGCGATGCAGCGGGCCAGCAATTGCACCACGTCGCGTTCGCTGATGAAGGCGGCGATGTCGCGTGCGCTGTGCTGTTGACCTGGTGCAAAGTGGGCCACGTTGGCGATGCGCACGGCAATCGCCGTCATGCCATGCTGGTGCGCGAACGCGGAGGCCACGCCTTCGCCGAAGGCCTTGCTGGCGCCATACATATTGGCGGGCCGGGCCGGCATGCTTTCCTGTACTTGCACATCCAGCGGATAGCCCTCGGTGGCTTGCGCGCTGCTGGCAAACACGACTCTTTTCACACCTTGTGCCTGTGCCGCGCGGAAGATGTTGTGCGTGCCGATGATGTTCGGCTGCAGCAATTGTGCATCGAAATCGGCGCTCGCGTGCGGCACGCCGGCCAGGTGCAGCACCACGTCGATGTCCGCGCAGGCGGCCAGGCAGGCGGCATGGTCGCCGACATCGAGTTGCAGGGATGGGCAGGGCGCTTCGGCCAGCTTGCCTGTGTGCAGGTCGGCCAGGCGCAGGGAGAATTCCCCGTGCCGGCGCTTCCAGAAAGCGGTGCCGATGATGCCGGCGGCGCCCGTGACGAGGATGCGCAATGGTGCTTGACGCAGTGATTCTTTAGTCATGTATTCCTTGTGTTCAGTGTGTGAGGCCGTGCCAGGTTCAGCCAGCGCAGCAGGGTGGGCCGGGGTGCGGCGGTCCCATGCACGCGGATGTGTCCGCTACCCACGGCTTCGACCAGCACCAGGCCGTCATTCGGTATCGTGTAGCGTTCGCCGCTGCGCAGCACGCAATCCTCGAACTGGGCGTAGGCCGTGATCCACGCCGTGCCGGACAGGCATTCGATGACCCTGGCATGCGCTTTTTCCAGGCGCAAGGGCCGTTCGCTGCGTAATTCGTGGTCGGTATGCATGGCATCGCTCCTGTTGTGCTGACAGGAACAGCTTAGGCGCTTGCGGTGAACCATGACAGATGCAGAAAAACGAAATTGTCATGAACACAGTGTACTTCAGCGTACACTGTGCTTGTCAAAAAATCGGGCAACTGTATCTGTGCGGGCCGTGCGCGGCAGCCGCATACTGAAGGGATGAACATGAGCGCGCATTTGAATCTGTACGAGCACCTGGCCAACGAGCTGGGCGCCCTGATCGACTCGCGCGTGTTTGCCCCTGGCGACCGCCTGCCGTCGATCCGCCACCTGGCGCAGCAAAAGCGCATCTCCGTCAGCACGGTGATGCAAGCCTTGCGCCTGATGGAAGACCGTGGGCAAGTCGATGCGCGGCCCCAATCCGGCTATTTCGTGCGCCACCGGGCGCCGCGCCGGCCCTGCAGCGCCGATGCCCAGCATTTGAAGGAGCCGGCCTTTGTCGGCATCAATAATCTGTTGATGCGCGTGCTGAAGGATAACGAAACGGCGAATATCGTGCAGCTGGGCACGGCCTGGCCGCCCGACGAGATATTGCCCATCAAGCGCATGCAGCGCACCATCAGCGCGGTGGCGCGGCGCGAGCCTGTCTTGTTGAGCAAAGTCAGTTGCTATGACGTCAGCGAAAGCAATTTCTTGCGCCAGGTCACGCGCCGGGCGCTGGACTGGGGCAAGCTCGATCCGCACGAGATCGTCGTGACGAATTCCTGCACGGAAGCGATCAGCCTGTGCCTGCGCGCCGTGGCCAAGCCGGGCGACACCATCGCCATCGAATCGGCCACGTATTTCGTGCTGTTGCAGATGATCGAAAGCCTGGGCATGAAGGCGCTGGAAATTCCCACGGACCCGAAGACGGGGCCGTCGCTCGATGCGCTGGAGCTGGCACTGCGCGCCGGCCTCGTGCAAGCGTGCTTGTTCGTGCCGAACGCAAATAATCCCTTGGGCTGCGTCATGCCGGAAGCAAACAAGAAGCGCCTGGCGGGCCTGCTGTCGGAATTCAATATTCCGCTGGTGGAAGACGATGTGTATGGCGACCTGTGCTTTGCCCCGCAGCGTCCCTGGCCCGTGAAAGCCTACGATACGAGCGGCAATGTCTTGCTGTGCTCCTCGTTTTCCAAGGCCATCACGCCCGCGTCGCGCGTCGGTTACGTGCTGGCCGGGCGTTTCGCGCAGGAAGTGGCCCTGCTGAAAACCGTGTCGAGCGGCGCCACCAGCCATTTCTTTCAAGCTGTGCTGGCTGACTTCCTGGAGGGCAGCAGCTACGACCAGCAGCTGCGCAAGATGCGGCGCACTCTGGTGCAGCGTATCGCCCGCATGTCCGACGCCGTGGCGGCCAGCTTTCCGGCCGACTGCATGCTGTCCGAGCCGCAGGGCGGTTTCGTGCTGTGGGTGCAGATGCCGCCGCAAGTCGATGCGCTGGCCTTGCACGGCCAGGCCATCGCGGACGGCGTAGCGTATATGCCGGGCCAGCTGTTCTCGGCTTCAGGCAAGTTCGGCAATTATCTGCGCCTCAATTGCGGCAATGCCTGGACGCCGCGCATCGAGCAGGCCATCGTCCGATTAGGGAGTCTCGTCAAGGACGCCTTGTAAATCGCGCTTCAGTCCCCGTTTTTCACCATTCGCTCCCTGTTTTTTGCCGCCGGTCGCAAGCCGGTGGCGTTGTTTGTCGCCGTTGGCTAAAGTACCACCATACCAGCAGCAGTCAACGACACAAACCAACCAGGAGTCACATCATGAACGCACTGAAAAACATGGAAATCACCTTTGTCGCCGCCGCCATCATCGCCATCGGTGCCAGCTTCGCCACCGCCGGCGCGAACACCCTGGAAGTGAGCGCGAACAGCACCGTGATCGCCCAGGCTGCCGACAGCACGATGCCCGTCGTCACCGTCAGCGCCCGCCGCCTCACCGCTGCCGAAAAAGCCGCCTTTATTTAAGCTTCAGCCATAGAGCGGGCGCGAGTGCCCAGCCATGCTGCCATGACGATGGCCAGCCATGTGCAAAACTCCGAATGAACTGAACGGGTCTTGGTACAATGAGTGCTTTCGATACATCGGCACCGCCATCCACCCATGATAGATATCCAACTACTCCGTAAAGACATCGCTACTGTTGCCGCCCGCCTGGCAACGCGCAAATTCCAGCTCGACGTGGCAGGTTTCAATGCCCTCGAAGCCGAGCGCAAGGCGATCCAGACGCGCACCGAAGAGCTGCAGGGCAAGCGCAACGCGCTGTCCAAGCAAATCGGCATGTTGAAAGGCAAGGGGGAAGACACCTCGGCCGTGATGGCGCAAGTGGCCGGCCTGGGCGATGAATTGAAAGCCGATGAAGCAGCCCTGACCGTGGTGCAAGCCAAGCTGAGCGACTTCATCATGGCCGTGCCGAACCTGCCGCACGAATCGTCGCCCGTGGGTATGGACGAGTCGGGCAACGTGGAAGTGCGCAAGGTCGGCACGCCGCGCACCTTCGATTTCGAGGTCAAGGATCACGTCGACGTGGGCGCCCCGCTGGGCCTCGATTTCGAAGTGGCCACCAAGTTGACCGGTTCGCGCTTCTCCGTCATGAAGGGCGGCATCGCCCGTTTGCACCGCGCACTGGCGCAATTCATGCTCAACACCCACGTGGACGAGCACGGCTACACGGAATGCTATACGCCGTACATGGTCAACGCCGATTCGCTGCGCGGCACGGGCCAGCTGCCGAAATTCGAAGCCGATCTGTTTTCGGTGAAAAAAGGCGGCGTGGAAGGCGAGGGCGAGACCTTCTACCTGATCCCTACCTCGGAAGTGTCGCTGACCAATATCGCGCGCGATGAAATCCTTGCGCTCGATCAATTGCCACTGAAAATGACGGCCCACACGCCATGCTTCCGCTCGGAAGCGGGCAGCTACGGGCGCGACACGCGCGGCATGATCCGCCAGCACCAGTTCGACAAGGTGGAAATGGTGCAAGTGGTGCATCCGGACACCTCGTATCAGGTGCTCGATGAAATGGTCGGCCACGCGGAAACGATCTTGCAACGCCTGGGCCTGCCATACCGCGTGATGTCCCTGTGCACGGGCGACATGGGCTTTACGGCCACCAAGACCTTCGACCTGGAAGTGTGGCTGCCGGCGCAAAATACCTACCGCGAGATTTCGTCCCTGTCGAACTGCGAAGCCTTCCAGGCCCGCCGCATGCAGGCGCGTTTCCGCAACACCGCCGGCAAGCCGGAACTGGCGCACACTCTGAACGGCTCCGGCCTGGCAGTGGGCCGCACCCTGGTGGCCGTGCTGGAAAACTACCAGCAGGCAGACGGCAGCGTCGAAATCCCGCCAGTGCTGCGTCCTTACATGGGCGGCCTGACGCATTTGAAGGCGTAAAATAGTCCTTCCCTTTTTTCAAGCGGCTGCTATAATCTTGCCTTCTCGCAGCAATGCGAGGAAAGACCGCAGTAAATGGAGAGGTGGCAGAGTGGTCGAATGTACTTGACTCGAAATCAAGCGTACGTTAAATCGTACCGTGGGTTCGAATCCCACCCTCTCCGCCAGAACAAATAGAGAAAGCTCCCGAAAGGGAGCTTTTTTTATTTGTGGCGGCGAAGAGGAGTACGCCCCCAACGGGGCGTACGCGTGGGATTCGAAGCTCCGCGCATATTTGCGCGGAGCTCTCCGAATCGTCCATTTGGTTTTTTGGTTTGGCTGCCAGCCCTCAGTTGCAAATCGCCAATAAAACCCCTACCCAACCCAACAACACCCATGCTAAAATAGCGCCTCGTTCAAACCGGCACGCCAGTTTGAATGAATAGACCGCAGTAAACGGAGAGGTGGCAGAGTGGTCGAATGTACTTGACTCGAAATCAAGCGTACGTTAAATCGTACCGTGGGTTCGAATCCCACCCTCTCCGCCAGAATACATAAGAGAAGCTCCCGCAAGGGAGCTTTTTTTATACCCGCCACAGATGCAAGCCACCAGCGTCCCAATCCAGGTAGAAAAACCGCCCAAAGCGCGGAGCGCAAGGCGTTTTTTCCTCCATTCAAGCTCTAATTGCCAGCGCCGCAACGAACGCAAGCTAGTGCACCAGCCTCGCCACCGCAAACGCCACACTCGCCAGCGCAATCATCGTTCCCACACAAGACAGAATAACAGCCGACTTCGCCTCAGCCACATCGGACCTGGTCGCGTAATTGGAGCGCACCACCGCCAAGTCCAGTTTCAAGTTACTGACATCCGCCTTGAGAACAGTAACATCCGTTTTCAGGCCCGCAACATCCACCTTGATATCGGCAACATCCGTTTTCAGACCAGCCACATCCGTCTTGAGAAAAGCAACATCCGTTTTCAGACCAGCCACATCCGTCTTGAGAACAGTGACATCCCTCTTTAGGTCAGCCACATCCACCCTCATACCGGCCACATCGACCTTCAAATCAGCAACGTCCAGTTTCACACCAGCCATGTCTTTGCCCAGTGTATTGACTTGCTCGTCCATGACCCCATCCTCCGCGCTTTTCACTTCATGCTCCTCGCTTTTTTCGCCGCTGTCAAACAGTGTCCCAAGGGTATCGCGCATCGCTTTGCTATTCCTTGCCAGGCGTTGCGCCAGCGCTGACACGCGCTGCAAGTCGGCCATACCTTCACCCTGTAGTTGGCCCGTGGCAGCCTGCAATTCGACGGAGATCTGTTCGCCGAGGCTGGCAGCAAGCTGCATCCATGCATCGATCTTGCGCTGGCGTGCCTGTTGCGTTAGTGCGCCTTGCCGCCCCCGTGTATCGCTCAGCTTGTGCATGTTGTTCATGCCACGCCCTCTTCACCTTGGGGCCGATGCCGATGCTGCCCACGCTACCCCTCGCCGCTGCAACCCACCTTGACCCTGCTCAGCCTATGGTAATCTACCCCCTCCCCATCCTGCCCCCATACCAAAGTAATGAGCAAAGCAATGAGCCGATTCTGGAGCAACATCGTCAGCGAGCTGACCCCCTACATCCCGGGCGAGCAACCGAAACTGCCCGACCTGGTCAAACTCAATACCAACGAAAACCCCTATGGTCCGTCGCCCCAGGTGCTGGCCGCGCTGCGCGAAGCAAGTAACGACGCCCTGCGCCTCTACCCCGATCCTTCCGCCAGCGAACTGAAGCAAACCTTGGCCGCCTATCACGGCTTGACCAGCGCGCAAGTGTTCGTCGGCAATGGTTCCGACGAAGTGCTGGCGCTGGCTTTCATGGCCTTGCTCAAGCACGATGCGCCGCTGTTGTTCCCCGACATCAGCTACAGCTTTTATCCCGTGTATTGCAAGCTGTATGGCATCGATTACCGCACGGTAGCGCTCGACGAGTCCATGCGCATCCGCCCGGAAGATTACCGGGGGCCGTGCGGCGCCATCATTTTTCCGAATCCGAACGCGCCGACAGGCGTGGACTTGCCGCTGGCCGGCGTGGAAGCGCTGCTGCGCGACCATCCCGATGCCGTGGTGGTGGTCGATGAAGCATATGTGGATTTCGGCGGGGAAAGTGCCGTGGCCCTGGTCGACCATTATCCGAACTTGCTGGTGGTGCAGACGTTCTCGAAATCGCGCTCGCTGGCCGGCTTGCGCGTGGGCTGTGCCTTCGGGCATGTTGACCTGATCGAGGCGCTAGAAAGAGTGAAGAACAGTTTCAATTCCTATCCGCTGGACCGGCTGGCCCTGGCCGGCGCCGTGGCCTCGCTGCACGACGAAGCGTATTTCCAGCAGACGCGCCAGGCCGTCATCGCCAGCCGCGAGCAGCTGACGGCGGACTTGACGGCGCTGGGCTTCGAGGTGCTGCCTTCGGTGGCTAATTTCATCTTCGCCCGCCACCCGCAGCATGACGCGGCGCAACTGGCGGCCGGCTTGCGCGCCCGTTCCGTGATCGTGCGCCATTTCAATGCACCGCGCATCAACCAGTATTTGCGCATCAGCATCGGCAACGTGGACGAATGCGCAGCCCTGCTGGCGGCCTTGCGCGCAGTGCTGTGACGCCATGCTGAGCTTCATTGCTGCCAGCATCGCCGATGGCGAGGCGCTGGCCAGCCTGCGCGTGGCCGCCATGCGCGAAAGCCTGGAGCGTATCGGCCGCTATGATCCGCAGCGCGCGCGTCAGCGTTTTCTGGCCACGTTCGAACCCGATTACACCTGGCAGTTGCGCCATGGCGACGCGCTGGCCGGCTTTTATGTGTTGCGCCCGCATGCGGACTATTTATTGCTCGATCACCTCTACCTGGCGCCGGGATGCCAGCGGCAAGGCATGGGCGCGGCCGTGCTGGCGCGCGTGTTTGCCGAGGCCGATGCGGCCGGCAAGAGCGTGCGCGTGGGCGCCTTGCGCGGTAGCGAGGCGAACCGCTTCTATGTGCGTCACGGCCTCGTGCCAGATGGCGAGGAAGAGTTCGACCTGTATTATCGGCGCGCCCCCGCAGCTTGAGGCTGCCGGCGGCGACTGTTTGTGCAACAATAATCGGATTCATTCATCGACAGGACGGACAATATGGCAAAAGTGGCATTCATCGGTTTGGGCGTCATGGGTTTCCCCATGGCAGGTCACCTGGCGGCGGGCGGGCACGACGTCACCGTGTACAACCGCAACCCGGCCCGCGCGGCCGCCTGGTTGGAGCAGCACAAGGGCAGCAGCGCCGCCACGCCGGCGGCCGCCGCTGCAGGCGCAGAATTCGTCTTTACCTGCATCGGCAATGATAACGATCTGTATCAAGTCATCCTGGAAGAGGGCGGCTTGCTGTCCTCCATGGCGCCGGGCAGCATCCTGATCGACCACACGACGGCTTCCGCCGAAGCGGCGCGCACCATCCATGCGGCGGCGCAAGCGAAGGGCGTGTTCTTCCTCGACGCGCCCGTGTCCGGCGGTCAGGCGGGCGCGGAAAACGGCAAGCTGACGGTGATGGTGGGCGGCGATGCGGAAGCCTACGCGCGGGCCGAGCCTGTCATCGCCTTGTTCTCGCGCGCCGTCACTTACATGGGCGCGTCCGGTTCCGGCCAGTTGACGAAGATGGTCAACCAGATTTGCATCGCGGGCCTGGTGCAAGCCTTGAGCGAAGGCATCGCCTTCGCGGAAAACGCGGGCCTCGATGCGGCGCTGGTGGTCGATGTGATTTCCAAGGGCGCGGCGCAGTCTTGGCAGCTGGAAAACCGGGGCAAGACCATGATCGAGCGCAAGTTCGACTTCGGTTTCGCCGTCGATCTGATGCGCAAGGACCTGGGCATCTGCCTCGCCGAAGCCAAGCGCAACGGCAGCGACTTGCCCGTGACGACCTTGACGGACCAGTTCTATGGTGAAGTGCAGCAGGCGGGCGGCAACCGTTATGACACGTCCAGCCTGATTACCCGTCTGAACAAAAAGTAATCTTTCAAGCACTGGCAACAGCGGCGCGTCCCTGCAAAGGGCCGCGCCGCTCGTCGTTTACGGCGCCGATATCATTAAAACGTCATTTTCCGGAACATCCTGTTTCGATTTTCATGGAAAAGCATGGACTTCGCTAGCTCATCGTGTATTATTAAAAAACGAGATGAAATGTCCCAATTTTTAAAACATTATGAGCGGACCCGCATGAAAACCAACTCCTCAGCGATAACACGCGTTGTCGACAAGAACATTCCCTACCTGTCTTCCGCCGTCGCCATCTGGCGGCCCCGCGCCGTGCTGCGCAGCTGGCCTGGCGTGGCCATCGCGCTGGTGATCGCCCTGTCGGCCACCTTTATTTCCAGCAATTACGGCGGCCCCCAGTTGCTGTACGCGCTGTTCTTCGGCCTGGCCTTCCACTTCCTCGCCTCCGACCCCACCTGCAAGCCCGGCATCGAATTTTGTAGCAAGGTGCTGCTGCGCACGGGCGTGGCCCTGCTGGGGGCGCGCATCACCTTCAACCAGATCGCCTCGGTCGGCGTGACGCCCCTGCTGATCGTCGTCGGCGGCCTGGTGGCGACTTTGGGCTTCGGCTACCTGCTGGCCAGGTGGCTGAAGCGTCCCATCACGGAAGGCATTTTGTCGGGCGGCTCGGTCGCCATCTGCGGCGCCTCGGCCGCGCTGGCCATCTCCGCCGTGCTGCCGCAAACCAAGGAAAACGAAAAGTTCACCCTGCTGACGGTGGTGGGCGTGACGTCGCTGTCGACCCTGGCCATGATCGTCTACCCGCTGCTGGTCAAGCTGCTGGGCTTTGACCCGACGGAAGCGGGCGTGTTCATCGGCGGCACCATCCACGACGTGGCGCAAGTGGTGGGCGCCGGCTATCTGGTGAGCAACCATACGGGCGACGTGGCCACCTTCGTCAAACTGACGCGCGTCGCTTGCCTCGTGCCCGTCGTGCTGGGCCTGTCGATCATGTTCAAGCGCAAGGATGGCAAGAGCGAAGTCGACGCGCCGCCGCTGGTGCCATTCTTCCTGATCGGCTTTGTCTGGCTCGTCATCACCAACAGCCTGGGCCTGATCCCGCACGAAGTGAATGGCTGGATCAATAATGCCTCGCGCGCCTGCCTCGTCATTGCCATTGCCGCCCTGGGCGTGAAAACATCGTTCCAGTCGCTGGCCTCGCTGGGCTGGCGTCCCGTGATCATGCTGGTGATGGAAACGGTGTGGATCGCCGCCTTTGTCGCCATCGCCGTGCTGCTGACGCGCTAAGCGAGTCGAGCCCGCCATGAAGATCCTTGTCCTCGGCGCCGGCGTGGTCGGCACGGCATCGGCCTGGTACTTGCGCCAGGCGGGCCACGACGTGCGCGTGATCGAGCGCCAGGCGGGCGCCGCGCAGGAAACCAGCTTCGCTAACGGCGGGCAGATTTCCGTTTCGCATGCGGAGCCGTGGGCGAATCCCGCCACCCTGCGCAAGGTGCTCACGTGGCTGGGCAAGGACGATGCGCCCCTGCTGTTCCGCCCCCGCCTGGACCCGCGGCAATGGCAGTGGGTGCTGCACTACCTGCGCGAATGTTTGCCGTCGAGGGTGTCGCGCAATATGCGCCAGATCGTCGCCCTGGCCGAGTACAGCCGCCAGAGTCTGCAAGCCTTGCGCCGCGAAACGGGCATCCAGTATGACCACCTGGAACGGGGCATCTTGCATTTCTATACGGACCAGCAGGAATTTGATAAATCGCAAGCGGGCGCTGCGCTGTTGCGCGACTTGGGCTGTCCGCGCAACACCGTCAGCGCCGATGAAGTGATCCGCATTGAGCCTGCCCTGCGCCACGCGCGCAGCCGCATCGTGGGCGGCGACTTCACGGCCAGCGACGAATCGGGCGACGTGCATTTGTTTACCACGGCGCTGGCCGCGCGCGCCGCCGCAGCCGGCGTGGATTTTCGCTTTGGCACGACGGTGACGCGCTTGCTGGTGGATGGAGAACGCATCACGGGCGTGGAATGCATCGACGCGCAAGGGCGCCACCGCGTCGAGCACGCGGACGCCGTGGTGGTGGCCATGGGCAGCTTTTCCGCACCGTTGCTGCAGCCGCTGGGCATCCGCCTGATGCTGTATCCGGGCAAGGGCTATTCGGCCACCTATCCGATTCTCGACCCCGTCAGCGCGCCTTCCGTGTCGCTGACGGACGACGGTCATAAACTGGTGTTTTCGCGCCTGGGCGCGCGCCTGCGCGTGGCGGGCACGTGTGAGCTGAACGGCTACACGCGCGAACTGAACCCCGTGCGCTGCGCCGCCATCACGCGCCGCGTGCAGGCGCTGTTTCCCCACGCCTGCGATTACAGCGACCCCGTCTACTGGGCCGGCTTGCGTCCCCTCACGCCCTCGAACGTGCCGTACATCGGCGCCACGCGCTACCGCCAGCTCTTCCTCAACACGGGCCACGGCACCCTGGGCTGGACCATGGGCTGCGGCGCGGGCAGGGCGCTGGCCGACCTCGTGTCGGGACGGCGGCCCGACGTCGATTTTGCGTTTTGCGGCGAATCCTCCCGACAAGAGGCCGCTTTGGTTCAACTTAGGAGAGCACCACGATGAGACACGCCACCACCCCCAGCCAAGCACCGACCGGCCTGACCCTGGCAGGCACCACCTACCAGTCGCGCCTGCTGGTGGGTACAGGAAAGTACAAGGATTTCGAGGAAACGCGCCTGGCCATCGAGGAGAGCGGCGCGGAGATCGTCACCGTCACCATTCGGCGCGTGAACATCGGCCAGGAAAAGGGCGAGCCGAACCTGCTCGACTTCATTCCGCCATCGAAATACACGATTCTGCCCAACACGGGTGGCTGCTACAACGCGCGCGACGCCGTCTACACCTTGCAACTGGCGCGCGAGCTGCTGGGTGGCCACCCGCTGTGCAAGCTGGAAGTGCTCGGTGACGAAAAGACCCTGTTCCCGAACATGCCGGAAACCTTGAAGGCGGCGCAGGAGCTGGTGCGCGACGGCTTCCAGGTGATGGTGTATTGCAGCGACGACCCCATCCAGGCGCGCATGCTGGAAGAGATCGGCTGCATCGCCGTCATGCCGCTGGCGTCCTTGATCGGCTCGGGCATGGGCATTTTGAATCCGTGGAATCTGTCGCTGATCATCGAGCAAGCCCGTGTGCCCGTGCTGGTCGATGCCGGCGTGGGCACGGCGTCGGACGCGGCCATCGCCATGGAGCTCGGTTGCGACGGCATCTTGATGAATACCGCCATCGCGGCGGCGCGCGAACCGATACGCATGGCGCGCGCCATGAAACTGGCAGTGCAGGGCGGACGCGAGGCTTATCTGGCCGGACGCATGCCCCGGAGAGCGAACGCCATGAGCGCCTCGCCCTCGTCGCCGATGGCCGGGCTGATCGCCTGAACCGCCGCATTTGCAGCAATGTGCAGCACCGTTGTTGATTTCTGTTGATTTTTTGCTTGAAGAACGCACCCATAAAAACCACAATACCTGGAGATGACATGAAATACACACTCGTAGCGGCAGCCATCCTGGCCTCCTTCTTCGCCGGCAGCGCCAGCGCCCAATCGTCCGTCACCGTGTACGGCTTGCTCGACGCGGGCCTGACGTCCGAACACGGCGGCGCGGAAGGTTCCGTCACCAAGTTGGCCACCGGCGTGCAGTCGGGCAGCCGCATCGGCTTCAAGGGCACGGAAGACCTGGGCAATAACCTGAAAGCCAACTTCTTGCTGGAAAATGGCCTCGACCTCGATACGGGCGCCTACCGCCAGGGCGCCCTGTTCGGGCGCAAGGCGTACGTGGGCCTGTCGGGCGGCTTCGGCGCCGTGAATATCGGCTTGCAACACAATCCGCTGTTCACCGCGCTGGACAATATCGACCCCTTCGAGACGGGCATGACGGGCGCCTCGATCAACCTGATGAGCGTGGCCAGCCTGCGCACGAAAAACTCCATCATGTACGAGACGCCGAAAGTGAACGGCCTGTCGGCCGCCGTTATGGTCGGCCTCGGTGAAAAGCCGGACAGCAACACCCTGGGCCGCACCATCGACTTTTCCATCGACTACGCCAACGGCCCGCTGGTGCTGACCCTGGCGCATGACAACCGCAAGGACACGCCGCTGAACACGGCAAAAGTGACCTTGCTGGGTGGCACCTACGACTTCGGCCCCGCCAAGCTGCATGCCGCGTATGAAACGGACAAGGATGATGCGGGCACGAATTTCCGCGACTATATGCTGGGCGTGTCGGCGCCCGTGGGCGCGGCAGGCAGCGTGATGGCCTCGTACATCCGCAAGGATGATCGCACGAACGCGCGCCGCGGCGGGCGCCAGCTGGCCATCGGCTACACCTATGCCTTGTCCAAGCGCACGAATCTGTACACCTCGTACGGGCGCATCAACAACGATGGCGCGGGCAGCAACTTTGTCGGCGACGCATCGAGCGGCGGCAGCGTGCCCTTGCCTGGGCATAACTCGAGCGCCTTCACGGCCGGCATGCGCCTGAAGTTCTAAGGCGCAGCGCAGGAGGTATCGATGGCGGGCTGTCTGTTGCGGATGGCCCGCCATTGTTGTTTCAGGAATGGCGCAAAGTCACGGATTCCGGATTCAGGAATGAAACAGTCCGATTTTTCATGAATTTTCATTGACAGCGCATTTCGCAACCGTTAAATTGAACACGTATTTCAAATATCGGAACAAAATATACCGATTTTTCATAAAACCGTAAGGAGACTGAGCCATGACCGATTTGTCCGAACAAAAAGCCGCCGCCGCAGCCGCAGTGAATCCTCCCGTTTCAGTAGGCCCGCAAAAGATGACGCCTTCCGAAGCGTTCGTGGAAACCCTGGCCGCCAATGGCGTGACCGACATGTTCGGCATCATGGGCTCGGCCTTCATGGACCCGATGGATATCTTCGCCCCGGCCGGCATCCGTTTGATTCCCGTCGTGCACGAGCAGGGCGCCGGCCACATGGCCGACGGCTATGCCCGCGTCTCGGGCCGCCATGGCGTGGTCATCGGCCAGAACGGCCCCGGCATCAGCAATTGCGTGACGGCCATCGCCGCCGCCTACTGGGCGCATACGCCCGTCGTCATCATTACCCCTGAGACGGGCACCATGAGCATGGGCCTGGGCGGCTTCCAGGAAGCGAACCAGTTGCCGATGTTCGAGGAATTTACGAAATATCAAGGTCATGTGACCCATCCGGCCCGCATGGCCGAATTCACGGGCCGCTGCTTCGACCGCGCCATGTCGGAAATGGGCCCGACGCAACTGAACATCCCGCGCGACTATTTCTATGGCGAAATCAAGGCGGAAATCCCGAAACCGAACCGCCTGGACCGTGGCGCGGGCGGTGAGCAAAGCCTCAACGATGCGGCCGAATTGCTGGCGAAGGCCAAGTTCCCCGTGATCATTTCGGGCGGCGGCGTCGTCATGGGCGATGCGATCGAAGAGTGCAAGGCCCTGGCCGAGCGCCTCGGCGCCCCCGTCGTCAACAGCTATCTGCATAACGACTCGTTTCCCGCCAGCCACCCGCTGTGGTGTGGTCCGCTCGGCTATCAAGGCTCGAAGGCAGCCATGAAACTGATCGCCCAGGCCGACGTCGTCGTGGCCCTCGGTTCGCGCCTGGGACCGTTCGGCACCTTGCCGCAGCACGGCATGGATTACTGGCCAAAGAATGCCAAGATCATCCAGATCGACGCGGACAACAAGATGCTGGGCCTGGTGAAAAAGATTTCGGTGGGCATCTGCGGCGACGCCAAGGCGGCCGCGAAAGCCATCCTGGCGCGCCTGGACGGCAAGACGCTCGACTGCGACGCCACGCGCGACGAGCGCTATGCCACCGTGCAAGCGGAAAAAGCGGCATGGGAAGAGGAGTTGACGAACTGGACGCATGAGAAGGATGCGTACAGCCTGGACATGATCGAAGAGCAAAAGAAAGAACCGGGCAGCTATCTGCACCCGCGCCAGGTCTTGCGCGAGCTGGAAAAAGCCATGCCGGAAGACGTGATGGTGTCGACCGACATCGGCAACATCAACTCGGTGGCGAACAGCTATCTGCGCTTTGAAAAGCCGCGCAGCTTCTTTGCGGCGATGAGCTTTGGCAATTGCGGCTATGCGTTCCCGACCATCATCGGCGCGAAAGTGGCCGCACCGCACCGTCCGGCCGTGTCGTACGCTGGCGACGGCGCCTGGGGCATGAGTTTGATGGAAACGATGACCTGCGTGCGCCACAACATTCCCGTCACGGCCGTGGTGTTCCACAACCGCCAGTGGGGTGCGGAAAAGAAAAACCAGGTGGATTTCTACAACCGCCGTTTCGTTGCCGGTGAACTCGACAACCAGAGCTTCGCGGAAATTGCGCGGGCCATGGGCGCCGAAGGCATTACGGTCGACAAGCTGGAAGACGTGGGCCCGGCATTGAAAAAGGCCATAGCCATGCAGATGAATGAAGGCAAGACCACCATCATCGAAATCATGTGCACGCGCGAGCTGGGCGACCCGTTCCGCCGCGATGCGCTGAGCAAACCTATCCGTCACCTGGACAAGTACAAAGACTACGTATAAGCAGTCAGAACTATCCTTGTATGACCCCGGCAATCGCGTCGGGTTTTATGTGCCGGAGCCATCTGCGTGCTTCCGTGGCTCCGGCACTTTTTTTACCGAATTGGAGTACCCATGAAAGCCCTGCACCGCATCATCGAGCAAGCCCGTGCCATGCCGAAAAACATCGTCTTGTGCGAGGGCGACGATGCGCGCGTGCTGCAGGCGGCAGCGCGGGCGGCAAGCGAAGGCCTGGCGCATATCACCATTGTCGGCAAGCCGGCCACCATCTTGGCGCTGGCGCGCGAACATGCGCTGGACCTGGACGTCGTGCGCCTGGTCGACCCGGCAATTTCCGATGAGTCGGAACACTATGCCCAGCAATTGTTTGTGCTGCGTCAAGCCAAGGGCATGACGGTGGAGCAGGCCAGGATGGCCGTGCAAGATCCGCTGTGCTACGCCAACCTGATGGTGCGCCTGGGCGATGCCGACGGTTGCGTGGCGGGGGCCGTGCACACGACGGCCGACGTGGTGCGCAGCGCCATCCAGATCATCGGCGTCGATCCCGCCTTCAAGCTGGTGTCGAGTTTTTTCCTGATGATGCTGTGCGAACCGTTCCACAGCCTGAAGGGCGGTTTCATCTTTTCCGACTGCGCTTTAGTGGCCGATCCGAAAGCGGAAGAGCTGGCCGACATCGCCATGGCCGCCGCCGACAGCGCGCAAGCCTTGCTGATGGAAGAACCGCGCGTGGCCATGCTGTCGTTTTCCACCAGCGGCAGTGCCCATCACGCGGCCGTCGACAAGGTGCATGCGGCCACGGACCGTGTCAAGGCCCAGCGCCCGCTGCTGGCCATCGATGGCGACGTGCAACTCGATGCCGCCATCGTGGCCGAAATTTCCCAGCGCAAGGTCAAGGATTCCGTCGTCAACGGCCGCGCGAATGTGCTGGTGTTTCCAAACCTCGACGCGGGCAATATCGGCTACAAGCTGGCCGAGCGCATGGGCGGCGCCATCGCCATCGGCCCCTTGCTGCAAGGCTTGAACAAGCCCGCCAACGATTTGTCGCGCGGCTGCAGCGCCGACGACGTCTATAACGTCATTGCGGTCACGGCCGTGCAGGCCCAGGGTGGACGCTGAGTTGTTCAGCTTGCCCGTGCTGGCGCTGCTGGGCGTGGTGGCGGCGGGCACGTATTTCCAGACCGTCACGGGCTTTGGCCTGGGCATGATCGTCATGGGCGTGGCCAGCGGACTGGGCCTGGCGCCCGTGCCCGCGCTGGCGGCCCTCGTCAGTTTGTTGTCTTTGGCCAATTGTCTGGTAGCCTTGCCGGGCGCCTTGCACCACCTGGACTGGCGCGCCATCCGCGCGGCCAGCATCGGCTTGCTGCCGGCCATGGCGGCCGGCGTCTTGTTATTGGGATATCTGGACCAGGCGTATGCGCCCGTCCTGAAACTGTTGCTGGGCGCGGCCATCGTGTATGGCGGCGTCAGCATCGTGCTGCAGGCGCCACCGGGTCCGGGCGCGGCCGATAAACGCAGCTTTTTCATCAGCGGCGTGTGCGGCGGCCTGTTTTCGGGCCTGTTTTCGCTGGCCGGCCCGCCCCTCGTGTATCAGTTTTACCGCCAGGAAATGAGTTTGACCACCATCCGCTACAGCCTGATCTTTTTGTTCGCCATCAGCGCGGGTGGACGCTCGCTGATGGCGGGTAGCCAGGGCCAGCTGGACGCGAAAGTCTTGCTGCTGTGCGCGCTGGCCTTGCCCGTGGGCGTGCTGGCCACCATGGCCGGCAAGCGCTACCCGCCACCGATCGCCCAGCGCGGCATGCGCCGCATCGCGTTTGCCGTGCTGACCCTGATTGGCCTCTCGCTGATGGCGGCGGCC
Source organism: Janthinobacterium breve (assembly GCF_051380895.1). Lineage (NCBI taxonomy): Bacteria > Pseudomonadati > Pseudomonadota > Betaproteobacteria > Burkholderiales > Oxalobacteraceae > Janthinobacterium > Janthinobacterium breve. The sequence goes on along the minus strand of NZ_JBNYXY010000010.1, from coordinate 18,722 downwards.
GTGCCACAGCTGCTGCACTAAGCGTGCGGCGCTTGCAAAATATGCAAACTGCCGTTATATTCCCCGTTCTTTCTCGAACCTCTTCCTTATTGGAGCCAAAAGTGCCTCGCTTCTTCGCCATCACCTGCTAACGCTGACGAAATGCTCATTGCAGCATCGTTCGGCGCGTTGACGCCCCCGATTGCTGCGGCACTGCTCTATCCGCACACGTATCCGAGACAACCGTCTTGATCGTCCACGCCCGAACACGTCGTCAGCCATCCTGACCCTGTATGGACACGCCCCGGTGAACGCGGCGTGGGACGCTATGTTTTTACAATCTTTACCCTTATTCAAATACCCGCGCACGCCGCACCTGGAAGGCTCGCGCCTGCAGGATGGCGACGACGGTTCCGACCAGATGCCTTTGAAAAAGCTGGCCGGCCAGTACGTCGTCATCGAGGAAAAAATCGATGGCGCCAACTCTGCCGTGTCGTTCAGCGATGCGGGCGAGGTGTTGCTGCAGTCGCGCGGCCATTACCTGGCGGGCGGCGGCAGCGAACGCCAGTTCAACCTGCTCAAACCGTGGGCGCATGCGCACGAACACGCCTTGCTGCATCTGCTGGAAGATCAGTATGTGCTGTTTGGCGAATGGTCTTACAGCAAGCACTCCGTGTTTTACGACCGGCTGCCCCATTACTTCAACGAGTTCGACGTGTATTGCCGCCGCACCCAAACCTTCCTCTCCACGGCGCGCCGGCACGCCATGCTGGCCGGCTCGCCCGTGCTGTCCGTGCCCGTGCTGTATGCGGGCTTGATGCCCACGTCGCCAAAACAGCTGTGGCAGCTGCTGCGCCATTCGCTGGCCAAGTCCCGGCTGTGGCGCGACGCATTCGAGGGCGTGGTGGCGCGCGAGCGCCTGCCGCTGGAGCTGTGCTGGAAGCAGACGGACAAGTCCGACCACGCGGAAGGCCTGTACCTGAAAGTGGAAGACGACGAGCAAGTGCTGGCCCGCTACAAGCTGGTGCGGCATGACTTTACGCAAACCATCCTCGACAGCGGTTCGCACCACAGCACGCGGCCCTTGATCCCCAACCAGCTGGCCGAGGGCGTGGACCTGTACGCGCCGCAGCCGCTGGTGACGTGGCAGAGCCTGGGCTTGCACACCTGCCAGTCGCTCGATGAACTGGCAGCATTCTCAAGGAGTACAAAATGATGAACTGGAAAAACCTGCAACAACTGGTGCCGCTGGCGGGCCAGTCGCCCGATTTCAGCGCCTGCCTGGCCGCTTTTCCCCAGCTGGAACTGGCGAAAACGACGCCGCAAAACCCCGTCTACCACGCGGAAGGCGACGTGTGGACGCATACGATGATGGTGGTGGAGTCCTTGCTGGGCATGCTTGAATATCAGCAAGCGACGCGGGCGGAACAGGAAATCGTCTTCCTGGCCGCCTTGCTGCACGACGTGGCCAAGTGCAGCACCACGGTGATCGACCCGGTCACGGGCGCCATCGGCCAGCCCGGCCATTCGCGCAAGGGCGCGCTCGATGCGCGCATCGCCCTATGGGATTGCGACGTGCCGTTTGCCGTGCGCGAGGAAATCTGCCGCCTGATCAATGTGCATCAGGTACCGTTCTTTGCGTTGGAACAATCACGGCGCGGCGTCACGCCGGAATTCACGGTGCGCGAACTGTCGTGGCAGGTCGATATCCGCCTGCTGGCCATGCTGGCCGAGGCCGACATCCGCGGCCGCATTTGTCCCGATCCGCAGCGCATCCTCGATGCCATCGAGCTGTTCCGCGAACTGGCGCGCGAGGAAGGCTGCTATGGCCAGCGCAGGGTCTTTGTCGACGATCACACGCGCGTCAAATATTTTCGCGGCGCCGAGGCGCATCCCGATTATTCCCTGTTCCAGGAGCCGGGTTCGCACGTGATCGTGATGTCGGGCTTGCCCGCTTCGGGCAAGAATACGTGGGTGGAGAAGCATCATCCGCGCCTGCCCGTCGTGTCCTTCGACGATGCGCGGACGGCCTTGGGCTTGAAGCACGGCAAGAACGAGGGGCAGGTGGGAGACTATGCGGAAGAGCGGGCGCGCGAACTGTTGCGCCGTGGCGAGCCGTTCGTGTGGAACGCCACGCATCTGTCAAAACTGATGCGCGAAAAGACGCTCAAGCTGCTGTACAAATACCAGGCGCAGGTGGAGCTGGTGTACCTGGAGCAGCCGCGCAAGGAATTACTCAGACGCAACGGCCAGCGCGACACCTCGCTCAGCAACAAGAAGCTGCAAGCGATGCTGTGGAACTGGGAAATCCCGCTGCCGATGGAAGCGCATGCCGTGCGCTATTGCGTCAGCTAGCCCTGCAGCGGCCAAGCGCCGTCGAAAGCGCTTGACCGGGCACCCGCCACGCGCCATGCTGGGCGCATGACCCTTGTTTCCCCTTCTTTCCTGTAAGCCTGCCGCAGATCCGCCCCGCAGGGGGCGGGCCGCCGCATGGCGCCTTTGATTCCCATACATCATCGTCGTGCGTTGCCGCCCCGGCATGGGGCGCGCATGCGTTCGCCACAAGGAAAAGAACATGAAAACAATGCATCTCGCCGTCGCCGGCGCCTCCGGCCAACTGGGCTCCCTCGTCGTCAATGAACTCATCCAGCTGCGCGCCAGCCGGCCTGGCATGGCCCTCACGGCCATCACCCGCACGCCCGAGCGCCACGCGGCGTGGCAGGAGCGGGGCATCGGCTTGCGTTTCGGCGATTTTGATCAGCCGCAGGGCCTGGCCGCCGCCTTCACCGGCGTCGAGCGCCTGCTGTTGATCAGCACGAATACCATCGACGGCACGGGCAGGCGATTGGAACAGCACCGCCATGCCATCGCGGCGGCGCGCCAGGCGGGCGTGGGCCATATCGTCTACACCTCGTTCCTGCAGCCCGAAGAGGGGAAAAGGTCGCTGCTGAACGACGACCACCGGGCCACGGAAGCGCTGCTGCAAGAGAGCGGCATCGGCCATACGATCTTGCGCAATGCGTTTTACCAGGACTTGCTGCTGGTGATACTAGGCACTGCCGCCGTGGATGGCCAGTTGCGCACGGCCATGGGACAAGGCCATGTGTCGTACGTGGCGCGCGAGGATTGCGCCCATGCCGCTGCGGCAGCCCTGGAGGATGGCTACCGTGGCAACCGCATCCTGGATATGACGGGTCCCGCCGCCCTCGATGCGCCGGCGCTGGCCGCCATCGCCGCCCAGGTATTCGGCAGGTCCATCGAGGTCGTGGCCATCGATGCGGAGGAGCGCGCGCGCCATTTCATCGTGGCAGGCATGCCCGCGCCGATGGCAACGATGCTGGCCGGTATCGAGCGCTGGCTGGCCACCGATGCCATGCACATGGTCAGCGATGACTTTACCCGCTTGACGGGCAGGCCGGCGTCGCCCGTACAAGCGTTTTTGCAGGCGCATCGCCGGCAGTTGCTGGCGCCGGTGCTACCACCGGCATAGGGCGCTATCTTTTTCGCCCGGCAAGCAGCTGCGCGATCTCGCTGAACAGCTCATTGTTCAGCGAGGCGGGCAGGGCGGTGGCCAGGCTGCGGCTGTAGTAGGCGCCCAAGTCCAGGCCCAGTCCCAGGCCGCAGATTTCCACGGCACCCTGCGCTTCGCGGCGCGCCACCACTTGTTTCAAATGTTGCGCCAGGTAAAACTCGTCGTTGGCCAGATTCGTGGCCGTGTCCATCGGGCAACCGTCGGAGACGACGAGCAGGATGCGCCGCCGCTCCGGCCGCGCCAACATGCGTGTGCATGCCCAATCCACGGCTTCGCCATCGACGCCTTCGCGGTACAAATCCGCCTTCAGCAGGGCCGCGATGTCGGGCCGCGCGCGGCGCCAGCTGGTATCGCCATCCTTGAAGACCATGTGCACGAGTTCGTTCAAGCGGCCCGGGTTGGCGGGCGAGCGGGCGCGCATCCAGTCGCGTTTGGCTCGTCCCCCGTTCCACGCGCCCGTCGTAAAGCCCAGCAACTCCGTCTTGATCCCGGCCTGGTCCAGCGCGCGCAGCACAATATCGAGCAGCACGGCCACGGATTCCGCATGCGTCTTCATGGAGCCTGAGCAATCGACGAGAAAGGTGACGAGGCAATCGGCCAGGGGCAGGAATTGTTCCTTGCGGAACAGCCTGCGCTCGGAAGGCGAACTGATCAGCTGCGCCAGGCGGCGCCCGTCGATAATGCCTTCCTCTTCGCCGAACGACCAGCCATCGCGCTGTGGCTGGGCCAGCAGTTGCGTGAAACGCCGCGCCAGGCGGGCCGTGTTGATGCCCAGGCTGGCGATGCGCGCATCCATGCGTTCGCGGTATTCAAGCAACAGGGCGCGGCGCACCAGTTCGCCCGCGTTTTCTTCGCGGTCGTAGGCCGTGGAGTAAGTCTTGTAGCCGCCCTGGCCGTCGCTGAAGGCGCGGCTCTCGCCCAGCGGGGCGGCGTCGGGAAGGTTGTCGTTGTCGCTGTCGAAATCGAGCAGCAGCTTGAAGGCTGCCTGGGCTTTCGCGTTGTCGGCCGCGTTTTGCTGGTCATTCTGCGCCGCCTGCGCCTCTTTCAGCATGGTATCGACGGCGTGGGCGATGGCCAGCGCATGGTGCGCAAAGGCAGCCTGGGCCAATCGGTGGCGGCGCAATCCCGCCAGGTCGCCACTTAGTTGCGAAGAAACGGACCAGCGCGTCGCCTCGATGAAATCTTCCGTCTTTTCCAGCACGGGCCTGGCCGTCAGGCGCGACCAGCACATCTGGAATACCGTGTACAGCAGCAAGCCCGAAGCGCCTTCGGCCAGGCCTGAATCGTAAAACGCGTGCGACCAGGCCGTGTAGCGGTGGCGCAGATTGTCGATGACACCAGCGTGGTGCTCTGGCGCCAGCGTTTCCACTCTTAACTGTTCCAGCAGTTCGAAGACGAGGCGTGCCACGGGTTCGGCCGGACACAGCGACTTGTGCAGGGCCGCGTCCGTGTGCAGCAGGCGCAGGGCCACGCTGTCGGCCGCGCCGCGCAGCGATGGCAAGTCCTGCAGCGCCGCATCGGGCTGCAGATGGGCGGCGTGGATGGGCAGGGGGCGGTGACCGTCGTGCAGGCGCCGGCCCCGGTAGCGGATAGTGGAAACCCCGCTCAGGGCGCGGATGGCGCCCGCGCACAGTTCATCCGTTTCCTGCTGCTCGCGCGTGTAGGGGGCAGGCGCGGTCGCTTCGGCGCTCATGGCGCCGTCGCCAGCAATTCCTCGTTGAAACAGCGCTGGTAATACTCGGCCACCATGGGCCGCTCGGCCTCGTCGCATTTGTTGAGGAAGGACAGGCGGAAGGCCAGCGCCGGGTCGCGGAAGATCTGGCAATTCTCGGCCCAGGTAATGACCGTGCGCGGCGACATCAAACAGGCCAGGTCGCCCGCCGCATAGCCGTGGCGCGTGAGGCTGGCCACGGCCACCATGCTGCTTGCCAGTTGGCGGCCCGCCTCGTCATTCATGGCGGGGACACGCGCCAGCACGATCTCCGTTTCCTCCTCCTGCGGCAAATAGTTCAGGGTGGCAACGATGTTCCAGCGGTCGATCTGCGCGTGATTCAGCACTTGCGTGCCGTGGTACATGCCGTTCAGGTTACCCAGGCCCACCGTATTCGATGTGGCGAACAAACGGAAGTGGGGGTGTGGCGTGATGACCCGGTTCTGGTCGAGCAGGGTGAACTTGCCGTCGCGCTCCAAAATGCGCTGGATGACGAACATCACGTCGGGGCGGCCCGCGTCATATTCGTCGAAGATCAGCGCCACGGGGCGTTGCAGTGACCAGGGCACGATGCCTTCCTGAAATTCCGTCACTTGCTGCTGTTCGCGCAGCACTATGGCGTCCTTGCCGACCAGGTCCAGGCGGCTGATGTGGCCGTCCAGGTTGACGCGCACGCAGGGCCAGTTCAGGCGCGCCGCCACTTGCTCGATATGCGTGGACTTGCCCGTGCCGTGCAAGCCTTGCACCATCACGCGGCGGTTGTGGCTGAAGCCGGCCAAAATCGCCAGGGTCACATCCTGGTTGAAGCGGTAGGCGGGGTCGATGTCGGGCACGTGCGCGTCGCGCTCCGTGAAGACGGGTACGAGCAGGTCGCTGTCGATATTGAACAGGCTGCGCACGGACTGCAAGGTTTGCGCCGCTGCGGCGGGGGGATGTTGGCGTGAATCTGGCACCTTGTTCTCCTGTGAAACCGCAGCGGGGCGCTACGGCGGTTATGAATGACCGGTTTGCAATGCGTCGTCGTCCCCGCCCGTCGTCGGCATGGTTTCCGATTCGATGGCGGCCAGGGCTTGCGCGGCGCGTTGCAATGCTGGCAAGAAATGTAAAGCCTTGTCATGCGTCAAACGGATGATGGGCGCCTGGATCGCCACGGCCAGGTTCGAGCGGCCGTTCGGGTTCGGCACCAGCACGGCCACGCACAGCAGGCCGGGCAGGAATTCCTCGTCGTCCAGCGCGTAGCCGTTGCGGCGCACCAGTTCCAGTTCGCGTTCCAGCTTGACGGGGTCCGTTTCCGTCTTGTCCGTAAAGCGCGTCAATTCCATGTGGCCCAGCAGGCGGCGCCGTTGCACGGGCGTCATTTGCGCCAGAAACAGCTTGCCGCTGGACGAGCAGTGGGCCGGCACGCGCGAGCCGGGATGCAGGTAGAAGCGCAGCGGGGCCGCCGTTTCCACCCGGTCCAGATACACCACTTCGCTACCGCTGAAGGCCGTCAGGTTGCAGCTTTCGCCCACTTCCTCGACCAGCTGGCGCAAGACCATGCGGCGGGCGCCATGGAACGTGTTGTTAATCAGCAGGTTCGACGCCAGGCGGCGCAGGCGCACGCCCGTGCTGTAGTGGCGGCCATCGCTTTCGCGCTGCAGCACGCCCACGCTTTCCAGCTGTTGCAGCATGCGGTGCAGGGTGGGCTTGGGCAGCCCGGTTTCTTCCACCAGCGCTTGCAGCGACAGCAACTGGTCTTTCTCGGCAATCACTTCCAGCAAGGCAAACAAACGCATCGTGGGCGTGTCGCCTTCCAGTTTTTCCGGCTCAAGTTTTGGGGATGAAATCATGTCCATGGTGGCCTCGGTTGGGTAGCACTGAGTGTTATATCAGCTTATTTCATTTTCGAACTCAAATTGTACCGTTTCCTTGAAAATCTGTTTGACTTTTGATTCCTGAACGCTTAAATTGAATTGTATATCAAATTTCGGAACAAAATATACCGATTTTTTGATAATTTACCGTAATTCATTACCACAGACCAGGAGACACCCATGAATGACATGACTGAGCAAAAAGCCGCCGCCGCAGCGGCCACCGCAGCCGCCCCCGTTGGCCCGCAAAAGATGACGCCTTCCGAAGCGTTCGTGGAAACCCTGGCCGCCAATGGCGTGACCGACATGTTCGGCATCATGGGCTCGGCCTTCATGGACCCGATGGATATCTTTGCGCCCGCCGGCATCCGATTGATCCCCGTCGTGCACGAGCAGGGCGCCGGCCACATGGCCGACGGCTATGCCCGCGTTTCGGGCCGCCATGGCGTGGTCATCGGCCAGAACGGCCCCGGCATCAGCAATTGTGTCACCGCCATCGCCGCCGCCTACTGGGCGCATACCCCCGTCGTCATCATTACCCCTGAGACGGGCACCATGAGCATGGGCCTGGGCGGCTTCCAGGAAGCGAACCAGTTGCCGATGTTCGAGGAATTCACGAAATATCAAGGCCATGTGACCCATCCGGCCCGCATGGCCGAATTCACGGGTCGCTGCTTCGACCGCGCCATGTCGGAAATGGGCCCGACGCAACTGAACATCCCGCGCGACTATTTCTATGGCGAAATCAAGGCGGAAATCCCGAAACCGAACCGCCTGGACCGTGGCGCGGGCGGCGAGCAAAGCCTCAACGATGCGGCCGAATTGCTGGCGAAAGCCAAGTTCCCCGTCATCATCTCGGGCGGCGGCGTCGTCATGGGCGATGCCATCGCAGAGTGCAAGGCCCTGGCCGAGCGCCTCGGCGCGCCCGTCGTCAACAGCTATCTGCATAACGACTCGTTCCCCGCCAGCCACCCGCTGTGGTGCGGTCCGCTCGGCTACCAGGGCTCGAAGGCAGCCATGAAACTGATCGCCCAGGCCGACGTCGTCGTGGCCCTCGGCTCGCGCCTGGGACCGTTCGGCACCTTGCCGCAGCACGGCATGGATTACTGGCCGAAGAATGCCAAGATCATCCAGATCGACGCGGACAACAAGATGCTGGGCCTGGTGAAAAAGATTTCGGTGGGCATCTGCGGCGACGCCAAGGCAGCCGCGAAAGCCATCCTGGCGCGCCTGGATGGCAAGACGCTCGACTGCGACGCCACGCGCGACGAGCGCTATGCCACCGTGCAAGCGGAAAAAGCGGCATGGGAAGAGGAGTTGACCAACTGGACGCACGAAAAAGATGCGTATAGCCTGGACATGATCGAAGAGCAAAAGAAAGAACCGGGCAGCTATCTGCACCCGCGCCAGGTCTTGCGCGAGCTGGAAAAAGCCATGCCGGAAGACGTGATGGTGTCGACCGACATCGGCAACATCAACTCGGTGGCGAACAGCTATCTGCGCTTTGAAAAGCCGCGCAGCTTCTTTGCGGCGATGAGCTTTGGCAACTGCGGTTATGCGTTCCCGACCATCATCGGCGCCAAGGTTGCCGCACCGCACCGTCCGGCCGTGTCGTACGCTGGCGACGGCGCCTGGGGCATGAGTTTGATGGAAACGATGACCTGCGTGCGCCACAACATTCCCGTCACGGCCGTGGTGTTCCACAACCGCCAGTGGGGTGCGGAAAAGAAAAACCAGGTGGATTTCTACAACCGCCGTTTCGTTGCCGGTGAACTCGACAACCAGAGCTTCGCGGAAATTGCGCGTGCCATGGGCGCCGAAGGCATCACGGTCGACAAGCTGGAAGACGTGGGTCCGGCCTTGAAGAAAGCCATCGATATGCAGATGAATGAAGGCAAGACCACCATCATCGAAATCATGTGCACGCGCGAGCTGGGCGACCCGTTCCGCCGCGATGCGCTGAGCAAACCTATCCGTCACCTGGACAAGTACAAAGACTACGTATAAGTCAGCCAGCCTGTGGGAGTGGCCTGTGACCAAATTCTCACAGATTGTCACGAAAACATCATAATTTCATTAAAGAATACAAGGCGTCCCGTTTTTTGGATTATTTGATTTGACAAGGCCATGCTTAAGGCTTAAATTCAATAAAAGACAAAAAACGGAACGTAGCGTATCAAAAACGATTTACGGAGACCACCATGAACCACCCTGTAGCGCACACCGACGCCGTCACCACCGATTTTCTGCAAGCGTTCGGCGATGCCTGGAATCGCCACGATATCGAGGCCCTGATGGCCGCCATGGTCGACGATTGCGAATTTCACGCCGTGGCCGGCCCTGACTTGCTGGGCAAGAGTTTCATCGGCCGCGACGCCGTGCGTGCCGGCTTCGAGCTGGCCTGGCAAACTTTCCCCGACGCCGCCTGGCTCAAGCCCGAACACTTCGTCAGCGGCGAGCGCGGCGTGACGGAATCGACCTTTGCCGGCACCAAGGCGGACGGCACGCGCATCGAAGCGCGCATGGTCGACATCTTCACTTTCCGCGACGGCAAGATCGCCGTGAAGAATGCTTTCCGCAAGGATCGCCCACCGGTCGTTGCGGCCAAGCAAGCCGCTTAAGCCAGCACGTTCACCAGGAATGACCATGAACAAACCTGTCGATACCCCGCCTGGCGTAATGGGTAACAGCACCGCCGCCCGCACGCCCTACGATCCCGCCTTCGATCCGCTGGTGGCACAGCGCCCCGGCCACGGCACTGCCTACGCGCCCACCTACTGGATCGGCACGGCCGGCGAGCCGCCGGCCGACGACGGCCCCATCACGCATGACATCGATGTCGACGTGGCCATCATCGGCTCGGGTTTTACTGGCCTGAGCTGCGCCATCTTTCTGGCCCAGGAACACGGCATCAAGGCCACCGTGCTGGAAGCGAACCGGGTCAGCTGGGGCTGCAGCACGCGCAACGGCGGCCAGGCGCAATGCACGACGGGTCGCCTGAAGCGCTCGCAGTGGATAGATCGCTATGGGCTGGATACGGCACTGAAACTGCACGCGGAAGTGTGCGACGCGATGGAAACGTTCAAGAAGATCACGGCCGACATCGATTGCGAGCCGCAGCCGGGCGGCCATCTGTACATCGCCCACAAGGCGAAAGCCATGCCCGCGCTGGAAAAGGAAGCCAAGATCATGCGCGAGATCTTCCAGTACGACGCGCGCATCCTCGACGCCGACACCGTCAAGCGCGAATTCGTCGACGACAAGGAAGCGGCCGGCGCGCTGCACGAGCCGGAAGGCATCGGCATCCACGCGGGCAAGCTGGCTTTCGGCTACCTGCGCAAGGCGCGTGCGCTGGGCGCCAAAGTGCACCCATCGAGCCCCGTGATGGGCTGGGAAACGCGCAATGGCGTGCATTATCTGCAAACGCCGGGTGGCGTGGTGCGTGCCCGCGCCGTGGCCGTGGCCACGGGCGGCTACACCTCGCCCCATCTGCATCCGCAAGTGAAAAACCGCTTGCTGCCGATTTTGTCGAACTCGCTCGTGACGCGTCCGTTGACCCCGGCGGAAATCGAGGCGTGCAATTTCCGCACCCATCAGGTGATCACGGATACGCGTATTTTGCGTCACTACTACCGCTTGATGCCGGACAAGCGCGTGCAGATCGGCAGCCGCAGCGCCATCACGGGCGCCGATGCGCCGGACGACAAATACAAACAGTTTTTGATCAACGATCTGCACCGCAAGTTCCCCGCGCTGACCGGTATCGCCATCGATTACTCGTGGTGGGGCTGGGTCGACGTCAGCCACGACATGATGCCGCGCATCGTGCAACCGGACCCCAAGCAATCGATCTTCTATTCGCTCGGTTACGGCGGCAACGGCGTCATGTATTCGGCGCAGGCGGGTCGGCGCATGGCCGAGCGCATCGCGGGCAAGGCCAGCGACACGGGCTTGCCGATCTTCAATTCGAAATTGCCGTACCCGAACATGATGGAACTGGTCGAATCGCAAGCGTTCGCCCCGTTCCGCCGCCTGGGCCAGCGCTTCCTGTACCGCTGGTATCACTTGAAGGATGAAGTGTTTTAAATAGCAGTAGCCGTACTAAGCCGCCGCATGGTTGACAAAGAGCAACCAGCGGCGCCTCCCGCAAGGGATGAGATTGCCCGCACGTTCACACATAACAATAAATCTTGGAGTGAGACATGAACACAAATACGAGCAAAACGGTTTTATCAACGATGCGCCGCGCCGTCCTCGGCACCCTGGTGCTGGGCGTTACCCTAGCCTCCGGCGGTACCGCCTTTGCGCAAGGCAAGGAAGTGACGATTGCCTACCAGGAAATCAACGGTCCCTTCCTGGTGGCGATTGCCAGTGGCGAAGTGGAGAAAACTACCGGCTATAAAATCAACTGGCGCAAGTTCGACTCGGGCGCCAAAGTGGCCACCGGCATGGCGTCCGGCGACGTGCAGATCGGCGTCATCGGTTCCAGCCCTCTGACGGCGGCCGTGAGCCGCGGCGTCGATCTGCAACTGTTCTGGATCATCGACGACATCAATGAAGCCGAAGCGATGGTGGCCCGCAATGGCGCCGGCATCAGCAAGCCCACCGACTTGCGCGGCAAGAAGATCGCAGTGCCGTTCGTGTCCACCACGCATTTCCACACCATGTTCGCGCTGGAAACGTGGGGCATCAAGCCCACGGAAGTGAAATTGCTCAACATGCAGCCGAACCAGATCGCCGCCGCCTGGGAGCGGGGCGACATCGACGCCGCTTTCGTGTGGGATCCGGCCTTGAGCAAACTCAAGCAAAACGGCAAGGTGCTCGTGACTTCCGGTGAACTGAGCAAGAAGGGCAAGGCCACGTTTGACGGCATCGCCGTCGAGCGCGCCTGGGGCGAAGCGAACGCGGACTTCATGGCCAAGTTCGTCAAGGTAATGGCTGCTGCCGACGCCGACTACCGTGCCAATCCGAAGGCGTGGACCGTCGATTCGCCGCAAGTGAAAGCCAACGTCAAGCACTCGGGCGCGGCCGCCAAGGACGTGGCCGCTTCCGTGGCCCTGTACGCCTATCCATCGCTGCAAGAGCAGGCCTCGCCGGCCTGGCTCGGTGGCGGCGCGAAGGGGGGCGTGGCGCAAGCCTTGCTGGCCACGGCGCAATTTTTGAAGGGCGAAGGCAAGATCGACACCCTGGCAAGCGATTACGCCAAATATGTGACACCCAAGTATGCACAGGCCGCCGGCCTGCTGAAGTAAACGTTGTGCGATGGCGCGCCTGCGGGCGCGCTGACTGAACAGAATGCGTTGAACTGAAGTGACTACACCTATGCGGGGCACACGATGGAAAATCTCTACGTCAAGGATGTCAGCGTGATTTATCCGGGCAAGACGGCCGGTGAACGCGTACATGCCTTAAATAATATCAACCTGACCATCAATAGCGGCGACTTCGTCGTCGCTCTGGGCGCTTCGGGTTGCGGCAAGACGACCTTGCTGAGCCTGATGGCGGGCTTTATCGCCCCGTCCAAGGGCGAAATCATGCTCGGCGACAATAAGGTGGAAGGGCCGGGCGCCGACCGTGGCGTGGTGTTCCAGAAACATGCCTTGCTGCCATGGCTGAATGTGATGGAAAACGTGGAATTCGGCCTGAAGCTGCAAGGCGTGCCGAAAGCCGTGCGGCGCGAACAGGCGGCCAAGAACCTGGCGCTGGTCGGCTTGAAGGACTTTCACGACAATATGATTTATCAATTGTCGGGCGGCATGCAGCAGCGGGTGGGCATCGCCCGCGCCCTGACCAGCAATCCCGCCATGCTGCTAATGGATGAACCGATGGCGGCGCTCGATGCGCTGACGCGCGAAACCATCCAGGAATTGCTGCTCGATATCTGGGCCAAGTCCAGCACCATGTTCTTCTTCATTACCCACAGCGTCGACGAGGCGCTGTTCCTGGCGAACCGGCTGATCGTCATGTCGCCCCGCCCGGGCCGTATCACGCATACCTACGAACTCGATTTCAACAAGCGCTTCCTCGAATGCCGCGATGCGCGCGCCGTGAAATCGAGCCCGGACTTCATAGCCATGCGCGAAACGGTGCTCAACATCATTTATGGCGATGAGCGCGCAATGAACCAAGAGCGCGCAGTCAATAAAGAGCTGGAGGTGTCCCATGCATAGCCCATCCGTCGTGGGATTTCCTCCCACCAGTACCAAGCGCGGCGGCTTTTTTGCCCGCCTGTTCGCTCCCCGCTGCGCCATGCCCGGCGAAGCGTTCGGCGCGCCGGGGCAGGGCAATTCCAGCCGCATCGCCACGGTTACCGTCATCGCCGTGCTGTTGCTGTGGTTCGCCGTGACGGCCAGCGGCATGGTCAAACCGCTGTTCCTGCCGTCGCCGCAAGCCGTGTACGAGAAATTCATCATGGCGGCCACGACCGGTTTCGGCGGCGCCACCCTGTGGGAACACACGGTGGCCAGCCTGGTCCGGGTGTTTGGCGCCTTTGGCCTGGCCTGCCTGTTTGCCATTCCCATCGGCGTGATGATGGGCGTCAATCGCGTGGCACGGGGCATCTTCGATCCATTGATCGAGTTCTACCGTCCGCTGCCGCCGCTCGCTTACTTGCCACTGGTCATCATCTGGTTCGGCATCGGTGAGTTTTCGAAGGTCTACCTGATCTTCCTGGCCATCTTCGCGCCGATGGCGATTGCAGCCCGCGCCGGCGTCAGCTCTGTGTCGCTGGAGCAAATCCACGCGGCTTACTCGATGGGCGCCACGCGTTTCCAAGTCATCGTGCACGTGATCTTGCGCGCCGCGATTCCGGAAATCCTCACCGGCATGCGCATCGGCATCGGCGTGGGCTGGACCACCCTGGTGGCGGGCGAGATGGTGGCGGCCACGCGCGGCCTCGGCTACATGGTACTCAGCGCCTCCGAGTTCCTGGCCAGCGATGTGGTGATCATGGGCATTATCGTGATCGGCTTCTTTGCTTTCCTGTTTGATTTGATGATGCGCTACCTCGAACGTACCCTCGTGCCATGGAAGGGCAAGGTGTAAAACGTTCCCGGGAGTTGCGCCGACGCCACAAGTGTTGCCGCCGCTCCTATTTTTAACCCGCCATACCCGTACGTATCCTCCAGCGCGCTTGCCCCCTGGCTGCCGCGCCGGGCCGCTGCATTTCCAGATTGACTTATGGCATGCAGCCAACCAGACTGATTTGATGATGTATCGATGCTGCTTGACGGTGTTGCCCAAATAAAACAAAGCCGCGCGGCAGAAACCAGCCGCAGCAGGCGAGGGCGCACCGAGCTTCAGATATTACTAGGAGACACACATGATTAGCGACAACCATAACAATACGGGCTTGCAGCACTCGCTGAAGCAACGCCACATGAGCATGATCGCCATTGGCGGCGTGATCGGCGCGGGCCTCTTTGTCGGCAGCGGCGTCATCGCCAAGGCCGCCGGCCCGGCCGCCATCCTTTCCTTCTTGCTCACGGGCGGCCTGGTCGTCCTGATCATGCGCATGCTGGGCGAGCTGGCCTCGTCCCTGCCCGTGGTCGGCTCCTTCTACGAATACGCGCGCCTGGCTTTCGACGACAAGCCGAAAGTATCGAAATTCCTCGGCTTCATGAGCGGCTGGATGTACTGGTATTTCTGGGTCGTCGTCGTGGCGCTGGAAGCCATCGCCGGCGCCAAGCTGGTCAATTTCTGGCTGCCCGACGTGCCATCGTGGTCGATCAGCCTGGTCTTGCTCGTCTCCATGACCGTGCTCAACCTGTTCTCCGTCAAGGCCTTTGGTGAATTCGAATTCTGGTTTGCCTCGATCAAGGTCGTTGCCATCGTCGTCTTCCTGTTTGTCGGCGCCCTGTTCATCACGGGCAGCTTGCCCAACAGCATCCCGACCCTGGGCTTTTTGACCAGCAATGGCGGCTTCATGCCGCACGGCTGGGGACCGGTGCTGAGCGGCGCCGTCGCCGCCACAGCCTTTTATTCGGGTGCCGAGATCGTCACCATCGCCGCCGCCGAAACGTCGGATCCGGCCAAGGCCATTGCCCGCGCCACCAATTCCGTCATCACGCGCGTGCTGATGTTTTATGTGGGATCCATGTTTGTCGTCGTCTGCATCGTGCCCTGGGATTCGCCGGCCATCGCCACGCCCTTCGTCAGCGCCCTGACCGTGATGAACATCCCGTACGCGGCCCACATCATGAACGCCATCATCCTGACGGCCGTGCTGTCGGCCTTGAATTCCAGCCTGTACGCCTCGTCGCGCATGATCTTTGCGCTGACGCGCCGTGGCGATGCCCCCACGGGCCTGGTCAAGCTGAGCAAGAACGGCGTGCCCATTCGCGCCATTTTGTTCAGCACCCTGTTCGCCTATTTCGCCATTGCCGTCTCGTATGTGTCGGCTGACCTGGTGTTCCCCTTCATCGTCAATTCCTACGGCATTCTGATCCTGTTTGTGTACTTGCTGATTGCGATATCTCAATTGCGCCTGCGCCGTCGCCTGGAGCGCGAATGTCCGGAACGCATCAAGGTACGCATGTGGCTGTTCCCCTACCTGACGTATTTCACCATCATCGCCATGCTGGTGATCCTGGGCGCCATGAGCGTGTCGTCCGATACGGAACAGCGCGTGTCGTTCTGGTTCGGTTTGCTGAGCGTGGCCATCATGAGCGTCATGTACTACATCAAGAAGCTGGTCAACGATGACCGCAACGGCGGTGCCTCCGCCGACACCAAAGTGGAGCTCAAACATGTCTGACACGACCTTGTTGCCTGCAAGCCGGCGCCGCTTCCTGCGCACCACGGCCGCCCTGGGTGTCGCCGCTGTGGCGGGGCCGACGCTCGCCGCCTCCGCTTCCATCACCTTGCCGTTTGAGAATGGCGAGCGCGAACTGGTGGCCTTTCCGCAAAAGCGCCCGCTGATCTTGCTGACCAGCCGTCCGCCCCAGCTGGAAACGCCGTTCAGTGTGTTCAATGAAGGCGCGATTACCCCCAACGACGCGTTTTTCGTGCGCTACCATTGGAGTGGCTTGCCCACCAGCATAGACGGCGACAGCTACCGCTTGCATATCGGCGGCCTCGTCAAAGCGCCTTTGGCGCTGTCGCTGGCGGAACTGAAACAGCTGGCCGAGCCCGTCGACGTGGTGGCTGTGACGCAATGCTCGGGCAACAGCCGCGGCTTCTTTGCCCCGCGCGCGAATGGCGGGCAGCTGGGCAATGGCGCCATGGGCAATGCCCGCTGGACGGGTATTCCCCTGAAAACCGTGCTGGAAAAGGCCGGTATAGCGGCCAGTGCCGTGCAAGTGGCTTTCAATGGCCTGGAAACACCGCCCGTGGGCGACGGTCCCGACTTTCAAAAAGCCTTGTCCGTCGAGCACATCATGGCCGGCGACGTCTTGCTGGCCTGGGCCATGAATGGCGAAGACATTCCTTTCCTCAACGGCTATCCGCTGCGCCTGATCGTGCCGGGGTTCTATGGCACCTACTGGGTCAAGCACCTGAGCGACATCACCGTGCTCGACAAGCCTTTCGACGGCTTCTGGATGAGCACGGGCTACCGCATCCCCGACAACGGCTCCGGCTTCATCGAGCCGGGCGCGCCCGTGGGCAAGACGACGCCCATCAGCCGCCTCAACGTGCGCTCCTTCATTACCAGCGTGCAAGATGGCGCGCAGGTAAAAGCGGGGCGCGACCTGGCCTTGCGCGGCATCGCCTTCGACAGCGGCCAGGGCATCAGCGAGGTGACCGTGTCGGTGGACGGCGGCCAGACGTGGCAGGAAACCAGACTCGGCAAGGACCTGGGGCGTTTCTCGTTCCGCGAGTGGACGATGCTCCTGAAGGCGCCGCGCAAGGGCAGGCATGTGCTGATGGTGCGCGCCGTCAACCGCATCGGCCAGAGCCAACCGATGAAAGCCCTGTGGAATCCCATGGGTTATATGCGCAACGTGGTGGAAACCACACGCATCCAGGCAGTGTGAGGAGCATGCTATGCAGATAAGAACACTCGCCACCGCCGTGGCCCTGGCGCTTGCCGGCAGCGCGGGAGCGCTGGAAATCCACTTGCCGCCGGAAACGGCGACCTACAAACCCAGCGAATTGCCCGGCTACCAGCTGGTGCAGCGCAATTGCATGACGTGCCACGCGGCCCAGTATGCGTCTAGCCAGCCGCCTGCCTCGCCGCGCGCGTACTGGGAAGCGACCGTCAAGAAGATGAAAAAGCCGTTCGGCGCGCAGTTTGCCGATGAAGACATGCCGGCCATGGTCGATTACCTGGTGAAAACCTATGGCGCGGAGCGGGGCGCCGCAGCACCTGCCGCCGCCGTGGCCAGGCCAGCCGCAGCGACTGTCCCGGCCGCCAGCGGCAAGGATGTCAACACCTTGCTGGCGGCGAATGGCTGCATGGCATGCCATGCCCTCGACCAGAAAGTGGTCGGTCCGGGTTTTGCCGAGGTGGCAGCCAGATACAAGGGCAAGGATAGCGTCGCTGCCGTGGCGGCGAACATCCGCAGCGGCGGCGCCGGCAAATGGGGGCCCGTGCCCATGCCGCCATTCAGCCAAATCAGTGTAGCCGATGCGGCGACCCTGGCGAAGTACGTACTTTCCCGCTAACGCCCCGAGCGCCTGGCGTCCATTTACCGCAGTAGTCCCATGCGCCTTCATGGTTCCCGCGCATGGGAGCGGCACTATCTCCATGCCATTCGGCATGGCTTGCTTTCCTCCTTTTACTACCGTTTATTTTATTCTTTAATGAATAAATATTTGCGTAATTATCGCTTAATAAAAATCACTGTTTTTAATTTAAAAATCGTTTTAATAAAATACTGAAAACATTCAACACTTAATAGACAAAATATTAATTTACGGTGACAATATTGATACATGGAAATAATTTAATCTGTTTTTGATAATATTAGCGTGGCCATTGATGATGGCTACCGAGAGGATCATTTTGCGCAACACCTTATTTCCACTGACCCTGCTGCTCGCGATTCAGTCTGCCTATGCTGTCGATCCTCCCAGCGCCGGCAGCCAGCTGCAGCAGATTCCCGCCCCACCACAGCTGCCCAAGGCGGCGCCGGCCATCCGCGTGCAGCAGGGCAATGTGCCCGCCACGGCCGTGGCCGATACGACGCGCATCACGGTGCAGCGCCTGCAGGTGACGGCGCCGCCCGTGTTTCCTGAAAGCGAATTGATCGCCAGCACGGGTTTCGTGCCGGGCAGCGAGCTGACCCTGGGCGAGCTGCGCGCCATGGCGTCCAAGGTCGCCAGCTATTACCAGAACCGTGGCTATTTCCTGGCGCAGGCGTATCTGCCGGCGCAAGACATCCAGGATGGCGTGGTGCAAATCAGCGTGCTGCCGGGCCAGTATGGGCAAGTGCAGCTGCGCAACCAGAGCAATCTGTCCGACGGCCTGGCCGGCACGCTATTGGCCGGTCTCGACGGGCAGGTGATTGCGACGGCGCCGCTGGAGCGGCGCTTGCTGCTGCTGTCCGACTTGCCGGGCTTGCAGGTGAGCTCGACCCTGGCGCCGGGTGCCTCGCTGGGCACATCCGACCTCACCGTCGACGTGCAGCCCGGTGCGCGTTTCAACGGCAGCATCGACGTCGATAACCAGGGCAGCCGCTACACGGGCCGCAACCGCCTGGGCGCC